>JAGYLB010000102.1 GCA_018401055.1 Roseicyclus sp.
CGGGGCTGGTCGCCCGAGACGTTCCGGGCACTCCTGACGATTGGGCCGAGGCGGCTGTCTGGTACGCCGATGCGCTCATCGAGGAGTTGAATTTTAGGGACCATGGGGGGCAATCCTCATGAGCCGGATTGGACCGGATTCCGCCCGAGGGCTTTTTCGACTTCTTGTGGCGGTCTTCCTGGCCGTTGCGGGTAACCCTGCATATGCGGACCGTGTCATCGAAGGCCGTGTGACGGTGGTGCGGGATGTGGATACCATCGTCGTTGCCGGTACCCCCGTTCGCCTGAATGGCGTCGATGGACCCGAGACTTCGAGCATGGTCGGCCGCGACGCAAGGGCCTTCATGGATCGGCTTGTCCGAGGTCGAACGGTCGCCTGCACGTTGAACGGGGATCGGACCTACGATCGATGGGTCGGGGTCTGCTATCTCGACGGGCAGGACATCGGTGCCATCGCGATCGCAAACGGCCATGCCCTGGACTGCCGTCGGTATTCCGGAGGGCGCTATAGCAACCTCGAAACCCCGGCCGCGCGGGCGCGGCTGATGCGGGCGGGATACTGCCGGTGAGCAGAGGCGCGTCGCCCATCGCGAAAGCCGGGGCGTTCTCCGTATCGCGCGGGGCCCGCTGATGCCTGATCCCGGGACAACCTCGATGATCTGCGTCCAGTGTGCTTTCGCTAACCCGACAAAAAAGCGACAAGGATCTTGTCATGTTTCTTGACGGCGCAAAAAACTCGACATACTTCTTGTCGCAATGGGGTTTTGGCGCCCCGCGGTTTGTGGTGCGGGTGATCATGACTCTGTCCGAGCTTGCTGACCGGTTGAGGGTTCCACCTCGCCAGATCCGCTTCATGATCGCCGAGGGTATCTTGCCTCCGGCGGCGCGAACGGGGCGCGGCGCTGACGGGTATGGCGAAGAACATGTCTCGAAAGGGCTGCGCTATCTCGCGCTGCACCGTCTCGGGATGAAGCCCGGGTCCATCAAGGTCCTGATGGCTTTCGATGGTGCCGTGCCGATCGTTCAAGAACATGGCGTGGAGGTGCGGGTAGACCCATCGCTGTCCCCCGCCGATCTCGATGTGGATGCCATTCTGGCCGCGGTCCGGACGGCACTCGATACCTACAAGGGGGATGAGTAGACCATGCACGGGATGACTTTGGGCCATCGCCTCGAAACCCTCAACGAAGGGATGAGCACGTTCCGCAATGGCACCCCTGTGCCGATGCCGCTCCTGCGTACCAATACTGATGTCGTGATCAGGTCCGGCCTCGCCACTGTCCGGACCGTCCGCAGTTTCCGGAATGCGGAGGATGCGCCGATCGAGGCGGTGATGACCTTTCCGGTGGGGTTTGATGCCGTGCTCTGCGGTCTCGTTGCCACCATCGGAGGCCGAAGACTGGTCGCTGTCGCGCGGGAACAGGTTGTCGCCCGGGAGACCTATGAGGCTGGCCTCGATGAGGGACGGCTGAGTATCCTCCACGAAGAACTTCTGCGCGGCATCCACATGCTCTCGGTTGGCGCAATCCCGCCGGGCGCAGAGGTCGCAGTCGAACTGGAGCAGGTGGTTCCGCTCAGCGATGCGTGGCGTGCCGTTTCTGCGGCTCCCGATGACCGCGGGCCAAATCTACGGGGCGTCGCCTTTCTTGCTAGTAGCAGATGACCTGATTGCCTCGGCGGCTGTGCGTCATGAAGCCGTCCTGACAGTGACTGTCGATCAGGGACAGGCGATTCTTGACGGGCGGAGGGTCCAGCCCGGGGAAGCGGTCGAGATCCTGCTCGACCGCGCGATCGAACTCCGGATCGAGGGCGGGATGTTCGGAAGACTTGCCGGGCGTGCTGCGGATGGGCGTGCCGTCGCGCTATCCATGACCCCTATCGGCCAAGAGGCTGGCGCGTTTGCGTTGCATGTCCTCGTTGATCGCTCGGGGTCCACAATCGGTGCGATCCGGTCGGGGGATTGCAGCATCTGGGAGGCCATGCGGGACGGGCTCGCGGAAGTTTTCAGCGAGTTGGCGGACGAGGATCGGATCACGCTGTGGCAGTTCGAGACATCCCCTCAATGTCTTGGGGAAGCTGCAGGAGCGCACAGCGCGGATCTTGTCACGCGGCTGGAACGACCGGCGGGCGGTACCGAAATGGCCGACGCCATCCGTGCAGCGCTCGAGGTCGGGGCAGGGGACTTGCTCGTCCTGACGGACGGCGAGACCTGGGCCCATATGGTCGATGATCTGAAAGGCTGCGGGGCGCGGATCTCCGCCATCCTCGCCGGTCCCCATAGCCTTGACGCTAACATAGGGCATTTATGTGCGCTTACGGGCGGCCAGGTCTTCTTCGCGCCCGGGCGGGATGTGGCGGCCGCCTTGCGATCCCGCGCTGGCGACCTTGCGTCAGCGGCGAGCGGTTACGGATGGTGGGATTGGACCGGAAGGGCCGGAGCACGTGCGCACATTTCGTGGTGGCGTGCAGATCGATGCGACCTGGATCGCGGACAAGCTCGCTGGTGGCGCCGGGACCTGTGATGACGTCGGAAGCTTCGCCGCCGCTTTGGCGTTGCCCCTTCTGGATGCGCCTGCAGCAAGTGCATGGGCCCGAGCGCATACGCTCTGCACCCATGGCACCAGCCTCGTCTTGATCGACGAATCCGGGAGCCCGAGTGATGGCTTCGCCCAAGTGAGAAAAGTGCCCCTCATGATGGTGCCGGAACGCCTCTTCAGCGGTGAATTTGTTGCCGCTCGGCCCGCGCCCTCTTTGCCAACACCCGAGGCGTATTCCCGTTTGCGCGCAGCTATTTACAAGGATCAGCGGGGCGCGGGCCGTAACAGTCACATGCGATGGGGTGCCCTGGCGGGTTTCTTCAACCGCGCAGGGCGAGAGCTTCCCGAGCCCGTCGTGCTGTTCCGGAAAGTGGCGTGGGATTTCTTCGGGGATGCGTTCCTTGCTGGCGATTATCGTGCGCTCAATGATGCGCAGCGGCAGGAGCTGGATCGTTTGGCAAGCCAGATCATTAGTGATCCGCGACATGCCTCAGGGGCGGTCGATGTGCTGTCCGACGAGCATGTGCTTGCGCTCGGGCTGCTTGCCAGAAAACTCAACACGCGCCTCTCCCGAAGATTTGCACGCCGGGCGCTCAGGAATGCTCCCCGATGGGTTCTGGAGTTGCTGCCATGACCCACGGGATTTCCCTCATGCCGATTTCCGATACGATCAAGGATCTGCGCGCGCTTGGAATCTGTCTGTTCCTGGCAGTGATGCCGTCCATCGTCAGTGCCGAGAGCCGTTGGACGGAAAACGGCCACGAACTGATCTTCAACATGGAAATCCCTTATCCGGATGATCCTGACTCCGATGAGTTGATTCCACGTGATGTCACGGAATTCCGCCTTTACGTCATGGAAAACACGCAACTCTCGCTCATTTCTGTTTCGGGCGGTGGGGGTTTCAAGCAAGCGGGTAGAGCCATCGCCGAGACAATCCTTCGTTTCGGCCTCGACACACGGGCGTTCGGAGAATGCCTGAGTGCCTGTGCCCGGATCCTTCTGGCCGGAGAGACGCGTACACTGGCTGAGGGCGCGCAGCCTGGGTTTCACCGCCCCTATGTGATAGGCGAGCGAGGAAGCGCGCCTGACCACCTCGCGAGCAGGGCTGCCCGCGGCTGGGAGAGTTCATTCGACTACCTAGAATGGATCTATGATGTCGCCTTGACCGATATGCGCGAAATCTTCGCGTTCATGACCTCTCGCGGTGTCACGCTCGATTTCACTCTGGAAGCGATGTCCTACGGCGCCCACGAAATGTGGACCCCTGAAGCGGAGATCCTCCTGGAGAACGGCGTCATCACGGAAGTGGAGGATCTGCGCCGCACGGATGCGCCGCTCGCAACATCGGAAAATGGGACCCTTGCGCATGACCAGCCATAACCGCCGTCTGACAGCTTCCGAAAGCAAGGGGCTCCGGACCGCCCGCGAGCTTGAGGGCCATCTCGCCTGGCTCGATACGATCACAGCGCGCCGCGCTGGGTGTGCTTGCGGTCGCCTCGGGGATCTACACCTACCTCGGCGTGTCTTCGCTCCTCGAGGACACGGGCGCGATGAGCTTCTTCGCGGCGGTCGCCTATTCCATCGCCGTCTCGGTCGGCATCTTCGTATTCTGGAGCTATCTGCTGCGACTGTTGCCGTCCATGCGCAGCGCGAGCGGCTTTCTGAGTCTGACCCTTTCGATGCTGGTCGGGTCGCTTGAATACCTCGCCAAGAAATGGGCCCCAAGACCACGGAAAAACCCAGCCAAGGGCAGATCATCCTGATCAACGCCAAATCCCGCGGCTCCCGCCGGATGCTTACGGAAGAACAGCACATCGCGACGCGGATGTGGGGGTAGGGATGGACCTGACCCGTACCGACGCCTCGCAGAACTTGCACCGGTTCTATCGGATGGAGATCGCGCCCGGTCTTTTGGGGACTGGTCCCTCGTCCGGGAATGGGGCCGGATCGGTCAGCCCGGACAGGTCCGGGTCGACTGGCTCGACACTGAGGCCGCCGCGAAGGACGCCCGGTTCGACATCCTGATGAAGAAGGCGAAGCGGGGCTACGAGTAGCCTGGAAGGGCAGGGTGGATATGACTGGCCATTCGAGCTATATTAGCCAGTAAGGACCACCTCAGGGATCGCCGATGAAAACCATGACCGCCGTTGAGGCCAAGAATTCCTTCGGACAGCTCCTGGAGGCCGCCCTCCGCGAGCCGGTCGCCGTCACGAAGAACCGCCGCGAAGTCGCCGCGATGTTCTCGATGGAGGACGTGCGCGCCCTTGCCGACACCTTCCTGGCTACCCCCCTGAAAGAGGACGTGGCTGCTAAGCTAAGCTGGGCCTCCTTGACGCGCTGATGGCGCAGGTTGACCTGAACCGGCGCGTCGAGAGTAAGCCGCAAGGCGATCGCCGTAGGCGACGGCATCGTGGCCGATGCGACGTATTTCGCGAGCCTGCGTGATCGCGCCCTGCGCCGCGTATCTTGATTCACACAGCCCATGCAGCCCGCCACCGTCCTCTTCGCCCCGGCAGTCGACGCAGCGCTGGTCGAACTCATCGACCATGTGGATGTGGACCGCATCCCGACCGTCCTCGATTTCCTGGAGCGGATCCAGAAACGCCTGGTCGAGACCCTCAGCACCTTCCCCGATGCCGGTCCGGTCTTCCAGGGCGAGGTGCGGATGTTCCCGCTGGAGAGCTATGTCTTCCTCTACGAACATCGTCCATCCATAGGTGAGGTCCATGTCCTCGACATGATCACCCCGGGCCGGAACTGGCGGTGACGAATCCGCGCCCGCAATCCGTTCGTTCGACCCGCTCGGGGCACCCGATGCGTGATCACGCCGTTCCGAGGTTCTCCGCCCGCAGCAGGTCAGCGATCTGAAGCAGGCTGGTCAGGTCGCCGACTGCGGCCGTTTCCAAGAAAACGTCGTCTGCATCCACCTGATGACTCTCCTCCGTCAGGCGAGCTTCAAGCTCTTCGATATAGTTGGAGATCACCTTCCGGGGGAACATCTCGCGCACGCGGGCGACAAAGGCAGGAAGCTGAGCAGCGAACTCCGGTCGCGTTCTGGCGGTCGAGGTGAACAGCAGGAGTTTCTCCCCAATCAGATAATCAAGGGCAGCGCGCTCCCCGTGCCTCGACTGGATCGCGATCGTCGCCTCGCACTGCTCGCGCCAGATCTCCTCGAACTGCGCCATGATCGTGGATCTCCTATGTCCCCGAGGCTCCGGCCTTGAGCACGCGGCCAGATCGCTGATCACCATTCCGGCTGTCACTGACAGGGTCAAGAACCGAATTTCGGGATGTTCCAGGTAGACACGCCCGTTCCTTGCATGGTCCTTCTTGGTCACTGCGCCAGAGGATGTAGCATGCGCCGCCCTGACCCACGACAACTCGATCTGTTCAGCGGACCGACAGCGGCCCCGTCTCAGACAGTCGCCCATGGCAAGGAGACACCCGTCAAGTCCCGATCGATCGATCCCGATCAACTTGATGACGCGCAACTCCTTGAGGCCTTTCGGGTCTCGACGCTGACTGAGACCGAGCTATTGACCGCGGTCATTGTCCGTCGGCGACCTACAGGGTGGCAGGATGCCGCCCTGCATGTCTGGAAGCGGTTTTACGGCTTTGGACACGGCAACCCTTTGCCAGAGCAACGCGCTGTCCTGGGCCTTGTGCAGGATCGCCACGGGCGATGCGTGCTGGAGCATATCCTGAGCCGGGGCGGGGTTCCCGAAGGCCTGAACAGGGATCCGTACGGCCCGGGCCGTACCAACCCCGTGCTGGTACAGGAACACCATGATCTCCCGGATGACCTTCTGATCCGCCCATCCGGCGGTGATCTTGTCTGCCCGCTTCGGCCCGATACCAGTCACCTCGCGCAGGCGCTCCGGGTTGGCCTCGATGATGTCGAACACGTCCTTGCCGAAGGCGCGGACCAGCCGCTTCGCATAGACCGGTCCGATCCCGCGGATCATGCCGGAGCCGAGATACTTCTCGATCCCCTCCACCGTAGAGGGGGCGGAAGTCTTCAGAAAATGTGCCTTGAACTGGAGCCCGTGGGTCCTGTCGTTCAGCCAGATCCCGGACGCGGTGATCCATTCCCCCGCCGAGATCATCGCGGCATGTCCGACCGTGGTCACCAGATCCCGGTGGCCCCGGGCCTTCACGCGCAGGACGCAAAAACCGCTTTCTTCGCTGTGGAAGGTGACCCGTTCCACCAGTCCGGCGAGGACCTCGGTCGTGCTGTCAGGCCCAGCACCCATCACCGATCAGACCACCCGCCGGATCGTTTTGTCGCTGACCTTAAATAGGTCAGCGATCTCGGGAATGGACCGATGCTCCACGTCTCTCATCCGTTTTACCTCGATCTTCTGAGCGGGTGAGAGGGCAGGGGGCCTACCCCCGACCCGGCCCCGTTTCCGGGCCGCCTCCAGACCTTCTTTGGTCCGTTCCACGATCCGCTCCCGCTCAAACTGGGCGATCGATGCGAAAACATGAAACACCAGCCTCCCGGCTGGGCTGGTCGTGTCGATATCCTCCCCGAGAGACCGGAAACCCGCGCCCTTCGCTTGGATCAACTCGACGATCTCGAGGAGATCTTTCAGGCTCCGGGCGAGGCGGTCATACTTCGTGACGACGACCACATCTCCGGGCCGGAGTTCTGTCAACAGCCGGTCCAGCTCCGGCCGGACCCGGGCGGTCCCCGTGATCGTGTCCGCGAAAATCCGTTCGGCGCCGACGGCGGCGAGGGCGTCCCGCTGCCCGTCGAGGTTCTGGTCCTTGGTCGAGACCCGCGCATACCCTAAAATCATGGACAAAACCCTCCCAAAACATGATCGGTTTTGTCATGGGTTTTTGTCCCGGTCAAGCTGTTGAAATCCGGCAGGGCAGGACGGCCCGGTCAAAAACGACCGTTTTTGGTCAAAGTTATACTGTACGCATAACCGCCTCCTGACCATCGCCGAAGGCTCATAGATTATGCGCGATCTAAAACTTCGAGCAACGCTGGATCCATCATGGTGACGTTTTTCTACTACTGTGTACTAATGGAAAATATGTTAGCGCTAACATTTTTTGTACAGAACTTTTGCTTGACAAATGTTCATTTGAGTGCCACTTTCCCGTCATCGCCGAAACATAACCACCGGAGCGCTCGGATGACGCAACCACCAACCAGGTCAGAGAAGCTGCGCCAGTTCATCGACGACTTTTTCGAAGGGACGCAGAAGCGTCTCGCCGACGAGTATGAGTTGTCGCCATCGCTGGTCAGCACCTGGCTCAATGCGAAGAATGAGAAGTCCGAGGTCCCCGCCTACATGGACAAGATCATCGATCTGCGTCGCGAGGTCCGGACACTCTCGGCCGAGATCGAGGCGATGCGCGTGGGTCGCGTCCTGGCGATGAAATCCGGCTATGCCGTCGTTCATTTCCCGAACGAAGCGGCGCCGGGGGCCATCTTGTGTCGCGGCATCCCGGATCTCGAAACGGCGAACCGCATATTAACTTCACTCTGGGCCGCTGAAGCCCCGCATACCTCAAAGGAGTCCTGAAATGAGAAGGCACGAAAGAGAGGTCAGGAAAACAGTCGAATCCCTTGGCTTGGAGTTCCTTGGGATTGACTACCTCGGAAGCGGCAACATCCGGATCATGACAAACTTTGGATTTGCGATAACCGGATCGACCCCAAGTGACCGCCGTGCTGGGAAGTATCTCAGGTCCCGCCTTAAAAAGATGATGCGATAGCTTCCAAAAATAAAAACAGAGAAATATCTGACAGTGAATAATATAGGAAAGTGGATCGTTGGGGATGGATCAGGTTAATCTATATGATATCAGCAAGGCCTTTTATCAGCGATCCTATCGCGATCCGATCTGCCCGCTGAAGGCGAAGGCGTACTCCACATCGCGCCAGCTATGGCACGAACCAAGGCCAAAGAAGGAGTTGCTGGGGATCATAGCGGAACTCCAAAAAATGGAGAGGGCGATGCCACGAATAAGTGTTTTCTATGCCGATAGAGCCGAAAAAGCCGTTCGGACCGGTAACTACTTTGTGAGTGTTCCTCATGAAATCGCCCATCGCTACAATGATCGTCCAGGTACGGTCTATATTCTTACATCAAGGTCGCGCCCTGGGGAATGCAAGCTTGGCGCAACAACAATGTCGATGTATGAACGTTGCGCAGCATATGAATCAAAGTATGGTTATGGTGTAGCGACGTTTTTCTCAATCGATTGCGGGGAGCCTTTCGCTTTGGAGAAGCGAGTAGCCGACAAGATATCGGGGCTTCGGACAGTGAGGAACGCAGCAGGTGATTCCATAGAATGGTATCATATTAAACCGGAAGAATTAAAAAGGATAATCATCTCTACCAATCGTGAGAATCCTTTTCAATGAGCAGATGAGGCCCGTGCCGTGCCGTCAGATTGGATTAAGACAAGTTGTCGTATGTGTGAATCCCCAACGGCGATTCACAAGAGCTGGAATAATCCAGATCCCGATTGTGGCGCTTGCAAACTAATATCTGGCAAGTTCGTCGATGCGATTGAGATATCACTCATTGGTAAAGATTTTGATGTATTACTTGATACGAAAGACAAGTTGAAGGACCTGATCAAGATCGCCAATCATACTTACAATGATAACTTGAGAAAAGGAGTTGAGCGGTCTTCGGCCTGGCGCATTGCTGAACGAGAGCTCGCGGGACGCATATGGAATGAAAAAGATTTACGCAAGACAGTTCTTCTTGCGATCAGGCACTTGCGTAAACAAGAAAAGGAAGATGCAAAGGCGGCACTCCGAAATGAACTCCGCGCCACCCGAACCGTTAATAGGACGCGGAGGTGGACGGGTTGACTTGGTGTGCGTCAAGTCCAGCAAGCAACTACGCCGCGGATCCTACCGGGTGCGCACATCAAGTTGACATTCTACCTGCCGGGTACCCTCCGTCGAGACGCGGACAATCTCTTCGCCAGCACAAAAGCTTGGCATTACCGATGTAGAAACTTTACGTCGCGTGAGCGCACTACGAAAGCACCGTTTGGGTATATCATGACCCAAATCCATCTTGCTCGCCAAAAGTCACGGTGTGCTGTTCGCCACTAATGTCTAGACCGCGCAGCGCTGTGCAAAGATGAAGAATGAGAAACCCACTCTCAGGGCCTCGAGATGGATTAAAGATATATTACTATGACAGAGGAGATGCTTGTGTCCCATGTGGCGCGCCCGGTCGTGCATAATTTAATGATGGTGGTCTACGCTATCGTAACGCTGTGGCCTGTGATGGGCCTAGCTGAAGTACGTTGGACGGAAAACGGCCACGAACTGATCTTCAACATGGAAATCCCTTATACTGATGAGGCGGACTCCTATGGGTTGATCCGACGTGATGTCAGCGAATTTCGCCTTTACGTCATGGAAAACACACAGCTCTCGCTGATTTCCGTATCGGGCGAGGGTGGTTCTGGTCCGGCAAGTGTCGATATTGCCGAGACAATCCTTCGTTTCGGCCTCGACACACGGGCGTTCGGAGAATGCCTGAGTGCCTGTGCCCGGATCTTTCTGGCCGGAGAGACGCGTACACTGGCTGAGGGCGCGCAGCTCGGGTTTCACCGCCCCTATGTGATAGGCGAGGAAGAGCGCGCCTACTACCTCGCGAGCAGGGCTGCCCGCGGCTGGGAGAGTTCATTCGACTACCTAGAATGGATCTATGATGTCGCCTTGACCGATATGCGCGAAATCTTCGCGTTCATGACCTCTCGCGGTGTCACGCTCGATTTCACTCTGGAAGCGATGTCCTACGGCGCCCACGAAATGTGGACCCCTGAAGCGGAGATCCTCCTGGAGAACGGCGTCATCACGGAAGTGGAGGATCTGCGCCGCACGGATGCGCCGCTCGCAACATCGGAAAATGGGACCCTTGCGCATGACCAGCCATAACCGCCGT
Organism: Roseicyclus sp.; assembly: GCA_018401055.1. The sequence goes on from JAGYLB010000102.1 coordinate 10,474, forward strand.
CTGACAGCTTCCGAAAGCAACGGGCTCCGGACCGCCCGCGAGCTTGAGGGCCATCTCGCCTGGCTCGATACGATCACGCCGGCCGCGCTGGGTGTGCTTGCGGTCGCCTCGGGGATCTACACCTACCTCGGCGTGTCTTCGCTCCTCGAGGACACGGGCGCGATGAGCTTCTTCGCGGCGGTCGCCTATTCCATCGCCGTCTCGGTCGGCATCTTCGTATTCTGGAGCTATCTGCTGCGACTGTTGCCGTCCATGCGCAGCGCGAGCGGCTTTCTGAGTCTGACCCTTTCGATGCTGGTCGGGTCGCTTGCGATCATTGCGATGTCGAGCTGGCTGAACGCGGCCGCGCTTGCCGGATCGGCGGCGGTCGAGCAGCATCTCGCCAATACCGTGCAGGAATATCAGGCGGCGCTCGAGCAGGCCCATGATATCGCGCTGACCGGACAGGCGCTGGGACGCGATGTCGAGCGCACCCGCCGAACCTTCGAGGAGCTATCTGAGCGCGAAGTGCGCGAGGGCGGGACGACCGGAGTTGCGGGGGAGGGTGCGGTATCGCGACTTCTGGCGCAGACCGCGGATCGGCTGCGCGGTCTCGAGGAGATGATCGACGCACAAGACCCACTGATCGAAGAAGCCTACGATGAAGGCAACCGCCTGCTCGGTCAGATGCGCGCCCTCACTGTGGGAGCCGGGCCCGTTGAGCAGCGATCCGTCACCTTCTCCGAGGAAAGCGTCCGCCTTGCGGGTGTGATCGCGAGCCTCAACCAGTACTCCGTCGCGCCCCTCGTGGCCCGGGCTGCAGCTGATCTACCTGCCAGCATCATCTTGCCCGAGCTCGATGGAAGCACGGTTTCCATGCGCAGCACCCAATCGGAGACGATGGTCGCCGTCGTGGCTTCCGTGGAGCGTCTCAGCGAAAGCCTCGCGAATGCGGCAGACGAGGTGCTGGCGATGGAGCCGCCCCAGGAGACGGCCTACAACCCGATCTCCAGTGCGGACGCGGTCATCCGGTACGCCGGCAGTTTCGTGCCTTCCTGGGCCGGCGCCATCGCCATCGACCTTCTGCCGGGCGTGCTGGTCTTCGTGCTGGCCGTGACGCAGGCGGCGATCCGGAATGGACGCGACGGGCTCAGCATCGAGGAGACCCTGACGCTGGCCGATCTCAAGGCGGCCATGAATGCCATGCGGGATGTCGAGGCCTCGATGGGAGATGCCGATAGCGAGATCCTCAGGCGCTTGCAGGGCGACCGTAATGCACCAGAAGGCAAGATGTCTGATGCGAGCTGAAACAGAACCGCAGATCGAGACAGGGCCAAAGGCGGGGGCCACGATACGGGTTGGACTGAAGCTGGCGCTTGTCGCGCAGGTGCTCGTCGCCGGGTTGGTCCTTTTGACGGATGTGGATCATCGTTGGAGCCTCGAGCGAACGATCGATCTTGCCGCACCCCAGCCAACTGGCCCGGTCGCGCCCGGCGATCAGGTGCGTCGCCATGAGCCCTCTCGCGTGGTACCGCGTTTCGCAGATCCCGGGGGGGCGCCCTGGATCACGCTGCCGGAGGCGCTTCCGGCTCGGCTCACATTCAGCGTCGAGGACGCTGCTGATTATGGACCGGTCCTGCTCTTGAACGGGCCGATCGTTGCTGGTGATGCCGACCGCTTCGAGGCCTTCGTTTCCGGCCTGGCAGTGGTGCCGACCCAAGTCGCGCTGAACAGCCCCGGCGGCATCGTCGACGAAGCCCTGACGATCGGACGGAGCCTCCGCGCCCGCGAGATGACGACGATGATTGTGCCCGGGACCGCCTGCATGTCCGCATGCCCCTATATCCTCGCCGGCGGATCCGAGCGTCGCGTATCGTTGCGTGGCCTCGTGGGGCTTCATCAGCACTACTACGACACGCCGGGCTACATGCCGGTCTTTTTCGCCGTCGAGGATATCCAGCACAATCAGGCGCGGACCATGGAGTACCTGATCGAGATGGGGGTTGATCCAGGGATCATGCGCTTCGGGCTGTCCACACCACCTGACGACATCTATATCCTCGTCGAGGAAGAACTCGTGGAAAGTCGGCTGGCATCATTCATTCTTTCTTAGAGGTGCCCGGATGAAAAATTTAACACACCGATCCAAATTGATCACAGCTATACTTGTTGGAATGTTTTCTCTCATTCCGGTATCGGTATTGGCCGTGATGGCTCTCAGAATCCAGCCAGCAGATGAACAGGAAGCCGCCTTTTGTCTTCATCTTCTCGATCGAGCCGGTTCCGAGATTTCCTATCTCGACGGGCGTGCAATTCAGCTTCTGGGAGAACGGCTGGCCAATGCGCCGGACGCCAGTGATCCGAGTGGTAGGGGGCGGGTCGCGGCGGAAATTTTTCTAGCTGACTCCCCTCACAATGGGTTGCTTTCAAGCCTACTCATGGAATGCCGTGCCAGTCTTGCTGAAATAACGGAAAGATATGCGTGGCGCTCTTGCGGTTATGGGATCGGATCGCTCTCGCAGGATTGGTCCGAGCGCGACTGGTATCAATATGACGAACTTTTGAGAGGCGAGCAGAGAGACACAGGCATGATAAGTCGGCCATAATGGGGAAATCAGCTCCCCTCGCGACTTTTGCGGGGTGGGTGCTGGGGTAAGGCCCACCGGAAACCGCTCGCCCAGCTGCCTCTGATTGGCCAGTCGCAAGCTCGGTCACCCGAGGACGTTCGGCTTCGCGCGGAAAGGACCTGAAGACGCGCGTGTCACGTGACAGGATTTGCCACCTTCATGCTCCAGATTTGGGGTGTTGACGATTCCTTAACCATCATTCCCGCCCCTGACGGAGACCTCAGATGCAAATGAACCACGCCGCCTTTGCCCGTTCGCCCGCCCGTCGTGTCTCGCTCAAGCGCGGGTTCGCTCGGCAGGCCATCGCCATGGCGGAACGGACTGCGCCCGACATGCCCGGGCTCTTCCGCATGGCCGCCGGTCTCCGACCGAACGCCAAGGCGGTCGCACGGCTGGCTCTGCGGCTTAAGGGCCGCCCCGGCGTGGTGTGCGTGTCTATGGCGCGGAACGGCCGGTCCCTTAGCTTCACCACCCGCGCCGCGCACGAGGTCGAAGCGCAGGTCGAGGGCAAGACGATGTTCCGGGAACCCAGCCTGGTCTATCTGCGGGCAACCGTCGGGATGACCGGTTCCCTTCTCGGCCTTCAGCTTTCCGCCATCAGTTTCTGCGCCCACGCATTGGAACGGCTGATCGAGCGGTCAGCCGTGGACCTTGGCGCTACGTTCCCCCGGCATGTGGATGCCGAGGCGCAGGCGATCCTCCGGGGTTGGGGGAGGGGGGCGCGCATCGAAGAGGCGGGCGACGAGTACTACCCCGCCGTGATGGCCCGGCCTCTGGGCCGGGGGCATGACGAGATGGCGCTCGACCTGGATTGGGGCCTGTCCAACGACACCGGGCGTGTGCCCCTCTTTTCGGTCCGCACCTTTCTGTCCGAGGCGGAGATGCGCCCGACGGTCTGGCTGCGCTGGAAGGATGATCCGTCGTGCCAGATGATCTGAAAGAAAGGCTTGTTCCGGATAGGAAATGTTCCAAAATCAAGCTCGATAGGCATTGGATGCGGAGGAGGAAGACATGAACAGATCCGGGTTTCTTCGCCCCTCGGAGATGAGTGTGGGCCAAGTCTTCAGTTGCTACTGAGCCGCATCTGGCTTCCAACTGGGCCAATCAGATACAGGACGTCCGTTTCCGGGTCGACGAGGAAGCTCAACCCGCTCACACAGTCGAGTTCAACCAGCTCGGTGTCAGACAAGATCGAGAAACGGGCATGAGTTCAGCATACCCCACTCCTGGGTCCGTCATCAGCCTCCGCTCCGCCACCTGGAAGGTTCTCGGCACCTCAACGCTGAAGCGTGGGTTTCGGGAGGTCCACTGTCGGGGCCTAAGTGGTTTGGTACGGGACAAGGAAGCTCGGTTCGTTTGGGATCTCGAGAAGGGTGCTCGCGTCCTTGACCCCGCAGCGGTCAGGCTCATCCCGGATACGTCCCCCGGTCTGATTGACACGAAGTTGCACCTAGCAGCCGCATTCCGGGCGACACCGACGACGACGCGTCGCCCCTGACGCTCGGCCGGGCCGCGATTGACGATCTGAGCTTCCAGCACCTCCCGGTGGAGCGGGCGCTGGCGCAGGACCGGGTAAGGCTTCTGATCGCGGACGATGTCGGCCTCGGGAAAACCTTGGAGGCGGGCCTGATCACCTCTGAGCTCGCCCTACGCGGTCGGGCGGACCGGATCCTGGTCGTCACGACCCGGGCCATGCTGACCCAGTTCCAGAAGGAGTTCTGGACCCGGTTCTCGATCCCGCTCTCAAGACTCGACAGCGCCGCAATCCGGCGTAGGCCTCGTAGGCCTGCCGCAGGGTCTTGTTGGTGACGGCCGAGAGGATCTCGGGGAAGTCCGAGGTCGAGTGCAGCGCGCGCGTCGCCACCTCGTCGCGCGACAGGCCGCGCGTGTTCACCCCGGCATTGCCGAGGCTTTCGCGGGCGAGCTCCAGCAGGGTCATGCCGCGATACTGCCGGGCGGCGTCTTCCAGCTGGAACAGCGTCGGGCTGTAGCGATGCAGCAGCGCATTCGCCACGGCGTCGCGGCGGGTGATGCCCTCGTCGCGGCCACCGAGAGGGACGGAGACGTGGGGGAAGGTCCGGGTCTCGTCGTACTTCGCGGCGACCTGATCGAGGATCAGGCGGCGGGACTCGTCGACGCTGACGCCGCGCTTGACCAGATCCTCGGCGAAGCCGCGCTCGAGGTTCAGGCGGCCTGCGAGGTCGTAGATCGTGGAGACGCGGTCGCGCTCGGCCTCGCGGGCGCGGGTGGCAACCGCTTCGGTGTCGGGCGCGGGCGTTGCCTGCGTCTTCGGCTGCGCGCGCGTCTCGCTGGCCGCGACCTTCGGGTCGGGCGCAGCCGCTTTCGGCTCGGTCATGGTCGTGTCCTCGGTTTCGACCGGCTCGGTCGGCTGGGTGGTGGTGGGGTTGCGGCGTCGCTCGCCGGGGTCTGGGTCTTGTCTGTCATCGGGGATGCTCCTTGTGGTGTGGGGGCGTCCCGGCACCAACTAGGCCGGTGCTTGATCTGGGGCTCTTCCGTCCCGCCACCGACAATACTGCGTCGAAATGGCAGTTTGAGATGCGCCAGACCAAAATCTCTCATTATGGATAAGTCTGCTGTGACCCGAAAGTAGCTTCGAGCGCAAATCCCTTGCAGGGGCGCGCAAGATCTTGGCCGACCCCGCAAGTTCCATGGGTGCACAGTAATCGCCCTGCATGGCGATTTTTCCGCCCGGAGTTTGATCACTTTTCGGCGTCGGGTCCAAGCAGTGCAAGTGCAGAAAGAAATATCAAAATGATTTCAAAGGGCAAGCGGCATGCATGTGCTAATTCTCGAGAAACTTCCAAAAAATTTAACAAATTATTAATGAATCTTGGACGCCTTGGTGTAGTTGGGTCGTGTCAGTGTGCTGAGGGCGGTCTTTTTGATTTACAAGAACTGCCCTTCTCTGGTTAGCTTGCGGCAGGCTGCGGGGGGCAAGAGGACAGGGCTTTCCGACCTGTTGTCCGGGGTGTGCGTGCGTCGTGTGTTGTGAGAGTTTCATGCTTAGCAACGGGATCGGATAACATGCGGATCGAAACCTCGCGTGACCTGCACAAGTTTCGGGCGCAGGAACACAAGCAATTCGACTGTCATGTTGCTCTCGACGCCCGGCGCAAGGCGGCGGTCTCGGCGGTTTTGATCGCGCAAGGCAAGGTGGTTCTCGACGCGCAGCACGGGCTTTCTACGCTGGCGGGTGCGTTGGACGCGGCGCAGGCGCTGGCGGCCCGGGATCGGGTCTTGATCGTGCTTGATGCTGGTGAAACGGGGTTGCAGGACGGCATTCGGGAGGCGTTTCCGGGCGTTGCGCTGGTCCGGCGCTGCTACACCGAGGCGGATCTCGACATGGTCCGGCTCGGCAGCGCCTCCGGGCCTGTGCTGGTGGAAAGCGGGCGCTTCGATCTGCTCGAACGCGCGGCCCTTTTGCCAGACATCGCCGGGCTTGTCGCCGTCGGCGAGGAGGCGGGCGGGTGGTCGGGGCCGGATGCGGCTCTGATTCTGGCGCAGCGGATGGCGGGGCTGGCGCAGCGGATGCCCGATCTTGTGCCGTGGATCGTACCGTGGAGCAACCGGGCCCGATACCGCCACCGCCTGGCATTGGCCGGTGCCTCGGGCGTGCTGCTTTCCGACGAGGTGCTGATGCTGCCCGAGGTCGGGTCCGACCCTCGGCTTTTGCGCGCGCTCGACACCGCTGACGGCACCGAGGCAGTTCTTTGGGCGCGCCGCTTGGGACCCCGTTCCGCGTGTTCCTCCACCCCTCCCAACCCGGCGCCCGCGCGCTGGAGGAGGAGGCGCGACGGATCGAAGCCGCGGTGCCCGATGCCGCCTCGGGCCGCGCGCGCTGGATTGCAGCGGTGGGCGATGCGCTGGCGGCGGGGTCGCTTAGGCCGATGGGTCAGGGGATCGGCGTCGCGCGTGAGCTGCGCGACCGGTTCGGGCGGATCGGGCCGGTGATCGCCTTCTACCGCGATGCGCTGCATCACGCCCGGGCCAAGTCCGCGATGCTGGCCGCGGCCCTTGGTCCGGATTCGCCGCTGGCTGCAGAGCATGGGTGCCTCTATCCCATCGTGCAGGGGCCGATGACGCGGGTCAGCGACCGCCCCGGCTTCGCCGCTGCCGTGTTGCAAGGCTGGCGGGCTGCCGATGTTGGCGCTGGCAGCCCTGAGGGCCGAAGAGATCGCGGCGCTTCTGGCCGAGGCGCGCCAGGCGCTGGAGGGGAAGCCTTGGGGCGTGGGCATGTTGGGCTTTCTTCCGCCCGACCAATTCCGCCAACAGCTCGACGAGGTGCTGCGCGCGGCCCCGCCCTTTGCCATTCTGGCGGGCGGGCGCGCCGATCAGGTGCTGCGGCTGGAGGCCGAGGGGATACGCACCTATGTGCACGCGCCCACTGCGCAGCTTGCCACGCTGCTGGTCGATGGCGGCGCGCGGCGGCTGATCCTCGAGGGGCGGGAATGTGGCGGCCATGTCGGGCCGCTGCACTCGATGGTCCTGTGGGAATGCGTCGCCACCACGCTCGCCCGACACCCGAAGATCAAGGATCTGTCGATCCTGCTGGCGGGCGGCATTCACGACGGCTTAAGCGCCGCGATGGCTATGGCCGTTGCTGCGCCATTGCTGGAGGCGGGTGCGCGGGTAGGCGTGCTGATGGGCACTGCCTATCTTTCGACGCGCGAGCTGTGCGCGACGGGGGGTATCGGCGCGGATTTTCAGGCGGCCCTGGTCGAGGCGACGGATACTGCCACCATCGAAAGCGGGCGCGGGCATGCCAACCGCTGTCTCAGGACGCCCTTCGTCGACACCTTCCACGACCGGCGGCGTGCGCTTCTGGCCGAGGGCCTTGACCCCGACACGATCCGCGAGGCCTTGACGGTTTGGTTGCTCGGCTTACTGCGGCTGGCCAGCAAAGGGCTGCGCCGGCACGAGGGTGCCCTTGTCTGCGTGACCGCCGAAGACCAGCGCGCGGAAGGCATGTACATGGCCGGGGAAGCTGCCTCGCTGATCACCGAGGTCAGGGATGTGGCCGAGCTGCACCGTAGCCTCAGCGAAGGTGCCGTCGCGGTGCTGGACGGCGCATTGCACCACCCCTCCCTTGCACTGCGGGGCGAGGATGCGACTGCAGCCCGCGCCTGCGCCTGCGATGTCGCCATAATCGGCATGGCCGTTCACGTGCCCGGTGCCACTGACGCACAGGGGTTTTGGCGCAACATCCTCGACAAGCGCAGCTCGATCGTCGAGATCCCCGCCGACCGCTGGGACTATCGCATCTACGAGGGCGACCCCAAGGCCGCCGATGTGCCGTGACCAGCCGCTAGGGCGGCTTCATGGAACCGATGCTGTTCGACCCGCTGCGCTTCGGCATTCCGCCCGAATCCGTGCCCCATATCGCGCCCGCGCAGCTCCTGACGCTCGAGGCCGTCCGCCGCGCCTTCGAGGATGCGGGTTACGCCGACCGCGAGTTCGACCGCGAAAATACCTCCGTCATCGTGGGGGGCGAGGATGCGGGCGGCTTTTTGGGCAATGCGCTGACGGTGCGCGCCTTTGCGCCCCTGATGACGGATGCCGACGGGGTCCGCGAGATTCGCGCCCGCACCCCGCACTGGACCGAAGAGACCTTTCCGGGCGTACTGACCAGCGTTGTCGCCGGGCGCATTGCCAACCGCTTCGATCTGGGCGGGGCGAATTACACCATCGACAGCGCCTGCGCGTCGAGCATCACGGCGCTGGCACAGGCGACGGACGAATTGACCTCGGGGCGCAGCAATCTGGTGGTGATGGCGGGCATCGACACGACCCAGACGCCCTATCACTACACGGCCTTTTCCTCGGTCACGGCCCTAGTCGCGCCGCGGACGGCTGAGCGCCTTTGACCAATCCGCCGATGGCACCGTTCTGGCCGAGGGCGTTGCGGCCTTCATCCTCAAGCGGCGGGTCGATGCCGAGCGCGACGGCGACCGGATCTATGCCACGATCAAGGCGGTGGCATCGTCCAGCGATGGGCGCGGCATGGGCATGACTGCCCCGCGCCCGCTTGGGCAAAAGCGCGCGCTGGGCCGGGCCTATCGCGCGATGGGCGGCAGCATGGCAGATATCGCCTATTACGAGGCGCATGGCACCGGCATCGCCCGCAGGCGACGCGGCCGAGCTTGACTCGGTCGCGTCCCTGATGACCGAAGCTGGGGCAGCGGGCGAAAGTTGTGCACTGGGGTCGGTCAAGGCGCTGATCGGGCACACCAAGACCGCCGCCGGGGCGGTCGGTTTGGCAAAGGTTGCGCTGGCGCTTTATCATCGCACCTTGCCGCCCCAACCCGGCATCGAGCGCCCGGTGGGGGCCTTGGGACAAAAGGATTTTCCGCTCTACGTCACCGACGGTGCGCAGCCGTGGCTGGCGCGGGGCCTACCAGACGCGCGGGCATCAGCGCCTTTGGCTTTGGCGGCACCAATGCCCATGCGGTGCTGGAAGAACACGCGGCTTTCGGGTCCGCGGCACCGGGGGCGGCGCGTTGGCCTGCACATCTTGTCGCCCTGACCGGGCGCACGCCCGAGGATCTGGCCCGCAAATGGGCGCAAGTGCGCGACCTGGCCGCGCAGGATCGCGGAGGCCCGACGCTCGAGGTCATTGCGGCGGCCGCCATCGCCGCCTGCGACGCCGACGCGCCGCTGCGCGCGGCCATCGTGGCGGAAAGTCTGGCGGCCCTCGCAGGGCAGGCGTCGCGTCTGATCGATCACTTGGCCGATGCCGCCTCGCCCTTGCCCGATACGGCGATGGTCGCCCGCGTTGATGCCCCCTGCCGCCCCTCGCATTCCTGTTTCCGGGGCAGGGCAGCCAGCGACCCAACATGTGCCGCGAGGCAGCGGTCTACCTGCCCGAAGTGCGCGACAGCCTCGGAGGCAGCGCCGAGAGCGTGGCGGCTGAGGCGGGCATCGCCCTTGCGCGCCTGATCTACCCGCCCTCGGGTTTTGACGCCGATGCCAAGGCCGCGCAGGCGGCACGGCTGACCGAACCGCAGGTGGCGCAGATCGCGCTTGGCGCGCTGTGTTCCGGTCTCGTCGATGCGCTGGACCGCGTCGGGTTGCGACCCGACCGGGCGGCCGGTCACAGCTACGGCGAACTGATCGCACTTTATGCGGCGGGCGCGATGGGTCGTGACGACCTTTGCGCCTTCGTGCGCGCGGCATGGCAATGGCAGGTGCTGCACCCGGCAGCATGTGCGCCGTCGCCGCCCCGGCAGAAATGATCTCGGCGCTGATCGCCGCGCACTCCGATGTCGTCATCGCAAACCGCAACGCCGCCGATCAGACCGTGATCTCGGGCCCGACCGAGGCCGTAACCGCAGCCGCGCGGACACTGGAGGCCGCGGGCGCGAGCATCCGCATGCTGCCCGTCGGCGGTGCGTTTCATTCGCCCCTGATGGCCGAGGCCGCGGCGCAATTCGCCACCGCCGTGGACGCGGCAAGGTTCGATGCGCCGAACTGCCCGGTGATCTCGGCGCGCAGCGGCGCGGCATATCCCGACGCCGCCACGGGGATAGCGGGCCAACTCAAGGCGCAGATGACGGAACCGGTGGATTGGGTGGCGCAGGTCGAGGCGCTGTACAATTCCGGGGTGCGCAGTTTCCTCGAGGTCGGACCTACCGGGGTCTTGTCGCAGCTGGCGGGCAAGGTTCTTGGGGTTGCCCCGGGCGTGCGTCCGTCCGCGAAGGTCAGGACGCGATGTCGAGATCCTATCGCTCGACGATGGCCGTGGGCTCAGGGGCCTGCTGGTCACACTGGCGCGGCTTTGGCTCAAGGGGCACGCTGTGCATCTGTCGGAGATCGCACCGCGCGGATCCTCCACGCTTGCCTCGCTTGCCGATGCGGCGGCGCGGGCGGTGCCGAAATCGGCTTGGCTGGTCGATGGTGCATGCGCTATCCGCCTCGGCTCCGGCTTCCGCCGGTGGCGAAGAGACTGTGGGTCACGACCTGCGCACCCTCGATAGTCCGGCCACGGCACGTGCCGTGGCTCCGCCTCAACACCCCCCGCACCGCATCCCCTGCACCCCAAGGAGAGCTGATGGATACCGCTGCCGAAGTGACGGCTCTCTGATCCGAGCCCCATGGCGAGTATCAGGCCACGATGCGCCAGTTCCTGCAGACGCAAGAACAGGTGATGAACATGCCGCTGACGGGCGTGCCAGGGTCGCAAGACGGCGCAGCCCCCCACCCCGCCCCAGCGAGCCGCCGCGCCACGTCGCGCCCCCTGCCGCCGTTCGGGCCGCGCCCTGCGCTGGCAGCCGCCGTGGTGACCACATCTCGCCGCAGCACCCATGGCCCTGCCGCCGTCCCCGCCGCTGCCCCCTTCCAGTGGCCGCGTCGGAGGTGCCGGGAAGAAGCAGGCCGCTGCCCCCGCTCGCGTCCCTCGACCGTGCGGCCGTGGTGACGCTGCCAAGGCAGCTGACACAGTGGTTGACCGCACCGGCTGACCCTGAGGACATGATCGCCTTCGATGTCGTGATGTGAGCCGAATTCGGGATCGACTCGATCAAGCGGCTGGAGATCCTCGAACGCTTCATCGCGGCCTTGCCGCCCCAAGCGGTCGATGCCTTCCGTGCCGATGCCGAACGAGTGGCGCGCGAGCGGGTGCTCGACATCTGGGTGGATGCTGCCATGGCGGCCATCGCCAAGGCGGAGGGTGCGGGCCCTTTTGACCAAGGGGCGTCAGGGACGGGGGCCGTTATGCCCGCCCCCGCCGTGGCGCCCCGGCCCCAGCTTGAAACCTGCCCAGTCCATGTGATGCAGCCCCGCCTGAGCCCGCTGCCCGACGCGGGGCGCGCCTCGATATCGGCCCCCTGATCGCTCCCGCGCGGCCCCGAGGCGCTGACCACCGCGGTGGCCGCCGTGCTCACCGGGGCAGGCACCCCGCATCAGATCGTCGATCCCGACCCCGAAACCCTGCCCCACGCCATCGCGGTCGCCCGCGTGGCCTTGGGCGGCATCCGGGGCGTCATTCATCTGGCGGGCTGCCATCCGCCCGCCGACTGGCCGCTGGCAACGACCATGGCCACGACTGCGCTTTACCGCGCGATCTCGCTTTGCTTGCCCGACCTGACAGACGCTCCAGACGGGCAAGCGCCTGCGCGCATTTTCGCCCTGACGCGCATGGGCGGTTTGGGCGGGCGGTCTTTGATGGGCGGCCAGCCCCCGCCGATCTGGCCAGCACAGCCGCGGGCGGCATTCAGGGTCTGCTCAATACTGTCACGCTGGAACATCCCGATCTGATCATCCGGGCCATCGACCTGTCGAATGACATTCCCGACGCGCGCGCGGCTGCGCTGTTGCAAGACGAGATGGGCTTTGCCCAAGGCCGGGTCGAGGTTGGATATACCGCACAGGGGCGAATCGTGCTGGATGTCGTCGCCTGCGCGCCCCCCGAAGCCCCCACCAAACCCGCGCTTGGCCCCAAATCCGTGATCCTTGCGACGGGCGGGGTGCGCGGCGTGACGGCGGCCACGCTCAAGGCCATCGCGGCACCTGGCGCGCGCGTCATGGCGCTGGCCCGGCGTGTGGAACCCGAAGCAGAGGACCACGATCTTGCCGCAGCCCCTGACGCGCAGGCGCTCCGCCGCGCCCTGATCGCGCAGGCCCGCGCCCAAGGCACAATGCCCCGTCCTCCCGAGATCGAGGCGCGGATCGAGCGGATCTTGCGCGACCGTGCCGCGCGCTCGGGCCTGCAAGACCTGCGCGACCACGGTTTCGCGGTCGAGGTGCATGCCATCGACCTGTCCGACCGGGTGGCGGTTTCCGCCCTCATGGACCGGCTCGTCGACACCCATGGCCGGATTGATGCGCTGGTCCATGGCGCGGGTCTGCTCGAGGACAAGCTGATCGCCGACAAGACGCCCGCCTCGTTCGACCGGGTGTTCGGCACCAAGACCGCCGCGCTGGATGTTTTGCTGACGCACAAGGCGGCGCAGGGCTACGGGCATGTCTTGTTCTTCAGCTCCATCGCCGGACGGCTCGGCAACCGGGGTCAGGCCGATTACGGCGCCGCCAACGAGGTGCCGAACCGCGCTGCGCTGTGGTTCAAGGCCAGCCGTCCCGATGTGCGGGTCGCCTCGATCAACTGGGGTCCGTGGGGCGGGGCGGGCATGGCGTCGGAGGCCGTCAACGCGCAGTTCATCGCGCGCGGCATCCACCCGATCGACCTGACGGCTGGCGTGGCGGTGGCCAATGCCGCTTTGTCGGACGCGGACAGCCCGGTGGAACTGATCGCGGGTCGGGGCAATTGGATGGAAAACCTCGGCGCGGAACGCCCGACGGACAGATGATGACACCAAGGGGACAAAGAACCATGGACGGGACACAGGTATTGGAACAAGATTTCGTGGCATCCCCCATCGACGATGGGATCGGCGCGATCATTGAGGCGCGGGGCAGGGCGCTTGACGACATTTCGCCCGATCATGTGGGCGCGCTGTTGCGGCATTACGGCGTGCTGCTGTTTCGCGGCTTTACCCATGAAACCGAGGGCTTCGTCGCATTTTCCGACCGTCTGACCGAGGATTTCTCGAATTATCGCGGCGGCGGTCTGCGTTTTGCCATGCTCGACCGCGAGGCGGTGGGCGGGCACAGCACGGTCCTGACCACCACGGGCCATACCCAAAGCTTCGGCATCCCGCTGCATGGCGAGATGTATTACATGAAATATCCCCCTCAATTGCTGTGGTTCTACGCCGAGGTGCCGCCCAAGGAGGGCGGGCAGACGACGCTGTGCGACGGTGCGACGCTGTTCAAGGCACTCACGCCCGAGACGCAGGCGTGGTTTGCCGAAAACAACATCAAATACGTCCGCAATCTGGTCGAGGGCGATTGGCAGGCCACCTTCATGACCGACGATCTGGACGAGGCGCGCGCCTTTGCGGCCGAGAATGATCTGACCATGACGCATGACCCCGAAACGGGGACGGTGCAGGCGGAATTCGAATGCTCCGCCCTGCGCCGCCATGGGGAGGACACGCTTTTCATCAACAACGCGCTCTTCATCTATCTGGGCGAGATGGCGTTCAAATCGGGCTGGGCCGCCAAGAACCTGCCCGGTCTGCGCAGCGCCGAATGCCCCATGGTCGTGCGCGCCGCCGATGGCAGCGAGATCCCGTCTGCCGTGATGGACGATGTCCGCAAGACATCTGATCGCCTGACCCGCAAGATTCCGTGGCAACAGGGCGATATCGTCTTGATCGACAACCACCGCGTCTTGCACGGGCGGGCGGAGACCGATGGCGGCAAGCGCTCGATCCTCGTGCGTCTGGGTGGGCCGGCTTTCGCGCTCGAGAAAGCCGCCTGATCGTGGAGGTATCGACAGCCCCAAGGGCGCGGACCCGTTTTTACAACACCCTGACGGCATCGGAGCCGCTGCTGTTCCATGCGCAGGGCTACCACGACTACAAACCGGTCTGGCCGCGCATCCGGGCCCATGTCTTTGACGCGCCCGCGCGCCGGATCGGGGCGAGCGAGCGGATCTCGGTTCTGACTTGCAACAACGGCCATGGTGCGATGGGCCTGTTCGAGACCAGTTGCGCCCATCTGGGAGTGCCGGTGGTCGTGGGTGGGCGGAATTTCCCGACTGGGTCAATGCCATCCACAAACCGCAAGCGATCTTGAATGCTTTGGAGGGCATCACGACGCCTTGGGTCGTGCATGCCGACAGCCGCGACGCGATCCTTGCGGGCGATCCCGACCGGCTGGTCGATGACATGGCGCGCGATTTCCCGGGGGCGGACATGGTCTTTGGCGCCTGCCAGCTCAGCTGGCCCAATGCCGAGGATCTTTCGGGCTTCGAGCTTGGCCTGCCGGGGGCGCAGAGGTCGGATTACAAGCATCTGAACGGCGGGCTCTGGATCGCGCGGACCGATTTCGCGCGCGACCTTTCACCAAGGTTCTCGCCACCGACCCCCATCCTGCCGCGCCAGACTCCGAACAGGGAAAGCTCCGCAAACTGTTCCCGGCGCATCATCCGGCCATCACCCTCGATTACGGGCTCAAGATGTTTCACAACGTCGGGTTCACCTTTCTCGACACTTACGAAGAACGGCCCGCGTGATGGAGGACGCTGCCACAGCGCCTGCCCAACGCTACCGGGGCACCGACATCGACGGGGTCTCGATCGAGCCGGACCGGCTGGAGATCCGGGGCCGGTCCGTGACCGACCTGATCGGGCATCTGAACTTTGCCCAAGCAGCGCTTTTCGTGCTGGACGATCCGGGCAGCGACGCGGCCACGCTGGACGACGCCATGGCCGAGGTACTGGCCCTGATCGGCCCCGATCATCCTGCAGCCCGCATCGCAGAGCTTGCGGCTGGCGCGGGCGCCGATCTGCCGGAGCGCCGTGATGGCGGGTCTTTGTGCCATTGGAAAATCCGAGGGGGCAGTGCTGCACGCGGCGCTTCCGCACCTGCCGCGAGGGGCGGGGCAGGGGCTTGCCGTCTGTGCTTCTGTGCCAGCCCTGATCGCCGCATGGCGGCGGGGGCGCGGGGCTTGCCGGTGGCGCGGCACTGGGCTCTGGTATTGTCGCGCAGGCACGCGCGCTTTGCAGCACGGATGCCACTATTGCGGCAACGGATCTGGCGCTGTTCGAGGATGTGCTGGTGGGCTGGATGGGCGGCTTCGGCCCCTTGCCGCCTTCGGTCATGATCCCGCGTATCGCGATCGGAACAGGCGTCTCGATCGTACAGGCCCTGGCCGCGGGCTTCGCGGCTGCAGGTCCGCTGCACATCGGGGCGACGATGCAGGCCGTGGCGCTGCTCGATGCGGCATTGACCGGGGATGACGACAGCGCGCAGGCCGGGGCGCGGATCAGCGCCGCGCTCGATCACATGCTGGCGTCCGGGCAGAAGATCGGGGGCTTTGGCCATCCGCTTTTGAACGAGGACCCACGCCCGCCTTCCATCCGCGCCCGTGCGGGCCTGCTCGGGGCCGCTCCCCGGGTCTGGGCGGTCTATGATGCGGCCTGCGCGCGGATGCGTGACAAGACGGGTCTTGCCCCAATGTCGATTTCTGCCTGCGGTGCCGCGATGATCGGCGCCGGTGTGCGCGACCCTGCCGCTGCCGCTGGCCTTGCGATGATGGCGCGCGGCGTGGGCATCACCGCGCATGTGCTGGAACGCCAGCAGCGCCCCGCCTTTGGCGTGCGCCGACAAACGGCGCGCGACCACCTCGCTTCCTTTCCCACAGGATGGTTATGATGGCAGCTGAATGGACCGCTCAGGGCCTGCGAAACCGGCAAGACGCGCAAGATTACGACCGCTTTTCCGAGGTCGTTCTGGGGCCTTGGGACGCCTTGTTCCTTGACCGCTGCGAAGCGCTGCGCCCGACCGAGATCGGCACTTTCGTCGATGTGGGCGCGGGCACCGGCATGGTGATCGACAGGCTGTCGCACTGCGACGCCTTTGCCGGCTGGACGATGATCGGGCTGGAATTGTTCGACGACATGGTCGAGGCCGGAAATGCGCGCTTCGCCGCCCAAAGCGTCCCCGCCGAGATGCGGCAGGGCGATGCGCAGGCGCTGCCGTTGCAAGATGCCAGCGTCGACATGGTCGTGAGCCGCGCCACGATCCATCACCTGCCCGACAAGATCGCCGCCCTGCGCGAGATGGCGCGCGTGCTGCGCCCCGGCGGGATCGGGTTGATCCATGACGCCCGCCGCGACATGCCGCGCGATCTGATGGACCGCTTCAACGCCATGCGCGCCAAGGTCGGGTATCTGCCCACCACGCTTGAGGAAAAGCTGACCCCGGACGAGATGCAGGCCCTGCTGGAGGGCGCGGGGCTTTCGGGGCGCGCGACCCTTGCCTCTGGCACCGAGGGCATCGCCGCGCTCGGCTTCGAAGTCGTGATCCGGGCTGCGCCGTGAGGATCTGGATCAAACCTGATCTGCTGGCTTCGACCACCGATGCGGCGGGTGCGGCCCCCGAGGCTGCTCTGCCCGAGCGGATCGGGCTTGCGCTGCACACGGGGCGCCTCGCGTGCGCCGGGGGCGGCTTGAGCTTTCTGGCCGCCCCCGCGCCGGGCGCGCAGGAGCTTGTGGTGCTGGACAGGCCGCCCGAGGTCTTGCCCGATGTGGTCATCGCCCTTGGCACGAGGCGACCTGCCTGCGCCGGACCGCCGCCGCCCGCCGCTATGGCTGGATCGCCGCCCTGAAGGGGCCGACGCCGCCGAGGCGCTCTGGACGTTGTCGGTGGCCTTGCACGACCGCAGGCTGGGGCCGGATGTCACCGGGCACGGGACCGCCCCGCGCCCGTGGATCAGCGGCGCCATCCTGCGCGAGGCGGCGCTGGTTCTGCACAGACGGCCGCACCATCGTCTTCGCGCGACGATGCCGCCCGCGACCCGCCCCGGTTGAGCGGGAACAGGGTCGAGGTGGTGACCTTGGCGGCGGACGACAGGGCTGGTCTGCTGGCCGCGCTTGACGCCTGGCGTCCGGGCAGTCCCATCGGACCGGCGCGGGCAGGCCAGATGGTGCGTCTGGCCTTTGTCCTGCGCCCCGGCGACGAGTCCGGACCGGATACGGGCGCTGGCCTGCAAGCTGGTGGAGACCGCCAAGGGGCGTGTCACCCATCCGTCGGGCCTTGCCTTCAACCCCGAGGCGCGGCGGGAAAAGGTCGCTTTCCTCTTCCCCGGACAAGGGGCGCAATATCGCGGCATGCTGCGGGCAAGCCTTGCGACCCACCCGGCCCTGCGGGACTGGTTTGATGCGCTGGATCGGCATTACCCGGTCGATCTGGCTCCGCTGCCCAGCCGTCTGCTGCTGGAGGATTGGGACCCCGAGAGCCCTATGGCGCAGACGTTCCACGGTCTGGCAGGTGGCGGTTATGCGTGCCTGACCGCCGCGCTGGCCCATCACGACCTGCTCACAGGCATGGGCCTGCGCCCTGATGCCATGCTGGGCCATTCCAACGGCGAGAATGCGGCCTTGATCGCGGCCGGTGTGATCCGCACGGCGACGCGGCGGGGGCAATTCTCGGTACTCTCGCATATGTCGGCGCTGTTCTCGCGGGCCGATGCAAGTTTTGGCGACACGGCGACGGACGCCAAGGACGGGGACAGGCCCATTTGCATGGCGCTTGCCTTGCCCGCTGCGATGGATGCTTCGGTACTGGACGGGGTGCTCGATGATACCGTCTTGCTGATGATGGACAATTGTCCCAGCCAGAAGGTGGTCTGGGGCCCTGCCTCGGTGCTGGAACGCAGGCTCGCGCCCCTGCGCAACGAGGGGCTGTTGGCCCTGCGCCTGCCGATAGGCGCGCCCTATCATACAAGGCATTTCGGCCCGGTCGCCGCCCGGTTCATCAGTGAGTACGGCCTGCTCGACCTCGGACCGGGACGGGTTCCGCTTTACAGCGGGTATACGGGGGCGCCCTTTCCCGAAACGCGCGAGGCGATCATCGAGACCGCGACCCGGCAGTGGAGCGAACCCGTCCGCTTCGGCAAGGCGATCGAACGCCTGTACCAAGACGGCATCCGGGTCTTCATCGACGTCGGCCCCGGTGGGCGGTTGGCGGGTTTCGTGCGCGACAGGCTGGGCACGCTGCCCCACAGCGCGCTTTCGGTTGACGAGGAAAGCCGGCCCGACGGCACGTCACTGCCCCGCATGCTGGCGCAAGTCTTTGCCTTGGGCCTTGTGGACCGGATCCCGGCGGATGGAGAGATCGCCCAGACACAGATTCCTCGCGCGGGCTGAGGTCTCCGCTGTCGCGGCGCCACGGCCCAAGGTTGCGCCCGGCATCATGGCTGCGGCTCCGGACGAGCTGAGCACCGACTCCTGCCTCGCCCGGGCTTTGACCCGGGGGGGCGCCGCACGCGCCGCGATCGTGACGGCCCATTTCGACCTGATGCGGGACCATCTGGAAGGAGAAAAACGGGTGTTCGCGTCGCTGGCGGATCGGATCTCGAACCCTGTCCGGTGCACGACGCCCCGTATCAGGACGGCCCCGATCCCGCCGCCGGCCTGACAGCAGCCCGCGCCCGATTTTTTGACCCAGTTCGGTGCCACCCACGTGGACATCCGCGGCGATGGCTTGACGGCCACGCTGATCCTGATCCCGAGCGCCAGACGTTTCTCGGGACCACGCCTTTTGCAAGGCGCGATCCGTCGATCCTGCCCGGACGGGGCTGCCGGTTCTGCCGCTCATGATGTCGGCCGAGATCGCGGCCTCGGGCGCGATGCAACTGGCCGGTCGGGGGTGGGTCGTGTCCCGGATCGAGGGCCTGCGCGGCCAACGCTGGATCGCGGGCGACAGCGGGACAATCGAGCTGCGGCTGGAGCTGCAGCGGCGCCCCGAAGCCGACACCGCGCTGCCGCAGGTTTGCCGCCACCTTGCACCACCCCAATGCGCAAGACGACAGCACCGGTCTGGCCGCGACCTGCGAGATTGTTCTGGCGCGCGCCTATGCGGCGCCCCCCGAACCCTTGCCCGACGCCTTGCCGCCCCCGCCCGCAACCTATCCCGACGGCAACCCGATGATCACCGGCGAGGATTTTGCCGCCCGTCTGTTTCATGGGCCCTCCTTCACCAGCATCGGAACCGTCGCGGGCTGGTCGGAGGCCGCGATCAAGGTGGCCGTGGGACTGACACCCGCCGAGGGATCGGTTCTTTGCCACCGATCCGTGCGTGTCGCGTGTGGTCCATGGGCCGCTTTTGGACAATGCCGGGCAGATCCTGGCCCTGCACCACAAGCACGCGACCACCGGCAGTTTCGGCCTGTTTCCCGTCTTTGTCGACGCGATCCGCTTTTTCGCCCCGAAACCCGGGCCGGGCACCCCCTGCGGGTCGTCACTCGGCAGGAAGGCGATGGGCGGCACGCTGACCGGCGATCTGGATTACCGTGGTGCTGACGGGCGCATCTTGATCCGGGTCGAGGGGATGAAGATGGTCTTCATCCATTGGCCGCGCCGGTTCGAGGCCAGCTTTTTCAGAGGGCGCGAGGGGGATCACTGGCCACCCCGGTCGCGGCCCCGGCAGGCATCGCGGTCCGGATGATCCCCGGCTTCGAGCGCGGGTTCTTGACCACAAGCAACCGCATCTGGGTGCGCTCGCTGGCGGTGGCCTGCCTGTCTGAAGGCGAACGCGCCGCCTTTCATGCGCTGCCCCCGCGCGGTCCCCGGCAGGAGGAATGGCTTTTGGGTCGGATCGCCGTCAAGGAGGCGGGTCTGGCGATGCTGGCCGATCCAATGGCCGCCGATCTGGCCGAACTGGGCGTGGCGCAAGATGCGCAGGGTCGCCCGTCGCTGATCCTGCCGACAGGCGCGCAATTGCCCTGCTCGATCTCGCACAGCATCGGGGCCGCCATCGGCGCGGTGGCGCCCCCCGGCATTGCTGTCGGGATCGACATTGAACCCATGGCAGGCCCCGACGACCCGTTCACTCGCAACACGCTTGCCTTTGACCCATCCGAGGCAGATGTGCTGAAGGCCTACGGCCCAAAGGCGGTCTGGTGCGCCAAGGAAGCCGTTGCAAAGGCGCTTGGCACCGGCCTGATGGGCGCGCCGACCCGGTTCCGGGCCAAGATGCAGGGCCGCCGGTCGCTTTTCATCTCGGTGGCCTCGGTCGAGGTCCCGGTGACCTTCTTGCAGGCCGAGGCCCATCACGTCGCCCTGTGCTACCTGCCGCAAGCCGAGGCGCGCGACATCGCCATGCGCCTTGCCGAGCCAAAACCAACATCAGCCGAGAAGGGGATGTCGCATGTCGACTAGTCACATCATAGCGGATAGCATTGCCAAGGTCCGAAACGACGTCGATCCCGAGTGGCTGGATGTTGACACGCGGCTGCGCGCCGACCTCGGCCTGACCTCGATCGACCTCTTGAATGTGCTGGCGCTCATTACGCAGGCTGTCGGCAGGAAGATCATGTATGAGCCACTGCTCTTGCCGGGGGGGCAGCCCCGCGCCGAACTGACCATCGGCGAGCTTGCGGCTTTCGTGGATGCCAACCGCGATGCCGCCGCCCCACGTGTCGTGGCGATGTAGGATGCCCGGCATGACCCGCTCCCCCCAACCGCCCCGAATGCCCTTGGCCTTGCGCATCGCAAGGGTGGTTCATGGGCCGCTGTCCAAGCTGTCGCGCCATCCGGTGCTGAACGTGCTGGTCGGCTTTGGCCTCCTGTTCATCGGGATCAACGAATTCCTCGAGGAGACCCTGCCCGATTACGAGGGCTTTTTCGAACTTCACCACGCGGTCATCCTGATCGGCCTGACCACCTTGCTGCACGGGCTGATCGAGTTGACGGAACGGCTGGAGGTCGCGCTGGAGGAGCACGACAAGCACGCGGGCAAACCGCAAGACCACGATACGGCCTGAGGAACGGGACAAACCCATGGAATTCGTCACCGTCGTTCATCGTGCGATCCTGTCCAGCGGGCGCAGCGTCTATGTCTATGTGGCGCTGTCCAGCCTTGGAACGCTGGGGGTGGCGATCTTGGTCAACACGGTGACCGATTACGACCCTGCCGCCGGGCCGGATTACGAGATGTTCGCCGCCTTCATTCTGGTCTGCGCCATCACCGTCGTGTCACGGGGCGAGACCACGCGCATCATGAACGCCGTGGGCGAGGGGATCGCGCATCACATGCGCGTCCAGTATGCCCGCCTTTTGAAAGAGGCCGATCTGGTCCAGGTCGAGATGATCGGGCAGGAAAAGATCAAGTCCACGCTGGCGCGCAACGCCCAGATCCTTGCCGAAAGCCCGGCGGTGCTGACCCAAGGCGTGGCCTCTGCCGTGACCTTCGTTCTGGCCACGATCTACGTGGCGACCCTGTCGATGATGGCGGCAGTTCTGGTGGTGGCGCTGACCGTCATCGTGGTGCTGGCCAGCCGCCTGCGCACCGACAAGGCGCGCGAGGCGATGGCGCTGGGGCAGGGCGCCGAGCGTGAGTTTTTCGACAGTTTCGACCATCTGCTCGACGGTCTGGCCGAGGCGAGGATGGACCGAGACCGGACCGATGATCTGTTCGGCAATTACCTGACCGTGCGGGCCGTCAGGGCGCGGCAGGCGCGGCTGCAGGCGCTCGATTCCATGATCGCCTTTGGCGTTCTGGTCTTTGCCAGTTTCTACCTGCTGCTTGGGTCGGTCACCTTCATCACGCCGCAATATGTCGACAGCGCGGCCACGGCGATGAAGATCGTCTATGTCTCGTCGGTCATCTGGCTGTTGATCGAGGGGCTGTTGCGCATCATGCCCACGATCTTGCGCGGGGATGCGGCCTTCACCGAGTTGCGCAAACTCGAACGCCAACTCAAGGCGATCCAGCACAAGGAAACCAGTGCCGAGCCTTGGCCTGCCGCCCTTCGAGGCGCTGACGCTGGAGCGGCTGTGCTACACCTATCCGCCCCGCGACAAGACCAGCGAGACCTTCGGCATCGGACCTTGCGATTTTTCGCTCTCGCGCGGCGAGATCGTGTTCATCATCGGCGGCAACGGGTCGGGCAAGACGACGCTTTTGCGCAACCTGTGCCGTCTTTATGATCCGACATCGGGGATGGTCTGCTGGAACGGAATGCCGGTGACACCCGACAATGTCATCTCGTTCCGACAGCGGATTTCGGCGGTTTTCGCCAGTTTCCATCTGTTCGACAGGCTCTACGGCAAACGCGACATCACCGAGGAGGCGGTCGATGCCGCCCTCGATGAGGTCGGCCTGAAAGGCAAGACCGCCTACAAGAACGGGCGGTTCACCACGCTCAGCCTGTCGACGGGCCAGCGCAAGCGTCTGGCGCTGGCCATCGCCATGCTGGAGGATCGAGACATCATGGTGTTTGACGAGATTGCCGCCGAACAAGACCCCGGTTTTCGGCGGCGCATCTACGAGGAAATCCTGCCGGGTCTCAAGGCGCGCGGCAAAGCCGTGCTCGTGATCTCGCATGATGAGCGGTATTTCGACAAGGCCGACAGGCTTTACTTCATGGAAGAAGGGCAGCTTTCGCTGCGATCGGCATGACGCATCCCAACGACACCGACCTCGACCCTCGCGCGGTGGATGACGACATTCGCATCCCCTTGGTGCGGCGGGGTTTCTTCGTCTATCCGGTTGCGGCCATCGTGTTTGCGGGCTTCCTCATGATGGCGCTGTCGCGCTCGATCTTCGTCTACGTCCTGCCCGGCGAGATCGGCGTGCGCTACGACCCGTTCTTTGGCGGCACCCAGACCGAGGTTTATAACGAGGGGCTGGTGGTCAAGTTCCCTTGGGACCGGTTCTACACCTACGAAATCCGGTTGCAAAACAGCCGCCACATCATGCGGGCGCTGTCGTCCGAGGGGATGGGCTTCGACATCGAGATTTCGGTCCTTTACCGTCCGCATCCCACCACCTTGGGAGAATTGCATCAGGAACTGGGACCCAATTACCGCGAGCGCGTGATCGAACCCATCGTGGTCTCGACCGTGCGTGAGGTTTTTGGCCGCTACACCTCTCATGCGGTCTATTCCACCGATTTCGAGACCTTTCAGGGCCAGATCGCGGATGAGCTGTCGCGCACCGCCGTGCGGGATCTGGTCGAATTCTCGTCGGTCCTGATCATGCGGCTGGAATTGCCCGAGATCGTGCGGCTGGCCATCGAGCGGAAACTCGAACAGGAGCAGATCGCGGAATCCTACGATTTCATTCTCGAAAGCCAGCGGGCGGAGGCCGAACGCCGCCGCATAGAGGCCATCGGCCTGCAGAATTTCTATTCCATCGTCGCCTCGGCGCTGACGCCCGAGGTGCTGACATGGCAAGGGATCGACGCGACGGTGCGCCTTGCGACCTCCACCAATGCAAAGATCGTTGTAATCGGATCGGGCGAAGACCAGATGCCGATCATTCTGGGCGGTGAAATCGGGTCCCTGCCGGCGGGACCGCCGCCCGCGGTTGAACCGGCCACGGGGCGACTGGGCTCGCTCGATTCTCGGGGCACTGACACCCTTTGTTTCCGGAAATGTCGGTGCCGCCGCTGACCATCGCGCCCCCGGTTCTCGATTTCCCTTCCGCACCGGTCGTCGCCCCCCTCGGGGCGTGGATCGGCGGCGTCGATGCGCCGCTGACAGTCGATCCGACACAGCCATGGCCTATGGTTCCCAATGAAAACGGATTGCCACCAGCAACCGGAAGTCAAAGGAACTAAGGCAATGTCCCATTCCGTAACCATTCATGATACAAGGAGAAGCGTGTTCCCGTCGAGTTTCGTCCCAAGGAGAGAATCATCGTGAGGCGCAGGCTCGTGCTTGCCCCTTTTCTTGCCCTCGAGGCCCCATTCGCGCTGGCACGGATCGTCCTGTCATCCGGCGCAAGACTGAGAGATTTTGCCGCCCACCACATCCAAGACCGCTGACAAAACCGCCTCTGCCGCTGCGGAACCGCAAACGGACACCACCACCGCCGCAGGCGGGACCGGCGCGGATACGGGTCACACCGACACGCCCGTCCTGCGCAACGGCGCGGAGTCCGAGGATGGCACCTTGCCGCCTCGCAATGCTGAAGAGCGTCAGTTCCGCGCCGAGATGATCGTGAAGGAACACATGATTGCCTCGCTGGGTCTGGGCCTGATCCCGATCCCGCTTCTCGACATTGCCACCGGGGTCGCGTCGAACGTGGTCCTCGTAAACAGGCTGTGCGCGCTTTACGATCAACCCTTCAAGGCATCCGTGGCGCGGGGCGCGATCCTGACCCTGATGGCCGCCCTTGGATCGGTTGGCGCGGCAGTCACCGTAGGCTTCAGCCTCGCCAAGCTGGTGCCGGGAATCGGGACGGCGGCAGGCACGGTCACGCTGCCCATCGCCAACGCGGCGACCTCTTATGTGATCGGCAAGATGTTCATCGGTCACTTCGAAATGGGCGGCACGCTGTTCGACTTCGATCCGCGCTCCAATGTGCCGCAGGCGCAAGCGGCCTATGCCAAGGGACGGGATATGGCTTCCGACCTTTTCGCGTCGCGCCGCAAGACCTCGACGCGACAGCGGCCGCCGCGGCTCGATGCAGCGGCCGCGACTGCCTGACCGCAGATGCAACACCAAGGGGTCGAACGATGATCTATATTCTCGGCGCGATCTACATCGTCTTGTGCATCCCGGTGGCCATCGTGGGCACCGGGTCGCGGCTGGGGTTTTTCGGCACCTTCCTGTTTTCCCTGCTGCTGACCCCGCTGTTGATGATCTTCCTGCTGATCATGCTGACCCCGCGGAAAAGGGCCAAGGCCCCACGCCGCGGGTCAGGATAGGCCCAAGGTCCGCTGTGCGATCGGTGAGGGGCGCGCAGAATGTCTTGCCGCGCGCCCCGTCGCCACCAACGGTACGCGCGTCCCGGACGCGTTGAACATGCTGCGGTGCTATTCCGCCGCCCGCAGGGGCGGTTGTGCTGGTGCGACGCCTGCAGGCTCAACCGGCGCTTTGCCCATCATTTCAGCCTCCGGCGTGATGACAGGCTGCGGGACAGGATCGGGGTCGTAGCGCGGATCCTCGTCCCAGTAGATCGTCGGGTTGGTCGCACGCCGCGCCTGCCGCATCAGCGCGTAATCCTGCGCCCTCTGCCCCATTCTGCCCGCGCCCATCCGCGCCAGACCGCGCGCAACCCAGCCAAGGATGGTCCAGAACCATATCCGCAGCGCCAGAAGCGAGGGCGTCACCACCAGCGTCAGAACGGTGGCGATGCCAAGGCCGAAGACCACGGCGGTCGCCGAGCCGTTTCCACCACAGCGCGGTCGGGCTGTCGACCGAATAGCCGCCATTGGCGAAATCGAGGCTGATGCCGAACATCATCGGCGCAAGCCCTGCCATGGTCGTGATCGTGGTCAGCAGCACGGGGCGGATACGCGCCTCGGCGGTGCGGGTGATCGCCTCTAGCCGGGGCATGTAGCGGGCGTATTCCTGATAGGTGTCGATCAAGACGATGTTGTTGTTCACCACGATCCCCGCCAGCGCGACGATGCCGGTGCCGGTCATGATGATCGAGAAGGTCTGATCCATCACCAGCATCCCGATCAGCACGCCTGTGGTCGACAAGATCACCGCCAAGAGCACGAGGATGGAGTTGTAGACGGAATTGAACTGCGCCAGCAAAATGATGAACATAAGCCCCAGCGCCGCCCCGAAGGCCTGGCCCAGAAACGCCTCGCTTTCGGCCTGATCCTCCTGATCGCCTGCCCATTCCCATGTGACCGAGGCGGGAAAGGGGTTTTCCGTCTCGATCCAGGTCGTGATCGCGGCGATGCGTTCATTGGCGTTGACCGGCACCAATACCGCCGTCTCCGCGCGCAGCCCGGCGGCGAGGCTTTCGACCGTCTGCCCCTCGGTGAGCGCATAGATCTGCCACGACATTTCACCAAGGGTGATGTCGGCGGTCCCGCCCGTGGCACTGGCCTCGACTTCGCGCAGATAGCCCAGCGTCGCACCCTCCGCGTCATCGACACGTGACAGGCCCGCGATCACATCGGCTTTCACGTCAAAGATGCGGCGCTGGTCGATGCGGTTGATCTCGGCCAGTTGCGGCGCGGGGGTGTAGGTGACGAAGTTCGACAGCGGCACCAGACCGTCCTGTGTCCGCACCCGAAGGCTGTCGAGTGTGGACAGCACGCGCTGCTCTTCGGGAAAGCGGACGCGGATCTCGATTTCCTCGTCCGAGGTCGGAACCCGCATCGTGTCGAGCAAGATGCCGCGCGTGACCAGTTGCACCATCGCGCCGACGGTCGCCACGTCGGCCCTGAATCGGCTCGCCGCCTTGACATCGACGTCGATCTGCCAGTCGATGCCGGGCAGGGGCAGGGTAATCTCCACCAAAGGCGTCAATGGAACCGTCTAGGCCTTCGAAGCGGGCGCGCGCGATCCGCGTCGCCTCCTGCAGCTCTTCCCAGTTCTCGCCGGATGCGAGACGCAAGCCAGATAGCTTGCCTCGCCCGCGACCATTGGCGGCGGCGAGGATCTCGGTCTGTATGCCTGGCAGATTGGGCGGGCAAGGCGCGCGCGCAATTCGTCGAGGATCACGTTGCCGCCGACGCGCGCGCCCCAGGGTTCGAGGTCGATCTGGACCTGGCCGATGGTGTCTGCAGGCGCTTCGGCGCCGCCGGTGTTGTTGTTCAGGCCCCCGTCGCCCGCGAAGGCGAAGATATCGCGGATGCCGGGCTGCTGCAGCACCCGTTCTTCGACCTGACGGACCAGCGCGTCTTGTTCCGTGATCGACAGGTTGCCCCGCGCGCGAACATAGACGATGGCGCTTTCGGGTTCGGTCTCGACGAAGAACTCGACACCGTTGTTGTTCTCGCCAAAGTAGCTGAAGGTCGCCATGACAAAGGCGATGACCGCCACGATGGTGACGACCGGCATCACCGGGTTGCCCACGATGGCATGGATGACCCAGCCAAAGGGCGTGCGCCTGTAGCCCGCCTGCACCGGTCGCGGCTTGCGCGCGATCTGCACTGATCCCAGCAGGACCGACATCACCGAGGCCGCCACGAAGATCAGCGCGCCGGGCGCCATGCGCAGCATCGGGCTTGCATCGGCGGGCATGGCGATCAGCACGCCG
Organism: Roseicyclus sp.; assembly: GCA_018401055.1. The sequence goes on from JAGYLB010000102.1 coordinate 37,616, forward strand.
GGGTTGATCGTCTGCATCGCGCCCAGAAACATCAGGTAGCCGACCGCCAGCGTCATGGCCAGCCGCACCAGATACCAAGGCACCAGCCCCGTCAGCAGCGCCGAGGCCCGGTCCACGACACGCGTGAATCGCGCCGCCACGCCGCCCAGAACCGGCAGGTAGATGAGCGCCACGATCAGCGAGGCCGAGAGCACGAAGATCATCGTGACCGGCAACATCCCCATGAATTCACCCGCCACACCGGGCCAGAACAGCATCGGCAAAAAGGCGCAGAGCGTCGTCGCGGTCGAGGCCACGACAGGCCAAAACATCCGCTTGGCCGCATCCGTGTAGGCCTGCATCGGCCGCGCGCCCGCCTGCAGGCGCTTGTCGGCGTATTCCACGACCACCACCGCGCCATCGACCAGCATGCCGACGGCGAGGATCAGCCCGAACATCACGATGTTGGAAATCGCCACCCCCATGATGCCCAAAAGCACGAAGGCCAGCATGAAAGAGGTGGGGATGGCAAAGCCCACCAGCATGGCCGACCGCGTGCCAAGGGCAGCCAGCACCACGATCATAACCAGCGCGATGGCCGTCAGCACCGAGCTTTCCAGCTGGCGCACCATGTCGGCCACCGTCACCGACTGATCCAGCGTCGTGGTGACCTGCACCGAGGCCTGCAACTCGGCCGGCCATTGGCTGCGCACCCGTTCAACCGTCTCGCGCACCAACGCTGAGGTGTCGATGATGTTGAAGCCTTGCCGCTTGACCACCTGAAGCGCGATCGTCGTCTCGCCGTTGAAGCGCGCGGTACCGATCCGGTCCTCATAGGTCAAGCGGATCTCGGCCAGCTCGCCCAGCGTCACCACCCGGTCACCGTTCACCGTGATCGGCAGGGCGTAGACATCGGCCACGCCGTCGAAACTGGACGGGATCTTGACCGAGATGGCCCCGTTTTCGGTCGTCACCTCGCCCGCGGCGATCAACTGGTTGTTGTTGACGACCGCATTGATCAGGTCAGCGGCGGTGACGTCATAAACCTCGAGCGCGAGAGGATCGAGTATGACCTCGAGCATTTCCTCGCGCGTGCCCGCAAGCCCCGCCTCCAGCACCGGCGAAAGTGCCTCAAGCGCCGTCTGCATCTCGTTGGCCAGCCGGATCAGCGTGCGTTCGGGCGCATCGCCCGAGAGCGCCACGATGATGATCGGAAACTCCGAGAAATTGATCTCGCTGATCGAATAGCTTTCGGCACCCGCCGGGAACTGCGTCTCCGCCCGGCCCATGGCGTCGCGCACATCGGCAATGGTGGCGGATTTATCCCAGCCGAATTCAAACTCGAGGAACATGCCCGCGAACCCCTCGGCCGCGGTGGCGCTGATCGTGGTCAGCCCGTCGAGATCCTGAAACTCGGCCTCCATCGGGCGCACCAGCAGGCGCTCGCTGTCCTCGGCGGAAATGCCGGGGAAGGGGACCGAGACGAACAAGCCCGGAATGTCGATATCGGGCTCGCCCTCCTTGGGCAGGCCGACATAGGCCGCCGTGCCGACCGTCAGCGACAAGATGACGAAGGCCACGACCATGCGCGCACGGCTGGCGGCCCAGTCGACGATCCCAATCATTGCGACAGCTCCTCAAAGGTGACCCGCACGGGCGTCCCCTCGGTCACGAATTCCTGCCCCACGGTGATGACATCGGCGACCTCGTCCAGCCCGGTCAGCCAGACGCCGGTGGCGGTGTCGCGGATCATGCGGACCGGCACGAATTCCACGATCCCGTCCACGACCACCCTCACCCCCAACGCGCCCGCATCGCTCAGCGTCATGGCCGAGGCGGGCAGCAGATGGGCCGATGTGCCCTCGGTCCGGATCAAGATATCGGCGGTCTGCCCGTCGCGAATCGTCTGATCGGCGTTCGGCACGGTGATCTCCACCCGGAAGGTGCGGGTCTGCGGATCGGCCGAGCGGCTGAGGAAGGTCACCTGTCCGGTCACCTGCCGCCCCGAGGCCAGCCGCGCGCCCGCCTCGGCGCCAAGGCTGATCCTGTCCACATTCGCTTCGGGCACGAAGCCCACCAGCTTGATCGGGTCAAGCTGGATGATCGTGGCGCAAGGCGCGCCCGGCTGCATCAGGCTGCCCAGCTCGGCGGTGTCGCTTTCCAAAAGCCCCGCGAAAGGGGCGTGGATGGCAAGGCGGGTCAATTCATCCTCGGCGCGGGTCACGGCGGCCTCGGCGGCAAGTATGCCGCTTTGCGCGCTCTGGATCGCGGCCGTCGCGGCTTGACGCCAGCGGCGGCAGATGACACGGCGGCCTCGGCGGAGGAGCACCCGGCGGCCGCGCTTGCGGCGCGGGTTTCCGAGGCAAAGCCGCTTTCGCTCAGCCGCGCGGCGGCATTGCCGTCGATGCGGGCGGCATTCAGCGACGCCTCGGCTTCGGCCTGACGGGGCGCGCGCCAGCGGCAGTTGCGCCTGTGCCTCAGGCAGGCGGGCCTGCGCTTCGAGCAAGCGGGCCTCGGCCTCGGCGAGCGCGGAAAGGCGGGTGCCGGCTGTCGATCTCGCAAAGCAGATCCCCTCGGCCACCTCGGCGCCGAGCGCGCAGCGGCTCGAGCACGATCCGGCCCGAGGTTTCGGCCGCAACCACGACCTGCCGCAACGCCTCGGTCCGGCCGCGCAGCACGACGGCGTTTTCCGTTACCTGCGCCACGGACCGGCGGGCGACGACATGGATGCGCGCGTCTTCGGTGGTGCTATCTGCAGTCGTTTCGGCGGCAGATGGCTGTAGCTGTGGCTTGCGCGGGGTCTGCGGCCTGCTCAGTTGTGTCCGCCGCGCCGAAGCGGGCGGCGAAATCCAGCAATGTCTGCCGGTCGAGGATCAAGAAATACAGGGCCACGCAGACAAGGGTCGCTGTAATGATCGGAAAGATGCGCATTCATGTCCTCGTGGTCGGCGATCTTGTCGGTTGCACGATCCCTTTGCCGTCCGTCTTGGGGCAAATCGGCCCATGCTTGGCTGGTCAAACGCGGCTGGTCTAAACCGACCGGTTCAGTTTAGTCTGTCCCGCAATGGCACGCAAGACTGAACTAACTCGTTCAGATTGCCCTGCAAGACCCCGCCCGGCATTTGTTCAGCGCGCGCGCAGCCCTTGCACGGATCGGTCGCCTCGGGCTAAGACGCGCCCCAAGACAATGGGGTGCCCGGCAGGGCCGGGGCGGGAGCATAATGGCCAGCAGCGACAGTTTCATCGAAGAGGTCAGCGAAGAACTGCGCCGTGACCGCCTGTTCACCGCGATGCGCCGCTGGGGCTGGCTAGCGGCGCCGATCGTGCTGTGCCTTGTCGGTGGCGCGGCGTGGCTCGAATACCAGCGCGCGCAGGACAGGGCGGCGGCCGAGGGGTTCGGCGACGCGTTGGTCGCGGCACTGGAACTGCCCGAGCCTGAGGCCCGCGTTACCGCGCTGGAGGCGATCCCGACCGAGGGGCCGGTGCCGGGCATCGTGCTGGCCCTTCTGGCGGCAGGCGAGATCGTTCAGGGGGGCGACGGGGCCTCTGACGCCGCCGAACGGCTGCGCGCGGCGGCCCAAGGGGCCGACATCCCGCGGCGTTACCGCGATCTGGCCCTGCTTCGCGCCGAGATCCTTGCGCCCTCTGATGCCGATACCGCACGGCTGGTGCTGGGTACGCTGGCTGAGCCCGGCGCGCCCTATGCGGCGCTGGCCGAGGAGCAATTGGCGCTGCTTGACCTGCGCACGGGCGATCTTGATGGCGCGCTGGAACGGTTGCGTGGGCTCGAACGCAGCGCGGCCGCGACGCCGGGCTTGCAACAACGCGCATCTCAGTTGATTGTGGCGCTGGAAGCTGGGTCACGGCTGGTCGACACAGCCCCGGTGCCGGTCCCCGAGGTCGGTCCCGAGGCCGAGCCGGAACTTGAGGATGCGGCTCCGGCCACCGAGGCGGATGTCGGACAGGATACCGACACGCCCCCGAAATGGCGGCCGAGGAACCGGCCCGTCGACACGGGCAACTGATCCGCGCATCGAGGCGCGGCAAGACAGGACCCGCCAAACGTGGCGGCAAGATAGAGAGGCCGGGAGCAGATGACCGGGGTTGAGGGCAGAAGAGCGGCACAACGCCTTGCACGGATCGCAGCCCTTGGCGTGCTATCCGTGATGGGGCTGGCCGCCTGCGAACGCGACACGGTGCTGCCGGGTGAACGCTTCGGCACGCGCACCGCGCTTGAGGCGACGCTGCCCGGCCCCGATGGGCGCGCTGCGGCCTCGGATATCGCCAGCAGCGATGCGGCCCGCCCGATCAGCCTGCCCGCTGCCACCCGTCTGGCCGATTGGCCCAGCCGCGGCTACAGCGTCACCAACCAATTGCCACATGCCGCCCTTTCGGCAAATCCGGTCGAGGTCTGGGCGGTGTCGATCGGGGCGGGCAACACACGGCGAAACCGTATCGCCACCGATCCGGTGGCGGGCAACGGTCTGGTCTACACCATCGATTCCGGTGCGCAGCTTCAGGCGACCGCGCTGGCCAACGGGGCCCCTGCCTGGGTCGCCAGCCTCGTGCCCGATTTCGACCGCGGCAGCAACAATTCGGGCGGCGGTCTGGCGCTTGCGGGCAACCGGCTCTATGCGACCACGCCCTATGGCGAGGTCGTGGCACTGGATGCGTCCACGGGCGCGGTGATCTGGCGGCAACGGCTTGGCGTCGTTCTGGGCGCGCCGACCGTGTCGGGCGGTCTGGTCTATCGTCGTCGGCCGCAACTCCGAGGCCTGGGCGCTCGAGGCCGATGACGGCCGCCTGCGCTGGCGCATTCCCTCGTCCGAGGCGCCGTCGGTTCTGGTTTGGTGGCGCTGCCCCGGCGGTCGCCGATGGAAGGGTCGTGTTTCCCTTCCCCTCGGGCGAGATCGTGGCGGCCTTTCCCAACACCGGCGTGACCTTGTGGAATTCCTTTGTCGCGGGCGGGCGTCTGGGCACGGCCTATGCGGGCATCAACGACATCACCTCGGACCCGGTTATCATGGGCGGCACGATCTACGCCGGAAACCAGTCGGGCCGCGTGGTTGCGATGAACGCGCGCACCGGCACCCGGATCTGGACCGCGACGGATGGCGCCTATTCCCCCATGGTCGTGGCGGGAGGCGCGGTGTTTTTCGTGTCCGACCGCAACGAGCTGATGCGCCTTGATGCCAGCGACGGCAGCCGTGTCTGGGGCACTGAACTGCCCTTCTACCAGGCCAACCGCGCCCGGCGCCGGGATGCCGTGTTCACCCATTACGGTCCGATCCTTGCGGGCGGGCGACTGGTTGTGGCCTCGGGCGATGGGCTGATCCGCCTGTTCTCACCCGAAGGCGGCGCGCTGGTCGGCTCGCTCGAATTGCGTGGCGGCGCTGCCTCCCATCCGATCGTGGTGGGCGATACGCTTCTGGTCGTCAGCGAAGACGGGCGGCTGCACGCTTTTCGGTGAGCCGTCGACGGGTCAGTTGAACCAACCGATCCGGGTGTCGTGGTCGATGCCGACCCAGCCGCCGCCCAGATACAACAGGCCGCGCAGGGCGTTGAACCAGATCGCCGCGGATTCCCGCAAGATCCATTCGACCATCCCGCGTTCTGTCCGGTCGGTGACGGGGGCGCCGAATCCGGCGTCTGTGGCATGGACCGAAACGTCTGCCACTCCGAAGATCCGGAAGATCAGCCAACTGCGGGGCAGGTGAAAGCCATCCGAGACGAGGACAAGGCGTTGCGCCTCGGGCATCAGGTCTAGGCTGAAATCCGCATTCTGTATGGTGGACAGGGCGCGCGGCTCCACCAACCCCGCGTCGCGTGGCAATCCGGCAGCGACGGCGACTTCGTACATGGCCCCTGCGGCGGATTGGACCTCGTGGCCATAGCCGGTGAAGATCACGACGGGCGCCACGCCGCTGGCATGGAGGGCTGCGCAGGTCCGCGCGCGTCTGGCCGAGGCAGCGTCGGGCTGGTCCCATCCGGCTGTCCTCGACATCCCCGCGCCCAGACAGACGATCGCGTCCGCCGGGGCGGGCAGGGCGGTCTGACGCGACAGGACCCAAGCGCCCGCGACGATTCCGCCCAGCGTCAGGGCCCAGACCAAAGCGACCGCCAGCACGGCCCGTCCAAGAAAGCGGCCGACACTGCGTGCCCTGAGCCCCGCGGCTGTACTGGACATGCCCGGACCCTCAATCCTCTTCGGTGATCGTGTAGTGGCGCGCGATGGTGGCGGTCGCGGCGGCAAAGCCCGAAGCCTGCGTGCGCGCCTGATGCGCCTCGAAAGCGGGTCGGTCCGTAAAGCGTTCCTCGACCTGCCAGACCAGCGGGTCATCGGTCGGCGTGACGTCGAAGCACAGGCAGCCGGGTTCGTCGCGTGTCAGGCGGATATGGTCGGGCAGGGCGCGCGCCAAAGCTTCGGCTGCTCCCGCATCCGGGCAGACAACCCGCCCCGACAGGTGGATCATCTCTACCGATGGTCATCAGGCAAGAGCTTGCATTGAAATTATTCGCCTTTCTTCCATGGCCTAAACCCGATGAAGGCTCAATCGCGATACCATCGCCTGCGAGCTGATCTGCGGATTATACACGACAGTCCTTTCCGCCATCACCGCGTCCGTATCATAAACGAGTGCGGCGAAAATGCAGATTGTTGGGTCGCGGGGCGCGGGAACACCTCTAGTTTCGGTTGTAATATGACAGACGGAGACTTCACAGGCGTACTGGTTCGCTGTTGCTCGTGGACACGAAGATGGGCAGATCGTGACCATGGAACCGGGGAGTGATATGGAGAGGGAAGTTCAGCTCGCGAGTTCAACATTCAAGCGGTGAACGTGGTGACCGAGCTGGGCGTAAAAGTCGGTCGCTCAGGCCTGCCAAGACCGAGTCAACAGTCTCAGCTCCGAGTTTGGCTCGTCGACGGCGAGGATGAAGAGCGCAAGGTCGCGGTGGTTCTCGGCGATCTACAGCAGCACGCGGATTGCCCATACGTAGCTGGCATCATTGACGCTTCTGGACTGTCGAAGCGGCCTTTGTCTGCTGTGGACGGCAAGCGCGAATGGCAGGCAGATTGGCAGTGGGCATGGAAGTTCGTCCCATCCCGCTTCGCCTTGGCCACGACACCACCCCGACGTTGAGGGGATCAATGATGGCAAAGGGACCGGCGAAGGCGGCAGGAGCCTGCCGCGGGTCACCATCTGACCAACGGGGCATCATGTCCGAACTGGCGCAGTGTGCAGAAAGTAGACTATGAAAACTTACAAACCACGACTGCGCTTCGCGACGCGATCGGCCCCGAACTGCCGTTCGAGATGACCACTGCGCCGCGGTGCAGCTTCCCCGAAACGGTCACTCAAGAATGCCGCAGCATTTTGGTGTCGAAGTGTATCTGTATGCGGACGGTTTCTCTGCCTCCCAAATCCGCGAGGCAAGGTCTGCTTCCATGGTGCGCGCTCGATCGAAACTATTTCGCTTTTTCCAGATGGTTTCTGGTGATATTCTTCGTCGAGTGGGTGGAGCATGACCGGGAAATTCTGGTGCGGTTAGCCCGCGATGACGATGAGATCGACGCTGCACGTGCTCTCTGCCGTAGGAGTGGTTAGATTGGCATTGGGAAAAACTACCCGACCGACTGCCGCCCCACAGGTGCCGATCATCCGATGGACCCCGAAAGGTTCCAAACGATCCTCAAAGACCCACCTCAACTCCATAAACGACCACGTGGCGGCATCCTTTATTGCCTGCGTAGATGGGGAACCCTACCGGATGTGTCATGTATAGCGAGGCAAGTCCTGGTGTCGCTGAATTCAAACGAATGTTCGTAAGCGCCGCTGGCCGGGGCAATGGCCTTGGTCGCAAATTGCTGGACCGCATGTTCGAACAGATGGTCGCTGACGGATAGAAAAAGTGTTTTTCGTCGGCGACGTTTTTGACGTATGAACGCGAAATGTACAGGAACACCGGTTTCCGTCGATATGCCACACCCCTGCTTCCCGGATGCGTGGCGGCGACAAAGTCTATTTCATGGAGCGCTCCTAGTGTGCTCCACCTGAGCAAGATTCCCAGTCAGCCTATGGTGCGCTCCTCGGCTACCGGGACGAAACTCCTGGGTCAGCTATGTGGACGGAGCAGATATCTACGTCCAGACGTGAGGAATGCTTTCCACCCGGGTTTCACTCCGGGATGCCGGGCGCATTAGGCTGCCTTTGAAATCTGGCTGACTGGCGCCTGCCAGTCCCCAAACTGGCCGCACTCAGGCAAGCCCGGCAATCCGCCCGCAGCAACGTTGTGATCCGGCATGGCCCGCAGCTCATCACCATCTCACGTGCCGCCGCCGTAAGTTTGGCGCGACAAAACCTGACCAAGGGCGCTGCGCATCTCGTCGGCAGAGGTTGCATCGACACGAATGCCAAAGCCACCGCTCGCGGTCAGATCTGCGTTGTAGGGTTGATCTGCGCCAAGTGGTGCTATGACCTGGTGGCAGTCCGGCTGCGAACCCGCTAAGCAGGGTGCCGGAACTGCCATGACACAGCACGCCGTCGCATGGGGAAAACGGCAGCTTTGTGGAACGAAGTGATGTACTACGCATTGTCCGGGATCACACCAAGGGACGAAATGTCGAAGGCTCGACCGGTCGTCATCAGAACTTCCGCATCCAGGTCCGCAGCGGTATCCAGCGCCACCCGGCGGACATTGTCCGGCCGGGGCGGGCGTCACCAACGTTCCGAATGTGACGTATACCAAGGGCCGACCGCCCTTGGGCACCCAGTCGGTCGCCGGAGGCGGGCCGCCGATTCCACTACCTACCCGGAACAGAGGAGTCCCTTGCCGTGGTGGGCGTCACCGTCGAAGCCGAACGGAAAGGCCAGTAGACAGGCTCGGCCCAGAGCGCGGCCCTCCGTCAGGCGTGAGTCCGGCCTCGCTGCGAAGCTGGTCCACTGCCTCGGCCACAAAGTCGATGATCTTTTTGCTTCGACCTGGCACGACACGTTGACCTGAATATGCGGAATGCCGTGTGCCTGGAGCCACAATGACTGGTAAACTCATACGATCTCGAAGGACAAACTGGGTCGCCAACGCTTTACGATCTCATTGATGGCGGGCAGGGCGCGCCGCGCCCAAATCGGCTGAAAACATATCTGGAGTGCCGGCCCGCAACATCGCTTCGTGCGGCACCTGCTGGCCCAAAGCGGTGCCCATATTGGTACCAATCTCCTGGCCGATATTCCAGAAGGATGGTGTTCAAAGACCCGCCTTCCTAGATCGCTACTGCGTCGTCAGGGTGCCGCGACGGCCACCCCATGGCCGAGCTGGGCCAACGCCTGGGCGTAAGGTACAAGTGGGCGGACATGGCCTCGCCCTGTGTCGACGTAAGAAGAACTTTCATGGCCCAGCCCTGGTTGCGAGGGAAAAGCGTCCAACCTCTTCCTAGGAAAAGCATGGCAGCAGCATGACCCGCTCTTCAGATCAAGCAATGAAAACAAGGCGCGAGCCCATCCCAACCCGCTTAGGGTTTCAGAATCTCACTGACCTGTTGGTGGTGCTCAAACCTCCGCAACACCCCAATAGCCACCCCGATCCAGCCATTGCGCTTCCGACGCGGGCGTAACTCTGCCAGACGATCTTTCGTAGCGCGAAGGCGCGTGGACAGTTCGCTCTGGCCGCGTTCTTCGCCTTCTGCAAAAACCTCTCGGCAGTAGATGAGAAATGCTTGCCGTTTGGAAGTGGCGAGAAATGTTCGGCCTTGGACCGGGCATAGAGGCAATCGAGGTGGGCTCCGAGCGACCGCGTCCGTGAACCACCCGGAGACTTCGCCCCAATGAATTCGGCAACGCGCGCCACGACATTTGCCGGATCACGTTTCGTCACTGTAGTGGACAAGTATTGTGCGGCTGTCATTTCTGGGCATCATCGCGTCCGCCGCTGCACGAAGATGTCGAACCAGCAACCAGACACACACATCAACCACATTCATCGATTGAACGGCAGGTCCAAACCACGTGCGATCACGGTTTCTCGTCCGCGAGGAAGGGACTTCCCGCCGGCGGACTGACCATATTCGACAGGTGTCTGCGCATTGAGCGCATGGCGTCGATGGGGTTTCCTCAAGACCGAGACTGGCGCGTGCCGTCAACCTGTGCAAACCATCAACGGGTGTATGGGTCTTGATAACCCGACGCCCCTGTTGCACTCGTAAAGCGTGAGAACGTCTTCGAAAGGGGTCGGCGAGGAACAGCCGCGGACTGGTTACGCCGGTGGGCGTGGGCAGATCCGTGAGCCGTGCAACAACATCGAAACGATCGCGATCATCCAGGTCGTGCCGCACTTCGGTGGTGTCGAGACAATGACATCTCCGGAACGTAGGTTGAACTGAGACCACCGCGTGGCGTCGGTTCTGACACCCGAATAGGTCTGCATCCGAGATCTCTCAGTTGTATGTCATGCCTTAGGGAGATTGGCGCATCATGGCGCGCCGATCAAGCTTCCTGCACGCTCTGTTCGGTTTTGGGCATCTGACGCGCAGACTGAGCAAGATTTCATCCCGGTGTCAGCGTTGATCCGGTTTTTGATTTGATCGAAACCGCTTTGGACAGATCCACCGGAGCCGTTTTTCCTCGAGAATGCAGCGCAGGAACGTGGCCACGACGTATGGTCAGCGCAGCAGCGCCTCGTTATCGCGGACCCGTTCGCACTACAGCCACGTGCAGCAGAAGGTGTTTGCCTTCCTTGATGTGCTGCTGCAGTGCCGCGCTGGTTGTCGCTGAACAGGTTGTAGAAGCCCATCAACCAGTCGGGATCGATCGGCAGGTTGGGAACGAACCTTCGGACTGGATCACACTGTTGGCCCCAGTGGCCGCCTACGCTGAGCGCTGCGCTGTGCTGCACCGCCGCAGTCCGCTTTCCGCCCAGTGCCAGCTTGCCGTCGCGCTCGGCCCATTGCTACCGCTCGCCCGGGTGAGCAGTGCTGCAGCGGAGCTTCACCAGACCGGCCATTCGTGCATCGCGCAGCATTTTTGGGCGGTGAAGGGCGGCAGAGCGGACACGTGAGCTGCTGCCGGCGGCTGTCACTTCAGGGGTTGCCAAAGAGGATTTGGCAAATCTCTTGAGGTCTGCCCCCACTTGAGTACTAATATCACGCTCGGACATGTCGAACTGCAGCCAAGCGCGTCCACCGCCCGTGCGTAAAGTCTGAGCGACGTCGAGCTGTGGTGCCGAACAGGCGCGCTTCTGTCCGGATCAGGCAGGTGCTCGTATGCGCGTCTGCCACACCGGCCTGCACCGGCGAGATCGCTGTCGGGATCATCTTGGGCAGCTTGAGGGTCACGAAATCGCTGCTGAGGGGCCTGCCGTCACGGCGTGCTTGAACTTGGTCCACCGGAAGGCCGGCCTTGCGTGCAAAATTGGTCGCCTCGGCCAGGCGCGACGAGGCTGGAGCCAAAGGTAGAGGTTGATCAGCCAGTTTCGGCGTGCGCAAAGGCATCCCCGGCGGCCCGCAATGGATCTGATCCTTTGCACATGTGTGGCGCAAGAGGGAGGCCGCCGCACTCGACCACCGCGCGATCACCGCCCAGCAAGACAGACAAGCTGGCGCCTGTTCTCCGCGGGCACCCGCGAGCCGGACACCGGCGCGCTTCGAGATAGGCCCCACCCGCCTGCGCTATGTCGCTCGGCCAGTGCCACCGAATAGCTGGCGATCGACGGAGCCCATAGCGGGCTTCGGGTGCGTGACATGGATGTCCACGCTGCGGCGCGGGGCCGGTGGCACAATCGCTTGTTTTTCGAATGGAGTTCCAGGCATGATCTGAACCGCGATCGGAGCAGCATCGGTAAGCCACCCCGCAGATCGCCAAACGGTGAGGTGTAACCAAAAGTGCCCTATAGTGAATTGTTTGGAGCATCAGAACCTCGGGCGCTATGTAGACGCGGTGAGCAACTTTGGCGGGTCGTCCAAGCACACCCGCGCTACGCCTATTGTGGAACCGTTGTTTCGCTTAGCGATCCGGGACCAGATACTGCAGACGTCCTGGCGAGCCTGGCTCGGCTACAAGGTTTGGGCATGTGCTTCTATTTCCCAAGACTGATATCGACGGGCTCCTCGCCCGGACTTGGAAGGCAGGGGGTTCAGGGCGGCAGAAAGCCAGTATCATCGCGGCGGGCGAGCGGCCTACGAGGCGGCAGCAAAACCTACTTGGAGACCAAGCCCACACCGACGGATCTGTCCGTTACGCGCCTCGGGATGCTGACACCCCCAAAGCGCTTGTCGAAAGCGACCGTAGAGCTTGCCAAAGCTGCGGACTGAACTCAATGCCCCGGAGAGGCCGGGGGCTCCGAAATCCCGCCGAGGCATCGATCTGGCTGCAAACCGACGACCGCGGAGACACCGGTCGCGACCGCAAGCATCCTATGCCAGCGCATGGTGCCGCAACACCGCGTGCCAGTGGAGGCCTTTGGGGTGTCTTGGCAGACCCGCGAAGACCTATCGAGGCCGGGGCTTGGCCGCGTGGCTTGGCGCCCTTGCGATTGAGCACATGTGGGAAAAATGAAGGGATGCGGGCGTTCGTCACCGGGATCAAATCTGAGCATCCGGCGTCCCAAGCCGCCTGCGCCAAGCTCGGTATTTCGGAAACCGAATGGGTGACCGCATTTTGTTTTGACGACGAAAGACTGGCTGCTCTCTAGGACATGTCTGATCCAGGGCAAATCCGTGCGCCCCGTCTGGAAAGCAGACACCTGTAGCTTCTGCGGCATCGGTCAACTTGGGCTCGGTGCAGTCATGCGGCAGCGCAGCGAGCTGGCTGGTATCGGGCCGATCTGAATGTCGGGCTCCTACCTCCCCACCCATTCATCTTGGCATCAGCCAGCGGCGGCCGGTTCCTGCCCGCAGTCTGCGTCGAGCCCGCTTGCGGCGTCACCCCCTGCCTGCGGGCCACCTTTTCTTGACCTCAGTTCGGGTCGAGGTCGCCGGTCGCCGGGTCGAGGATCGACACCGTCAGCATCATGCCGCTTGCCTTCGTGCAGGAAGCCAGGCTGTGGCGGCAGAACGAACTCGCCGGTGAAATCCACCTGCCGGCTTGCCATCACGACCATCGCTGCCGGGCAGAAACCTCGCGTGGCCGCTGCCCTCCGTCGGGCCGCCGTCAAAGTAGATCGTGCCGCGCCAGATCGGCATCGCGTAGCGAACGGGCGTGCCGTAAGCGCGGGCTCGCCGGATCGTAGGGGACACGGGCCAGCGCCTGAAACGAGTTGGATGTGGATATGGAAGATGTGCGCGCCAGTCTGTGCTGTAGAGATTCCAGATATCGGTGTTGCCCTTTGTAAAGCTGGATCTCGCGCGGGGTCGTCGAGGCTGCCGTCGAAGTGCTGATCGTTGATCAGGGAAGGCGGGTTCGGGTCGGCACGCCTGACGCATTGAAGGCGGCCTCGATGGTCTTGAACTCCAACGCTTGCGTCACAGGTGGAAACTGCGCCGCTGGCAAGGTGTCGATCTGGGGCGGCTCGGGCCGCGGATTCGCCGCGTCGTGCGTAGCGACATCGGCGGAATTTCTTGCGCTTGCGGCCATAGGGTTCCGCTGTGATCTCCAGTGCCTGATCAAGGTATCGGTGTTCGGTGCGCCGATCCCCTGACGACCATCGGGCTTTCCCCGACAGCGGCGCCGTGCAACCTCGAAACGTCCGGACGCATCGCCTACGATCAGCAGGTCGAGACGCTGGCCGAGGGCAATCGTGATCACTTCGGCGGTCGTCCAGTAAGCCTTCGGGATCCGCAACCACGTCGATTGTGTGGTCGATGGCGAAATAGGAGCGCGCCGGGGTCCGCATCGGGTTGTGGCTTAGAGGCGCTATACCATCGGACCGCGATGGCATAGAGACGTCGGCACTGGCGGATGCTGGCCCACGGCGCACGGAGTTTCGGCAACGGTTGTGGTCTGGCCGTTCGTGGCGTGCTGGACAGGAGCGCAGGCGCTTGATCTGGCCGCGCGCCATGGACAACGTCGGAACGCGTTGTCCGTTCACGGTGGTCGGGGGATGCGTGGGCGGGCGTGCGCGCGGTCAAAGGTCAGCCCGTAGCACGAACTCGGGTCCGGAATTGCCACCGTAATAATAGCCGAGCTAGGTAAAACACGCCCCTCGGTCTTGACAGCGGCGTTGGAGAAGAAATAGGGAATGGTTTGGAGGATCAGGACCTCTTCATCCCTCGCGGGTGATGCTGTAGGGCGGCGCTCGGCCAGCGGAAGTCATCGAAATCGCGGGTCCTCGGGCTGCGTCCTGACGATCAGCGCGCCTGACATGCCGGGCCCGACCTGGCTTGCGACGGCGCTCACGCTTGTGCGGGTGATACCAGAAGGTTCCGACCGGATGGTCGTCGGGAATATCATGCCGATAGGGATAAAGACGCGGTTCGCTGATCATCATCGGATCGGTATCGGCGCTGGAGCGGATCGACAGCAGCACATCGTCCGAGGGGCCTGCGGCGTGACGCCGCAGGCCATGGGTGTGCAGGTTCGTCGTGGTGAAGCCATGCAGCCCAACGCCATCCCTGACAGGTGCGAGGTCATCATCACATTGTGGTCGACGCCGCAGATCGTCATGTCATTGGTCAGGTAGACCCCGTTCCTCGCCCCGCACAAGCTCGACGTCGGTCCGACGATGGGCGGGGCATCGCCGCTGGCAGTACGGGTCCAGATAGGCCGGCGCCGTCAGCGGGACGCGCCGCAAGTCGGCATCCCGCCGGGTCGTCGCGGCGAGCGCGAAAGCCGGTCGGGCAGTTGTGCCTCGCCAAAGCCGCCGATCCGGCGCAGCGCGCCCAGATAATCTGCGGCAAGGGTTGCCGCCCGGGATCAGATTTCGCGTCAGGTGGACTGTTGAGCGCCGCGCCACCAATCTGCTGAGCCTGTCCCATACCGGCCCATGGCAGCGCGGTCGATCCGGTCAAGGCCGCCAAGGCCCAGAAACGTCCGCCTCTCCATGCTGCCGATCCGCGATTGGGCCGACCAACCGGACTGTTGCGGTGCCACTAGGGTGGACGTTCTTTTGTTAGTCATTTTGGATATCACCGCGCCGTTTCGAGCATTTTACTGCCCGTCACTTCTTCTAGTCGCGCAACGCATTGTTGGCCCTTTTGTGGGCGTTGACCGCGAATCGCTTCTCGCGTCCTTTCAACGTGACAACATCACTGCCCTAGGGCGCAAAGCAGAGTGCGTGGGCCGCTTCAAACGATCCGCATCTTGCATCGCGCCCCGCCACGGCATCCCAACTAGCGGCAGAGAAAAGCATACACCGGTCTGCCCAAGGACAGCGCCTATGTTCCCGATGACGCCGTAAGACCGCTCCTGGTCGGCGGCAGGGTTCAGCACTTGGAAGCGGGATCTTTGTGGCGAGCCGGGGCTGACTGAGCTGCCCCTCGAAAATCGGACAGTATCGCAGAGCGGCGGGCAGGTCGCTCGCCGCCGCGTGCCGAAGGTTCGCTGCCTCAGTCTCGCGTATTGCCATCATCGTTCACTACCCTTTCCCAGGTTCGCGATCACCCGCTCCAGCATGGCGGAGCTGAGTCGTCTCCTCCGTTGTGACGCTGGCAAGCGCGTCCCCGTTGCCCTCCCATCCGTCGATCGCGGCAGGTAGGCGACATCGGAGGCGGTGGAGATTTGACAGGCAGGGCCGTCCGGCAAGAACGGCCCATAGCTGCCTTTCACACCCGAGCTGGTCGCTACGGTGCGGCTTCACCGAAGCGGCCCGCTGCACGCTATGCAGCATCGGCCTGGTAAATCAAAGGCGTCAGCGGGACATATTGGTCTTTTGCTGTTTCACTCTTTGGCCTGAAGATCGTTGTACTCCAATAAGCCTTGCCAGCCCTCCAGGCGCGTGAAACCCTCTGCTCGTTTTCAAGGAGTATCTCCGTGCGCATGGCCTTTACCTTGGATGACCTGCCGGTCTTCCCCCATATGCCGCTGCCGGACGGCCACACGCCGCAGTCAGTTTCAGCACGGATCATCGATGCCCTTGATCGGAACGGTGTGCGCGGCGTGTTCGCCCTCGCCAATTCCTGGCCGCTAGACGTTGATCCAGACTATGCGCGGATCCTGGATGACTGGATCGCGGCCGGGCACCACATCGGCAACCATACGCATACCCATCCCTTGCTGAACGAGACATCCGCCGAGGACTTTAATCACGATATAACCGTTGCCGATGACTTGCTTTCACAATGGATAAGCAAGGCCCCGCTGCGCGCGTTTCG
>JAGYLB010000103.1 GCA_018401055.1 Roseicyclus sp.
TCGAAGCATATTTTCCGGCCCATTTCTCTTCAAACGCATCCAGTTCAGCTTCAGCCTGATCAGCGGTCGGTGCGCCGTAAATCAGGCGCAGATCAGCGGCGACAGCCTTGCGATCCTTCCATGAGCAGAAGTTCAGCGAATGGCGCACCAGATGCACGATGCAGGTCTGGACCGTGGTGTCCGGGAAGGCAGCTGTGATCGCCTCGGGGAAGCCCTTCAGCCCGTCCACAACGGCGATCAGAACGTCCTGCACCCCTCGGTTCTTCAGCTCGTTCATCACCGAAAGCCAGAATTTGGCTCCTTCATTCTCAGCGATCCACAGGCCAAGAACCTCACGGACCCCCTCACGTGTCACACCCAGGGCCACGTAGACGGCCTTGTTTTTGACCATCCGGCTGTCAGCATCCCGGATTTTGACCCGGAGCGCATCGAAGATCACGATCGGATACATGCGTTCCAGTGCCCGTGATTGCCATTCGCGGACCTCGTCCAGCACGGCGTCGGTCACCCGACTGATCAGGTCGGGCGAGACCTGCAGACCATAGACATCCTCAAGGTGGGCGCGGATATCACGGACCGTCAGACCGGCGGCATACAGACCGATGATCTTGTCATCCATGCCGTCAATCCGGGTCTGACCCTTCTTCACCAGTTCAGGCTCGAAGCTGCCGTCCCGATCACGCGGCACAGAAATCGGCACCTCGCCATCCTGCCCCTTCAACCGCTTGGAGGAGGTCCCGTTGCGCCGGTTGACCTGCCCCACAGGCGCGTCCTTGCCCTCTTCATAGCCAAGATGCGCGGTCAGCTCAGCCCCCAGCATGCGTTCCATGAGCCTGATCTTCAGCTCCTTCATCAGCCCGGCATCACCAAGCAGATCCTCAGGCCGCTCGCAGCCCTTCAGAAGTTCGTCCAGCAGTTCCTTGGATATTGTCATTGTCGTCGTCCTTGCTTCTCTCAGAAAGCATGGACCAAATCCCAGTTACACAGAAGATCGGACACTCTCCAGAAAGCTGGCCGTCATCCTGCACCGCCTCTGGCTGGACGGCACCGAATTCCGCCGGATCGATGAGGAGAAGCTCGCATGACCTGAGATTACCTCAACGACCCAACGGGATCGTCCTCACCGGACGAGGTCCGTGGATGAAGCCGAAAATGGCTGCTGCGCCAACCAAGCGCGTCCCAAAGCAAGGCTCTCCACTGCCAATCCGACACATGCATGCAGCGACACACCTGTGTCACCAGACTGCGAAGAGAAGCGTGACCCGGATGAGCGACATCGATCCCGCAGAAAGAAGGAAGACGAGCTTGACCCGAACGCCCAATTAGAGAAGCGGCCATTCGGCTTGTCGGGCAGCATTCCCATAACCGGCCTCTACCGCACTGCGCTGGCAAGGGCTCTGGTGGGTCAAAACACATCAGTTGTCGTGACGTTCAGACCGATTTCTCAGACCGCAGAGAGGTCTGCCCACATGGTCTGCCCATTCTCGTCCGCCGCCAGAAGTCGACCGCCTGACGTGCAGACAAGGGCTGCAATGGGGGCGCCTGCGGTCCGCTTGACCATCCGTGGCTCGGCGATACTGTCGATTTCGCTGAACACGACCTGACCCGTCGCAAAGCCTGCAAAGACAATCTCGCGCTCTGAGACGGCGGCCACTGCGGTCACAAGCGCAGGCACAGACCAGCACAGTTGCAGCGGCGAGCGGCCCATAGGACCTTTGACCCCATCGAAGGGCCAAAGGATCGCCTGATCCGCGCCGCTGGTGGCAAGCCATGGCACGTCCCCTGCCCAGGCCCAACTTTTCACCTTGGACGGATACCCGGACATGCGCAGGTCGGCCTTGTCGCGCAGGCGCCAGCCGTGGAGTGCGTTCTCTTGCATGCTTGATAGCACGAACCGGCCATCAGGGCTGAACGTGACGCCGGTATGGCTGCCGGCCCATTTCAGAGCGGCCGATTTCCAGCCCCGCTTTTCCTTCGCCCAGACTGTCACCCCCGCCATAATGGGCAACGGCCAGCCGCTGGCCCTTGGCATCAAAAGCAAGGCCGCCGACGGTGGAGGGATGATCAAGCGCGTGGACCTTGCCGTCCGTGTCGCACAGATGCGCGATATGCGACCGACCGAAGAGGCGATGCGGCCCGCCTTGCCTGCTGCAACGTGATCGACCCAGCGTCGCGGGTGCGCGGCGAGTTCCGTCACAGCGCCGTCGCCAGCCACGCGCAGGACGCGTCCATCGTCGCCGCCAGTCAGCACGGCATTCTCGCTCGGCACGGCAGCCATCGACAGGATCGCGCCCCGATGCACCGCGTGTGCCGTCATTGCCCCGTCAGGTGCGAAGAGGCGCAGCCGCCCGTCTCCGCACGCCAGTGCGATCGTCTCGCCCAGGGCCACGGCCGAAACCGGCACCGCGTCGATGTCGTGGTGTCGCGCGAGACGCTCGATCTGCGTGGGTTGGCTGCCTGCCATCGTGGACGGGTCGAGGGTCAATCCACCTGACATGCGGCGAAGCCCTCGGCGAGGTTCATGTCGGCCAGGTTGCGCCCGATGAAGACCAGCTTCGACACCCGCGGCCCGGGCGCCCAGGGGCCGAGGAAATTCGCCTCGATCAGCATGTGGACGCCTTGCATGACGTAGCGCCGATCCTCGCCCGCAAGGTTCAGAATGCCCTTGGCGCGCAGGATGTCGGTGCCGTGGTGCTGGATGATCCGGCCGAACCAGCTTTGAAAGCGCTCCGGGTTTAGCGGCCGTTCGGCGGCCAGCGAGATCGAGGTGATGTCTTCCTCATGCTCGTGGTCGTGATCCTCGGTCAGGAAGCCAGGCTCAACTTCGAGCACGCGCTCGAGGCTGAAGGCGTCGAGGCCGATCACCTGATCGAGGGGCACCGCGCAGCGCGCCGAATGGACGATCTTTGCATACGGGTTGATCGCACGGATGCGCTTTTCCACGGCGGCGATCGCAGTGGCATCGGCAAGGTCGGTCTTGTTCAGCAAGATCACATCGGCAAAGGCGATCTGTTCCGCTGCCTCATGGGCCTCGTCCAGATGCGTGGCGAGGTTGACCGCGTCGACGACCGTCACGATGGCATCAAGGCGGGTACGCGCCGCCACATCTTCATCGACGAAAAAGGTCTGCGCGACCGGGGCGGGGTCGGCCATGCCCGTCGTCTCGATCAGGATCCCGTCGAAATCCCGCCGCTTCATGAGACCTGCGAGGATACGAATGAGATCGCCCCGGACGGTGCAGCAGATGCAACCGTTGTTCATCTCGAAGATTTCCTCGTCGGCATCGACGACCAGTTCATTGTCGATGCCGGTCTCGCCGAATTCATTGACGATGACAGCGTAGCGGCGACCATGCTCTTCGGTGAGAATGCGGTTCAAGAGCGTGGTCTTTCCAGCGCCGAGGAAGCCCGTGAGCACTGTGACGGGAACAGGATTGGGAATGGGGGTGGAAGCAGTCATGTCTGGGCACTCCGGGTTGGGTCGGTGTCAGGGTCGCATCGCGTACAATGGCCATGCACTTCGATCACGGGTCTGTTTGGGTGAAAACCGCTGCGGGAGACCGCATCGGTAACGGCCTGGATGGCGTCTGCCTCGGCCATCTGCTCCACCGCCCCGCATGTGTCGCAGATGGCGAGAACGCTTGATCCGGCGGGCTGGCGCGACGGGCGGGCGATCCAGGCATTGAGGGTGGCAACGCGCTGCACGAGCCCCGCTTTTTCCAGTTTGGAAAGCGATCGGTAGATCGCCGTCGGCGCAATCCGGGCTCTTCCCGGCGCCGCCAATCGAGCAGATCATAGGCCGACAAGGGCCGTGACGCCCCGTTCAAACAGGCGTGAAGGGCGGCATCGCGCGCGTTGAGCAGGGTGGGTTCCATGTTGCTTCCCATGTTATGTTATCTTGTAACACATCAACGCACCCGATGTACAAGTCTCGATGCGCGCGCGCCTTCACCTGCCTCGCGCTTTCCGTCGCAAGAGCCAGACGAAGAAAAGCCCGCCCACCAGCCCGGTCACGATGCCGATCGGCATGTCCTCGGGGCGCATGATCGTGCGCGCGGCGATATCGGCCCAGACGAGGAAGATCGCCCCCATCAGCATGGATGCGGGCAACACGCGGGCGTTGTCGCCGCCTACCACCAACCGCACGATATGCGGGATCATCAGCCCGACGAAACCGATCACGCCGGAAAAGGCGACCATGACCCCGGTGACGAGCGCCGCAACCACGAAGACAGTCAGGCGAAAGCGGGCCACGGGAATGCCGAGCGTCGCCGCGGTCTCGTCCCCGATGGTCATGGCGTTGAGCGAGCCAGCGTTGAGGCGGAACCAGAGCGCCGCCCCCGCCAGCACCAGCATGGGCCAGACAAGGTGTGCCCATTGCGCCAGGCCAAGACCCCCGAGCATCCAGAACACCACGGTATGGGTGGCACGGGGATCGCCCAGAAAGATCAGGACATTGGCCAGCGCCATCACGATGAAGGACACCGCCACACCGGTCAGCACCAACCGGTCGGCGCTGGTGGCCTGCGCAAAGCTGGCCACCGCCAGCACCAGAAGCGTCGATCCAAGCGCGCCCGCGAATGCCAAAAGCGGCACGGTCGCGAGCCCGAGGAACATGCCGGTGTGCAAAAGCGCCAGGATCGCGCCGAAGGCGCGCCCCGAGGAAATGCCCAGTAGATGCGGATCGGCAAGAGGATTGCGCGTCACCGATTGCAGCACGGCACCCACCAGCGCCAGCCCAGCCCCGACCAACGCGGCGAGCAGCGCGCGCGGCAGGCGGATATCCCAGACGATCGCCGCGCGGCCCGCCGACCAATCGGGCGTGAGAAGCCCCGGCCAGATCTTGTCGAGGATCACCCCCCAGACGGTACCAAGCGGCACCGGCACCGCCCCGATGCTGACCGCCGCCGAGACCGATGCGATCAACGCCGCGAAACCCATTCCCCAGATCCCGACCCGCGCCGGGCGCACGATGCGGCTCGGCACACCGCGCGCCGCCACAAGGGCGGGCGCGGCCGTATCTGCGCCTGGGACATCGCGCATGGATCAGTTGCCGTGGAAGGCTGTGGCCAGCGCCCGGATCGCCGCGATGTTGCGCGGCCCCGGTGTCGCCTCGACATACTCAAGCACCACGAAGCGGTTGTTGATGACCGCATCGACAGTGGCGAAGGCCGGGTTGGCGCGCAGGAAATCGATCTTCTGCTCGGCGGTCACGTCGCCGTAATTGACGATCACGATGACCTCGGGGTTGCGTTCCACGACCGGCTCCCAGGCCACCCGTGTCCAGCTGCTCTCCACATCGTCCATGATGTTGCGCCCGCCCGCCGCCTCGATCATCGCGGTCGGCATGGCGTAGCGCCCGGCCGTGAAGGGCGTATCCTCACCGCTGTCGTAGACGAAAACGCGCAACGGCTCGCCTGCGGGGATCGTGGTGGCGATCTCGGCCAGTTCCGTTTGCCAATCGGCGATCAGCGCCTCCGCCCGCTCGGGCACACCGAAGATCGTGGCGAGGTTGCGGATGTCGGTGAACATGTCATCCACGGCCACGCGGTCACGGTCCATGATGTGGATGCAGCTTTCGGTCAGCTCGTAGACTGCGATTCCGAAGGGGGCGAGCGTTTCGGGCGTGACTTCGCCGCCGACGCTCATGCCGTAGTTCCAGCCCGCGAACCAGAAATCGAGATCGGCGCCGATCAGCACCTCGCGCGAGGGGTAGCGTTCTGACAGTTCAGGCAGTTCGGCCACGCCCGCACGCATCGTCTCGTCAAGCTTGTTCCAACCGGAAATGCCGGTATAGCCGACCATCCGATCCGTCAGGCCCAGCACCAGCATCATCTCGGTGAGGTTCACGTCGTTGCTGGCCGCCCGCGCGGGGGCCGCATCGAAAGTGACTTCGCGATCACAGCTCTGCACCGTCACAGGAAAGGCCAGTGCCGGCGCGGCCAGCGTCAAGAGGAGGGCGGAAAGGGGCAGAGGTCTCATGCGATGCGTTCCTGTTGGATGGGGTCCGGTAGGGAAAAATCGAAGCGGGCCGGTCCGCGCGGGATGGCCACGACCCCGAAGGCGCGGGCGATCAGGTCAGGGGTCAGAACCTCGCCGACCGGCCCGAAGGCCAGCGCACGGCCACCCGCCAGCACCAGCAGATCGTCAGCAAAGCCATGAACCAGGTTGAGGTCATGCAGCGAGGCCACGACGGTTACGCCAAGGCCGCGGACCAGCTGCAAAACCTCGAGCTGGTGGCGGATGTCGAGATGGTTGGTCGGCTCGTCCAGCACGATCAGCCCGGGCTCCTGCGCCAAGGCGCGCGCCACCATGACGCGCTGCCGCTCGCCGCCCGAAAGCGTGCCGAAAGCCCTTTGGGCGAGGTTACGCAGGGAGAGCTGGTCGAGCGCATGATCGACCAGATGCAGATCGCGCTCCGACGGTCCCGCCAGCGCGCGACGGTGCGGCGCGCGGCCAAGGGCCACAATCTCGGTGACAGTCAGGGCAAAATCGGTCGGCTGTTCCTGCAGCACGGCTGCCACCCGCTGCGCGACACGGCGGGCAGGCAGACTGTGGACATCCTCGCCATCGACCAGGACGCGGCCCGTCTGCGGACGGTTGAAGCGATAGATCAAACGAAGCAGCGTCGATTTGCCAGCACCATTCGCGCCAAGCACGCCAAGGACCCGACCCGCGCCAAGCTGCATGCTGACAGGATGCAGGATGCCGTCGCCCCAGCACGCGCCATCCAGCGTCAGGGTCGCGGGCGTGCCGGGCGGGCAGCTCATGCTGTTTCCCTCCGCACTGCCGGGGCGCAAAGGTCGCTCACGAGGTCGGAGCCCGTGCCGATGGGCGGCAGGCGGCCGAGAATGCCTGCCCGCAGCAGTTCGGGCCGTGCGTCGCGGGTCAGGAACCCTTCCGGTGCGCGCAGGTAAAGCGGGATCAGGTCAAGGAGCGACTGCGCATGGGCTGGGCAATCGGGGTCCAGATCGCCGAAAACATAGGTGAAGGCTCCAGGGGCTGTCAGCGATACGACGCAGGCGCGCTTGCATTGGCTCAGACAGCGCACGCCGCGCAGCTGCGCGGCGCAGCCTTGCGCTGCCGCGAGATCGCAGACCGATTGCGCCAAGCGCGCGCCGCCACGCAGATCGTCTCGCGCGGCCTCTCGGCCATCCCGGCAGGTCAGGCAGATCGACAGCACAGCGGATGGAGCTTCTGTCATGGTGTTCTCCGGGGTTGCGGCACAGGGTCGTAACCTGACCCGCCCCACGGATTGCAGCGTGCGAGGCGATACAAGGTGAGCCAGAGGCCGCGCAGGGGACCGTGCGTTTGCAGCGCCTCGATGGCATAGGCGGAACAGCTCGGCTGAAACCGGCAGGAATGGCCGACCCATGGCGAGAAGATCAGCCGGTAGCCCCGGATGGGCAGGATGAGCAGCCAGATGAAGAAAGCCCTCATGCGCGCACCCGCCAGCGGCTTGTGCCGTCCGTGTCCTCGACCTGGATGCCCATCGCATGCAGATCCGCGCGCAGCGCATCGGCGCGCGCCCAGTCCCTTGCGGCGCGGGCCTGCAGGCGGGCGCTGACCAGCGCCTCGATATGGTCCGTGTCGCCAGCGCCCGATTGCGCCCAATCCACTGCGTTCTTCTGCAGAATCCCCAAGACCGCCCCGCCTTCGCGCAAGGCAGCTGCAAGTTCGGCCCGCCGCACGCGATCGTCAGTTGAATGCACCTCCGCCGCGAGAGCATGCAGAGCGGCCAGCGCGCCGGGTGTGTTCAGGTCATCGTCCAGCGCCGTCAGGACAGGGGCGACGTCCTCGGGTCGCGCGAGATCTGCGGGCTCATCGCGCAAGGCGCCATAGAGCCGGTCGAGCGCGGCTCGGGCGGCCCGCGGTGTTTCGGGCGTCCAGTCCAACGGTTGACGGTAGTGGGCGCTCAACAGCGCGTAGCGGATCGCCTCGCCAGGGCAGTCCGCCAGCAGGTCGCGCACCAAAAGCACATTGCCGAGCGATTTCGACATCTTGGCGCCCGACACGGTCACATGACCATTATGGACCCAAAACCGCGCCACCGTCCCTTGGGCGATCTCGTTCTCGTGGTGGGGAAAGCGCAGATCGATCCCACCGCCATGGATGTCGATGCCCGCGCCCAGATGCGCGCGGATCATGGCGGAGCATT
Organism: Roseicyclus sp.; assembly: GCA_018401055.1. The sequence goes on from JAGYLB010000103.1 coordinate 8,158, forward strand.
CGATATGCCAACCGGGCCGCCCAAAGCCCCAGGGGCCATCCCAGCCCGGTTGACCGGGCACGGACGGTTTCCACAACACGAAATCGCGCGGATCGCGCTTCCACGGCGCCACCTCGACCCGCGCCCCTGCCAGCATCTCGTCGGGGTTCGCGCCAGACAGCCGCCCATAGGTGGGAAAGGCGGGGATATGGAACAGCACATGCCCATCCGCCTCATACGCCCGGCCAGCCGCGATCAATTCCGCAATCATCACGATCATCTGCGCGATGTGGCCGGTCGCGCGCGGCTCGATATCCGGCGGGGCGACACCAAGGGCAGCCAGATCGGCGTGATAGGCCCGCGTGAATCGATCCGCGATCACATCGCAGGCCACGCCCTCGGCGGCGGCGGCGGCGATGATCTTGTCATCCACATCGGTGATGTTGCGCGCGTAGGTGACACGGGGGAACAGCGCGCGCAGCCGACGCGCCAGCACGTCGAACACCACCGCGGGCCGCGCATTGCCGATATGGGCATAGGAATAGACCGTCGGCCCGCAGACATACATCCGCACATGGCCAGCGTTGTGCGGCACAAATCGCTCGACCCGCCGTCCCATCGAATTGAACAGCCGCAAACCGTCCCCGACCGGTCCCATCAGAACGGCTGCTCCAGCGTGTGGACGATCAGGCCCTCGGCCGGTTCCCCTGCCTGGGGTCGCATGCCCAGCACTGCGAGGCTCTTCTCGCGGTCGGCCTTCGGAATGTCGCGAGCGATCACGACCACGCGGCTGGTCACATCCCCCTCGGGCCAACTGTCCAAAGGCACGGGCGGCTCGAAAATGTGCTGCACTCCGTGAAAGACGAAGGGTTTCGGCACATCCTCGATATGCACGATCCCCTTCATCCGCAGGATGTCGGGGCCGCGGAGCGCGATCAGCGTATCGAGCCAGAAGTCGAAGACTTGAGCCGGGATCGGACCCTCCAGCGTGATCGAGGCCGTGACGATCCGGTCGTCCACGGCATGATGCGAGGGCGCACCGAGGTCGATCATCGGCGGGGCATTTGGCGCGCTGAAGCCGGACAGGCCTGCGAGCGGATCGGGGTCGGGTGCGGCCAGCCAGGTCAGGGCATGATCGGGCGCCATGGCACGACGAAGGGCACCGAGGTTGAAGAGCGCAGCCGACGGCACGCTTCCCTTGTTGGCCGTTATGCGCTCCACGGTCGGGTTCAACCGGTCGAGCCGCGCCATGAGCGCCTTCATCATAGTGTCATCGGCCAGATCAGTCTTGGTCAGCACGATCCGGTCGGCCATGGCGACCTGCGCCTGCGCCTCGGCGTGGCGGTCAAGCGTTGCGGCGCCGAGCACGGCATCGACGGCCGTCACGATACCGTCCAGCGCATAATTGGGGGCCAGCACATGATCGACCAGAAGCGTATGGTGGATCGGGCCCGGATCCGCCAGTCCGGTCGTCTCGATCACCACCCGATCAAAGGCGAGCTCCCCTCGCGCCCGCCGCGCAAGCAGGGAAATCAGGGTCTTCGTCAGGTCGCCCCGGATCGAACAGCAGATGCAACCGGCCGGCATCAGGACGACATCCTCGGCCGCCTCCTCGATCAGATCATGATCAAGCCCCGCCTCGCCGAATTCATTCACGATCACGGCGACCCGTCCGGCGGCAGGATCATGCAAAAGACGGTTCAGAAGCGTTGTCTTGCCTGCTCCGAGAAAGCCGGTGAGGAGCGTTACGGGGATCGGATCGAACATGACGGACTTCCGGCTTGCAAGGTCTGAGCGAGTATGGTTGTTATAGTATAACATAACACTCTGCAAGGCCGCCCCATGCCCGCCGTTACGTTCCACCCCCGCCGCACGGTTGAAGACGTCGAAGAAGGCCAAATGCTTGCACCGAAATTCGGGCCAGACGGTCTGATTCCCTGCATCACGACCGATGCCGGCACGGGAGAAGTCCTGATGCTGGGCTGGATGAACAAGGACGCGCTCCACCTGACGCTGGAGAGCGGTGAAGCGCATTACTTCAGCCGCTCGCGGCAGGTTTTGTGGCGCAAGGGTGCCACATCGGGCCTGACACAGCGCGTGGTCGAGGCTCGGATCGATGACGATCAAGATGCGATCTGGCTGAGGGTCGAGGTCGCTGGCTCCGGCGCATCCTGCCATGTCGGCTATCGATCGTGTTTCTACCGTGCCGTGCCGACCGGGCCAGCTGCCGGTGGCGCGCTGGTGTTCACGGAAGCCGAGCGCGTCTTTGACCCTGTCGATGTTTATGGCGACGCGCCGAACCCGACGCAGCTATGAGCCTTGCCTTCGACTTCCGACAGAAAGCGTCTGCCATCTGGCACATTCAAAGGATCAAGCGAATGGTCCGGGACGTTGGCGGGTTGGGGCCGCAGACCATGGTTTCGGTGAGCGAGATCGACTGTGACGATCCTGTTTGTCCCGGGGCAGCGACACAGATCACCATCTTGTCTCTGGATCTGATGCGCCGCGCCTTCGTCATCCATCGACCCGTGGCCGAGGTGTCGGCCACCGACATCGCCGAGCTTTTCGCGTGACAGTGTCGAGAGGGATTGGCAGGGTGCCTGATTGTTGCGCGACCGGCCGCTAGGCAAACTGCCACAGGCGCGTTTCATTGGTGCCAACGACCGCTTCCCGCCCGATAGGACCTCGCGGTTGCGCCCGGCCCTGAGCCGGCATTCTGTCGCGCCTGAGAGCTGCAATGCAGCCTCTTAACACCAGTCGCTCATGCACGCCGCAGAGATCCGTGCTCGACAATTTCTCTATTGTGTGCGGACCCCAATCACACGGGAAATCTTGTTGGAGAAAGGGCTTCGACACTCACACCGGACGTCACCGTTTGCCCCGATACATCGCGGCGCGAAACAAGATCTACTGCCATTTGGGCAAGGGCCGGCGCCATCATGATGCCGTAGCCGCCCTGGCCTGCAAGCCAGAAGAAATCAGGCACATTGTCGTCGAATCCGACAACCGGAATCTCATCTGCCACGAAGGACCGCAACCCGGCCCAGGACTGTCCGATCCTGCGCACTGGGATCAGGGTCTCGGTCTCGATCCAGTGCGCAAGATGGGCGATGTCGAGTTCTTCCGGGCGGGCATCTTGCGCAAAGGTGGGGGTCGCGTCACCAGGCGATGCCATCAGCCTTCCGGCCTCGGGCTTGATGTACGCGCCTGAAGCCAGGAAATCGACGGCCGGACTGGCCCCGAGGTCGAGGCCTTCGGGCGCATCGACAATGATGGCCGTGCGGCGCTTCGGTACCAGCCCGATGGTCTGCGCGCCGGCCATTGCCCCGATCTGGTCCGCCCAGGCGCCGGACGCATTGATCACGATCCTTGCCCGGTGGGTCTGGATCGGTGTTTGCACGTCCCAGACGCCGTCTTTGCGCACGAGGCCGGTGACAGCCTGATGTGTGGCGACAGTTCCGCCGCGCCGCGTGATGCCCTTGAGATAGCCGTGGTGTAGACTGGCAACGTTGATATCGGTGACCCCGGCTCGTAGATCGCCGCCGCGACGCGGCCCGGGCGGAGATAGGGTGCGCAGCTCACCGCCTCGGCCGGAGACATGCGGGAAACCTCGTGACCGGGTTCAGACAGCGCGACAATGGCGTCCAGCTGGCCCACGGCATCCTCTGTCGCAACGGTCAGCGCCCCGCGCGGAGTCAAAAGGGGACCCTCGCAGAATCCGTCAGGCGGCGCGACGAAGAAGTAGGCGCTTGCCGCGTTGATCCGGCGCACGACCGGGCCGCCGTAATTGCGCGTGAACAGCGCCGCCGATCGCCCGGTGCTGTGATATCCGCATGAGCTTTCGGCCTCGAGCACGAGAACGCTGCCCAGATCGGCCAATTCATAGGCAGCCGAGGCACCGGATATCCCGCCGCCGATCACAAGAAAGTCGTAGATCATGTCGTCTTGGCCTTTGTTTGCCCACCTCGTGGGCAGCGAATTGGCGACCACAAGGCACCCATCCTTGCAGATTTGCAAGAAAAACCAAAATCATTGACATTTTGAAAGTTTTCTTACTTACTCGGGCGAACTGACGGAGAAACCTCCATGTCCAAGCCCTTGCGCGACCGCCTGACCGAGGCGCTTGGATCTGCCTCCAAGGCGGATCGGGCGCTGGCCAGCTACATGCTCTCGGAACTGAGCAGCCTTCCGTTCGAGACGGCGGCAAGCCTCGCAGAGAAGGTCGAGGTCAGTGAACCGACCGTGGGGCGCTTCTGTCGGGCGATCGGCTACGATGGGTTCAAGGACCTCAAGGCGAGCCTCAGGAACGACATGAGCGACCAGCCCTGGCTGATCGGCGACAGGCTGCGCGATCTGCAGGCGCGCACCAAGGCCGGCGAAGACCAGCTGACCCGCGGGTTGGAGCTGGAAATGGGCGCGCTTGTCGCGGTGTACGAGGCCGCGAACCTTCCCGAGTTCGCCACGGTCGTCAAACGCCTCGCCACCACCCGCACGGTCTATGCTACCGGGTTCCAGACCGAACGCGGCATGGCGCAGATCTTCGTCAACCAGCTGCAATACCTGCGTGAGGGGGTTCATCTTCTGGACGCAGCGTCGGGCAACTTCGCGGAAGTTCTGGCGATGGGCGACACCGACGCCGCCCTCGTGATCTTCGAGGCGCGCCGCTATTCGCGCCACGCCCTGCTGCTGGCGCAGGAAGCAAAAGCGGCGGGCATCCCGGTGACGCTGATCACCGACCCCTATTGCGACTGGGGGCGCGAGGTCGCGGACGAGATGTTCGTGGTGCCGACCGCGGTGAACCTGTTCTGGGAATCCACCGCGCAGATGGCGAGCCTTGCCAACCTGCTGGTCAACGGCGTGTTCCTGGAGCTCGGCGCCGAGGTCGAGCACCGAATGAACAAGATTGCTCGGCTATACGGCCGGTTCACCGGGCATGTGGGTGGCACCGTCACCGAACGCGCGGAGGGCCGCCGCGGGATCTGAGACAATTCACAACAACAACAGGGAAAAATGTCATGCGATACACTTCCAAGCAGAAGCTCCTGACAGGAACGGCCATGGCAGCGGCTGGCCTCCTGTTGTCCACCGCCGCGATGGCGCAAAACGTTACCGTCGCCTTCGCCGCCAGCGAGCTGGGGGCCACGGCCTACAACCCGGTCGCGGCCAGCAAGCTCAACACCGCCACGTCTTTGATCTTCGACCGGCTTGTCGAACAAGACGCGGACCAATCCTTTCACCCGCACCTCGCGACCTCCTGGGTCGAAACGCCCGACGGGCTGAGCTGGACCTTCAGCTTGCGCGAGGGTGTGAGTTTCCACGACGACACGCCGTTCAATGCCGAGGCGGTCCAGTTTTGGATCGCAAGCTACGAGGGCACCGAGAACGAATACCTGGTCGAGGCCATCGGCTCGGTCGACGTGGTCGACGACCTGACCGTGCGCTTCAACATGGACCGGCCCGAGCCGAACCTGCTCTACAACCTCGCCAGCGCCTTCATGGGCATCCCCAGCCCCACGGCCTACGCGGAACTTGGCGATGATTTCGGCGTGACCGGCGCCGTCGGGACCGGCCCCTACGAGTTGCAGAGCTTCGAGATCGGGCTGGAGACCGTGTTGGTTCGCAACCCGGATTACACCTGGGGTTCGGACCTGTCGGAGAACACTGGCGCGGGACACATCGAGACCTTCACCTTCCGCGAGATCCCCGACCAGTCCACCGCCTTCCTCGAACTGCGCACCGGCGGTATCGACCTTCTGCTGGGCGTGCCCACGGATTTCCTGCAGATCCTGGCAGCCGAACCCAATATCCAGATCATCCAGATGCCCGGCACCGGGATCAGCTACATGCCGATCAACGTGACCGCGACGCCGTTCGACGACATCCTCGTGCGTCAGGCGACCAGCATGGCGATCGACCAGGATGGCATCGTGGCCTCGATCTACAATGGTGTGGGCGCGCCCGCCCGCAACTTCCTGATCTCTTCTCTGCCCGAATCCGATGTGGATCCGGCGCTGAATGCGACCTACGATCCGGTCCGCGCCGGCGAACTGCTGGACGAGGCCGGCTGGGTGATGGGCGATGACGGCGTCCGCACGCGTGACGGCGAGCGGCTGTCGGTCGACCTCTTCACCGACAACAGCACCGAATACACCCGCCTGACCCAGGTCGTGCAGGCGCAGCTGGCCGAGATCGGGATGGAAGCCACGATCACAGTCTTCGACAGCTCGACCATCAACGACCAGTACCGGCAAGGGACGCACCAGCTTGCCGTGCGCGGCTACGACTGGAACAACTCAGACATCCTCGACTGGTTCTTCAGCGGCAATCGCATCGGCTACCCCAACGTGTCGATGTGGCAAGACGAGGAAGGTCAGCGCCTGAACGACGTGGCGATGACCGAAAGCGCCACCGCGGCCGAGCGGGTCGCCAACTTCACTACCTATCACGAGTATGTCCTGTCCCAGCACCTGTTCGTGCCGATCTACCAGCCGACGCAGAACATCGCCTTCAACAGCAGCACGATCACCGCACCCGACCCGGTGCGCGGCTCGCGGTTCCGGGGACAGTCCTTCGTGGACATCACCGTCGCCGAATAGGGCCCTGTAGAGGCGACAGGAAAGGAGGCACCGGGGTGATCCTCAGATACACAGTCACGCGTTTTCTGATGCTGATCCCGGTGTCCTTCTCGATCTCTGTCGTGATCTTCATGATTGTCTACCTGCTGCCGGGCGACCCGATCGACAACCTGCTGCGGGTCGGGTCCTCGGCCGAGGATCGAGCCGAGCTAGTGGCCCGCTACGGACTGGACCGCCATCTGGTGATCCAGTATTTCGTCTGGATCGGCAACATTTTCCAGGGCGAGTTCGGCCAGGCCATCGTCCTGCGCCGACCTGTCGCCGACCTGATCGCGCAGAACCTGCCCTACAGCCTGACGCTTGGCGGGCTGGCCTTCCTGTTCTCCTCCATCGTCGGCATGGCGCTAGGCACGCTGTCAGCGATGGTGAAGAACCCGATCCTCGACCGCTTCATGCGCGGCTTCATCCTGCTCGGCTCCACCGTGCCGGGCTTCTGGCTAGCGCTGCTGCTCATCCTCTTCTTCTCGGTCAAGCTGGGCTGGTTCCCGGTGTCAGGCGCGCGCGGGTGGGAATCCCTGGTGCTGCCGGTGCTGACCATCGGCTTTGGCGGCGTGGCGCTCGTGGCGCGGGTCACGCGGGTGGCACTGCTCGATGTGCAGCGTGAGGATTTCGTGACCCTGCTGCATGCCAAGGGACTGTCCTCGGGCACGATCCTGTTTCGCCACCTGATGCCGCATGCGCTGCTGCCGGTCGTCACCATCCTTGCCCTGCGGATCGGCTGGATCCTCGGTGGCGCCGTGACCGTCGAGTTCGTCTTCGGGCGCCCCGGTCTCGGGTCGCTGCTGATCCGGGCGCTTGGGCAGCGCGACTACCCGGTCGTGCAGGCGTGCCTGCTGATGCTGGCGCTGGCCGTCATGCTGGGCACGCTGATCGGCGACATCGCGCAGGTCGCGATGGACCCCGCGTGAGGGAGAAGAAGACATGAATTTCGCCGCCATGACCGCGCGCAGCTTCGACGCCTTCGCCCGGATGAGCGTGGGGCGCGCCCTTGGCTCCGGCGTCGGCATGGTGGCGGGCGGTTTCCTGATCCTGCTCGTGATCGTGGCCATCTTCGCGCCGTGGATCGCGCCCTTCGACTACGCGGCACAGAACCTCGCGAACGCCAATAGCGCGCCCGCCTGGCCGCATCTGCTGGGCACCGACGAGTTCGGGCGCGACGTGCTGAGCCGAGTGATCTACGGCGCGCGCACCTCGCTGTCTGTCAGTGCGACCGCCATCGGGATCTCCATGGCCGCCGGCATGACGCTGGGGGCGGCGGCGGGCTATTTCGGCGGCATCTTCGAGCGTGCGGTGATGACCGTGGTAGACCTGACATGGTCCTTCCCCGACATCTTGATCGCGCTCATCTTCGTCGCCATCCTTGGCCCCGGCTTGACCTCCACCACCACTGCAATCGCGATCGCCTATCTGGCGCAGTTCACCCGGCTGACGCGGGCGCAGATCGTGCGGCTGAAGAACGAGACCTTCATCGAGGCGACGATCAACCTTGGTGCCAAGCCCTCGCATATCTTGCTCAAGCACCTGATCCCTAACACAATCGCCCCTGTGGTCGTGGTGGGCATGCTGGCCATCGGCGACGGCATCGTGCTGGAGGCGACGCTCGGCTTCTTCGGCCTTGGCGCGCAGCCGCCGACGCCATCGTGGGGGGCGATGATGTCGTCAGGAACGGCGCAGCTGTTCCTCAGCCCCTGGGTGATCATCTTTCCGGGCGTGGCAGTGGCCCTCACCGTCATAACCGTGAACCTCTTCGGCGACGAATTGATCCGCGCCCTCGACATCCGCGACCGACTGAGAGGCGCATGAGCATGCTCAGCGTCCAGAACCTCAGCGTGTCTTTCGGTGCCGCGCAGCCGCTGTCCGGCGTCAGCTTTTCCGCCGACAAGGGCGAGACGCTCGGCATCGTCGGCGAAAGCGGCTCGGGCAAGTCGCTGACCGCGATGAGCGTCATGGGCCTCTTGCCCCTGATCGGCGGGCGCATCACCGCCGGCTCGATACGCTTCGACGGGCAGGAGCTTACGACGTTGACGGAACGCGCCTATCGCCGATTGCGGGGTGGGCAGATCGGGCTAATCACGCAAAACCCGATGACCTCGCTCGACCCGCTGCAATGGATCGGCCCGCAGGTCGACGCGGTGGCGAGCCTTCATCTGGGCTTTTCCGGCGCGAAGGCCCGCGCGCGCACGGTCGAGATCCTCGGAACCTTGCGTATTCCCGAGCCCGCCCTGATCTGCGAGCGATACCCGCACCAGATGTCGGGCGGCATGAAGCAGCGTATCGTCATCGCCATGGCTCTTGCGGCCGACCCCGACGTGCTGATCGCGGACGAGCCGACCACGGCGCTCGACGTGACCGTGCAGGCGCAGATCATCCGGCTGCTGGACGATCTGGTGAAACAGCGTGACCTGACGCTGGTTCTCATCACCCATGACATGAGCGTGGTGGCGCAGACCTGCGACAAGGTCGTGGTCATGTACGCCGGCCGCGTGGTGGAACATGGCCCGGTCGCAACGATCTTCGACCGCCCGCGCCACCCCTACACCCAGGCGCTGATCGCGTGCATCCCGCGCGGCCTATCCGGCTCGGAGCGCCTTGCCGGGATCGAGGGCACCGTGCCCACGGTGATGAACTATCCCAAGGGCTGCCCCTTCCACCCCCGCTGCGCCCGCGCCCAAGACATCTGCACCACCGTCGTGCCCGAGCTGGTTGCCGATGGCGACAGTGTCGCCGCGTGCCATTTCGCGGGGGGCACCGATGCCCAACCTGCTTGAAGTCCGCGACCTGACCAAGCGCTTCACCTCGCCGGGCGGGCCGTTTCGCAAGGCGCGGTCGATGCATGCGGTCAACGGCGTGTCGTTCGATCTGCCCAAGGGTCGCGTGATCGGCGTGGTGGGCGAAAGCGGCTGCGGAAAGTCGACGCTCGCGCGCCTGATCCTGCGGCTGATCGAACCTTCGGGCGGCGCCGTCCGCTTCGACGGCGATGATCTGCTGGCCAAGTCGCCGGCGCAGATGCGCAAGCTGCGCGCGCGCATGCAGATGGTGTTCCAGGACCCGTATTCCGCCATCGACCCGCGCTACACCGTCACCCGCGCCGTGGCCGAACCCTTCGAGGTGCAGCGCGTCACGCCCGGCCGGCCGATGGCCGAGGAGGTGGCGGAGCTGTTGGAGATGGTCGGCCTTAACCCGGGCCTCGCGTTGAGCTATCCGCACCAGATCTCGGGCGGGCAGAAACAGCGGGTGGGCATTGCGCGGGCACTGGCGCTGCGGCCCTCGCTGCTGGTGCTGGATGAGCCCACCGCCTCGCTCGACGTGTCAGTGCAGGCGCAGATCATCGGGCTGCTGGAGGATCTGCGCAGCGACCTCGGCCTCACCTACCTGTTCATCTCGCACGACTTGAGCTTGGTGAAATACTTCTGCGACGAGATCCTGGTCATGTACCTCGGCCGCGTGGTCGAGGCCTTGCCCGACACCGCCGCACCGGCGCGCCACCCCTACACCAAGACCCTAATGGACAGCACCTTCGAGCCCGACCCCGGAAAGCGACGCCTGATCGCGCCGCTGGAAGGCGAGGTGCCGAGCCCCTTCAACCTTCCGCCCGGCTGCGCCTTTGCCGACCGCTGCCCCAACTCCAGCGCGCTGTGTCGTACCGAAACGCCGGCCTTGATCGCCGAGAACGGCCACGCGGCCGCCTGCCACCATCCCATATGACCAGCAAAGGGTTGCCTCTTGGCCTTCACCGTCTTGTCTGCCGAAATCTCCCACGAAACCAACACGTTCAGCATAAGAGCCACGGACCTGCAGGCATTCCGCGACCGCTACCTGATGGACGGACCGACCGCGATCGCGGCCAAGGAGGATGCCAATACGGAACTGGCCGGGCTGCTGGACGCCAGCCGCGCCCATGGCTGGAGCGTGACTCACGCTATCAGCGCGGGCGCCGGCCCCGGTGGCTGTGTGACGCGGGAGGCGTTCGAAACCTTGCTGGAACCGCTTCTGACCGCGGCCGGCAAAGGCGGTTGGGACGGCGTGTTCCTGATGCTGCACGGTGCGATGGTGACCGAGGACCATGACGACGGCGAAGGCGAGATCCTGCGCCGCCTGCGCGCCATCGTCGGCCCTGACCTGCCCATCGCCGTCACGCTCGACCCGCATGCAAACGCGACCCGCGCGATGTGCGACATGGCGCAGATCCTTGTGTCCTTCACGACCTACCCGCATGTCGACGTCCGTGCGACGGGCCGGCGCACCGCCGAACTGCTGCAGCGCACCATGCTGGGTGAGATCCACCCGGTGACACACCGCGCCCATCGCCCGATGCTCGAGGAGGCCAACGGCGGCCGCACCGACATGGGCCCGATGATCCTGCGACATGCCATGGCGCGCGCCTACGAAGCGCGGAAGGACGTCTTCGCCGTGTCCATCAACGGCGCCTTCCCCTGCGCCGACATCGCCGAGGTCGGCCCCACCGTCTTGGTCACCGGCGAGGGTGACGCCGCGCCGCTGCAGGCCATCGCCGAGGAACTGATGCATGACGTCTGGGCCCGGCGCCACGAGACGTTGAACCACTACCTCTCGCCTGCGGAAGCAGCCGAGGTCGCGGCGGCATGGCGGGCGGGGGTGGCCCCTTGGTCATCGCCGACTATGCCGACAACCCCGGCTCGGGGGCCTATGCCGACTCAACGGCCCTGCTGGAGGCCCTTCTGGAGGCCGGGGTCGAGAACGCTTGCTTCGGGCCTCTGGTCGACCCGGTCGCCGCGAAATCCCTGCAAGACCATGCTGTCGGATCTGAGGTCACCCTGTCGATCGGCGGCGCAACAGCCCCGGATTTCGGCGGCGGCCCCTGACCGTGACCGGCACGGTCATGTGGCATGGCGGCGGACTGTTCACCGGCGACGGCCCTATCCTTGGCGGGCAGGAGCGCAGTTTTGGTCCGACGGCGGTCCTGCGAGTGGCGGGTGTCGACGTGCTGATCGTGTCGATCGCGCACCAGATGCTGGATCTGCAACAGTTCCGCACCTTCGGGATCGACCCTGAGACCAGGGCCGTCGTTGCCCTGAAGTCGATGCAGCATTTCCGGGCGGCCTTTGGACCGATCGCCGGTCGCATCGTGGTCTGCGACTCAGGCGCCCTATGCACCTTGCATTACAATCGCCTGCCCTATGTCAAAGTGCCCCGACCGATCTTTCCCCTCGAGGACGACGGCCCGACGTGATCGGTCAAACTTCCGAAAATCCGACTGTAGCCCGTGGTGTGCAGCGGTGCTTTTCGAATCCTGCCGTTACGGACGCATCGACAAAAAGTTGCTGCGACCCGTGGCAGGTCACTCAGCCGCCGCAGCCCGAAAAAAGAAGGAGTGAAACCCGTCCTTGACCCACGACTGACCCAAAATCCATAATCAGAGGTGGCTCACTTCTCGGTGAAAAACCCGGCTCAGTTCTGGGTGAAAATCAACACTCATGCGCTTCAACGCGAAACCGGCGGATTTCACCCGCGCCTTCGCGCTGCTGGAGGAGGCCATCGCGCTGGACCCCGGCTATGCCCATGCCCGCGCGCTCAGGTGTTGGTCCTATACCATCGCGGCGGGCGGGCGCTTCATCTCGGTCGAGGACTGCCAGCATGTCGTGCCCGACGCTCGCGCCCTGATCGCGTCCGGCACGAATGACGCGCTGACGCTCGCCTATGCGGGCCACACCCTCGCCTATCTCGCGCGCGGGGCGGAAATCGGGCTGCCCGCGCTGCGCCGCGCCAAGGTGCTCAACCCCAACTCGGTCACCGTCCTGTGCTCCTCGGGCTGGCTGCACGCCTATCTCGGAGAGTTCGAGACCGCGCTTGTCGATATCGAGCGGGCGCTGCGGCTGAACCCGCTCGACCCCAACACCGGCTTCGTGCGCAGCGCGCTGGGGCCGATCCTTCTGGGCCTCGGGCGGATCGACGAGGCGATCGGGATGGTGGAACAATCCTATCATGAGGCGCCCGGCTACGGCTCGACCGTATTCACGCTGATGAACGCCTATTGGATGGCGGGGCGGGTCGCGGAGGCGCGGACGATAGCCCAAAGGCTTGTGGCGATCAAACCGGACATCACCATCAGCGGCACGCTGGCGGTGCAACCGTTCAAGCACCCGCCCTACCTCGCGAAGCTGGAAGCCTCGATGCGCGGATGCGGCTTGCCGGGATAGGCGGGCCGGATGCGCCTCAGCGCAGAAGCAGGTTGTCGACGGCGCGGCGGGCAGCCTCGCGGCGCTCGGCCCGGGCAAGTGTCTCGGCGGGGTCGACCGGGCTGCGGGTGAAGAACGCGGGCAGACCGTCGAGCAGGCGCCAGACGCTGGCCTCGGCCTGCTTGCGGGTCTGGGCGAGGCGGCGGCCCGCGGGCGTTCAGGTCGGTGTTGGTGGTGAATGTGGTCATGGTATCGGCTCCGGGGATTGGGTCTCGTTTCGTTGATCCCAACCTGACAGAGCTCCGGTTAAACGTCCTGAAGCCGGCTCTAAATCATCCTTAAACGTTCCTAAGCGCTCCGAACCATGCAACGCTTGCAGGAGGTTTTGCGGCAGGAAAGGGCCACGACATGATCCACAAGGGCTCCTGTGCCTGCGGCGCCGTCTCGGTGCAGGCCACAGGCGATCCCGCCACCGTTTCGATGTGCCATTGCGTGCAATGCCAGAAGCGGACCGGCAGCGGCTTCAGCGTCCACAGCTATTTCCAGCGTTCGGCGGTGGCGATCCGGGGCGAGATGCGCACGCACCGGCGGACAGGCGACACGGGGTGCTACATCACGTTCCACTTCTGCCCGGTTTGCGCCTCGACCCTGCACTGGGATGTGGAGGCGATGCCGGACATGGTCGGCATCCCCCTAGGCGTCTTCGCCGACCCGGCCTTTCCAGCGCCCACCGTCTCGATCTTCGTGCCGCAGAGGCTTCCATGGGTGATCGTCCCGGACGGGATTCCGCAAAACGACGGTCACAGCGCAGCATTTCTGGAGGCCGCGCGGGCTGCGCTGGCCAAACGCTCCGGCGGCGATGGATAAAGGTCGACGGCGGCTGCCTTCGTGGGGGAGTGTTGGGGCGCGCCGATCCCGCCGCCTTCTGCGCGATCTGCCGCTGCAGCGACTGTCAGCCCCTTGCAGGCAGCGCCTTGGGGTTGACTGATCCCCGCCTTGTGGCCGCTCCAAACGAGCTGCACGCCTTATTTGCCGTGCTTCAGGATAAACGCCTGTCTCGCGCCTCCGTGAACTTCGATGCCTCGATCGTTCTCAGCGCCTCCCCCATCCGCAAAAGCTTGGCGGAAACCTCCAACTGCATAGCGTCCTGTTCTGAGGGGCTAGAGCAGTATGGCGGCGGGGCGGCGGGCAGGGCAAGGCCCGGACCCCCGCCAAGCACGTCTGATGCCGACCTCCGCAAGCCCCACGTGACACCGCGCGGCCACTGTGGTTAGTCGCCTACGACCACGTCACGAAGGGAGGACAGAATGAAATTCATGCGGATCGGCGATGTCGGGGCGGAACGTCCCGCGGTGCTGGATGCGGCCGGGACGGCGCGCGACATCTCGGGGATCGTGCCCGACATCGGCCCGGACACGATCGAAACCCTGACCGGGCGTCTGGCCGGTGTGGACATCTCGGGCCTGCCCGCGCTGGCTCTCGACGGGCAGCGCATCGGTGCCCCCTTTGCGCGTCCGCGCAACATCTGGTGCATCGGGCTGAACTATTCCGACCATGCCGCCGAAGCGGGCATGCCGGTGCCGTCCGAGCCCATCGTCTTCAGCAAGCCCGGCAGTACGCTGTGCGGTCCGACCGATCCGATCCTGACCTCACCCCACATGTCCAAGATCGACTGGGAGGTCGAACTGGGCATCGTCATCGGCACGCCTGCGCTCGATATCGCGCCGGGGACGGCGATGGATCACGTTTTTGGCTATGTCGCGGCCAATGACGTGTCCGAACGCGTCTGGCAGCTGGAACGCGGCGGGCAGTGGATGAAGGGCAAGAGCTATCCATCCTTCTGCCCCTGCGGCCCGTGGCTGGTGACCCGCGACGAGATCCCCGATCCGCAGGCGCTGGGGATGGAATTGTCGGTCAATGGCGAGGTGATGCAAAAGGGCACGACCGCGACGATGATCTTCGGCGTCGCCCATATCGTCGAATACCTGAGTCGGTTCGCCCTGCTGGAACCGGGCGACCTGATCGTCACCGGCACCCCGCCGGGCGTGGGCATGGGGAAAAAGCCGCCGCGCTACCTGCAGAACGGCGATGTGGTCGAGATGTCGGTCGAGGGCTTGGGCGCGCACCGCTCGCCCGTTCGCGCGCGGGGTCTGATGTCAGGCGCGGCGCCGGTGCGTGGATCACCGGCGCCGTCTGCCTAGAGCGTGGTGGTCACACCCGCAGATTGCAGATCGTGCAGCCGCGCATAGGCGCCATTGGCCGCCATCAACTCGCCGTGGGTGCCTTCCTCGATCACCCGGCCACGATCCAGCACCACGATCTTGTCGGCGTCCCGGATCGTCGACAGGCGATGCGCGATCACCAATGTCGTGCGCCCCTGCGACAGACGCGCCAGCGCCTCTTGAACCAGTTGTTCCGAGCGGGCGTCGAGCGCCGAGGTCGGTTCGTCCAGCAGCAGGATCGGAGCGGATTTCAGCATCGCGCGGGCAATCGCCACGCGCTGGCGCTGCCCACCCGAGAGCGCCGAGCCGCGCGGGCCGACCCCGGTATCCAGCCCCTCGGGAAGCGCGTCGGCGAATTCCAGCACCGAGGCCGCTTCGGCTGCCGCGCGCACCTCGCCCTCGGTCGCATCGAGGCGACCGAGACGGATATTGTCGGCGATGGTGGCGTCGAACAGCGCAGTTTCCTGACCCACCACGGCGATCGAATCGCGCAAGCCGTCAAGGCCAAGCTCGCGCACATCCGTTCCTCCAAGGGTGATGGTCCCGCCCGAAGGGTCCACCAACCGCGTCAGCAGGCCAAAGACGGTGGTCTTGCCCGCCCCCGACGGGCCTACCAGTGCCGTGGTTTGCCCCTCGGCAGCCGTCAGGCTCAGGCCCGCCAGCACCGGCGGGTCCCCATAGGCAAAGCGCACATCGTCAAACCGGATGTCGCCCGGCTGTACCGGCCGTGGCGAGGCGGGTGGCAGGATGGTCGGCCGCGCCTCGAGCACGGCATAGAGCCGGTCAAGCGAGGCGATGCCGGCCTGGATCTGGCCCGCGATGTTCGAAAGGCGCCGTAGCGGGTCGAAGAGCAACGCCAGCGCGGTGAAGAAGGACATGAATTGCCCCACCGTCTTGTCGCCCGCGATGATCTGCGCGCCCCCATAGTAAAGCACGGCGACAAAGCCCGCCGCTGCGATCACATCCATCATTGCCGGGTTGGCCGCGAGACCGCGCTGGGCGCGCAGCGCCTGCCGCAAGAAACGCTGCACCTCTGTGCCGAAACGGCTGGTCTCATGCCCTTCCAGCCGGTTGAGCTTGATCGACTGGATGCCGTGGAACATCTCGTCAAGCTGCATCGACAGGCGGGCGGCGGCCTCGCGGCTGGCGGTGGTGGTGGCGCGGATGTAGCGCTGCACCGCGATGACCGGCAAGACCAGGAGCGGCAGGCCGACCAGCGCCAAGAGCGTCCAGAGCCAGTCATTGACCAGCATGACCGTCAGCAGCGACACAAGCGTGATGGTGTCGCGCCCCAAAGACATCACCGTCGAGGATGCCAGCCCCTGCAGCGCCAGCGTGTCGCCGCGCACCCTTTCGATCAGCGCGCCAGGCGCGTTGTCGCGGAAATAGCTCAGGTCGAGCGACAGCAGGTGGCCAACCAGCCGCGATTGCAGCGCGGTCGTGACCTTGAGACCGATCGACACGATGATCAGCCGCTGCGCAAAGCCCGCCACCGCGCGCGCCACGAAGATCACGGCGATGGCGATGGCGATCCCAGCCCACGCCCTCCATGCTGCCCGCGCCGAACATGTCGTCAAAGAGCGGCTGCACCATGTAGACCAGAACGCCCAGCGTCGCGCCCTCGATCGACATCAGGCCAGCGGCCAGCAGAGCCAGGGCAGGTGGCCGCGCATGCTCGCGCCAGAGCCGCCCCAACAGGTGGCGCGCGGTGGCGGCCTCGGGGGCCTTGGGGTTGGCGGGGGTGGGCAGAGCTGTGGCCTCATGGCGGGGGGACAGACATGGCGAGGTCGGGACTTGTGCCATGCGCCCGCATCAGACAAGCCGCGCCCTTGGCTCTTGGGGCAGACAAGGCGCGGGTCAGGCGTTAAGACGGCGCGGCAAGCCCCAAACAAGGACCACAGCGATGCCCAAAGGTTACATCATCGGCCATATCACCGTGAACGATCCCGAGGCCTACAAGGAATATGTCACGCGCGACACGCCGATCCTTCTGGGGCTTGGCGGGAAGTTCATCGTGCGCGGCGGCCAATCGCAGGTGATGGAGGGCGAGACCCTGATGCGCCACGTCGTGATCGAGTTCCCCAGCTACGAGGCTGCGCTGGCCGCCTACAACGATCCCGCCTATCAGGAGGTCGCCGACATCCGCCGTCGCACCGCCGACAGCGTGATCTTGGTGGTGGAGGGCGTCTGACCCGCCGCTCGTGGCGGCGGCATGTGCATGACGTGTCAAGATTGGGGCAGGCCGTGGACCGGGCCGTAAAGAAGCCCCAATCGACCCGCAATCCTGCCGGAGACTCGCGTTAACCCTGATTCAGTCAAAAAGCTGCCATCAGGGGAACTGCCATGTCTGCACCGATGCGCCACGATGATTTCGACGACCTTCCCACCACGCTCGCCCGGCTGGGGTCGGGCCCGATGGATGCGGGCCTCGTGCACCCCTCTGAAGCCATCGGCTTTGTTGCGGGCACTCGCGTTGCCACGCCGATGGGGTATGTGACGGTCGAACGGTTGACGGCCGGGGATCGCGTCTTGACCGCTGACGGGCGGCATGCCGTTCTGGTCTGGGTCGGTCTGACCAGGCTTGCAGCCAAGGGCGCCGCAGCACCTGTACGCTTCGACACCGGGGTGATGGACAACATCCGTCCGCTGCGTCTTGGGCAGGGTCACCGCGTCCGCGTCGCGGGCTGGCAGGCCGAGTTGCTCTTTGATGCCGATGCCGTGCTGGCCAGTGCAAAGAGTTTCGTGAATGGCCGCGATGTCGTTGTCGACGAGAGTGGCGAGATGGTCACCTACATCCATCTGATGTTCGACCGCCACGAGGTCGTGCTGGCCGAGAACGTGGCCTGCGAGACGATGCAAACCGGCCCCGATGCCCTGCGTCATCTCGAGGATATGGCCGGACAGGCGCTGATGATGAGCCATCCGCCCATGCCTTCCTCCGCCGATCACACTGCCGTGCGCGCTGCTCTGCCGATCCTGTCGCAGGTCGAAGAACTGCTTCTGCGCGCGGCCTGATCGTCCCCGTCTAGCCCAGCAACCAGATCCAGGCCGAGGCGGTGACCACCGTCATTGCCGTTGCGATCAGGATCGACGAGGCCACGACGCGGCGCGCCGCGCCATACATGTCCGCGAAGATGTAGGTGTTCACGCCCGGTGCCATGGCCGCCGTCACAACCGCGGCGCGCAACTGCCCGTCGGATAGCTCACCGACCGTGCTGCCCAAGCCCCAGGCGATGGCCGGGTGCACGATGAGCGAGACGACGCAGATCATGGCGATTACGCCTGCGTCGCCCTCGGGTTTGTAGCGGTAGAGCACACCGCCCAGGCCGAACAGCGCGGCCGGAAGCGCTGCGCGGATCATCAGCGCCAACGCGTCATCGACGACCTCTGGGATCGGCAGGCCGGAGAGGTTCACGATGAAGCCCAGACCGATGCCGATCATCAGAGCATTGCTGAAGATTGCGCGGGTGACTGTGCGGGCAAGCTTGAGGCCACCCTCTTCGGCGCGCACGACCTCCATCGTGACGATGCCCAGAAGGTAGCAAAACGGCGCATGCAGCGCGATGATCGCGTAGTTCGGCCCAAGGCTGTCGACGCCATATGCGCGCTCGCCGATGGCGAGGCCAAGCAAGACCGAATTGGCGAAGAAACAGCAAAAGCCGATCACGACGCTGTCGACCATTGGCCGTTTGAAGAGGAACCGCGCGCCCAGTATCCCTGCAAAGAAGCTGACGGTAGAGCCGGTGTAGTAGCTGGCCAACAGTGCCGCGTCGAAATCGGCGCCCAGATCCAGCGTGGCGATGGCCGAGAAGAGCAGGCAGGGGATGGCGAATTTTTGGGTGAAGACCATCAGCCCGTCGACAGCGCTGTCGGCGAAGAGCTTGCGCCAGACGGCTATGTAGCCCGCACCCACGACCAAGAAGACGGGCACGACGATGGCGAGGATCTCGAGCAAGCCCTCAGACCTCGTAGGTCAGGGTCAGGCCGTCATGGGCGGGCGTGACGTTGTCGGGGGTTTCGGCCGCGACGGTCTCGTAATCG
The DNA here is from genome assembly GCA_018401055.1 of Roseicyclus sp. Next base: position 27,190 of record JAGYLB010000103.1, read on the forward strand.
AGGTCGATGTGCATGTTGGTCAGGACTGCCTGCCGCGGCTTTGCGCGTGCGATCCAATCCAGCGAGCGGGCCAGATGGGCATGGCTGGGGTGTGGCGTGCGGCGGAGCGCGTCAAGGATCCAGCAATCAAGACCCATGAGCACGGGCCATGCGGTCTCGGGGATGTCGGAGACGTCGGGCAGGTAGGCAACATCGCCGATGCGGAAGCCCAGCGAGTCGATATTGCCATGCTCGACCTCGAACGGTGTCAGCGTGATCGCGCCGCCAGGCCCGTCGATGGTGACGTCGCCCCGGATGGCATTGAGGTCGAGGATCGGCGGATAGTCGGAATTGGGCGGCTGCACGAAGGCATAGCCGAAGCGCGAGATGAGGTCGTTCTGGGTCGGCCCATCGGCCCAGACGGGCAGGCGCTGGCGCATGTTGAAGACGATCATCCGCAGATCGTCGATCCCGTGGACGTGATCGGCATGGGCATGCGTAAAGACCACGCCATCAAGCCGCCCGATCCCCTCGTCCAGCAGTTGCGCGCGCAGGTCGGGCGAGGCGTCGATCAGCACGGCGGTCTCGCCATCGCCGTCGCGCCGCCGGATCAGGAGCGAACAGCGCCGCCGGGTGTTCTTGGGGTTCAACGGATCGCAATCGCCCCAATGCCCGCCAAGACGCGGCACGCCGCCCGAAGAGCCGCAGCCGAGGATGGTGAAGATCAGCTGCGCCATGGGTTACGCGGCCTCTGCCCAGGCCGCGGCCTTCCAGAACAGACGGTCGAAATTCGCCGTCGTGGCACGCGCGAAATCGGCATAGTCGAGGCCGAAGACCTCTGCCCCCGCGCGGGCGGTATGGGCGGTGTAGGCGGGTTCGTTGCGCTTCCCGCGATGTGGGGGTGGGGCGAGGTAGGGGCTGTCGGTTTCCAGGAGGATCCGGTCGAGCGGCGCGGCCGCGAAGATGTCGCGCAACGCCTGCGACCGGGGGAAGGCCGCAATACCGGACATCGAGAGGTAGAAGCCCAGATCGAGCGCCGCGCGGGCCAGATCGGCGCCCGAGGAAAAGCAGTGCATCACGCAGCTGTAGGCGCCCGCGCGGTATTCCTCCGTCAGGATGCGGGCCATGTCGTCATCGGCGTCGCGGGCATGGATGATGAGCGGCAGGGAGGTCGCGCGCGCGGCCTCGATATGGAGGCGGAGGCTTTCTTGCTGCACCGCCTTGGTCTCGGCGGTGTAGTGATAGTCGAGGCCGGTCTCGCCGATGCCGACGAATTTGGGGTGATGGGCCAGTGCCTCAAGCTTGGCGAGGGTCGCCATGGGTTCCTCCGCCGCGCTCATCGGATGGGTGCCTGCGGCCCAAAAGACGGGGGCATGCGCCTCGGCGATGGTGCGGATCTTGGCGGTGTTCTTCAGCCGTGTGCAGATCGTGACCATGCGGGTGACGCCTGCGGCCTGCGCACGCGCGACCACCTCGGGCAATTCCCCGGCAAGGCTGTCGAAATCCAGATGGCAATGGCTGTCGACGATCTGGGGCAGGGCGGTGTCGGGCATGGCGGCTTTCGCGGGGGTCAGGCCGCAGAAAGCTGCGCGGCGGTCCGGTCGAGGTCGAGGAACATATCGAACGTGAGCGCGGCAGGGTCAAGGTTGACCGCCCGCCCGCGCCGCGCCCGCGCCGTCAGTGTCGCGGAAAGATCGGCCCAAGCGCGCCCGGCTTGTGGCGTCGGCGCAAGCCGGGCCAGCACCATTGCCTCGCCCGGCACGATCTCGGGCATGGCGATGCCGTTGGTGCCAAGACGCGCCAGTCGCGCCAGCGCCCTGTCCAAAAGCGAGAGGGTCAGGTCAAAGGCCACATCGCCCCCTTTGCCCGCCGTCGCTTCGGCCAGGCGCAGGGCAAGGGGGCGGTCAAGCCGCGGCAGGCTGCCCAAAAGCGCGATCAGGTCGCGGTAAAGCCCCAGACCGTCATGGGCCGACAGGCGCACCGCTTCGCCCACGGACCCACCGGCCAGTTCGGCCAGACCCAAGGCATTGTCGGGCGCGGCCACGCCCGCCTGTGACAGCGCAGCCTGCAGGTCAGTCGCCCCCAAGGCGCCAAAGCGCAAGGTCCGACAGCGTGACCGGATCGTCGGCAGAAGGCCCGAGGGGCGGTGCGAGATCAAGAACAGGACCGCGTCTTTCGGTGGTTCCTCCAGCTCCTTCAAAAGCGCATTGGCGGCGGATGCGTTCATCTCGTCGGCGCAATCGACGATGACCACGCGCCGTCCATTGCCGCCTGCCGACATATGGAAGAAGGATTTGACGCGGCGCACCTCATCCACCGTCAGCTGCGTCTTGAGCTTTTTGGCCTTTTCGTCCCAAGGGCGCCGGATCAGGCACAGCCCCGGTTCCGACAGCGCGCGCAGGCGCGCGGCAACCGGATGGCCGGTGTCGATGTCAAGGCTTTCGGGTGGGGGCGGAGCGCCAAACAGGCTGTCTCCACCGTCGGGCGGGGTGGCCAGCAGGTAGCGCGCCGCGCGCCAGGCGAAACTCGCTTTGCCCACCCCTTCGGGCCCGGTCAAAAGCCAGCCATGGGGCAGACGGCCAGAGGATAGCGCCGCCATAAACGTCGCCTCGGCGTCACGCTGCCCAAAAAGCCGCGCGGTCTCGCGCGGGTGGGGCGCACCGTCGAGGCGGTCGGGTTCTGGCAGGGCGTCCTCGGTCATGGGTGCTGTCCTAGCATGGGGGCAGGGGGGCGGAAAACGCGCGTTTTCCGCGCGGGAAAACTCGGGATTTCCCATCCGAAAAACGCGCGTTCTTCGGATCAACCCAGTCGTTGCGCCACGGAAGCGGCAATATCGGCGGCGATGGCGTCGACGTCGCGGCCCGCGTCGACCAGCACACAGCGACCCGGCGCTTCCTTTGCAAGCGCGCGGAACCCGTCGCGGAGCGCGTATTGGAAGGGCAGGCCGAAGTCTTCGAACCGGTCCTCGCCTGAGTGCCGGGCAAGCCCGCGGGTCAGCGCCACTTCGGGGTCCATGTCCAGGATCAGCGTCAGATCCGGCTCGATCCCGATGACGCGGGCGTGGATGTCATCGACCAGACCGCGCAGATCGCCGCGCGTCGCGCCCTGATAGATGCGGGTCGAATCCGCGAAACGGTCGGTGACGACATCACGGCCCATGGCCAGCGCGGGGCGGATCGTGCGTTCCAGATGGTCGCGGCGGGCAGCGGTGAAGAGCAAGATCTCGGTCTCGGGCGACCAGCGGTCGGGGTCGCCCGAGACCAACAGGCGGCGGATATCCTCAGCGCCGGGCGCGCCGCCGGGCTCTCGCGTCAGGACCGGGTCGCGCCCTTGCGCACGCAAGACATCGGCCAGCCTGCGCGCTTGGGTGGACTTGCCTGAACCGTCGATCCCCTCAAGGCTGATGAACAGCCCGGATCTACCCGTCCTGTCGGGAGGCATCACCCGCCCACGAGCGTGGGGGGCGGACCGATCAGCCGGTGCAGCACGTCGCGCGTGGCCGTGCCCAGCCGCGTGCCGATGCCACCCTGCGCCACATCCTCGGTCGCCAGCATGGGGATGCGGTGTTCGACGGCATCCGCGCCCGTGCCCATGCGCACGACCATCTCGCCCAAGCTGTCGCCCGCGGCGATCGGGGCCATGAAGGGGCCTGTATAGGTGATCTCGGCCGTCAGGTCGGGCGCTCCCGTCGCGGGCAAAAGCAACGTCAGGTCTGCGGCGGGCGCCAGCCCCACATCGGTCGCGGCCCCCAGAAACACTGGCGCGCGGGCCAGTTCTGTGCCGCCGGTCACCACCTGCCGTTCAACGAACTGGCGCAGGCCCCATGTCACGATGCGTTCGGCCTCGCGGGCGCGGGCCTCGGCGCTGGGCAGGCCGGTGATGACGAAGGTCACGCGTCGATTGCCCTGCGTGGCCGATCCGACGAGGCCGAAACCCGCCTCGGTCGTGTGGCCGGTCTTGAGCCCGTCGGCCCCGATCCCAAGGGCCAGCAGCGGATTGCGATTGAACCGGTTGGCGGGCGAGCGGTTTTCGTAATCAAATTCGGTCTCGGCGAAATACGCATACATCTCGGGGTGTTCCGTGATGATCCGCTCGGCCAGGATGCCCAGATCGCGCATGCTCATCACATGGCCCGCCGCGGGCCAACCGGAGGCGTTCATCAACGTCGTCTGGGTCATGCCCAATTCGCGCGCACGCTCGGTCGCGATCCGCGCCCATCCCGCTTCGGTGCCATCGGGGCTGAGCGCTTCGGCCAGCACGACCGAGGCGTCATTGCCGGATACGATGATGACGCCGCGGATAAGCTCCTCGACCGTTGGGCGGTCGGTGGTGTTGAGAAACATGGTCGAGCCGCCGAAACTCATCGCATGCGCGCTGACCGGCAGGCGCGTGTCCAGGGTCAGGCGGCCCTCCTCGATCGCCTCGAAGGCCATCAGCAGCGGCATCAGCTTGGACATCGAGGCGGGCGGCAAGGGCACTTCGGCATTGTGCGAGAACAGCACCTGTCCGGTGCCATGGTCGATGACGTAAGCAGCTGTCGCCTCGGTCTGGAAGCCTTGCGCCCGGACCACGGGCGCAATCAGGACAAGGCAGACCGCCGCCAAAATGGCGGCGGCGGTGCGAACTACAAGAAAGGGGGCAGCGTACATTCCGGTTCCCGTGTCTTGGGTCTCACCTCGTGACCGCATAGGCATCGGCAAAGCCAAGCCCACGCACAGTGCGCAGCATCGCGTCGCGGTCCGCGCCTGTCTGCGCCGGCCCGACGACCACGCGCCAGAAGCGGCGACCATTCGTGCTTTGGTCGTAGATTGTCGGCACAAGACCGGCATTGCGCAAGGCCTGTCCGGTGTTGTTGGCGTTTTCTTGCACGGAGAAGATCCCGATCTGGACATAGGCGCGGTCGAGCGTAGAACTGCCCTGAGCAGGGGCCGTCGCAGCCACAGTAGGTGGCGAGGGAGGGGCGGCGCTCGCGGGGGCTGCTGGCGCGACCGGTGCCGGTCCTGCGGAGGTTATGCTTAAGCGGCGATCTCGGCCTCGGAAATGGCGGCTGCGGCCGCTGCGATCGGATCGCCGAGCGGGGACGAGGTGATCGCGGGGGCGGCCACGGAGGTTCCGTCCGCCGCAGCCAAGGTCATCTCGGCCTCGGCCGCGGGTGTGACGACCGGGTCGGGCACCTCTTCGCGCCTGAGCGCCGTAACCTGAACCCGCGTCGGATCGCCCGCAAGGATGTTCAAGGCCGCAGCGGCATCAGAGGATACCATCAGTTCCGGACCCGGATTGTCATGCTCGCGCCGGAACAGGGCGCCGATCACGAAGCGGCCGTTTTCCTCGTTGCGGATGATGACGCGCTCGGGGTCCTCGGCGGTGGGATGCGCGACCCAGACCCCGCCCAGCGACGGGCGGCCATCCCAGAGGCCCTCTTCGGTCAGGTCGAAGACCTCGGGCGCCTCGATATCACGCTCGACCAGCCGCGTCGCGCCGATCGGGGCCGGGCCGTCCTCGGTGGCGTTGCGGGTGCCGGCATTGCCGAAAGGCTGGAACTCTTCCCCGCATGCGGTAAGGGCCAAAAGGGCGCATGCGGCAAGGGAAAGTGTGGCACGCGACGGAATCGTGGGCGTTCGGGTCATGTTCTGCTCTGTCCGCACTCAAAGGACGCCGTGAAGCGCCTCGGTTTATCGGCCCTTCGCCAACTTGTGGACGTGGGCCGGTTTGATTTGTCAGACAGGATAGCGGGTTCTGACTGATCTGAAAACCTGTTTGACAGGGTATCGGCGCAAGGGTGGCAAACTGTTGCCCGCACGGCGCGTCTTTCAGAATCGCAAAGCTTGCCCTAGGAGGTCGCGACTGCTGGAGGAGTGGCCGAGCGGTCGAAGGCACCGGTCTTGAAAACCGGCGTGCGTGAAAGCGTACCGTGGGTTCGAATCCCACCTCCTCCGCCATGATCTTCAAGAAGAACTCCATATTTTTATTATTTTTAACAATAAC
>JAGYLB010000104.1 GCA_018401055.1 Roseicyclus sp.
CGTCGTTCACCCACCACGCGTCGATCATCGGCCCGAGCGCCCAGCCATGCTCCGCAAACCACGCATAGAAATAGATCCAGGGCACGATTGCACCGACAACGACAAGCACAAGGTAGACAAGGCGAATGGGGGTCATGGCTTCGATCCTTTTGCGGCTCGACCATAGCTAGCGCGCTCGCGCGCCGCGGGCCACCACCGCCCTGCGACACCGTGATGCCGCGTCACGATTGACCCGCGCCCTACACTTGCCTAGGCAGTCACGAAATAATGTTGCGCGCATTGCCGCCCAAGCGGTCCGCCGGAAAGCCAGGGGAGCCCAAGATGTCCGAACCGATCCGCGAAAGCATGGACTATGATGTCGTCATCGTGGGCGCCGGCCCCTCTGGCCTGTCCGCCGCGATCCGGCTGAAACAGATCGACCCCGATTTGTCGGTGGTCGTCCTCGAAAAAGGGTCCGAGGTCGGCGCGCATATCCTGTCGGGCGCGGTTCTGGACCCCGTGGGCCTGAACAAGCTCTATCCCCGGATTGAAGCGCCAAGGGCGCGCCCTCAACGGTGCCCGTGCGCGAAGACAAGTTCTATGTTCTGGGCGAGGGGGGCGGCATCCGCCTGCCCAACAGCCTGATGCCGCGGCTGATGAACAACCACGGCAACTACATCGTTTCCATGGGCAATGTCTGCCGCTGGATGGCGCAGCAGGCCGAAGATCTGGGGGTCGAGATCTTCCCGGGCATGTCTTGCTCCGCGCTGGTCTACGGCGACGATGGTGCGGTCGCGGGAGTGGTCGCGGGCGAATTCGGCAAGAACCCCGACGGCACGCAAGGCGATGCCTACGAGCCGGGGATGGAACTGCGCGGCAAGTACGTCTTTCTCGCCGAAGGCGTGCGCGGATCTCTGACCAAAGAAGTGTTGGCGAAATACGACCTTCAAAAAGAGAGCTGCCCGCAGAAATTCGGCCTCGGTATGAAGGAAATCTGGGAAATCGACCCCGAAAAGCATGTCGAGGGTCGCGTGATGCACACGATGGGCTGGCCGCTGGGCAAGAATGCCGGCTGGCGGGTCCTTCATCTATCACCTTGAGAACAATCAGGTCTATGTCGGTTTCGTGGTCCATCTGAACTACGAGAATCCGCATCTCTACCCCTACATGGAATTCCAGCGCTTCAAGCATCACCCGATGGTGGCCGAGTTGCTGAAGGGCGGCAAACGCATCGCTTATGGCGCGCGCGCCATCAGTGAAGGCGGCTGGCAATCCATGCCCAAGGCCGTCGCGCCCGGTGTCGCCATCCTCGGCTGCGGCGTCGGTCTGGTGAACGTGCCCCGCATCAAGGGCAACCACAACGCGATGCTGTCGGGGATCGAAGCCGCCGAAGCCGCCGCCGCCGCCATCAAGGCGGGCCGTGCCAGTGATGAGCTGACCGCCTATGACGATTACCTCCACAAGGATGGCCCCATCGCGCGCGACCTCAAGCCGGTGCGCAACGTCAAGCCGCTGTGGTCGAAATACGGGTTGCTCGGCGGTGTCGTTCTGGGCGGGATGGATATGTGGACCAACAGCCTGTTCGGAGCATCCTTCTTCGGCACGCTCAAGCACGGCAAATCCGACGCGCAGGCGACCGGCAAGGCGCGCGATCACACGCCCATCGACTACCCCAAACCCGACGGCAAGCTCAGCTTCGACCGGCTGACCAATGTCAGCTTCTCGATGACCAACCACGAGGAACACCAGCCCGCGCACCTGCAACTGAAGGACGCGAGCATTCCAATCCTCGTCAACCTGCCTGAATACGCCGAACCCGCGCAGCGCTATTGCCCGGCGGGTGTCTACGAGGTGGTAGGCGAGGGGGCGGATGCGCGCTTCGTCATCAACTTCCAGAACTGCGTGCACTGCAAGACCTGCGACATCAAGGATCCGTCGCAAAACATCCACTGGACGGTGCCGCAAGGCGGCGATGGACCCAACTACCCGAACATGTGATCGGGAAACCGTGCGACTGATGGGGCAGGGCGCATTGCCCTTGCGCCCCTCGGGCCCTAGTCTTTCCTTGAACCGGAGGAGACCGACCATGCGCCGCCCCCTGCTGATCCTGTCTCTTGTGGCGACCCTTGGGGCAGCCCCGCCTGCCTTCGCACAGGAACAGGGGCTGGCCGGTGCCTATCTCGCCGCCCGGGCTGCCGTGATCGACGGCGACCACCGCGCCGCCGCCGTCCATTTCGAGAACGCGCTGGCCGCCGATCCCGGCAACCCGATGCTGATCGGCAACGCGATCTTCGCCAATGCCGCTCTGGGACAATGGGGCCGGGCTGAAACTATCGCCGATATGCTCGACCCGGGCGTTGAGGGTCAGGAACTTGTCAATCTGGTGCGCATGGTGCGCGGGCTGTCTCAGGGCGACCTGGTCGGCGCACGCGCCGCGATCGAGGCCGGGCAGGGTGCCGGACCTCTGATCGACCCACTGGCGCTGGCCTGGATCGCGCTGGGCGAGGGCGACATGGGCCGCGCCGCCGACGGCTTCCGTGCCATTGCGCAGGACGAGGCCCTGAGCGACATCGCGTTGACCCATCTTGCGCTCGCCCGTGCGGCCGTGGGCGATTTCGAAGGTGCCGATGCGATCTTTTCGGGCGATGAATTCGGCCCCCTGTCGGTCAACGAACGCTCCATCCGCGCCCGGGCCGAGGTTCTGGTGCAGCTCGACCGTGCCAATGACGCGCTGCAACTGCTCGATTTCTTCACCGCTGGCGTGCCCGATCCCGTCCTTCTGGCCCTGCGCGAGCGGATCGCCTCCCAAGACAGCGTCCCGCCCTACACCTTTCTGACCACAGCGACCCAAGGTCTGGCCGAGGTGTTCCATACCATCGCCGAGGCGCTGGGGCGTGACGCAGGGTCTACCACGCTGCCATTGCTCTATGCCCGTGCCGCCCATGGCATCGACCCGGCCCATACCGACGCGCTGATCCTTGCGGGCCAGATCCTTGCCGAGGCCGATCAGTTCGCGCTGGCCGCCGATGCCTTTTCCGAGGTGCCCGAGGGCGATGCTCAATACATTGAGGCGCAACTTGGTCGCGCTGATGCATACTTCGATGGTGACCGCCGCGACGAGGCGGTCGAGGTGCTGCAGCGTCTGGCAACAGTTCACCCCGACCTCGCCACCGTTCAGGCCGCGCTGGGCGACATCCTGCGCCGGACCGAGGATTGCGCGGGTGCCGTCGCGGCCTACACGGCGGCGCTCGATCTCGTTGACATCACGCAAAGCCGGTACTGGTTTCTCTATTACACGCGCGGCATCTGCCACGATGTCCTGGATGATTTCGAAGCCTCCGAGGCAGATTTCCGGCAGGCTCTGGTCCTCAACCCCGATCAGCCGCTGGTGCTCAACAATCTCGGCTATGCCATGGTCGAACAGCGCCGCAACCTCGACGAGGCGCTCGACATGATCGAACGCGCCGTCGCGGGCCGCCCGGATTCGGGCTATATCGTCGACAGTCTGGGTTGGGTGCTCTACCGCCTTGGCCGCTTCGACGAAGCGGTGGAACCCATGGAGCGCGCCGTTGCCCTCCTGCCCAATGATCCGATCATCAACGACCATCTGGGCGACGTCTACTGGATGGTCGGTCGTCAGCGCGAGGCGCGCTTCCAATGGGAACGCGCGCTCAGCTTCGATCCGGAAGAGGCCGACGCGACCCGCATCCGCCGCAAGCTCGAGATCGGGCTGGACCGTGTGCTGGCCGATGAGGGCGGGGTGGGCGAAACCCAGTGAGGCTTTTCGCGCCCGCAAAGGTTAATCTTGCGCTTCATGTCACCGGGCGGCGGGCCGATGGCTACCACCTGCTCGAGTCCATTGTAGTCTTCGCTGATCTGGGCGACGGGATCGACATCGCGCCCTCGGCAGACCTTTCGCTGACCGTCACCGGCCCGCGCGCTGCCGGTGTGCCTGCCGACCGGCGCAACCTGATCTGGCAGGCGGCCGAATTGTTCGCGCCGGGGCAGGGCGCGGCCATCACGCTCGACAAGCATCTGCCCCATGCCGGCGGCATTGGCGGCGGATCGGCCGATGCGGCGGCCACGCTGCGCGGTCTGGCGGAGTTCTGGACCCAACCCCTGCCAGATGCCGCCGCCATCCTGTCGCTGGGTGCCGATGTGCCCGTCTGCCTGTTCGGCAAACCGGCCCGCATGTCCGGCATCGGCGAGGTCGTAGCCCCCCTGCCGCCCCTGCCGCCGCTCTGGATCGTGTTGGTCAATCCCGGCATCGAGGTGCCTACGGGCGCCGTGTTCAAGGCGCTCGGCACGCCCGACAACCCCCCCTTGCCCGAGATCCCCGCCGAGGGTTGGCCGGAGGCGGCAGCCCTTGCGGCATGGCTATGCCGTGCCCGCAACGACCTCGAGCCGCCAGCCCGTGCCTTGGTGCCCGAGATCGCGCGGGTCATCGACCATCTGAATGCGCAGCCCGGTTGCCTGCTCGCCCGCATGTCGGGATCGGGCGGGACCTGTTTCGGCCTTTTCGCCGCTGAGGACGCCGCTTCACAGGCGGCCCAAGCCCTGCAGGACCGGCCCGATTGGTGGGTCGCAGCCGCCCGGCTTCTCTCCGCCTAGATCTTGTATAATAATCCTACTGTCAGGTCAGGCGCGCCACGACGTAATCGGCCAGATCGGCCATCATGTCGCGCAGCGGATGCTGCGGCGCAGCATGCAGCGCCACCTTGGCCCTAGCCGCCCAATCCAGCGCCTCGACCCGTGTCTCCTCCAGCGTGCCGTGCGCGACCAGAAGCGCCATCGCCTGTTCCAGATCGCCCTCGCGCTGGTCGCCCTTCTCGATCGTCCTGACCCAGAACGCGCGTTCAGCTGCATCGGCGCGCGCAACCGCCCGGATCACCGGCAGCGTCAACTTGCGCTCGCGGAAATCATCGCCGGTGTTCTTGCCCAGAACGCCCTCGCTGCCGCCCCAATCCAGCAGGTCATCGACCATCTGGAACGCGATGCCCAGCGCGTCGCCGTAGATCGCCAAGCCGCGCACCACGTCCTCGGGCTGATCGGCGATCACGCCGCCCACTTCGCAAGCGGCTTCGAACAGGGCGGCCGTCTTGCCGCGGATCACCTGCAGGTAGATGTCTTCCGTCGTGGCAAGGTTCATCGCTGTGGTCAGCTGCAACACCTCACCCTCGGCGATCACCGCCGCCGCGTTCGACAAGATGTTGAGAACCCGCAGGTTGCCCGTTTCCACCATCAGTTGGAACGACCGCGCGAACAGGTAATCGCCGACCAGAACGCTCGACTTGTTGTCCCACAGCAGGTTCGCAGTCGGCCGCCCGCGCCGCTTCTGGCTTTCGTCCACCACATCGTCATGCAGCAGAGTCGCGGTGTGGATGAACTCCACCGTCGCGGCCAGCTTCTGATGCGCGTCGCCGTCGTAGCCGCACATGCCGTGCCGCGGCCAGCGTCAGCATCGGGCGCACCCGCTTGCCGCCCGCCTCCACCAGATGGGCAGTCACTTCGGGGATGCGGGGCGCGTGCTTCGACGCCATGCGGTCGCGGATCAGCGCACCCACGGCGGCCAGATCATCGGCCAGCGCGGATTGCATCCGCTCGTGCGGCGCTGTCGCGGCATCGTCGAGGCTCATGCGCCCGTCCTTCCCATCAAGTCCCCTGTCCGGCCCGGTCTCGACAAGCCGCCCAAGCCTGCCTACATCGGCGTCATGCTTGAAATCATGCGCAGCACCGACCCGACCGAAATCGCTTTCGCCTCGGCGCTTTTGTCCGGCGAGGGTATAGAGGTCTTCGAACTGGACGTCCATATGAGCGTGCTAGAGGGCTCCATCGGCATATTGCCGCGCCGGTTGCTGGTGCGCCGCGCCGATGCCTTCGCGGCGCGCGTCGTTCTGCGCGACAACAACCTGCCGGTGACCGAGTGACCACGACCTGCGACGCGTATCTCGGCGGCAAGGTGCAGATCACGCAGCCCCGGGACGGCTACCGCGCCGCGACCGACCCGGTCTATCTCGCCGCCGCCTGTCCCGCCGTGCCGGGTCAATCGGTGCTGGACCTGGGCTGCGGTGTAGGCACCGCCGCGCTCTGCCTGCATGTCCGGGTCCCAGGCCTGCAGATCGTGGGGGTGGAACGTCAGCCGGATTACGCGGCGCTTGCGCGCATGAACGCCGCGGCGGCCGGGGCCGACATGACCGTGATCGAGGCCGATCTGGTGAACCTGCCCGCCGACCTGCGCCAACGGTCTTTCGACCATGTCCTTACGAACCCACCCTTTTTCGCGGCGGGTGACGGGACCGCGTCCCGCGATATGGGCCGCGAGGCGGCAAACCGGGCCGAGACGCCGCTGGACGACTGGATCGCCGTGGCCCGCGCACGCCTTGCGCCAAAGGGCTGGCTGACCCTTATCCAGACCGCCGAACGCCTGCCCGAATGCCTGTCGGTCCTACAGATTGGGTTTGGCGCGATCACCGTCCTGCCGATCCAGCCCCGCCGACGGCGCGCCGCCAACCGCGTCGTGATCCGGGCGCGCAAATCCGCCCGTGCGCCCTTTCGCCTGCTGCCGCCCTTTCTTGTACATGAATGCGACAGCCATACCGCCGACGCGCCCGATTTCACCTCCCAAGCCGAGGCCGTGCTGCGCCACGCTGCGCCGATGCCTTTCGGCTGAGCGATAGATCGCATTTGAACAATCCCGCTGGTTGTTTTGCGTGACACGACTCAACTTCCGTGCTGCACTTGTCATACGACAGTCACAATGGAGAGGAGGACTTTCATGTCACTTGGGTCTCACCTGCAGGAACTGAAGAAGAAACACGCAAACCTCTCGCAAAAGGTCGAGCAGGCACAACGCAGCCCCGCGGTCGACGACCTTGTGGTGCGCGAGCTGAAGAAAGAGAAACTCCGCCTCAAAGAAGAGATTTCGCGCCTCGCCAACTGAGACGCGGCCGCGCCATGTCTTCGCGCGGCGGCATCCTTGTTAGCTTCAGCGTTGCATCCGGCGAAACCCGGTATTGTCGCTTTTGCCGCTACTCGGGTCACCATTGCTGACCTATCTTCTCGATCAAGGGAGGTGTTCTCCTTGATCAAGAGGAAGTCACCGATGGAAAATTTTGCTCACACGGCTCAGGTTCGCGCCCAGATCGTTGCGGCTCGCCAAGAATGCGCAGCCTATTTCTGGCGCGGCGTCTTTGGTCTGTTTTCGCGCCGCGCCTGATCCCGTCACGGAAGACCAGACATGGAAAAGGCCGGGTCAAGCCCGGCCTTTTGCGTTTCAATCTGGATCCCTCAGACGAAGAACTGCGCCCCGTTGGCTGAGATGGTCGAGCCGTTGATGAAGCCCGATTGCTCGGACGCCAAGAATACCACGCAGCGCGCGATTTCCTCGGGCTCGCCCAGACGGCCCGCAGGGATGCCTGCGACGATCTTGGCGCGCACTTCCTCGGGGATCGCCATCACCATTTCGGTGGCGATGTAGCCGGGGCAGATCGCGTTGGCCGTGATCCCCGCCCGCGCGCCTTCTTGCGCAAGCGATTTCACGATACCCAGATCGCCCGCCTTGGTCGCGGCATAGTTGACCTGACCGAACTGGCCCTTTTGCCCGTTGATCGAGGAAATCACGATCACGCGCCCGAACTTGCGGTCGCGCATGCCGGGCCAGACCGGGTGGACGGTGTTGAACACGCCGGTCAGGTTGGTGTCGATCACCTCTTTCCACTGCTCGGGCGTCATCTTGTGGAAGGGCGCGTCGCGCGTGATGCCCGCATTGGCGACGACCACGTCGATGGGCCCAAGGTCAGCCTCGACCTGCGCAATTCCAGCCTTGGAACTGTCGTAATCTGCGACATTCCACTTGTAGGTTTTGATGCCGGTTTCCTTGGTGAAGGCTGCGGCCTTTTCGTCGTTGCCGGCATAGGTGGCGGCGACCTCGTAGCCCTCCGCCTTAAGGGCCTTGGAAATGGCCTCTCCGATGCCGCGGCTTCCGCCGGTGACGAGTGCTACTTTTGCCATGATCTCCTCCAGTCTGGCGAATATCTCAGGTAATGGTGTTACGCGGACAGCGCGCAGGGCGCAACTTTGTTTCGTCAACTATTGCGTTGTGGAGCAAAGAAAAAAGGGCGCCCAAAGGCGCCCCTTGGTCTCGTGCCGATCGGCACGGCCGCTCGACGCAGAGCGCCACACCCATGCCGCCCCCGATGCACAGCGTGGCAAGGCCCCGCTTGGCATCGCGGCGCTTCATCTCGAACAGCAGCGTGTTGAGCACCCGGCACCCCGAGGCGCCGATCGGATGGCCGATGGCGATGGCGCCGCCGTTCACGTTCACGATCGCCGGGTCCCAGCCCATGTCCTTGTTCACCGCGCAGGCCTGCGCCGCGAAAGCCTCGTTCGCCTCGACCAGGTCCAGATCGCTCGACCTTCCAGCCGGCCTTTTCCAGCGCCTTGCGGCTGGCGTAGATCGGGCCCGACGCCCATGATCGACGGGTCCAGCCCGGCCGTGGCGTAAGATGGCGATGCGCGCCAGCGGCTCGATCCCGCGCGCGCTCGGCCTCGTCCGCCGACATCAGCAGCGTCGCCGCCGCGCCATCGTTCAGCCCGCGAGGCATTGCCCGCCGTGACGCTGACCGTCGCTTGGTGAAGGCGGGGCGCAGTTTCTGCATCGCGTCCATGCGTCGCGCCGTGGCGGATGTATTCGTCCTTGTCCACCACGATGTCGCCCTTGCGGGTCTTGATCGTGAAGGGCACGATCTCGTCGGCAAACTGGCCGGCCTTCTGCGCGGCTTCGGCCTTGTTCTGGCTGGCGACCGCGAGGCTCATCTTGCATGCTCGCGGCTGATCTGCCACTTCTGCGGCGACGTTCTCGGCGGTCTGGCCCATGTGATAGCCGTTGAACGCATCCCACAGCCCGTCGCGGATCATCGTGTCGATGTAGGACATGTCGCCCATCTTCTGGCCCTGCCGCAGGTTGGCGGCATGCGCGCTCATCGACATGTTCTCCTGCCCGCCCGCAACAACGATCGACGCATCGCCCAGCATGATGTGCTGCGCGCCCAGCGCCACCGCCCGCAGGCCCGAGCCGCAAACCTGGTTGATGCCCCAGGCTGCGGCTTCTTGCGGAAGGCCCGCGTTGATATGCGCCTGACGCGCCGGGTTCTGGCCCTGCGCCGCGGTCAGCACCTGGCCCAGGATCGTCTCGCTGACTTCGGCCTTGTCGACGCCCGCGCGTTCGACCACGGCCTCGATGGCGATGCGGCCCAGCTCATGGGCGGGCGTGTTGGCGAAGGCGCCCAGAAAACTGCCAACCGGCGTGCGTGCGGCCGAGGCGATGACGACATTGGTCATGGATTACCCTTTCGTGACAGGCGCCACATCACCACGTCCGGGCAAGCGGGGCCGGTTCATCTTTCCGACCCTGTGGTAACCCTCTCACCCCCTGCGACACAATGGACAGTGTGTCTCAGCCTGCGGTTGCGCGGCATGGCGCCCGGTCAGGGCGAAAGGGCCGCCCGCTGCCTCTCCGGCGCCCAAGGCGGGCGGAAGGTCGGCGCGCCGTAGAGATAGCCCTGCAGGCAATTCGACCCCCGCCGCCGTCAACCATCGCGCCTCCTCCTCGGTCTCAACGGCTTCGGCCACCACCAGCATGTCGAAATGCCGCGCAAGAGAAATCAGCGCCTCATAAAGCACCTGGTTGTCGGCATCCGCGCCCACGTTGCGTGCGAAGGCCCCGTCGATCTTGACGATGTCGAAGCAGAAATGCCGCAAGTGTCGGAACGCCGTCTGTCCCGCGCCGAAATCATCGAGCGCGAAAGTGATCCCCTTGTCCTGCAGATCCTCCATGAAGATCTTGACGATCTCGGGCATCTGCATCGCGCTGGTTTCCGTGATTTCCAGGATCAGCCGGTGCACGATCTCGGGCCATTGCCGGATGGCGCGGCGCAAGACCTGCATCCAGTCCGGATACCCGACCGAGCGTGCCGACATGTTGATCGACAACCGCAGCGTCGGATGCGCGCGGAGCGCGCTCAGGCCCAGTTTCAGCGCGACGCAATCGATCTGCCGCCCCAGATCCTGATCCTCGACCACGGTGATGAAATCGCGCGCAGGGATCACCCGCCCGGTGTCGTCCAGCACCCGGATCAGCCCCTCGTAAAAGGCGACGCCCGCCCCGTCTGCCCGAATGACCGGCTGATAGGCCAGCGCCGCGTCACCCCGTTCCAGTGCCTGCCGCACCATCGCCAGCGTGCCCTGGTCGCGCTGCGTGATGGCGACATCCAGCGGGCTGCCCAGCCCCGCATCCACCAGCTTGCCCCGCATATGGCCCATCACCGCACCTCCGACCCCGCAACATGCCTTGCAGTGATGGCCATCCAACTCCTTAACAAAGCATGAAGGTTGGCATTTTGTTCCAATTGTCGCGAAGGACCGCCCGCATGCATGACCCAGATCGGGCGTTGCGGCTGGTGCGGGACCGATCCGCTCTACGTCGACTATCACGACACCGAATGGGGTGTGCCCGAACACGACGGCCGTGCCCTGTGGGAAAAGCTGATCCTCGACGGCTTTCAGGCGGGCCTGTCGTGGATCACGATTCTGCGCAAGCGCGAGGCGTTCCGCGCCGCCTTTGCGGGCTTCGACCCCGAGGTGATCGCGCATTGGAGCGATGCCGATGTCACCCGCCTTCTGGCCGACCCCGGCATCGTGCGCCACCGCGGCAAGATCGAGGCCACGATCACCAATGCCCGCGCTTATCTCGACATCGAGCGGGGCGGAGGCTGTCTCGATCGCATGTGGTCCCATGTAGGTGGCGCGACCGCTGCAGAACGCGCTGGCGCGACGCTTGATCCATGGTCCCGGCCTTCACGCCGCTGAGTGAACAGGTCTCGAAGGACCTGAAAAAGGACGGTTTCCGCTTTTGCGGCCCGACCATCACCTATGCGTGGATGCAGGCGACGGGGCTGGTGAACGATCATGTGACGGGGTGTTTTCGTCAGGCGGAGTTGCGACCCTGTACGCCCACGAGCGCGAACCCTGGCATGTGTCCTTGACTCGCTCCGTGCCGACTGGTTGTGTCGATCAAGACGTTTGGTTCACAAGGAAATAAAGATGTCGTTTGCGCTAGATAACCTCATCGAAGGTCTTCGCGTTTTTGTTGACCGTGGTGAGACCAATGTCGTTTTTGAACATTTTGTGCGCGAAGTCGTGTCCAATCATGCCGAATTTGATTGGGTGGCTGATCGACTTAAGGATCAGCATTCCAAAGATGTCCTTAGCTGGATGATCAAATATAAGTTTGTTTCTCTTCTACTGAGGGACAAGAAGGCTGCGATGGATTTGTGTCCACCAAGTATCGCGCCATATCGATATCATGCCTTGCTTGAAGAGGCGAAGAAATTGCCCGAAGCAAGTTATGAAGCGAACTATGATATTGACGTGATCGAGAATTTTCTGCTTGATGGCTACAACCTCAAAGGCATCTGCGAAGTTCTTGACGGCGACGTGGTTCTCGATTTTGGTGGCTTCAATGGCAACTCGGCTATCGCATTCGGCCGTCGCACTCAAAATGGAAATGTCCATGTCTTCGAGCCGAATCCCAGCATGCAAGATGTTTTGCTTCGGAACGTTGAGAAGAGTGGGCTGAATAACATCAAGTTAGTTCGTGCTGGTGTTGATCGACAGCCCGGACGGCTACGGTTCCGCCGGAAGGGAGCGGCGTCTAGAATTGACCCGCAGGGCGACGTTGAGGTGGATATCGTGTCGATTGACACGTGGGTTGCTGAAAAAGCCTTAAAAAAAATAGATTTTCTGAAGTTTGACATTGAAGGTTTCGAGATTCCTGCTCTCAAGGGCGCAAGAAAAACAATTTCCTATTTCAGACCAAAAATGGCCATCTGCGTCTACCACCTTCAGCACGATATTTCCCAAATCCCACGTCTCGTCGATCAATTCGGTGGGTGGTATGACTTTTATCTACGGCACAATGCTGCGACCGCCGGAGAAATTGTCCTGTACTGCGCGCCCAAAACTTAGGCGAGCTGCCAACGGTCAGGCTGCTGGACGCGCCTCAGCCGCCCGCCATCAACGCCTCAATCAGCGCCACCGCTTCGGGGCTGTCCCAATGCGCGTCGCCCCTGAGCCGGGCAATCTCCTGCCCCTCGGGGTTCAAGATCACGGTGATCGGCAGGCCGAACACCCCCATCCGGCGCGCGATCACCTGACCGGGGTCGCGGTACATCGGCAGGGCGTCGATCCCCTCCCTCCTCGAAGAAGCGCACGATGGCCTGCGGCGGGTTGCGGCCCGTCGCCAGCGTCACCACCGCGAAATCAGGGCCGCCCAATTCATGCTGCAAGGCGTTGAGCGAGGGCATCTCGTCGCGGCAGGGCGCGCACCATGTGGCCCAGAAATTCAGCACCACATGGCGCCCGGCATAATCCGACAGCGCTGCCGGCGCGTGTCGTCGATATCGACAAGCCCGTATGCCGCGGCCGCGACGGGCGCGTCATGGATCGCCAGCGCCCGCATGTCGCCGGTCAGATAGCGCAGCGACATCTGAGGCTTTGGCAGCATTTGCACCAGGCGGCAAAGGTCAGAGCACGGCAGCAAGCAGTGCGGCGCGGATCATCATATGGGTCCCTCCAAACGGGGTTTCGACATGACGGACACAACATCCAACGCAATGTGGGGCGGGCGCTTCGCCGCCGGTCCGGACGCGATCATGGAGGCGATCAACGCCTCGATCGGGTTCGACAAGCGACTTGGCGCAGCAGGATATCCGAAGGTTCCCGCGCCCATGCGGCGATGCTGGCCCATCAGGGTATCTTGACCAATAAGGACGCCGAGGCGATCCGGGAAGGCCTGCTCACGGTCTTGTCAGAAATCGAGGGCGGAAGTTTCGCGTTCTCGACCGCGCTGGAAGACATCCACATGAACGTCGAGGCGCGCCTGACAGCGACGATCATCGGCGAGCCCGCGGGCCGTCTGCACACCGCACGCTCGCGCAACGATCAGGTGGCGACCGATTTCCGGCTCTGGGTGCGCGACCAGATGCGATGCCGCCATCGACGGGCTGCGGGCCTTGATGCGCGCGCTTCTGGCGCAGGCCGAGTCGGGTGCCGATTGGGTGATGCCGGGCTTTACCCATCTGCAGACCGCCCAGCCGGTGACATGGGGCCATCACATGATGGCCTATGTCGAGATGCTGGCCCGCGATCGCTCGCGCTTTGCCGATGCGCGTGCGCGCATGAACGAAAGCCCCTTGGGCGCCGCGGCGCTGGCGGGCACGTCCTTTCCCATCGACCGGCACATGACGGCGGCGGCGCTGGGCTTCGACCGGCCCATGGCCAATTCGCTCGATGCCGTGTCGTGACCGTGATTTCGCGCTGGAATTCCTGTGCCGCCGCGACGATCTGCGCGATGCACCTGTCGCGCTTGGCCGAGGAGCTGGTGATCTGGTCCTCGGCGCAGTTCCGCTTCGTGCACGCTGTCGGACCGGTTCTCGACCGGCTCCTCGATCATGCCGCAGAAGAAGAACCCCGACGCGGCCGAGCTGATCCGCGCCAAGATCGGGCGCATCTTCGGGGCGAATGTCGCGCTTGATGACGGTGATGAAGGGCCTGCCGCTGGCCTATTCCAAGGACATGCAGGAAGACAAGGAACAGGTCTTTGACGCCGCCGACAACGCTGATGCTGGCGCTGGCCGCGATGACGGGGATGGTGCGCGACATGACCGCCAACCGCGCGTCCCTCGCCGCTGCGGCGGGCTCGGGCTTTTCCACCGCGACGGACCTGGCCGACTGGCTGGTGCGCAGTCTCGAGCCTGCCCTTCCGGGACGCCCATCACGTCACCGGCACGCTGGTCGCGATGGCCGAGGCAGCGGGCAAGGATCTGCCGGACCTGTCCCTCGAACAAATGCGCTCTGTTCATCCGGGCATCACCCAAGATATCTTCGCTGTGCTGGGGGTCGACAATTCCGTCGCCTCGCGCATCTCCTACGGCGGCACCGCGCCCGCGCAGGTGCGCGCCCAGATCGCCCGCTGGAAGGACATGCTCGCATGATGCCGCTTCGCTCTCTCGCTGCCGTTCTTGCCCTGTTCGCTCTGGTCGCCTGCGGTGCGGATGGCGAACCTGAACGCCCCGAACCGCGCCCCGCGCAAGGTGTAGCACTCAGCGGCACCGTCTCCTTCGGCATCGCCGGGGGAAGCTGACCCGCCACGGCCCGTCACCGTATCGCATCGCACGCGCGATCCCCCGTTGAACCCCTGTCCGTTCGGCCCTAACCTGCCGTGCCTGAACCGACCTATGCCTCTCTCAACGCAAGGCCTTGCCATGGAAAAGATCCCGATGACCCCCGCGGGCTACAAGCTCCTCAACGATGAGCTGAAGCTGCTGAAAAGCGTCGAGCGCCCGGCGATCATTCAGGCGATTTCCGAGGCGCGCGAACATGGCGATCTGTCGGAGAATGCCGAATACCATTCCGCCAAGGAAAAGCAGTCCTTCATCGAGGGCCGCATCAAGGAACTGGAGGGGCTCATCAGCCGCTCCAACGTGATCGATCCCAAAACCCTTTCGGGTCCGATCAAGTTCGGCGCGACCGTCGTGCTGGTCGACGAGGATGACGTCGAAAAGACCTACCAGATCGTGGGCGAGGCCGAGGCGAATATCGAAAAGGGCATGCTCAACATCAGCTCGCCCCTTGGCCGCGCCTTGATCGGCAAGGAAGAGGGCGATAGCGTCGAGGTCAAGACACCCGGCGGCGACAAGGATTACGAAATCCTCAGCATTTCCTACGTCTGACCCCGTCACCCGTTCCGAAGGGCCCCGCCGCTTATGCCCGACCAGCCCAAGCCCACGACCCTCGAGCTGGGCCTTTATGCCCGGGAAGAGCCGTCGCGGCGCATCACCGGGATCGAGGTGGGCGCGGCCATCCTGACCTGCCTGTGGCTCGGTCGCCGTGATCTTTCTCAATACCGGCGAGGACGAGGGCAATCCGGGCGGTTTCGCCGATGGGGTGCTGACCATTCTCGCCATCCTCATGCCCATCGCGCTGATCTGGGTGGCAGCCACCGCCGCCCGCACCGCCCGCGGCTTGCGTGAAGAGGCGGCGCGGCTTCAGGCCTCCATCGACGCGATGCGCGCGGCCTATGTCGACCAGCAGCAGCGCGCGACTATGGAACTGCGCCCCGCCGTGGTCGAAAAGCTGGAGGAACTGGTCGAAAGCACCCGGGCGGCGCAGTCGGGCGGCACGGCGGTGTTTTCCTCGCTGCGCGCGCTTGCCCCGCCCGAGGAACGCGCCGCCGTTGTCCAGATGCAGCCCACCCTTGAGCAGCCGCAACCCGGCCTCGCCTTTGCCACGCCGATGGAGAAAGAGCCGATCTCGGTCGCCGATTTCATCAAGGCGCTGAATTTCCCCGAGAATGAGCACGACAAGGAAGGGTTCCGCACGCTGCGCCGCGCGCTGGAGGACCGCGCGACCGAGCGTTTGATCCGCGCCAGTCAGGACGTTCTGACGCTGCTGTCGCAAGACGGCATCTACATGGACGATTTGCGCCCCGACCGCGCCCGCCCCGAGATCTGGCGCCGCTTCGCGCAAGGCGAACGGGGGCGCACCATCGCGGCCCTGGGCGGCATCCATGACCGCTCCAGCCTTGTGCTGGCGGCTGGGCGGATGAAGAAAGACCCGGTGTTCCGCGACGCGGCGCATCATTTCCTGCGCCATTTCGACCGCACCTTCATGGAATTCGAAAAGAACGCCAGCGATGCGGAAATCGTGGCGATGGCAGGCACGCGGACGGCGCGCGCTTTCATGCTGATCGGCCGGGTCGCAGGCACCTTCGATTGAGGGCAAACGGTTTCCTCAAGGAAACCGTTTGGTAAAACCCGGGTTTTCCCTGACGGAAAACTGCAGTTTTCCGTCTTGTTTTCCTGCAGGAAAACGCGCGCTCTCAGTCCCCAAGCGCCGCGATCAGCTCTGCCTCGTGGCCCAGCCCCGCGATCCAGCCTTCCTCCCGGCAGCCGTCGCGCAGCAGCGCGTCCTGCCTCTCGGGCGCCAGCCCGGCAAACGCCGCCGCCAGAACTCGCACCTGTGCGGCATCAAGGATTTCCCCCGCCCTTTGCCGGTCCCGCACCGCTTGGTCCAGCAGCGATGGATAGACCTCGACCAACAGGATCGGCGCGTCGCGGTCCTCGAAGGGACGCACTGACAGCTTGTCGCCATAGCGCTCGCGCAGCGCTTGCAATCGCGGCAGGCCCAGCAGCACCTGACTGCCGACCGATCCGGTCGTGAACAGTTTCCAGCAGGGTTGCGCCCGTCGCGAGCCGTTCCTCCACCGCGCGGCGTTCCGGGCAGGCCGTGCCCATGCCGCAAGGTTCCCCGATCCGGCAGCTGTGCGGATGTGCGTGCGGCGGGGCACCCCCAGAAAGGCCCCACACCAGGGAACAGCCTGTTCAGCCCCTCGGCAATGTTCCAGCGGTTGTTGGCGTTGCGATGGTCATCGACGATGTGCCCGGCCAGCCAGTGCCAGACCGCAAAGGGATCATCCGATCCGGTGACGGCGCGACCAAAGCCCTTGGGATAGGCGAAGGGAAAATCGAACCCCGCAAGGACGCGCCGCCCCTCGTCCAGCGCCGCATCGAGCCGCGCTTCCAGATGCGCCTGTGCCATTGCGCGGGTCCGGTGATAACTCACCGCCGCACTGTCCGGACCATGCTCGGCAATGAAGATCGCATCTTTCGTCGGCTTGGCCGGCGATGGCTTTGACCGCGCTGACCAGTCGACCATGATGATCGTCTCGATTTTTTCCATCACATCCCCTGATGCCGCGCCCCACGCGCCCTCAATTGCATCACCCCGACGCCTGACCTAGAGGTTGCGGCAATTCATTCGCCCCAAAAGGCTAGCCGCGCCCCATGTCTGCATCCAGCCCCCGAACCGCCTATCTGCGCGGGCTTCGAACCGCACTGCCCTTCGTGATCGTCGTGGCCCCCTTCGGCCTGTTGTTCGGCGTCGTGGGAACCGAGGCGGGGTTGAACATCGCGCAGGTCATGGGCTTCACCGTTCTGGTCATTGCGGGCGCGTCGCAATTCACTGCGCTGCAATTGATGGCCGACAATGCGCCCACGCTGATCGTCGTCGCTTCGGCCTTGGCGGTGAATTTGCGGATGGCGATGTATTCAGCATCCCTTGCGCCGCATCTGGGGGCGGCCCCGATCTGGCAACGCGCCCTCATCGCCTACATGAATGTTGATCAGACCTATGCGCTGGGTCAGGCCGACTACGAGGCAAACCCGCGCCAGACCACCGCCGAAAAGGCCGCCTTTTTCTTCGGCACGGCCACGCCCATCATCCCGGTCTGGATCGCGGCGACGGCCCTTGGCATCGTGTTGGGCGAGGCCATACCGCCCGCGCTGGGCCTCGATTTCGCGGTGCCGATCACCTTCATCGCGCTTATCGCGCCAGCGCTGCGCACGATTGCGCATGTCGCCGCCGCGCTGACCTCGGTCGTCATGGCCGTCGCGCTGGCCTTCTTGCCATGGAACCTGTGGCTGCTGGCGCGGGCCTCGGCCGCGATGATCGTCGGCGCCGAGGTCGAGCGCCGGATGGAGGCGCGGCGATGAACTACACGCCCGCCGATCTTTGGTTCATCATCCTTGCGCTCGGCGTGGGAACCTTTCTGATCCGGTTCTCGTTTCTGGGCATTCTGGGCGACCGGCAATTGCCGCCATGGCTCTTGCGCCATCTGCGATACACCGCTGTCGGCATCCTGCCCGCGATGGTGACGCCGCTGATCTTGTGGCCGCAGGCGACGGGTGGAGAGCTTGATCCGGTGCGGATCATCGCCGCCGGTCTGGCGCTGGCGGTCGGGCTTTGGACCAAGAACGCGATCTGGGCGATTTTGGCGGGGATGGCGACCTTGTGGGGCCTTGGATTCATCGTTCCATAAAATAGAACGAAACCCGCATTAACTGTATTTTTATTTCTGTATGGCCTTCGCCATACCCCGGCAACCGAAACCGGACGCAAGGGTGTGCGCCATGGATGTGATCTTGGACATCGCCGCGACGCTGGTCGCGCAATTACAAAAACCGACACTAGCCTTCCTGATCGGCGGCATGATGTTGGCGGCCCTTGGCAGCAAGCTGGAGGTGCCCGCACCGGTCTACAAGTTTATCGTTCTGGTTCTGTTGCTCAAGGTCGGGCTGGGCGCGGGCATTTCGGTGCGCGAGGCGGATCTGGTCGCGCTGGCCGTGCCCGCGATTGCGTCGGCCGTGGTGGGGGTCGTCATCGTGCTGCTGGGATCGCGGACGCTGGCGCGCACCGAGGGCGTCTCCAAGATGGACGGCATGGCGACGGCGTGGGCTTGTTCGGCGCGGTCTCGGCCTCGACACTGGCGGCGGGCATGGTGATGCTGGACGCCGAGGGCATCGCCTACGAGGGGTTCATCGGCGCGCTTTATCCCTTCATGGATATCGCGGCGCTGGTCACCGCGATCTTGCTCGCGCGGATGTCTGCGGCGCGCGCGGCTATGGTGCAGCCTGCGGGCGGCGGTGTGGCGACAATGACCATGGGGGGCGGCGAGAATGGCGGGATCGTCAAGGAAATCCTGACCGACACGCTGAAAAGCCCCGCGATTTCCGCGCTGCTGCTGGGGCTGGCCATCGGTCTTCTGGGGCGGCCCGAACAGGTCTATGCCAGTTTCTACGAGCCGTTGTTCCGGGGCCTTTTGTCGATCCTCATGCTGATCATGGGGATGGAAGCGTGGCAGCGGCTGGGCGAGATGCGCAAGGTGGCGCATGCCTATATGGCTTACGGCATCGCGGCCCCCTTTGTTCATGGCGCGCTGGGCTTTGGCGCGGGGCTGGTCGCGCATCACCTGACCGGGTTCTCGGGCGGTGGCGTGGTGCTGCTGGCGGTGATGGCGGCGTCAAGCTCGGACATCTCGGGTCCGCCGACGCTTCGCGCGGCCCTGCCTGAGGCGAACCCAAGCGCTTATGTCGGCACCTCAACCGGCATCGGGACGCCGGTGGCCATCTTGTCTATCCCGGTCTGGATCGCCTTGGCCGATTGGTTGATCGGCTTCGAATCTGCTGTGAAGCCGGTCCGAACGTTCTAGAAAGGTGAATATGGACCGGCTGAACTATCATCATCTGCGCTATTTCCGCGAGGTCGCGCACGAGGGGCATTTGACCCGCGCGGCGGAACGGCTGAACCTGTCGCAATCGGCGCTGTCGACCCAGATCAAGCAGCTGGAGGACCGGCTGGGCCACGCGCTGTTCGAGCGCAAGGCTCATACAGGTGGTCCCGACCGAGGCGTGGGGGCGGATCGCATTGGATCACGCCGAACGCATCTTTGGCACCGGCGAGGATCTGCTGGCCGCCTTGGGCGACGGGGGTGGGGCGCGACCGGCCGTTGAGGGTCGGCGCGCTTTCGACGCTGTCGCGCA
Source organism: Roseicyclus sp. (assembly GCA_018401055.1). The sequence continues at coordinate 19,416 of JAGYLB010000104.1, forward strand.
ATTTCCAGATCCGGTTTCTCAAGCCCGTCTTGGGCGAGTGTGCCGCTGGCCTTGGTGTCAGGGTCGGGCGCCACGCTTTTGCCACGGCTGGCGGGGCTGTCGCTGGATGTGGTCTTGTCCACCGAGACCT
>JAGYLB010000105.1 GCA_018401055.1 Roseicyclus sp.
ATGCGCCGAATTCCATCGCCACGCAGATTTCGTGGATCAGGTCGCCCGCCATGGGCCCGATGATATGGGCGCCGAGGATGCGGTCGGTTTCCTTGTCGGCGAGGATCTTGACGAAGCCGTCACCTGCGAAATTGGCCTTGGCCCGACCGTTGCCCATGAAGGAGAACTTGCCGACCTTGAAGGCGCGCCCGTCTTTCTTGAGGCTTTCCTCGGTTGCGCCAACGGAGGCCACCTCGGGGTGGGTATAGATCACGCCGGGGATGACGCCGTAGTTGACGTGACCGTGTTTTCCCGCGACCACCTCGGCCACGGCCATGCCCTCATCCTCGGCCTTGTGGGCGAGCATGGGCCCCAGGATGGCGTCGCCGATGGCGTAGATGCCCTTGATATTGGTGGCATAATGGCTGTCGGTGGCGATCTGGCCGCGACCGGTCATGGTGACGCCGAGCGCCTCGAGGCCGAGGCCGTCAACGTAGGGCTTGCGGCCGGTGGCGACGAGAACGGTGTCGGCGTCCACGGTATGTTCGCTGTCGTCCTTGCGGAGCTTGTAGGTGACCTTTGCGCCGCCCTTGGCGGTTTCCACAGACTGAACGGCGGCACCGAGGGTGAAGGAGATGCCCTGTTTGGACAGGATGCGCTGGAAGGTCTTGGCGACCTCTGCGTCCATGCCCGGCGTGATATGGTCGAGGTATTCGATCACCTGAACCTCGGCGCCCAAGCGGGCGTAGACCGAGCCAAGCTCCAGCCCGATGACGCCTGCGCCGATCACGACCAGTTTCTTGGGGATCTTGTGCAGGGCCAGCGCGCCCTCGGAGGTCACCACGGTCTTTTCGTCGATCTCGATACCGGGAAGTGTGGAGGGTGTGGAACCCGTTGCGATGATGATGGTTTTCGCCTCATGCGTGTCATCGCCGACGCGGACCTTACCGGCCTCGGGGATGGAACCCCAACCCTTTAGCCAGGTGATCTTGTTCTTCTTGAACAGGAATTCGATGCCCTTGGTGTTCTGGGCGATCACGTCATCCTTGTAGGAGAGCATCTGTTTCCAGTCGACGGACGGCGCTTTGCCCTTGAGGCCCATGGCGGCGAAGTTGTGTTCGGCCTCGTGCAGCATGTGCGAGGCATGCAGCAAGGCCTTGGAGGGGATGCAGCCGATGTTGAGGCATGTGCCGCCCAGCGTCTCGCGCCCTTCGACGACGGCGGTTTTCAGGCCGAGCTGCGCGCAGCGGATGGCGCAGACATAGCCGCCGGGGCCGGAGCCGATGATGATGACGTCATAGCTGGACATGGGGTCCTCCTGTCGGAATTCGAGGCGTCACGGGGCGTACACACCCCGTACACAGGCTGTACATATGCGGATCACGCACCGCTGCCAAACAGGGCGGCGAGCAGCATGACGAGGGTGGCAAGAAAACCCACGGCCCAGATCATGCTGCGCCACGGCACGAGGCCCTGCGCATAGGCGGGGATGTAGAGGACGCGGGAGACGAGATAGGCATGGGCGCAGATCTCGGTCAGCGGGCTGGAGCGGCCCGAGAGGGTGACGACGACGACCGCGATGGCGAAGAGGATCAGCCCCTCGAAATGGTTGTTCATCGCGCGCTGGAGGCGGCCGGCGATGCCGGTCAGTTCGACCCCGGTTTGTCGCGGGGGCCCATGGCGGCCTTGGTCCCAGCCTGCGCATTGCCCGCAACGGAATAGAGCGCGATCTGCAGGTATTGCAGGAGGGCGGCGAGGGTGAGGATGTAGAGTTCGGTGGTCATGGTCGGCTTCCGGCGGGGGCTGTCGTGAGGGGGGGACAGGGCCCTCGGGTCGAGGCCGAGGGTGACGGTTGGGGTGGGGTGGCGGGAGGCCCTCGGGTCGAGCCCGAGGGTGACGGCGGGGAGATCATCGGGCGCTCCCTCCCGTCATCGTCGGGCTTGACCCGACGATCTCGTCCCACAGGTCGCGCCAGCCCGGATTGGCTTTTTCGATCAGATCGATCTTCCACGCGCGGTTCCACTTCTTCAGCGCTTTTTCGCGGCGGATGGCTTCCGTCGGGCCGTCATGTGGTTCGAACCAGACAAGGCGTTCGAGATTGTAGCGATCCGTGAAGCCTTTCAGGAGGTGAGTGCGATGCTCGTAAACACGCCGGACCAAGTCACTGGTGACGCCGATGTAAAGCGTTCCGTTTGGCTTGTTGGTCATCATGTACACGAACATCCTCACAGCCTCGGGGTTGAGAGACCCTCGGGTCAAGCCCGAGGGTGACGGGCCTTGGCATCGCGCCCGAGGGTGACGGGGAGGGTTACAGATCCATCAAGAGCCGCCGCGGATCCTCCAGCGCTTCCTTCACCCGGACAAGGAACGTCACCGCCCCTTTGCCGTCGACGATCCGGTGATCGTAGCTGAGCGCCAGATACATCATCGGGCGGATCACGATCTGGCCGCCGACCACCATGGGCCGGTCCTGGATCTTGTGCATGCCCAAGATGCCCGATTGCGGCGGGTTGAGGATGGGCGAGGACATCAGCGAGCCGTAGACGCCACCGTTCGAGATGGTGAATGTGCCGCCCTGCATTTCGGCCATGCTGAGCTTGCCATCGCGGGCGCGGCGGCCTTTCTCGGCGATTTCCTTTTCCAGATCGGCAAAGCTCTTCTGATCGGCGTCGCGGATGACCGGCACGACAAGGCCCTGCGGCGTGCCTGCGGCGATGCCCATATGGACGAAGTTCTTGTAGACGATGTCTGTCCCGTCGACCTCGGCGTTCACCTCGGGCACTTCGCGCAGCGCGTGGCAGCAGGCCTTGGTGAAGAAGGACATGAAGCCAAGGCGCGCGCCGTGCTTCTTCTCGAACAGGTCCTTGTATTCGTTGCGCAGGTCCATGACGCCCGTCATGTCCACCTCGTTGTAGGTGGTGAGCATCGCGGCCGTGTTCTGCCGTCATCCTTGAGGCGGCGGGCGATGGTCTGGCGCAGGCGGGTCATCTTGACCCGTTCTTCGCGCGCGGCATCCTCGGCCGGGCTGGGCGCGCGCGGGGCTTGGGCCATCGGCGCGGGGGCTGCAGGCCTGCGGGGCGGGAGCGGTGGCGGCTTTCATCACGTCTTCCTTCATGATGCGCCCGTCGCGGCCGGTGCCTTGCACCTGCGCGGGCGTAAGGCCCTTTTCGGCCATCAGTTTCTGCGCCGCGGGGGCGTTTTCGATATCCTTGCTGGTCGCCGCCGCTGCGGGTGATGCGGTGGCGGCGGGCGCGGGCGCTGCTGCAGCACCGGAGGCGCCGCCAATCACGGCAAGCTTGCCCGAAGCCTCGACCGTCGTGCCCTCTGGCGCGAGGATTTCGGTCAGCACGCCCGCGGCGGGGGCGGGCACCTCGACCGAGACCTTGTCGGTTTCCAGCTCGCACAGCATTTCGTCCTGCGCAACGGTGTCGCCCACCTTCTTGAACCAGGTGGAGACGGTCGCTTCGCTCACCGACTCGCCAAGGGTCGGCACCATGACAGTCGAGCGGCGCCTACGCCGTCAGGCGCGGGGGCTTTGGCGGGGGCCTCTGCCTTGGCGGCGGCGGCACGCCGGCGCCCCTTCGTTCAACGTGGCGAGCAGGGCGTTGACGCCGACGGTTTCGCCCTCGGCAGCGACGATGTCGCCAAGCGTGCCTGCGGCGGGCGAGGGGACCTCGACCGTCACCTTGTCGGTTTCCAGCTCGCACAGCATTTCGTCGACGGCGACGGTATCGCCCGGTTTCTTGAACCAGGTGGCGACGGTGGCTTCGGTGACGCTTTCGCCCAGGGTGGGCACGCGGACTTCTATGGACATGGGTTTACCCTTCGATGGTCAGCGCGTCGTTCACGAGCGCGGTTTGTTGGGCCTTGTGCATGCTGGCAAGCCCGTGGCGGGCGAGGCGCTGGCCGCACGTCCGGCATAGCGGGGGCGGGTGTGTTTCGCACCGATCCGGGTCAGGACCCATTCGATGTTGGGCTCGACGAAGGACCAGCCGCCCTGATTCTTGGGTTCTTCCTGGCACCAGACGATTTCGGCACCCTTGAAGCGTTCCAGCTCCTTCATCAGCGCGAGCGCGGGGAAGGGATAGAATTGCTCGAGCCGCAGCAGGTAGACATCGGTGATGCCGCGATTGTCACGTTCTTCGAGAAGATCGTAATAGACCTTGCCCGAGCAAATCACGACACGGCGGATCTTGTCGTCCTTGGCCAGCACGGTGTCGGAATGGCCCTTTTCGGCGTCGTCCCAAAGCACCCGGTGGAAGCTGGAGCCGGTGGTGAAATCCTCGGCATCCGAGATTGCCAGCTTGTGGCGCAGCAGCGATTTGGGCGTCATCAGCACCAGCGGCTTGCGGAAGCTGCGGTGCATCTGGCGGCGCAGGATGTGGAAGTAGTTGGCCGGCGTGGTGCAGTTGGCCACGATCCAGTTGTCCTCGGCGCACATCTGCAAGAACCGCTCGAGCCGGGCCGAGGAATGCTCCGGCCCCTGCCCCTCGTAGCCGTGGGGCAGCAGCATGACAAGGCCCGACATGCGCAGCCATTTGCGTTCGCCCGAAGAGATGAACTGGTCGAACATGATCTGCGCGCCATTGGCGAAATCGCCGAACTGCGCCTCCCACATCGTGAGCGCGTTGGGTTCGGCGAGGCGAGTAGCCATATTCGAAGCCCAGCACCGCGTATTCCGACAGCATCGAGTCGATCACCTCATAGCGGGCCTGACCCTCGCGGACATGATTGAGCGGGTAGTAGCGGTCTTCGGTGTCTTGCTCGACCAAGGCGGAATGGCGCTGGCTGAAGGTGCCGCGCGTGCTGTCCTGACCGGCAAGGCGCACCGGGTAGCCTTCGGTGAGCAGGCTGCCAAAGGCCAGCGCCTCGGCGGTGGCCCAATCGAAGCCCTTGCCGGATTTGAACATCTCGGCCTTCGTTTCAAGCAACCGGCCTACGGTCTTGTGCAGGTTGAAGCCGTCGGGCGCGGTGGATAGCGCGCGGCCGACCTCGGCCATGGTTTCGGGTTTGATGGCGGTCTCGCCGCGCTGGTATTCCTCACCCTCGCGGTTGAGATGCGACCAGCGGCCATCCAGCCAGTCGGCCTTGTTGGGCTTGTAGTCCTTGCCGGCCTCGAACTCGGTGTTCAGGCGGGCTTGGAATGCAGCCTTTGCATCCTCGATCTCGCCCTCGGGGATCAGGCCGTCCTTGACCAGCCGCTCGGTATAGAGCTGCAGCGTGGTCTTTTGCGTCTTGATCTTCTTGTACATCACCGGGTTGGTGAAGTTGGGCTCGTCGCCCTCGTTGTGACCGAAGCGACGGTAGCAGAAGATATCCAACACCACGTCACGCCCGAATTTCTGGCGGAACTCGGTCGCCACGCGGGCGGCATGGACCACGGCCTCGGGGTCGTCGCCGTTGACGTGGAAGATCGGCGCTTCGACCATCAGCGCGATGTCGGTCGGGTAGGGGCTGGAGCGGCTGAAATGCGGCGCGGTGGTGAAGCCGATCTGGTTGTTGACCACGATATGCATGGTGCCACCGGTGCGGTGGCCCCGGATGCCCGAAAGCTGGAAGCCTTCGGCGACGATGCCCTGACCCGCAAAGGCCGCATCGCCGTGCAGCAAGATCGCCATGACGCGGCGGCGGTCGCTGTCGCCCATCTGGTCTTGCTTGGCGCGGACCTTGCCCAGAACAACGGGGTTCACAGCCTCGAGGTGGGAGGGGTTGGCCGTCAGCGACAGGTGGACGCGGTTGCCGTCGAATTCCCGGTCGCTCGACGCGCCAAGGTGGTATTTCACGTCGCCCGAGCCGTCGACATCCTCGGGCTTGAAGCTGCCGCCCTGAAACTCGTTGAAGATCGCGCGGTAGGGCTTGCCCATGACGTTGGCCAGAACCGACAACCGGCCCCGGTGGGGCATGCCGATGACGATTTCCTGCAGGCCCAGCGCGCCGCCGCGCTTGATGATCTGTTCCATCGCGGGGATCAGCGCCTCGCCGCCATCAAGGCCGAAGCGCTTGGTGCCCATGTATTTGACATGGAGGAATTTCTCGAAGCCCTCGGCCTCGACCAGCTTGTTCAGGATCGCCTTGCGGCCGTTCTGGGTGAACTGGATTTCCTTGCCATAACCCTCGATCCGCTCCTTGAGCCATGCGGCCTGTTCGGGGTCGGAAATGTGCATGTATTGCAGCGCGAAGGTGCCGCAATAGGTCCGCTTCACGATCTCGACGATCTGGCGCATGGAGGCCATCTGCAGGCCCAGCACGTTGTCGATGAAGATCGGGCGGTCCATGTCGGCCTCGGTGAAGCCGTAGGATTTCGGGTCAAGCTCGGGGTGCGGCGTGGTCTCGCGCATGCCCAGCGGGTCGAGGTCGGCCACAAGGTGGCCCCGGATGCGATAGGCGCGGATGATCATCAGCGCGCGGATACTGTCCAGAACGGCGCGCTGGATCTGCGCATCGGTAACCTCGACGCCCTTCTCTTGCGCCTTGGCCTTGATCTTGTCGCCCGCGCCCTTGATCTCGGCGGCTGCGACGGGCCATTCGCCCGTCAGCGCGTTGGTCAGATCATCGGATGGCGTCGGCGGGCCAGTCGCGCCGCGCCCAGCTGGGGCCCTGCGCCTCGGCCTGCGCGTCTTGGGCGCTGTCGCCCAAAGTGGCGAAAAAGGCGCGCCAAGCTTCGTCGACCGCGTTCGGGTCGCGGGCATATTGGGCGTAGAGCTGTTCCAGATAGGCCGCGTTATGGCCTTGCATGAAGGAGGAGGCGTGGAACTGGTCATTCGGGCTTTGGTCGGTCATTTGATCACTCTCCTGAAAGGCGCTGTAAATGAGATTTCACAGTGCGTCAGCATCACGCGGATCTGTTGAATAGTGAAAACGCTCAAAGACCCAAGACATAAGTTTCAGTAGCTGTTCTCGATCCGTCGGCTCAAAGTAATCGGAAACAGGAACTTTGCCTCTTTTTCCGGCCGTGGACTTTGTGTGTGCAAGTTTCTGGAGGTCTATCGGAAGATCATACTTCGATGCGATTGCTTCAATATCATCCTGAAGCGATTCAAAGCGGATAGTTTCGTCAGGCACAAATTCGTCACCAATGAAGACAATTTCTCTGTCCGACTTGAATTTTTCACTACGAAGGAACGATGCAAAGCTCTCTCGTTTTTCTTGAAACGGGCCGATCAGCACAGGGTCACCGCGCAGCTTCCAGTGAAACTGCGATACTGCACGATCAAAAGGGTTCCTGATTACTGTGAGTTTGGAATATGCCTGCCATCGAGCGGGACCAAGTTCACGTGCAAGCGTTTCTGCTGGCATATGATGGCTCCAGCGGTTCCAGCGCCGATACAATATCGATGGTGATTTCCGCGGGAGCAACCGACGCCCGACAATTCCTTCTTTGGAGAAGATCGGAGGTGTAACCTCGCGCACAACATGGCCGTTAGGCGTGCAAAGAGGTTCAAGAGCCATTTCAACTGTAGTTCCTGCAGTCTTTGATGTCTTGAGGAAAACAAAGTTGTGTTTGTGGGACACTAGAACCATGCTATTTTCCTTGAATCAGGCAGACCAGCCGAGTTGGAACTCTTGCTCAGGTGCGGCCGGTTCAAAGGCATCATAACGCGTCGAGGGTTCCCTCGCTTTGCAAAAGGCGCGAAGAAATAAGTTCTGAGAACTAGACAAAATGCTTGGAACACGGCAGCCATCTTTATCCGATCGCCTTCAACACGGCCTCGCCCAGACCTGCCGGGCTGTCGGCGACCACGATGCCAGCGGCTTTCATCGCCTCGATCTTGCTTTCCGCGTCGCCCTTGCCGCCCGCGACGATGGCGCCGGCGTGGCCCATGCGGCGGCCCGGAGGGGCGGTGCGCCCGGCGATGAAGCCGGCGGTGGGTTTCCAGCGGCCGCTGCTTCTTCTCGTCGGCGAGGAACTGGGCGGCTTCTTCCTCGGCGGAGCCGCCGATTTCGCCGATCATGATGATCGAATGCGTCTCGGGATCGGCGAGGAACATCTCGAGCACGTCGAGATGTTCGGTGCCCTTGATCGGGTCGCCGCCGATGCCGACGGCGGAGGATTGGCCGAGGCCGACGTCGGAGGTCTGCTTGACCGCCTCATAGGTCAGCGTGCCCGAGCGTGAGACGACGCCGACCGACCCGCGCCGGAAGATGGAGCCGGGCATGATGCCGATCTTGCAGGCATCGGGTGTCATCACGCCGGGGCAGTTCGGCCCGATAAGCCGCGATTTCGACCCTTCGAGCGCGCGCTTGACCTTCATCATGTCAAGCACCGGGATGCCTTCGGTGATGCAGACGATCAATTCCATCTCGGCGTCGATCGCCTCAAGGATGCTGTCGGCGGCGAAGGGCGGGGGCACGTAGATCGCGGTGGCATTGGCGTGTGTCGCGTGTTTCGCCTCGTGGACCGAGTCGAAGACGGGCAGGTTCAGGTGGGTGGAGCCGCCCTTGCCCGGCGTCACGCCGCCGACCATTTTCGTGCCATAGGCGATGGCCTGTTCCGAATGGAACGTGCCTTGGGAGCCGGTGAAGCCCTGGCAGATCACCTTGGTGTTTTCATCAACGAGTACGGCCATCGGGGCCTCCTGTAGGTCTGGATATGGTCAGGCTGGCCGGAGCGAGCCGGTTGGAAGGATGACGCAGGTTTCGGAACAGTTGGGCGCGCCGACGCGGCAACTGCTGCCGAGGGGGTCGTAGGGTCCGACGATCACGATCTGCCCGTCTGACGCCTGTGCGGCGCGGGCGATCATGACAACCACGAAGATCGCCGCGCCGATCAGGTGCAAGGCGCCGAGCAAGACCCGTTTCATGCCGCGCCCCCCATCCGCACCGCGCGGGGCGCGGGCGGCTGCGGGGCGCATGTCATCCCGGGTGTCCGGGGTGTGGCATGGATCTGGCTCAGGCGCATGTGCCGCTGTCCCGGTTCAGCCCTTGACCGCTTTCACGATCTTTTCCGCCGCATCCGACAGGTTGTCGGCGGCGATGACGTTCAGGCCGGAGGCGTTGATGATCTCCTTGCCCTTGTCGACATTCGTGCCTTCGAGGCGGACGACGAGGGGGACCTGAAGACCGACCTCTTTCACGGCAGCGACGACGCCTTCGGCGATGATGTCGCAGCGCATGATGCCGCCGAAGATGTTCACCAAGATGCCCTTCACATTGGGGTCGGAGGTGATGATCTTGAACGCCTCCGTCACCTTTTCGCGGGTGGCCGAGCCGCCGACGTCGAGGAAGTTGGCGGGTTCCGAGCCGTAAAGCTTGATGATGTCCATCGTCGCCATGGCAAGGCCCGCGCCGTTGACCATGCAGCCGATCTGACCATCGAGCGCGATGTAGTTGAGGTCGTATTTCGAGGCGGCCAGTTCCTTGGGGTCTTCCTCGGTCTCGTCGCGCAGCGCCGCGATATCGGCGTGGCGGTAGACCGCGTTGCCGTCGAAACCGACCTTGGCGTCGAGCACCTTGAGGCTGCCCTCATCGGTGACGATCAGCGGGTTGATCTCCAGCATCTCCATGTCTTTTTCGGTGAAGGCCTTGTAGAGAAGGCCCATCAGCGAAACGCATTCCTTGACCTGCTTGCCGGTCAGACCGAGCGAAAAGGCGACGCGGCGGCCGTGGAAAGACTGGTAGCCGGTGGCCGGATCGACCGAGAAGGACAGGATCTTTTCGGGCGTGTGGGCCGCGACCTCTTCGATGTCCATGCCGCCTTCGGTGGAGCAGACGAAGGAGATGCGGCTGGTCTGGCGATCCACCAGAAGGGCGAGATACAGCTCGCGCTCGATGCCCGAGCCATCCTCGATGTAGATGCGGTTGACCTGCTTGCCTGCGGGGCCGGTCTGGTGCGTGACAAGCGTGCGGCCGAGCATCCGCTTGGCTTCCTCGGCGGCTTCCTCGACCGATTTGGTGAGGCGAACGCCGCCCTTTTCGCCGGCATCGGCTTCCTTGAACTTGCCCTTGCCGCGGCCGCCGGCGTGGATCTGCGCCTTGACCACCCAGAGCGGGCCGTCCATCTCGCCCGCTGCGGTCTTGGCTTCTTCGGCCCGCATGACAACGCGGCCATCGCTGACCGGTGCGCCGTATTGGCGAAGCAGCGCCTTCGCCTGGTATTCATGAATGTTCACGAAACTGTCCCGTCGTTGCTGGTGTTTCGTCAGGGCATAAGCACACCCGACGCGGGCAATAAACCGGCTTTGTGCCGCAGGAGCAGGGTTTTCGGGAAAAAAGCGACATTTGTGATCACAGGCTGAAAACGTGTGATCACAAGATGAAGATGTTAGCGGTATGCAATCGTATTCCGGCGCGACTCAGGCGGGTTTCGCCCCGGTCGCCCGCGCCGCGATCTGCACCATCAGCCGGGTCGCAAGGCCCATATCCTGCACCGAGACGAATTCCAGCGGGCCGTGCACATTCTGCATCCCGGTGAACAGATTGGGGCAAGGCACGCCCATTTCCGTCAGGCGCGAGCCATCGGTGCCGCCGCGGATCACGGCCTCGATCGGGGTGACGCCCAGATCGGACAGCGCGTCGCGGGCGAGGTCGACAGGCGCCATGTCCTGTTCGAGCCAATAGCGCATGTTGCGGTATTGCGGCGTGATCTGAACGTCGATCTTCGCCCTCGGTTCGGTGGCGGCGATGGCCGCGCAGACCTGCCGGACCAGATCACCCTTGGCCGCGAGCCCATCGCGTTCGAAATCGCGCAGGATCAGGCGCAGCACCATCTGGTCGGCGCTGCCCTTCATGTCGATGGCATGGATGAATCCTTCGCGCAGCGATGTGGTTTCGGGAGTCATCGTGGCCTGCGGCAGCGTCTCGACGATGCGGGAGGCAAGGTGGATGGCGTTGACCAGCTTGCCCGTCGCCTCGCCGGGATGGATCGACACTCCGGTGACGGTGACGACGGCAAAATCGGCGGAAAAGGTCTCGTAAACGATCTCGCCCGCGTCGCCGCCGTCGAAGGTATAGGCGAAATCGACGCCCAGATCGGCAGGCAGGCGCTTGTCGACGCCGCGCCCGATCTCCTCATCCGGGGTGAAGGCGATGCGGATCGTGGGGCGCGGCAGGTCAGGGTTTTCGAGCAGGTGGCGGGCTGCGGTCATGACGATGGCGATGCCCGCCTTGTCATCGGCGCCGAGCAGCGTGAGGCCCGAGGCGGTAACAATATCCTCGCCCACCTTGGTGGCGAGATAGGGGAAATCTGCGGGGCTGAGCACCAGATCAGGCGCGTCTGGAAAGGTGATGGCGCCGCCGTTGTAGCCACGGATCACGCGGGGTTTAACGCCGGTCGCGTTGAACTGGGGGGCGGTGTCGACATGGGCGAGAAAGCCGATGGTGGGGCCGGGGCGGTTGCCGGGGATCGTGGCCAGAACCGTCCCGTAGGAGGTTTTGGTCACATCCGCTGCGCCGATCTCGGTCAGTTCCTGCACCATGAGGTCGAGCATCGCGTGCTGGATCGCGGTGGAGGGCTGGGCCGGGCTGTCCATGTCGGACTGGCTGTCGATGGCGGCATAGCGGGTGAGGCGGGTTTCCAGTTCATGGTCGAAATCGCGCATCTGCGGGGGCTCCTGTCGGTTGGCCGGATCAGGGACGCCGGGGGACGGGATGTCAACGGTGGGCGGACAGAGCCGCCCTCAGGCACGGAACAGAACCTGTCCGCGCGGCAGTCGGTCAGGCTGGCGGGCAAAGATCAGACTGGCGGCCTCGGCCATGGCGTGAAGCGCCGCCTCGGTCAGGTGCCGGGGCGGGCGCTCGGGGTGGGTGACGACGCCGTCGGGTTGGCGGAAAGGTGCATGGGCCTGATCCTCGGGGGCGAGGAAGACGGTGAAGAGAAAGACTCGCGGCTCGGGCCATCGCTGCGCGATCCGGGCGAGCGCTTGGGCGGTCTGGCCCGGCGGCAGATGGGTGAAAAGGCCGAAGGCGATGAGATAATCAACGCGGGGCGGCAGTCCGGGGAAGGCGAAATCGGTGTCTTCGACCACATGATCCTCGGGAAGGCGGTCGCGGTCGGGCAGTTCCGTGTCGCGGCCGCGCAGCATCAGGGCGCGGCTGGCGTCCGTTCCCCAGTAGTGGCCGGGATCGAGGAAGGGCACCGCCTTGCAGCCTAGCCGTAGAGAGCCTGCGCCGATATCGAGAAGCTGGTGTTGGGGTTGAAGCCCGTGGGCTTGCAAAAGCGCCAGTTGCAGCCGTCCCGTTTCATCCCATCGGCCGCCTACGATGTCACGATGCCGCCCGTCGCGCAGCGCGCGGTCGTAGAAGCCGGGGACGAGGTAGGGGGAGGGTGCGCGGGTCATCTGGTGCGGCGGCCCCGCAGCTTGGGGGCCGCCGCAAGGAACATCAGGCGAGGCTTTCGTCGATTGCCTTGCAGGCGTCGACCAGGCCCTTCACGGCGGCGACCGAATTGTCGAACATCGCCTGTTCGTCCTTGGTCAGCTTGATCTCGACGATGCGTTCGATCCCGCCCTTGCCGATCACCGTGGGCACGCCAACGTAGGTTTTCTTGAGGCCAAACTCGCCGTCACAATAGGCCGCGCAGGGCAGGACGCGCTTTTGGTCCTTGAGGAAGGCCTCGGCCATTTCGATGGCAGAGGTGGCGGGCGCGTAGAAGGCGGAGCCGGTTTTCAGCAGGCCCACGATTTCCGCGCCGCCGTCACGGGTGCGCTGGACGATGGCGTCCATCTTTTCCTTGGTGGTCCAGCCCATCTCGATCAAATCGGGCAGCGGGATGCCCGCGACGGTGGAATAACGCACCGACGGCACCATCGTGTCGCCATGGCCACCCAGCACGAAGGCGGTCACATCCTTCATCGAGACGTCGAATTCTTCGGCGAGGAAGTGGCGGAAGCGGGCGCTGTCGAGAACGCCTGCCATGCCGCAGACCATGTGGGGCGGCAGACCCGAGAATTTCTGCAACGCCCAGACCATCGCGTCGAGCGGGTTGGTGATGCAGATGACGAAAGCCTTCGGGGCATGGGTCTTGATGCCTTCGCCGACCGACTTCATCACCTTGAGGTTGATGCCGAGCAGGTCATCGCGGCTCATGCCGGGCTTGCGCGCGACACCTGCGGTGACGATGCAGACATCGGCGCCCGCGATATCGGCGTAATCGTTGGTGCCCTTCATCTTCGCGTCGAATTTCTCGGACGGTCCCGATTCCGCGATGTCGAGCGCCTTGCCCTGCGGAACGCCTTCGGCGATGTCGAACAGGACGACGTCGCCCAGTTCCTTGAGTGCCGCGAGATGGGCGAGCGTGCCGCCGATCTGCCCGGCGCCGATCAGCGCAATCTTGGGTCTGGCCATGAGATTGATCTCCAGGTGCCTCGTTGATATCGGCGATGGGCGTAGACCTGCGGCGTGTCTGGTGCAAGCCCGCTGCGGGGCGGCAACAGGGGCCGTCGGTCGCAGGCAGGATGCGCGGCGCAAGACAAGCCGCTGAAACCCTTGGGAAAGGAAAGCCCATGCTCGAAGGATGGGTGTTCGCACTGGCCGCGCTGGGGGCGTTTCTGGCGGGGTTGTCCAAGGGGGGATTCGGCGGGTCGCTGGGCTTTGCGGGTGCCGCGATTCTCGCCATGGTGGTGGAACCGGGCGTGGCGCTCGCGCTGATGTTGCCGGTGCTGATGGCGATCGACGTGGCGGCAGTGCGGGCCTTCTGGGGGCAATGGCATGCGCCCTCGGCAGGCGCGATCCTGACGGGGGCGGTGCCGGGTCTGGCGCTGGGGCGGCGCTGTTCTTTGTCGTTTCGGCCGATGGCATTCGGGTGATGATCGGCGTGTTGGCGGTGGGGTTTCCGCTGTTTCGACTGGCGCTTGCGCGCGGCTGGATCGCGCCGCGACCGCAGGGCTTCGACCGCCGCAAGGGCTGGGTTGCGGGGGCGGGCGTGGGGTTCACCAGCTTCGTCGCCCATGCCGGCGGGCCGCCTTTTGCCGTGTTCATGCTGGGGCAGGGCGGTATCGGCAAGACGCAATATCACGCCACATCCGTCATCGTGTTCTGGGTCGTCAACGCGCTGAAAGCTGCGATCTACACCATGATGGGTTTGTTCACATGGAGCCTGCTGGGCTGGAGCGCGGCGCTGATCCCCTTTGCGCTGGTCGGCGCCTTCGTGGGGGTGCGGGCACATCGGGTCATCCCCGAGCGCTTGTTTTTCGCGGTGGCCTATACGGCGCTGGTGCTGACGGGCTTAAAGCTGCTGTGGGACGGGCTGACCTGAGGGTCAGTTCACATCGGCTCGCCGGGAGGAAGCGTGGCGACCGATTCGTAATGCTGCCCCGAGGCCATCAGGCAGGTGATGCCATCGACCGAGGTGACGGTGATCGTCCAGCTGCCGGTTTCGGACGAGGCGAAGACCTCGACGATGCGGGTCTGCCCGGCAAGTCCCACGGCGCGGACCTGTTCGCCGAAGCGCGCATGCAATTGGCCCACGATCTGGGCGCGCTGGCCGCAGATCATGGACCCCGCGCCTTGGGCATGGCCCGGCCCGGCCAGCGGGATGGTCGTCGCGGCGACGGCCAGATGGATCGCCATTGCCCGGAAAATCAGTGCCTGTGTCATCCCGGTGCCTTTCCCGGTTTGGGGCGCAGGGGGCGTTCGCGGCCCCGCTGAGCAGGTCTCGAACATCGCGCGCACGACAGGGTCACGCGCCACTGTCCCACAGGTTGCCGTGGCGCGGTTAACATCGGGTGAAACGCGCAAGGGTGGTTTTCTTGCGCTCAAGGCCCCCGTGACGCAATTTTTTTGCTGCGATGCGGCGTAATGATCTTGCTTTCGCGGCAAAGCTGTGGTCCCTCAGGCGTCCAGACGCCCCCGCACCAGCAAGGAGACGGCCCTTGGACACCCGCGCGCGCCCCTATCGCTCAGTCCTCTACATTCCAGCGTCGAAGGATCGGGCGATCGAAAAGGCCAAAGGCCTTGCCGCAGACGCCATCATCTTCGACCTCGAGGATGCGGTGGCGGTCGAGGAAAAGGCCCATGCCCGCGATTTGCTGACCGCGCGGCTGATCGAGGGCGGCTTCGGCAACCGCGCGCTGATGGTCAGGATCAACGGGCTCGACACGCCTTGGGGCGAGGATGACCTGACCGCCGTCATGGCCATCGGTCCGCAGGCGATCTTGTTGCCCAAGGTCGGATCGGTGGCCGAGGTCGCGGCGGTGGCTGTCCGTCTGGATGCCGCGCCTGCGACGCGCGACACGCAGATCTGGGCGATGATGGAGACGCCTGTGGGCATCCTCAACGCGGCCGAGATCGCGCGCGCGCCGCGGATGGCGGGCTTTGTCATGGGCACCAATGATCTGGCCAAGGAACTGGGCTGCCGCACGCGCGGTGCCATGCACATGGCGTTGCAGCATTGCCTGCTGGCGGCGCGCGCGGCGGGCATCATTTGCATCGACGGGGTCTACAACGCCTTTCGGGATGAGGAGGGGTTGGCCCTTGAATGCGCCGAGGGGCGCGATTTCGGCTTCGATGGCAAGACGCTGATCCACCCGGCCCAGATCGCCCTTGCCAACACGACTTTCGCCCCGAGCCAAGCCGAGATAGACCTTGCCCGTCGCCAGATCGCGGCATTCGAAGCGGCGACGGCGGAAGGGCAGGCGGTGGCGGTGGTCGACGGGCAGATCGTGGAAAACCTGCATGTCGACACGGCGCGTGCGACCCTTGCCAAGGCCGACGCCATAGCACGGCAGGAGGCCGCGTGATGGGCTATATTCTACTGATCCTCGGGATCGCATTGTTCGCAGGCGGCCATTGGGTCAAGCGGCTGATGCCCGAAAAGCCGCGCCGCATGGGGCGACAAGGGCAAGGGCGTGCTGGCGCTCGCGATGCTGGCGGGTGTCGTGCTGATGGTGGTGGGCTACCGCAGCGCGGGTGTGGTGAACCTGTGGTTCCCGCCTGCCTTCATGACCCATATCGCCAACCTGCTGGTGCTGATCGGCTTTTGGTTCTTTGCGCTGTCCTCGATCAACGGGACGATGGCGGCAAAGGTCCGGCACAAGCAACTGACCGGCGTGAAAGCATGGGCCGTCGCGCATCTGCTGGTGAACGGCGATCTGGCCTCGGTCATCTTGTTCGGCGGCATGCTGGCCTGGGCCGTGGTGTCGGTGATCTTGATCAACCGCGCCAACCGCAGCTGGGACCGGCCCGCCAATGTCAGTGTCAAGAATGACGTGATCGCCTTTGGCGTCGGCCTGGTGCTTTATGGCGTCGTGGCTTGGGTCCACACTTGGCTTGGCTACTACCCTTTCCCTGCGTGAGGCATCCATGAAGATCTATCGCTTGCTGACCGAGGATGACACCTCGGCCTTTTGTCACAAGGTGTCGGAGGCGCTGTCGAAGGGCTGGGTGCTGCACGGCGACCCGGTGATGTCCTTTGACGCGGCGCGCGGCGTGATGCGCTGCGGGCAGGCCGTGACCAAGGAGATCGACGCGCCCTACAGCCCCGACATGAAGCTGGGCGCGCAATAAGATGGGCGGCAAGACCAACCCGGGGCGGTTTTTCGAGGATTACCGGCTGGGGCAGGTGATCGACCATGCGGTGCCGCGCACCGTGTCGGGGGGCGAGCGGGCGCTGTACCACGCGCTCTACCCGGCGCGGCATGCGCTCTATTCCTCGGATGAGTTTGCGCGGGTCTGCGGGCTGCCTGCCAGCCCCGTGGATGACATGATCACCTTTCACACGGTGTTCGGGAAATCCGTGCCTGATATCTCGCTGAACGCTGTGGCCAATCTGGGCTATGCGGAGGGGCGGTTTCACCAGCCGGTCTATCCGGGCGACACCTTGCGCGCGCGGTCGGAGGTGATCGGTCTGAAGCAGAATTCCAACGGCAAGACCGGGGTGGTCTATGTCCGCACCGCGGGGCGCAACCAGCATGGGTCGGTCGTGTTGGACTATGTGCGCTGGGTGATGGTGCGCAAGCGGGACGAGGGGGCGCCCGCGCCGGAGGCTTTGGTGCCGGATCTGGCAGGGGTGGTGGACCCTGCGACGCTGATCTTGCCCGAGGGGCTGGATTTCACCCATTACGACACGGCACTTGCGGGCGAGCCGCACCGCTTGGGCGATTACGCGGTGGGCGAGGTCATCGACCATGTCGATGGCGTGACCATCGAGGAAGCCGAACACATGATGGCCACGCGGCTTTGGCAAAACACGTCGAAGACCCATTTCGACGTGACCCCGCGCGCCGACCGGCGGCGGCTGATCTATGGCGGGCATGTCATGTCGATGGCGCGCGCACTGAGCTTCAACGGGTTGGCAAATGCGCAGATGATCGTGGCAATCAACGGTGGCAGCCATGCCAATCCTTGCTTTGCAGGCGATACGCTGCGGGCATGGTCCGAGGTGCTGGCAACCGCGCCGACGGCGGCGCCGGGGGTGGGGGCGATCCGCCTGCGGCTGGTTGCGGTCAACGAGGATGGCAAGGCAGGGGCGTTGAAGGATGCTGATGGAAAATACCTGCCGCATGTGCTGCTCGACCTTGATTACTGGGCCTTGATGCCTGTGTAATCATGGTCCGCCGCCGATTTGTGATCACGGATTTCAAGGCTGTGATCACAAACACCTGATCTGCGGCGTTTGGACCCAAGATTGCGCGCCAAATCGACATTGCTGGCTGGTGACAGCGCGGAAAAAGCCGTTATTGATCCGACAAGACAACCGCCAGACCTTTGAGAACAACCGGAAGGGTCCAAGCCATGGCCGACGTGAACCGGGGAAACCGGCCGCTTTCCCCGCATCTGACCATCTACCGCCCGCAGCTGAACTCCATCACCTCGATCTTCGTGCGCATCACCGGCAACGGGCTGATCGTGGGCGCGATCCTTGTCGTGTGGTGGTTGATGGCGGCGGCCTCGGGTGCCGCCTATTTCGACACGTTCGACGGGCTGATGACATCGGTTCTGGGCGATATCGTGATGACGCTGTCGGTGCTGGCGCTGTGGTATCACGCGCTGGGCGGGGTGCGCCACCTGATCTGGGATACAGGGCGGGCCTTGGATGTGGAGACGTCCGATAAGCTTGGCTGGGGCATGATCATCGGGTCCGTGGTGCTGACCGCGCTGACCGTGGTCGTGATATGACGGAGGGCAAGATGGCCTATGTGACCGACCGCAAGCGCGTGACCGGCCTTGGCTCTGCGAAAAGCGGAACCGAACATCACTGGACGATGACCGTGACCTCGGTCGCGCTGCTGGTGCTGACGCCCTTCTTCCTGTGGATCGTGGGTGGCCTGCTCGGCCAGCCGCATGAGGCGGTGGTGGCCAGCCTGTCGCGCCCCATCCCGGCGCTCATCGTGGGCGCTTTCCTTGTCGTCGGATTGCACCATATGCGTCTTGGCATGCAGGTGCTGGTCGAGGATTACCTGCGCGGCCTTGGCCGCAAGATCGGCCTGATCGTGACCACCATCCTGTGCTACGCGCTGGCCGCGGGCGGGGTTGTTGCACTGGCGCAGATTGCACTTTGAGGATCAGATGAAAGACACCGTTTCCCCCAGCTACGATCTGAACACCCATAGCTACGACGTCGTCGTGGTCGGCGCCGGCGGCGCGGGTCTGCGCGCCACGCTGGGCATGGCTGAACAGGGCCTCAAGACTGCCTGCATCACCAAGGTGTTCCCGACGCGCTCGCACACCGTCGCTGCACAAGGCGGCATCGCGGCCTCGCTCAGCAACATGGGACCGGACCATTGGCACTGGCACATGTACGACACCGTCAAGGGGTCCGACTGGCTGGGCGATACGGATGCGATGGAGTATCTGGCCCGCGAGGCGCCCAAGGCTGTCTACGAGCTGGAACATTACGGCGTGCCGTTTTCTCGGACCGAGGATGGCAAGATCTACCAGCGCCCCTTTGGCGGCCACACCACGCAGTTCGGCGAAGGCCCGCCGGTGCAGCGCACCTGTGCGGCCGCCGACCGCACCGGCCACGCGATGCTGCACACACTTTATGGCCAATCGCTCAAGAACAACGCGGAATTCTACATCGAGTATTTCGCCACAGACCTGCTGATGGATGACGAGGGCAAGTGCGTCGGCGTCGTGGCCTGGAAGCTTGACGACGGCACGATGCATGTCTTCCGCGCCAAGATGGTGGTGCTGGCGACCGGCGGCTATGGCCGCGCCTATTTCTCGGCCACCTCGGCGCATACCTGCACGGGGGACGGCGGCGGCATGGTCGCGCGGCAGGGCCTGCCGTTGCAGGACATGGAGTTTGTGCAGTTCCACCCGACCGGCATCTTTGGCGCGGGCTGCCTGATCACCGAAGGCGCACGGGGCGAAGGCGGCTACCTGACGAACTCCGAGGGCGAGCGGTTCATGGAACGCTACGCGCCCACCTACAAGGATCTGGCGTCGCGCGACGTGGTTTCGCGTTGCATGACCATCGAGATCCGCGAAGGGCGGGGCGTCGGCCCGAACAAGGACCACATCCACCTGCACCTCAACCACCTGCCCAAGGAAACGCTGGACCTGCGTCTGCCCGGCATTTCGGAAAGCGCGCGGATCTTTGCGGGCGTCGATCTGACGCGCGAGCCGATCCCGGTTCTGCCGACGGTGCATTACAACATGGGCGGCATCCCGACGAATTACTGGGGCGAGGTTCTGAACCCCACCGCCAGCGACCCCGACCGCATCGTGCCCGGCCTGATGGCCGTGGGCGAGGCGGGGTGCGCATCGGTTCACGGGGCCAACCGCCTCGGGTCCAACTCGCTGATCGACCTTGTCGTCTTCGGTCGGGCCGCAGCGATCCGGGCGGGCACCATCGTCGATCCCGAGGGCGCCGTGCCCGATGTGCCGAAAGCTTCGCTCGATCATGCGATTTCGCGGTTCGACGACATCCGCCATGCCTCGGGCAATATTTCCACCGCCGAGTTGCGGCTGGAGATGCAGCGCACGATGCAGGCCGACGCGGCGGTGTTCCGTACCGACAAGACGCTGGCCGAGGGTGTCGAAAAGATGCGCGGCGTCGCCTCAAAGATGGATGACATCAAGGTTACGGATCGGTCGATGATCTGGAACTCGGACCTGATGGAGACGCTGGAGCTGACCAACCTGATGCCGAATGCGATGGCCACCATAGTCTCGGCCGAGGCGCGCAAGGAAAGCCGGGGCGCCCATGCGCATGAGGATTATCCCGACCGCGACGACGTGGAATGGCGCAAGCATTCGCTGGCGACGGTCGATGGGGAAAAGGTCGATCTGTCCTATCGCCCGGTGCACCTGAACCCGCTGATGGGCCATAACGAGGGCGGCATCGATCTGGAGCGGATCAAGCCCAAGGCACGGGTCTATTGATCCGTGCGGCCTGCACCCTCGCGCTGGCCCTGCCGCTGACGCTGGCCGCTTGTGACACCACCGTCAGCCCGGAACGCGCGTATGACGAATGCAGCGAACGCGCGCGGCTGGCCGAACGCCCGCGCGGCAGTGTGGGGCTAGGCGTGGGGTCTGGCGGGCGCGCGGCCGGGTCCTTTGACGTTACGGTGACGGGCGATTTCCTCGCCGGGCGCGATCCTTACGTGGTCTATGACCAGTGTTTCCGTCGTTTGACCGGCGCGGGGCCTACCCTCCCCCTGATCCTCTAGCCTCAGGGCGCGTGTCCGGCGCGCCACGTCCGGCCCGGTTTCGGCCCATGGGGCAGGGATAGCGGTTGAAAAGGCGCCTTGCCCCTATATCCTGCGTCGCAAAAAGACCAATCCGGGCGGGAGAGCAGGAGATGAACGCACAGACCCGCGAGGGCACGCTGGTAGCCGAGGCGCAGGCCGAGGGTCGGCGGGTGCTCTTCACGGCAGTGCGGAACGAAGCACCGTTCCTGCTGGAATGGGTCGCCTATCACCAGGTCATCGGCTTCGACACGATCATAGTGGCCTCGAACGATTGCGACGACGGCACGGACGAGCTGTTGCAGGCGCTGCAGGCCGCTGGCCATGTGCGCCACCTGCCCCACGAGGTGCCGGTGGGCAAGCGGCCGCAGGGCAATGCGGCCAAGCTGGTCAACGAGATGGGGCTGATCGCCCATGGCGATTGGGTGCTGTGGCTGGATGCCGACGAGTTCCTGAACGTGCGGGTTGGGGACGGGCGGCTCGACGATCTGATCGCGGCGGTGGGGGATCATGACGGAGCGCTGATCAACTGGCGCGTCTTTGGCGATGGTGGCAATGCGCGCTTTCCGGGGCGGTTCATCTCGGAGGCTTTCACGGGCGCATCGCGTCCGGGGTTCCGCAAGAACCTCGAGCTCAAGACATTCTTCCGGCACGGGCCGGGGGTGGTGGGGCTGGGCCTGCATGGCATCTACCGTCCTGCGCTTGTGCAGGGCGGCGGGGCACGGTTTCTCGCACCCTCGGGCGCTCCGCTCGATGGGGCCGAGCGTGTAACTGCGCGCTGGCTCGACGGGGTGGACAGTCCGAAGAACTGCAAGGTCGCGGCTCATGAGGCCGGCCATGCGCTGGCGCAGGTCAATCATTACATCGTGCGCACGCCGGAATTCTTCGCGCTGAAACAGGCGCGCGGACGGGGTGGGCGCGCAAAGAAGCAGAGCCGGCGAACGCGCGCCACACCGAGGATTTCTACGAGGCCCACAACCGCAACGAGGTGGAAGACGCGACCATCCTGCGTTGGGCCGATGCGGTGACGGAGCGGATGGCGGTTCTGTCAGCCGACGCCGGGGTCGCGGCGGCCCTTGCGCTTGTGCAGGCACGCCTTGACGACCGGCTCGCGCCGCAAGCGGTGGAGACCGAGGTGGCCCCCGCGGAGACGGCGGTTGTCGAGACCAAGCCGACCTTTGAGCTGACCCTGCCCGGCCCGGCCGCCGAGATGCTGCGTGCGGCCTATGCGGGGGCGGATGTGGTCTTGGAATACGGCAGCGGCGGGTCGTCTTTCGTCGCGATGGAGGCCGGTGCCCGCAAGCTCTTTGCTGTCGAAAGCGACGCGGACTGGGCGGCGCGTATCGCAGACAGCCTGTCCGCCGCCTTTCCCGGCCGCGCGGCCCATGTCCACCATGTCGATATCGGCCCGACGACCGATTGGGGGCGTCCGCCGATACCAGCGGGTTCAAAGCCTATCCCGATTACGCTACGAGTGTCTGGGACCGCCCGGATTTCGAGATGCCCGATGTGGTGCTGATCGACGGGCGGTTCCGGGTCGCGTGTTTCCTGACGGTGATGCTGCGGGCGACCAAGCCCGTCACGGTCCTGTTCGACGACTATCACAAGCGCCCCGAATACCACTGGATCGAGGAATTCGGCGCGCCGGTGGATCGCGCCCGCCGCATGGCGCGGTTCGAGGTCACGCCGCGCAGTTTCCCGCCCGAGGCGATGACGCGCATCCTGCGCGCCTTCGTCGATCCGCGCTGAGCCTCCCGTTGCGACATTATGCGGCGCAGCAGTGGCTGTGGCCCCGGTGAAAAACCGGTATACCTTGGTTCACAGACTGAACCGGCACTGAACAGGGCACCGCAGCATGGTCGAACTCGCGCTTCCGAAAAACTCCCGCATCCGCACGGGCAAGACATGGCCCAAGCCCGAGGGGGCGACCAACCTGCGCAAGTTCCAGATCTATCGCTGGAACCCCGATGACGGCGAAAACCCCCGTGTCGACACCTATTGGGTCGACATGGACACCTGCGGCCCGATGGTTCTGGATGCGCTGATCAAGATCAAGAACGAGATCGACCCGACGCTGACCTTCCGCCGGTCCTGCCGCGAGGGGATCTGCGGGTCTTGCGCGATGAACATCGACGGGATCAACACGCTGGCCTGCATCTACGGCATGGAAGAGGTGAAGGGCGATGTGAAGATCTACCCGCTGCCGCACATGCCGGTGATCAAGGATCTGATCCCCGACCTGACGCATTTCTACGCCCAGCATGCCTCGATCATGCCGTGGCTCGAGACCAAGACGCAGCGCCCCGAAAAGGAATGGCGTCAGTCCATCGACGACCGCAGCAAGCTGGACGGTCTTTATGAATGCGTCATGTGCGCCTGCTGCTCGACGTCCTGCCCGTCCTACTGGTGGAACGGCGACCGCTACCTTGGGCCGGCCGCCCTGCTGCACGCCTACCGCTGGATCATCGACTCGCGCGACGAGGCGACGGGCGAGCGGCTGGACGAGCTGGAAGATCCCTTCAAGCTCTACCGCTGCCACACGATCATGAACTGCGCCAAGACCTGCCCCAAGGGTTTGAACCCGGCCAAGGCAATCGCTGAGATCAAGAAGCTGATGGTCGAACGGCAGCTTTGACGCGTTCGAGCTTTCGGGTGAAAATTCGCTACACTCGATTGTGTGTGCGAACGATCTAGAGGCCCCGCCCCTTGAAGGGCGGGGTTTGTCGTTGTGCGGGACGCATGGGGGAATTGCGCGATTGGGGGGTGTGACATCGGGGGACAGTCCCTAGCTTGAACCCAAGGGAGATACCGATAACAAGGAGAGATCCCGATGGCTGAGCAGCCGAACACCCCCGCCTTCGACCCTGATGAAGCCCTGCGCCTGCTGGATCAGGCTTGGGCCTACTTTACGCCCGGACAGCCGGAGCATCTGCCGGCGTCCCCCTATGACGACCTGTCTGTAGCCGTCTGAGCGTCGGCAAAGCCCGACCCGAGCCCGGTTTCATCATACAATCCCCGAGCGGCCGGGGGGGTTATTCATGTCGGACACCGTGCAGTTGCTGGTCGGCCGCATCGAAGGCGTTCCTTCCGATGGTGGATAGTCGGGGGATGGGCGGCGTCAGGCCACCATTGCGACGGCTGTACGATCAACCACATGGCCGTCGACCCTGCGACGGGGGGCACCATGTGGCGGTGCAGCGCGACGAGCCCCGCCGCACGATCTTGTCGGTCGAAGCGGTGCGGATGGCGTGAGCGGTCAGCTGCGCAGCATGCCGACGATGTCGTAGGTCCGCGCGAGGATCGGGGCGGCGATGGCGCGGGCGCGTTCGGCGCCTCGGCCGAGGATGCGGTCGATCTCGGCCGGGTCGGACATGAGGCGCGTCATCTCGCCCGAGATGGGGGCGAGGCGGTCGACAGCAAGATCGGCCAGCGCGATCTTGAAATGCCCGAAGAGCGCGCCCGCGTGTTGGTCAAGCACGGCTTGCGGCGTGATGTCGGCCAGCGCCGCATAGATGTTCACGAGGTTTCGCGCCTCGGGGCGGGTTTCCAGCCCTGCCAGCGCCTCGGGCAGGGGATCGGGGTCGGTCTTGGCCTTGCGCAGCTTTTTGGCGATTTCGTCGGCGCTGTCGGTCAGGTTGATGCGCGTCTTGTCCGAGGGATCGGATTTCGACATCTTCTTGGTGCCGTCTTGCAGGTTCATCACGCGGGTGGCCGCCCCTTCGATCACCGGCTCGGTGATGGGGAAGAAGTCGATCCCGTAGTCGTGGTTGAACTTGGCGGCGATGTCGCGCGTCAGCTCCAAGTGCTGTTTTTGATCCTCGCCCACGGGCACATGGGTGCCGTGGTAGAGCAAGATATCGGCGGCCATCAGCGCAGGGTAGGCAAAGAGGCCCAAGGAGGCGGCTTCGGCGTTCTTGCCGGCCTTGTCCTTCCATTGGGTCATGCGACCCATCCAGCCCATTCGCGCGATGCAGTTGAAGATCCACGCCAGTTGCGTGTGCTCGGGCACCTGGGACTGGTTGAACAAGATGCTCTTTTCCGGGTCGATGCCGACGGCGATGAAGCCCGCGCAAAGCTCGCGCGTGTTGCGGCGCAGCGTGTCTGGGTCCTGCAGCGATGCGGTGATCGCGTGCAGGTCGACCATGCAGTAGATCGTTTCGTGCGTGCCTGCATTCTGCATGGTGACAAAGCGCTTCATCGCGCCGAGGTAGTTGCCCAGCGTCAGCCCGCCCGAGGGCTGGATGCCCGAGAAAACGCGCGGTGCGAACTGCGTCTGTGCCATGGTCAACCCCCGGTCGGTCGCGCGCCCTTGCCCCTCTGGCCAAGCGCCGTCGCATCGCTTACCCACGGGGGCAGATGGCGTCAACCGAGGGTGGCCCGCGATGGACAAGCACAGCGTTTCCCCGTTCAATGCGCTGCCCCCCGTGGTGGTGGCGCTGGCGGTGGTGATCGCCGGGCTGGAACTGATGTTTCAGGCCGCGACGGCGGGGTTTATGGGCGGGCAGGGCGGCGTCGGCTGGCGGCTGAACGCGATCCGCGATTACGGCGTCTTTGACGAGATCGGGCGCTTCATGTGGGTCAGCAACGTCTGGCCCGCGTCTGAGCTGCTGCGGCTGGTGACCTATCCGCTGATCCACACCGGCTTTGCCCATGCCGCCTTTGTGGTCGTCTTCATCCTCGCCATTGGCAAGATGGTGGCCGAGGTGTTTTCGCCGCTGGCCTTCGTGGCCCTGTTCCTCGGATCGGCCATCGTGGGGGCTTTGGGCTTTGTGGGGCTGATGAACAGCCCCTATCCGCTGGTCGGCGGCTACCCCGGCGTCTACGGGTTGATCGGGGCCTTCACCTTCATCCTCTGGACGCGCGAACACCTGCGCGGCGGGCCGGGCTACCGCGCCTTTGGCCTCATCGGAGCGCTTTTGGCGATCCAGCTTTTGTTCGGCGTGATCCAGGGCGAGTTCGGCAATGTCGCGGCCGACCTGTCGGGGTTCGTCGCGGGCTTCACGATGTCCTTCGTGGTCAGCCCCGGCGGCTGGCGGCGTGTTCTCGACAAGCTCCGGCTGCGTTAACGGCGCCGCAGCGCGTCGCGGAATTCGGCGATGCGGAAGGCGCCCAGCATCTGGCCTGCGACCCCGTAGACGGCAATCCCGCTCAGAACCAGCCCGGCCAGCGCGATGAAGCGCCAGCCCGGTGTGCCCAACATCGGCGTCAGCGCGGTTGCGGCGATCACAAGGAACACCCCCATCAACATGGCGGCCAGCACGATGCGCCCGACCCGTTGCCGGTAGCGGGCATCGAACATCGCCACCTCGCCCATGGCGCGTTTGCCCCGCAACAGCTGCCAGACCATCGTCCAGGCCGCGAGGCTGGTGGCAAGCGCTGCACCGACAAAGCCGATGAAGAACGACAGGCCGATGGCGACAACGGCATTCACCACCATGGCGACCAGCGCGAAGCGGAAAGGGCTCTTGGTGTCCTCACGCGCGAAATAGAGCGGTTGCAGAACCTTTTGCAGCACGAAGGCGGGCAGACCAAGGCCATAGGCCGCAAGCGCCAGCGCGGTGTTGACCGTGTCGTCGGGGCCAAAGGCGCCGCGCTCGAACAGGACCGAGACCAGCGGCGTGGGGATCACGCACAGCGCTACGGCAGCAGGCACGGTCAGCGCCAGACAGATCTCGCCTGCCCGGCTAAGGGCGTCGCGCCCGCCCTTGGCGTCATTGGCGCGCAACCGGCGCGACAGGTCGGGCAAGAGGACCACGCCGATGGCAATGCCCACAACCCCCAAGGGCAGTTGATACAGACGGTCCGCAAGGCTCAGCCAGACGATGGCGCCGTCAAAGAAGCTGGCGACCTGACGGCCGACCAACGGGTTGATTTGCACCACGCCGCCCGCCAGCATCGCGGGCAGCATGATGATGGCCAGTTGGCGCATCTCGGGCGTCAGCCGCGGCAGGCGCAGGCCCAGCCGGAACCCGGTGCGCGCGGCGGCGACCCAGACCAGCGCCAGCTGTGCGACCCCCGCGAGCAATATGCCCCAGACAAGGAAGGTTCCGTGATGCAGCCCGGTCAGGTCATCGCCCGGCACGGCGGTTTCGACCTCGATGGTGCCGGGGATCAGCCCGCTTTCGGCAAGAAGCAGCGCCGCGATCAAGATCAGGTTGAGCAAGATCGGCGCGGCGGCGGCAGCGGCAAAGCGCCCCGTGGCGTTCAAGATGCCCGACAGAAGTGCTGCCAGCGAGATGAAGACGATATAGCCAAAGGCCACGCGACTGAGATCGACCGCAAGCTCGAACCGCACGTCGCCCACGAAACCGCCCGCCATCGCCAGCACGAACCACGGCATCGCCAGTTGCGCCACCAGCGTCAGCACGATCAGCACCGTGGCCAGCCCCGCAAAGGCGTCGCGGGCAAATTCCAGCGGGTTGTCGTCGCCCTCCAGCTTTTTCGAGAACATCGGCACGAAGGCGGTGTTGAACGCGCCCTCGGCAAAGAAGCGGCGGAAGAGGTTGGGCAGCGAGAAGGCGACAAAGAACGCCTCTGCCACCGGTCCCGTGCCCATGAAGGCCGCGATCAAGATGTCGCGCACGAAGCCCAGAATGCGGCTGCCCAGCGTCCAGAAACCGACCGTGATGAAGCCCGAAATCAGGCGGATGGGCCGGGCGACCGCTGCCACCTCAGGCGCCCGCCCGTTCGGCGACGCGCGCGATGGCGTCGCGCAGCTTGCGCTCCAACGCGTCTTGCCGTGATTTCGCGTGCAGTTTCAGGCCGAACATGTCCTTGACGTAGAAGGTATCGACCACCTGCGCGCCATAGGTGGCGATGACGGCGCAGGAGATGTAGATGTTCGACGCCGCCAGCGTCTTGGTCAGATCGTACAGCAGGCCGGGCCGGTCGCGGGTATCCACCTCGATGATGGTGTAGATTTCCGAGCCGTCGTTGTCGAAGGTGATGTTGGTGGGCACGTTGAAGGGGCGTTCGCGCTTCTTGATCTTGTCGCGGCTTTCCAGCGCGCGCGAGGCCACCACCTCGCCCTTCAGGGTCTTGTCGATCATGTCGCGCAGACGGGGCAGGCGACGCGCCTCGTAGGGGTTGCCATCGGCGTCCTGCACCCAGAAGACGGCGGTGGCATAGCCGTCCTTGGAGGTATAGGTGCGCGCGTCGACCACATTCGCGCCCACCAGCGACAACGCGCCCGCCAGCCGCGAGAATATGCCGGGATGGTCGTTCAGCGCGAAACAGACGCGGGTGGCATCGCGGTCCAGGTCTTCGCGGGTGTCGATGCGGATTTCGTCTGCACCGATGCCGCGCAGCATTTCGGCGAATGTGGCCTGCGTGGCAAGGTCCAGACCCTGCCAATAGGGGCCGTAGTGGCGATCCATCTCGGCCTTGAGATCGGCTTTGGGCCAATCGGCCAGCGCGTCGCGCAGGGCGCGCTTGGCCTCTCCCTCCAGCTTCTCGCGGTTGAGATCTTCAAGCCCTGTTTCCAGCGCGGTCGCCGTCGCCCGGAACAGTCCGCGCAAGAGCGTGGCCTTCCAGTTGTTCCAGGTGTTGGGGCCGACGCCGCGGATGTCGCAGACCGTCAGCACGGTCAAGAGTTCCAGCCGCTCGCGGGTTTTCACCGCCTTGGCGAAATCGCGCACGGTGCGGGGTCGGCGATGTCGCGTTTCTGGGCCATGTCCGACATCAGCAGGTGATAGCGCACCAGCCATTCCAGCGTGTCGCATTCGGCCTGTTTCAGGCCAAGCCGCGGGCCGACGCTGCGCGCGATGCGGGCGCCGACGACCGAATGATCCTCTTTCCGGCCTTTGCCGATGTCATGCAGCAGACAGGCGACATAGATGACCTTGCGGTTCACCCCACGCTTGAGGATGTTGGAGGCGACCGGCAATTCCTCGACCAGCTCGCCCCGCTCGATCTGCGCCAGCGTCGAGATCACCTGAATCGTGTGTTCGTCCACCGTGTAGCTGTGATACATGTTGAATTGCATCATCGCCACGATGGGCGCGAATTCCGGCAAGAAGGCCGCCAGTACGCCCAGCTCGTTCATCCGGCGCAGAGCGCGTTCCGGGTTGCCCTGTTTCAACATCAGATCGAGAAAGATCGCGCAGGCCTCGGGGTCGCGGCGCATCTCGTCGTCGATCAGGTGCAGGTTCGCGGTCAGCGCCCGCATCGCGTCGGGGTGGATCAGGTAGCCGGTGCGCAGCGCCTCTTCGAACAGGCGCAAGATGTTGAGCTTGTCGGCGAAAAACGCAGCGTCATCGGCGATGGCGAGGCGGTTTTGCTTGAGGGTATAGCCGTCCTTGAGCTTCTTGCGCCGGGTGCGCCCGCGCAAAAAGCCCAGAATGCTGGGTTCTTGCTTGACGTGGCGCGCCTCGAGTTCCGTCAGGAAGATGCGTGTCAGCTCGCCCACGCGGGTGGCATGGCGGAAGTAGTCCTGCATGAAATGTTCGACCGCGCGGCGCCCCGAATGGTCGCGGTAACCCAGCCGTTCGGCGACCTGCACCTGATTGTCGAAGGTCAACTGGTCCTGCGCGCGGTCCGCGATCAGATGCAGGTGGCAGCGCGTGGCCCACAAGAACCGCTCGGCCGCGTCGAAGGCCGCGAATTCCTCGGCGGTGAAGACGCCAAGCCCGACAAGCTCGGCCGCGCGTCGCACGCCGTGTTCGTATTTCGCGATCCAGTAGAGCGTCTGCAAGTCGCGCAGGCCCCCTTTGCCTTCCTTGACATTGGGCTCCAGCACATAGCGCTGGCCGCCTTGCTTGCGGTGGCGGGTGGCGCGTTCTTCCAGCTTGGCCTCGATGAATTCGCCGACCGTGCCCCGGAACAGCTGGTCGCGCAGGGCCCCGCGCAACTCGTCGGCGATGGTCTGCGCGCCGCAGAGATAGCGCATTTCCAGCAAGCTGGTGCGGATGGTGATGTCTTGCTTGCCCAGCCGCAGGCATTCCTTGACCGTCCGCGAGGCGTGGCCGACCTTCATGTGCAGGTCCCACAGCATGTAGAGCGCGGATTCGATGACGCTTTCGACATGCGGCGTGATCTTCCACGGCGTCACGAACAAGAGATCGACATCGGAATAGGGTGCCATCTCGCCGCGCCCGTAGCCACCGACGGCCATTACGGCCATCTGGTCCGTCTGTCCGGGCAAAGGGTTCTTGTGCAGATGGGTCTGCGCCACATGCAAGACAGCCTGCACCAGCCCGTCGGTCAGGTAGGCGTAGGACGCGCGTGATCCGCCGCGCCGTCAAGGGATGGGCCGAGATGCCCGTTTCGATGGCCGCGCGTCCCGCCGTCTGGGCCTCTTGCAGCACGCGGCCTGGCTGAGGCCGGACCGCGCCGGCGGTCGTCAGATCCCGCGACGGCCGCATCCAACCTGTCGCGCAGGGCGATTGGCTCAAGGATGTCGTGCGCCGGTGCGATCAGTTCGCCCGGCTCGGACGGTGTCGGGGGGAGGGTCGGGTTCCGGTCAGAGACCGGGACCGCCAAGGCGTCTTGGGGCGGGGTCAATCACGGCCACCTGGTTCTGGGTCACTTGGGCGATGGCCATCGCGCGCTGGTTCGTGCCATCGGTGAGCAACCGGAATACCCCGTTCGCGCCATGGAAGCCAGTGCTTGCGGTAAGATCCGCCGCGCCGAGCCTGCCCGTGGCCGCGCGGTCTCGCCCACGGCGCGGATGGCGTCATATCCGAGCGCGCCCAGGATATGGGGCGGGGTGCCGTAAGCGGCCTCGAAGCGCGCGTTGAGGCGGCGGCGGCCTGCGGATCGGGAACCGCAGAACCAGCTGCCCTGCAGGCCGGAAAGTTCCAGCGTTTGCGGCGGCGTGTCCCAGCGGGTCAGCCCCATGATCCGCACCGCCTCGGTATCCAGACCGTTTTCCGGCAGAAGCTGTGCAAAGAAGGGCAAGGCGCCCGCGCTGTCCGAAGTCAGCATCAGCGAATTGGCCGCGTTGCCACGCACGGCCGACATGATCTGCGGTACGGCGTTGATCACGCCGTTTGCGAAAACTGCAGGCACGCTGGCGCCACGAGCACGTCGCTGGACCCTTGCGCGGCGCGCAGCACTGCATCGCGCGCGACCTCGCCCGCAAGGTTCTGGGCATGGGCGACCACGATCCGGTTGCGACCCTGCGCTGCGGCATAGCTGATCACGCGGGCCGCAGTGTTCTGGAAGGTATGGCCCAAAACAAAGACATTCCCGCCCGCAATCTCGGTGTTGTTCGAAAAACTCAGCACGTTGACATTCGATCCGGCCACCGCAACGCCGACAGCCGCTGCAGGATCCGACCGCAGCGGGCCGATGATGTCGGCCCCCGCCTGCCCACCTCGCGCGCGACCGCTGCCGCCTGCGCGGATTGGCCGGCGGTGTCGTAGACCGTGATCTCGACCGTGACGCCGGTCAACTCGGCTGCGGCCAGACGGGCCGAATTCTCGAGGCTGCGGGCAATGGTCGCGTCGCCCCCCTGGCTGGAGCTGATCGGCAAGAGCATCGCGACCTGCACCGTCTGCCCGCTGACGCGCGGGCCTGCGCCCGTTACTGGACCGGCGACCTGGCAGGCCGACAAGGCCGCGGTCACACCAAACAGGGCAAGCAGGCGCAAGGGGTTGCAGAAAACACGCAAAGCGGAAAACATGGAACACGAACCTCCCTGGGGGCGCAGCCGGATACGGTCTCCTAGGCTAGAGCGTCCGCTACGGCAAGTAAACGGTGCCCGGCATTCCGCAATGGGCCGGCAGGATTCCACCCATGGATCAGACATCCGAGTACAAGGGCGGCCCGGCGCCCGCCTGCGCGCTCAGCACCGGGCTTGTGGTTCGTCTCCACCCCGATCAGAGCGGCGCGCGACATCACCTTGCGCGCTCTCGATATTCTGGCCTCCGCCGAGGTGCTGGTGGCCGAAGACACCCGAACCTTGCGGCACCTGATGGAGATCCATGGCCTGCGGCTGGGCGATCGCCGCATGATTACCTATCACGACCATAACGGGGCCGAGGCCCCGCCCCGCATCCTGCGCGCGCTGGCCGAGGGCAGAAGCGTCGCCTATGCGTCTGAGGCAGGCACGCCGGTTGTCGCCGACCCCGGCTACCAGCTTGCCCGGGCCGCGATCGAGGCCGGGCATCTTGTCAGCGCCGCCCGGGCGCGACGGCCGCCATAATGGCGTTGAGCGTATCGGGCCCGCCGTCGGACCGCTTTCTCTTTGGCTGGTTTTGCACCGCCTCAGGCCGGCGCGCGCGCCCGCTGGGTGGAGTGAGATCGGCGGCATTCCGGCGACACTGATCCTGTATGAAAGCCCCAAGCGCGTTCACCGACTGTTAGGGGAATTGTGCGACCACTGGGGCGAGACGCGTCCGGCGGCGCTGTGCCGGGAACTGACCAAACGATTCGAGGAGGTGCGGCGCGGCACGCTGGGCAGCCTGCGCGACGGGATGGGCGATGCCCCGCCAAAAGGCGAGATAGTGTTGGTCGTCGGTCGCCCTTTGGCGGTGGTGCCCGAGGCGGCGGATGTGGATGCGGCGTTGGTCGCGGCGATGGCGCGGCTGCGCGTCAAGGATGCCGCCACCGAGGTCGCCGAGGCGCTGGGCCTGCCCCGGCGGGATGTCCATCAACGCGCGCTGGCGCTGAAGGAAGGGAACGAGGCATGAGCGGGCTGGTGTCTTATCTGTCGGGCAAGGCGGCCGAGGACCGTGTGTTGTCAGCCTATACCGCGCGGGGCTACCGGCTGGATCTGTCGGCGCTGGCGCGGTCCGGGTGGTGAAATCGACCTGGTGTTGTCGAAGGGGGGCGAGGCGATTTTCGTTGAGGTGAAATCCTCGCGCAGCATGGCCGAGGCGGCGGCGCATCTGTCACGGCGCCAGATCGGGCGGCTTCTGGCCAGTGCCGAGGCGGCGCTTGGCTTTTTCGCGCGCGGATCACTGACACCGATGCGCTTCGATGTGGCGCTGGTCGATGGTACCGGGCGGATCGACGTCGTTCCCAATGCGCTGATGGCTGTCTGAGCGCCCGGCCTGCACTCGACCTTGCACCCGGCCGCTGCCCACGCCAAACAGGGCGCGACGCAAGCGCCGGGAGCATGGGCCATGAAGATCGCCTTTCAGATGGACCCGATCGGGTCGGTCAACATCGACGCCGACAGCACCTTTCGCCTGGCCGAAGAGGCGCAGGCGCGCGGCCATGAGATGTGGGTCTACACCCCAGATCACCTCAGCTACCGCGAGGGGAGGATCATGGCGCGCGCGCAGAGCCTGCGGGTGCAGCGGGTCCGGGGCGATCACGCGCATCTGGGGCCTGTCGCGGACCTCGACCTTGCCGATGTCGACGTCGTCTGGCTGCGGCAGGACCCGCCTTTCGACATGGGCTACATCACGACCACGCATCTGCTGGATCGGTTGAAGGGCAAGACCCTTGTGGTCAACGATCCCTTCTGGGTGCGCAACTGTCCCGAGAAGCTACTGGTGCTCGATTTTCCCGATCTGACGCCGCCGACGACCATCGCACGCGACCTGTCTGTGCTGCGCGAGTTCAAGGACCGGCACGGCGACATATCATTCTCAAGCCGCTCTACGGCAATGGCGGCGCGGGCGTGTTCCGGCTGACCGACAGCGACCGCAACCTCAATTCTTTGCATGAGCTCTTTACCGGCATGAACCGCGAGCCGCTGATCGCGCAGAAATTCCTGCCTGATGTGGCGGCAGGCGACAAGCGGATCATCCTTGTCGACGGGGAGGCCGTGGGCGCGATCAACCGGGTGCCCGCCGTGGGCGAGACACGGTCGAACCTGCATGTCGGCGGGCGGGCCGAGAAGATCGGGCTAACGGCGCGTGAGCATGAGATATGCGCAGCCATCGGCCCGCGGCTGCGCGAGATGGGGCAGGTCTTTGTCGGCATCGACGTGATCGGCGGCTACCTGACCGAGATCAACGTGACCTCGCCCACCGGCATTCAGGAGCTGGAGCGGTTCGACGGCATCAATGTCGCGGGCAAGATCTGGGAAGCGATCGAGGGCAAGCTCTAGGTGCTGCTGCCCGATCCGATCAGGCGGTAACCCAGCGCTTCGGCGATATGGGGGGTGGCCACCGTAGGGTCGCCCTCAAGATCAGCGATGGTGCGCGCGAGCCGCAAGATGCGGTGATAGCCGCGCGCGGTCAGGCGAAAGCGGTCGGCGGCCTTGAGCAGGAAGGCCTTTCCCTCCGCATCGGGGGTGGCAATCTCGTCCAGCAGCGCGCCTTCAGCATCGGCGTTGACCCTTGCGCCCGATCCCAGCGCGGCGAAACGGTCTGCCTGCACCCGGCGGGCGCGGGCGACGCGGGCGGCGATGTCGACGCTTTTCTCGCCGTTGGCAGGCAGGTCCAGATCGGCATAGGCCACCGGCGGCACCTCCAGCCGCAGATCGAAGCGGTCCATGAGCGGCCCCGAGATGCGGCCCATGTAGTCGTCGCCGCACAGCGGCGCGCGCCCGCAGGCCTGGGCTGCATCATAGAGCTGCCCGCAGCGGCAGGGGTTGGCGGCGGCAATCAGCAGGAAACGGCAGGGATAGGTGACATGGGCATTGGCGCGCGCCACGACCACATCGCCCGTCTCGATCGGTTGGCGCAGGGTTTCCAGAACGGCGCGGGGGTATTCGGGAAACTCGTCGAGAAACAGGACCCCGTTATGGGCAAGGCTGATCTCGCCGGGTTTGGCACCGCGCCCGCCGCCGACGATGGCGGCCATGGAGGCGGTATGATGCGGCGCGCGATAGGGGCCGCGTGCGGGAAATGCCGCCCTCGGTCATCAGGCCCGCCAGCGAGTGGATCATCGAGGTTTCCAGCGCCTCGGGTGCCGAGAGCGGCGGCAACAGGCCTGCCATGCGGGCGGCCAGCATCGACTTGCCGGAGCCAGGCGAGCCCACCATCAAAAGGTGGTGGCGGCCTGCGGCGGCAATCTCCAGCGCGCGCTTGGCGCGTTCCTGGCCGCGTACTTCGGACAGGCATTTCAGGTGCGTTTCCTCGATCACCTCGCCGGGGCGGGCAGGGTCGAGCGGTGCACGGTCGGTCAGGTGGCCGATCAGCTCGGCCAAGCTCCGCGCGGCAAAGACCGGCGTGGCACCGACCCATGCTGCCTCCGCCCCGCAGGCGGCCGAGGGGCAGTAAAGCGACGCAGCCGTCCGTCGCCTGCCGCCAGCGCCGTGGGCAGGGCCCCGATGACCGCAACCAATGTGCCGTCAAGCGACAATTCCCCCAGCGCCATGGCGGTCTCCACCCTTTCGCGCGGGATGATGTCGAGGGCGGCCAGCAGCGCCAGCGCGATGGGCAGGTCGAAATGCGAGCCTTCCTTGGGCAGGTCGGCGGGCGAGAGGTTGACCGTTATCCGCTTGGAGGGCAGCGCGATGGCCATGGCTGAAAGGGCGGTGCGCACCCGTTCGCGCGCCTCGCTGACCGCCTTGTCGGGCAGGCCCACGACCGAGAAGGCGGGCATGCCGGGGGTGACGGCGCATTGCACCTCGACCCGGCGCGCCTCGAGCCCTTCGAAGGCGACGGTGTGGATGCGGGACAGGCTTTCGGGGCGCGCGGTGTCAAACATGGTTAACGGCTACGCCAGAGGCGTTACCGAATCGTAAACGCCGCGCGGCGTTCAGGCGTCGGGTAGTGCGATGGGAAAGGGGCGGCGCGGCAGGCGCATATCGTAGGTGGGCTGCTCGGGTCCGTCGGTTTGACCCAAGGCGCGCCAGTGGCGGAGTGGCGCGTGCCCCAGATGCGCGTCGACATAGGTCCGTGCACGATCTGAAACCGGCAGGCCATAGCCCGCGATGCGCATGGCGACGGGGGCGTAGAAGGCATCGGCGAGCGTGTAACCCCCAAACAGGAAGGGCCCGCCGGAGTGGTCGAGCGCCGAGGTCCAGAGCGTCTCGATCCGGGCGAGGTCGGTCAAGACCCCCTCGGACGGCGTGAACCCCTCCCAGGCGGTGCGCAGGTTCATCGGACAGGCGCCCCGCAGGGCCGAAAAGCCGGAATGCATTTCGGCGATCATGCTTTGGGCGCGGGACCGTTCGACCGGGTCCGCAGGCAGGAGCTTGCGGTCGGGAAAGGCCTCGGACAGGTGCCAGGCGATGGCGATCGTATCGGTCAGCAAGCCGCCGCCGGGCGCACGGACGGCCGGCACGGTGCGCAGCCCGGGCGCGAAGGCGTGGCGATATTGCGCGAATTCCGGCCGATACATGATCGTGGCCTGCACCCGCACCGGGATGTCGAAGGCCGCAAAGGATAGCCAGCCGCGCAAGGACCAACTGGAATAGGATCGGTCACCGATCAAGATTTCGTATGTCATGGCCGCCAAGGCACCCGGATCGCCCGGATCAGTCAATCGCGAATTTGTGATCTGCCCCATCAGCCAGCAAAATCTGGCCTGCGGGCGCCGTGCGGGAATTTTCTGGCCCGTAAAGTGAACCGAACGGTCTTTCGCTGCGTAACGAATATGAAACGCTCTGTGCAAAGGCGTTCGCAACACCAACCGGGGGGTGCAACATGGCACTTGATATGCGAACGGACCAGTCGCTTTCGCGCCGCGCCATGAAGGCGGAGCTTCTGGATGCCGAGACCGAGCTGCAACTGGCCTATGCTTGGCGCGACCAGCGCGACGAAGAGGCGCTGCACCGCCTGATCACCGCCTATATGCGGCTGGCGATCTCGATGGCTTCGAAGTTCAAGCGCTACGGCGCGCCGATGAACGACCTGATCCAGGAGGCGGGTCTTGGCCTGATGAAGGCCGCCGACAAGTTCGACCCCGACCGTGGCGTGCGCTTCTCGACCTATGCGGTCTGGTGGATCAAGGCCTCGATCCAGGATTACGTGATGCGCAACTGGTCGATGGTGCGCACCGGATCGACCTCTTCCCAGAAGTCCCTGTTCTTCAACATGCGCCGCGTTCAGGCCCGGCTCGAGCGCGAGGCGATGGCTGCGGGCCAAAACCTCGACAAGCACCAGCTGCGCCAGATGATCGCGACCGAGGTGGGCGTACCTTTGCATGACGTCGAGATGATGGAAGGCAGACTTGCCGGGTCCGATTACTCGCTGAACGCCACCCAGTCTGTCGACGACGAGGGGCGCGAGTGGATCGACGCGCTGGAGGATCCCAGCACGCAGGCCGCCGAGATCGTCGAGGAAGCCCATGACACCGAGCAACTGCGCGACTGGCTGATCATGGCCATGCAGGCGCTGAACGACCGCGAACGCTTCATCGTGCGCGAGCGCAAGCTGCGCGACGAGCCGCGCACGCTGGAAAGCTTGGGCGCGGAACTGGGTCTGTCCAAGGAACGGGTGCGCCAGCTGGAAGCCGCAGCCTTCGCCAAGATGCGCAAGACGCTTGAGGCGCAGTCGAAGGAGGTTCGGTCATTCTTCGCCGCATGATGCTTCACGCACCGCTGGCCCTGCTGGCAGCGCTCTTTGCCTATTCCTTGGCGACAGCCTCGCCCGAGGCTGCCGGTCCCGTCGCAGACGATAGGTTCGTTGTTCCCGTGACCTTCGCTGCCCTGCGCTGATCCGTGGGGCGGCTTTCCCTTGCGCTGCTGGGTGGTCTGGCAGCCTTTGCGACTGATGCCGCCGCGCAGGCGACGGCGCAAGACACCGTGGCCGCGGCCCAGGGCGTGCAGATCGTGATCCTTGGCGAAGTGCATGACAACCCCGGTCACCACGCGGTGCAGGCCGAGGTCTTGGCAGGCCTTGGCCCAACTGCGATCGTGTTCGAGATGATTTCGGCCGAGGGCGCTGCGCGTGTGACGCCCGATGTTGCCGGGGATGCCGCGCGTTTGGCTGACCTTCTGGATTGGGCCAACTCCGGCTGGCCGGATTTTGTGTTTTACGCGCCGCTCTTCGCCTTCGGTGCAGAGGTTCCGATCTACGGGGCGCAGATCGACAGGAACGCAGCGCAGGGCGCCTTTGCCGAGGGTGCAGCCGCCGTTTTTGCCGGGGACGCGGCACGTTTCAGGCTCGACCAGCCGCTTCCCTCCGAGGAGCAGGGGGCGCGTGAAGGCCGAGCAGTTGGCGGCCCATTGCGACGCCTTGCCACCCGAGATCCTGCCCGGTTTCGTCGAAGCACAGCGGCTACGGGATGCAGCACTGGCCGAGGCGGCCTTGACCGCGCTTGCGGCGCATGGGGCGCCGGTCGTGATCATCACCGGAACCGGCCACGCGCGCCGGGATTGGGGCGTGCCTGCGGTTCTGGCCGTGGCCGCACCCGGAACGACGGTTTTTTCGCTGGGCCAGTTCGAAGCCCCGCCAGAGGGCGCGGTGCCTTTCGATCTATGGGCCGTCTCCGATCCGGTGGACCGTCCCGATCCTTGCGCGGTCTTTCGCTGAGCCACAAGGGCATTGCCCTTGCGGGGGCGGCCCCGTAACTTGCGCCACCGGGCAAAAGGACGGGCCATCATGCTGGCGGGCAAGCGGATTCTCCTGATCATCGGCGGCGGCATCGCGGCCTACAAAGCGCTCGACCTGATCCGCCGCTTGCGCGACGCAGGCGCGTCCGTGGTGCCCGTGCTGACGCGGGCGGGCGAGGAATTCGTGACGCCGCTCTCGGTCTCGGCGCTGGCGGGGGAAAAGGTCTACCGTGACCTCTTTGATCTGACCGACGAGGCCCAGATGGGCCATATCCAGCTGTCGCGCGCGGCCGATCTGGTGGTGGTGGCGCCCGCTACCGCCGATCTGATGGCCAAGATGGCCAATGGCCATGCCAATGACCTTGCCTCCACGCTTCTGATGGCGACCGACAAGCGGGTTCTGATCGCGCCCGCGATGAATGTCCGGATGTGGGAGCATCCCGCGACGCGGCGAAACCTCGCCACGCTGCAGGGCGACGGCGTGCTGGTGGTGGGGCCGAATGACGGCGCCATGGCCTGCGGCGAGTTCGGGCCGGGGCGCATGGCCGAGGTGCCCGAGATCGTGGAGGCGGTGGGAGCCGCGTTGGGGGACGGACCGCTCAAGGGGCGGCACGTTCTGGTGACTTCGGGCCCGACGCATGAGCCGATCGACCCGGTGCGCTACATCGCCAACCGATCCTCGGGCGCGCAGGGCACGGCGCTGGCCGAAGCGCTGCGCGATCTGGGGGCAAGGGTGACCTTCGTGACAGGCCCGGCGAGTGTGCCGCCGCCGGCCGGTGTCACCGTAGTGCGGGTGGAAACGGCGCTGGAAATGGTCAGGCGCGGTCAAGGCGGCTCTTCCGGCCGATGCGGCCGTCTTCGCCGCCGCGGTGGCCGACTGGCGCGTGGCCAATGCGGCCGGTCAAAAGATGAAGAAGGACGGCACGGGCGCGCTGCCCATGCTGGAATTTGCCGAAAATCCCGACATTCTGGCAGGTGTCTCGCAGATGGGCGCAGGGCGGCCGCGTCTGGTCGTGGGCTTCGCCGCCGAGACGGAAACGGTGGAGGCTCATGCGCAGGCCAAGCGGGCGCGCAAGGGGTGTGACTGGATCGTGGCCAATGACGTCTCGCCCGGCACGGGCATCATGGGCGGGTCTGAGAACGCAGTGGTCTTGATCACCGCCGAGGGGCCGAGGCTTGGCCGCGGATGGCCAAGGCCGAGGTGGCGCGGCGTCTGGCCGCGCGCATCGCGGCAGCCTTGGCCTGAGCCTCTGGCGTCGCATATCCGTATTTGTAGGAAGATGAAGGGGGCGATGTGGTCGTTCTGATCGAGGTTTCGCGAGAGGATTGGGCGGACCCTGCCGTGGCTTTGCCCGATTACGCGACCGCCGGCGCGGCGGGCGCCGATCTGCGCGCGAACCTGCGGACGGAGGATCGGCTTGTGGGGCTGTTGCTCAGGCCCGAGGTGCGGCTGCTGGTGCCGACAGGGTTGCGCGTGGCAATCCCGCCGGGGTTCGAGATGCAGATCAGGCCACGTTCGGGGCTTGCGTTGAACCATGGGGTGGGTCTGCCCAATAGCCCCGGGACGATCGACAGCGATTATCGCGGGCCGCTGGGGGTGATCTTGGTGAATTTCGGCGAGACGGCGTTTCGGGTGCGCCATGGCGCGCGGATCGCGCAGGCGGTGGTGGCTCCGGTACTCATGGCGCGGTTCGAGGCGGTCGAGAGGCTGGAGGCGACCGCACGGGGCGCGGGCGGTTTCGGCTCCACCGGGGTGGGCTGATGGTGTTCGTTCTGATCCTAGCCGGCGCCCTGTGGGGGCTTGGCCATTTGATGAAGGCGCCGGTGCAGGCACGGCTCTACATGCTGGGGCTCTTGTATCTGGCGGTTCTCGCGGTGCAGATCACTTTGCCCGAAGGCAATGCGCTGCGCGTCGCCGTTGGCGGGTCGCTGGCCGAATGGCTGGTACTGGGCGTGCTGGTGGTGTTGGTGATCGGCTACCGCGCGCTCTTGGCGCGGATCCGGGCACGGGCCGAGACGGTGGAGGCCGGGCGCGCCGGGCCGGTTGTGCAGGCCGGGCCCTTCACCGACGAAGAACTGGAGCGCTATGCCCGCCACATCACCCTGCCCGAAATCGGCGGGACGGGGCAGCGGGCGCTCAAGCAGGCTTCGGTTCTGGTGATCGGCGCAGGGGGCTTGGCTCGCCCGTGATCTTGTATCTGGCGGCGGCAGGTGTCGGGCGGATCGGGGTGATCGACGCCGACAGCGTCAGCCTGTCGAACCTGCAGCGGCAGGTGATCCACACCGATGACCAGCAGGGCATGCCCAAGGTGTTTTCGGCGCAGAAAGCGGTGGCGGCGCTGAACCCCTGGATCGACCTGCGCCCTTTCAACCGGATGCTGACGCCCGAGATCGCCGAAGGGCTTTTCGCCGAATACGATCTGATCCTTGACGGCACCGATGCCTTCGTCACCCGCGCCATGGTCAATGCGGCCGCCGTGGCGGCAGGCCGACCGGTGATCGCGGGGGCGATTTCGGCGTGGGAGGGGCAGGTGACGCTCTATGATCCGGCGGGCGGTGCACCCTGCATGGCCTGCGTCTTTCCCAAGGCGCCTGCGCCGGGTCTGTCGGCCACTTGCGCCGAGACAGGCGTGATCGGCGCATTGCCCGGTGTCATCGGCGCGATGATGGCGCTGGAGGCGGTGAAGGAGATCACCGGGGCGGGGCGCGGCCTGCGCGGGCGCATGGTGATCCATGACGCGCTGCATGCCGAGACCCGCGAGATCGCGATCAAACGTCGCCCCGATTGCCCGGTCTGTGGCAGCGACTGAGGCCGGATTGGACTTTTGCCCGGCGCGACCCAGATTTCCCTTACGTCAAGGGAGGACGCTGCCATGAAACATTTTCTTGTTGCCGCTTTGCTTGTCACCACCGCCCCCGCCTTTGGGCAGGGCATGCCTGCGCCCGAGGGGGCGGAGGTCTATTTCATCGGCCTCGAGGACGGGGCCAGTGTCGCCTCGCCGGTAACCGTGCGCTTCGGCCTGTCGGGCATGGGTGTTGCGCCCGCCGGAACCGATGCGGAGAACACCGGGCACCACCATCTTTTGCTCAACCGCCCCCGCTTGGCGAGGGGCCGGACGAGGCGGAGGAATTCCTGTACGGTCTGCCCGCCGATGACAACCACCGCCATTTCGGCGCGGGCCAGACGCAGGTGACGCTGGAGTTGCCGCCGGGAAGCCATACGCTGCAACTGGTGCTGGGCGACATGAACCATGTGCCCCATGATCCGCCGGTGGTCAGCCCGGTGATCACGATCACGGTGCAATAACCCCTCGCAGCCATGGGCCATGCGGCCTATCTATCGGGGCAAAGGAGATTTGCCCCGATGACCAATCCGCTGCTCGAGACCTGGGAAACACCCTTCGGCTTGCCGCCCTTCGACAAGATCGCGGATGACCAGTTTGCGCCCGCGATGGAGACAGCGCTGGCAGAGGGGCGGGTAGCGATTGCCGCCATCGCGGACAACCCCGAGCCGCCGACCTTCGCCAATACGATCGAGGCGCTCGAACTGGCGGGCGAGACGCTCGACCGGGTGGCGGGCGTTTTCTACAACCTTGCAGGTGCGGAGTCGACGCCTGCGCGCGAAGCCCTCCAGCGGGAGTTTGCCCCCAAATTCTCGGCCTATTCCTCCGAGATCACCAATAACGCGGCGCTGTTCGCGCGGATCGACGATCTGTGGCAGCGCCGCGAGGCGCTGGGCCTGAGCGACGAACAGATGCGGGTGCTGCACCTGACCCATCGCAGCTTCACCCGGTCGGGGGCGGCCCTTGAGGGGTTTGCCCGCGATCGGCTGACCGAGGTCAAGAGCCGTCTGGCCGTTTTGGGCACGCGTTTTTCGCAAAACCTGCTGGCCGATGAGCGGGCTTGGGTCATGCCGCTCACCGAGGCCGATCTGGAGGGCCTGCCTGATTTCGTCGTGGCGGCGGCCCGCGAGGCGGGGCGCGAAAAGGGGCAGGACGGTCCTGTGGTGACGCTGTCGCGGTCGTTGATCGTGCCCTTCTTGCAGTTCAGCCCACGCCGCGACCTGCGCGAGATCGCCTACAAGGCTTGGGTCGCGCGCGGCATGAACGGCGGCGAGACCGACAACCGCGACGTCGCGGCCGAGGTGCTGGCGCTGCGGGCCGAGCGCGCGATGCTTTTGGGATATGACAGTTTCGCGGACTACAAGCTGGAAACCGAGATGGCCGGAACGCCGCAGGCGGTGCGCGACCTGCTGATGCAGGTCTGGGAACCGGCGCTGGCACAGGCCGAGGCCGATGCGGTCAAGCTGACGGCGATGCTGCATTCCGATGGCGTCAACGGAGAGTTGGAGCCTTGGGATTGGCGTTATTATTCCGAAAAGCGGCGGTTGGCCGAGCATGATCTGGATGAGGCGGAATTGAAGCCGTATTTCCAGCTCGACGCGATGATCGAGGCGGCGTTTGACTGCGCCAACCGCCTGTTCGGGCTGGAGTTCAAGCCCCTCGACGTGGCGCTCTACCACTCCGATGCCCGCGCGTGGGACGTGACGCGGGGCGGCCAGCATGTGGCGGTTTTCATTGGGGATTACTTCGCACGCGGCTCGAAACGGTCGGGCGCGTGGTGTTCGGCGATGCGCAGCCAAAGGAAGCTGGGCGGCGACGTGCGGCCCATCGTCGTCAATATCTGCAACTTCGCCAAAGGCGACCCGGCGCTTCTGTCCTATGACGACGCGCGCACGTTGTTTCACGAATTCGGCCATGCGCTGCACCAGATGCTGTCGGATGTGACCTATGGCTCGATCAGCGGCACAAGTGTTGCACGCGACTTTGTGGAACTGCCCAGCCAGCTTTACGAGCATTGGCTGGAGGTGCCCGAGGTGCTGGAGAAGCACGCCCGCCATGCGGTAACGGGTCAGCCGATGCCGCGCGCGCTGCTCGATCGGCTGCTTGCGGCGCAGACCTATGACATGGGGTTCCAGACGGTGGAATATGTCGCCTCGGCGG
This sequence comes from Roseicyclus sp., assembly GCA_018401055.1. The sequence continues at coordinate 42,891 of JAGYLB010000105.1, forward strand.
TGGTGGATCTGGATTTCCACGCCGGGGACGCGCCCGCCGACCCGATGGAGGCGCAGGCGGTGACGCTGGAGGGTCTGGGGATGCCCCGCGCCATCCGGATGCGGCACGCAACGCCGCATTTCGCCCATGTGTTCAGCGGCGACGGCTATTCCAGTGGCTACTACAGCTACATGTGGTCCGAGGTGATGGATGCCGACGCCTTCGCCGCCTTCGGCGAGGCGGGCGGGCCGTTCGACCCCGAGACGGCGCAAAAGCTGGAGCGGTTCATTCTGTCGACGGGCGGCAGCCGCGAGGCCGATGAGCTTTACACCGCGTTCCGGGGACGTATGCCGGGGGTCGAGGCGCTGCTCAAGGGCCGGGGGCTCGACAAGGTCGCCTGACGGGCGAGTTTGCGAGCGGGGCGGCACGGTACGCCTCTCCCTTTCCGATTGTCTGACGAAACAATTCACCCTTTTTCGTGATTGAAAGAGATTGAACGTTAATTGCCGCAGCGTTGCGATATTGCGACAACCTGTTCAGCAGCGTTTCCAGATCAGGAAACATGCAACGGGTTCGGATCTCAATTCCGGATCATAACGCAACACGGATCATTTGGATGATCCGAATGGAAAGGATCTGTCATGAAAAAACTCGCCTTGGCCCTGGCCGCGACCGCCGCTTTTGCGGCTCCTGCTTTCGCACAATCCAGCAACGATTTCGCGATCATGCATTTCAACATGGATGCTGACAACAGTGGCGATATGCGCATGTCGCCGATGACCGCGCCGATGATGGCCAACCTGTCGACCCAGACGACCATCGCGGATGTGCTGGCGCATTTCAACATGGACGCGGACACCTTCATGGACGCGTCGGGCCAATCCGGTGTGACGATCATCATGAGAAATCCGGCTCATGCTGTCGAAATCTTCCGCATGTTGGCCGAGGAATCGCGCGAAGACGAGTAAGATCCAGCGGCCGCAATCAGACGCAAGACCACGGGGCCCGCCACAGCGCGGGCCCTTTTTTTGAGGTAATGGTCTGGGTTTGGACCCAAAATTGCGGATTAGCGCGTTGCCGGTCGCAAGGGTGTGGCCCTTGGCCGGGCGATGCCCACATGCGCGGTGCATGGTGCCCGCCTTGCCGCAGGGTGAGACGACGGGACAGAAAATCGCCCCCGCGGCGTTGGCTGCGGGGGCGTGAAAGCCCTGGTTCCGGGGTGTATCAGACGGTTGGGGTGAAGGTGAGGGCTGTGCCGTTGATGCAATGCAGGATGTCACCTTGCACATTGAGGATGTGGCCAAGGTGACTGCCACAGCGGCGGCAATGCGCCTCGATCAATATCTGGGGCGCATCGGCCATCTGGTCGGCGCCGCCGCTATTCAGCGGGAATTTCGTCCATTCCCAAAAGGACAGAATTCGGAATGGCATGGAAATAGAAGACCCATCCTATATGGCGGATCGTCTTATGCTCCGATTCATAAAGCGGAAGGTCGCAGCCGCGGCAGCTGTATAGCCCAGGCCTTTCCTCGTTCCAGAGTTCGGAGGAAAAATGCGGCTCGGTTCTGCCTTGGCGCAAAATGCGATATTCCAAATCCGAAAGTCGGGCTCGCCATTCTGTTTCCGTTCGGGTGATTTCGAAGGTGAAGTCGCCGCTGGCGTGTGCATCGGCCTGCGCCCGGCCGGCCAGCGCCATCGGCGCGATGGTGGTTGTCGCCGCGAGGCTTGCGAGAAAGTGGCGTCTGTTGTGAGGGGTCGGGGTCATGGGGTCCTCCTTTTCTGTCAACAGCAAAGCGCGGTTTCTCGATCACCGGCAAATCACGACGGGCTGAGGTGCCGGGCTTGTGTAGCGCCCGTGACCGGTTCGCGAGGGACACAGCGGTTGCGCAGACCGGCTGCGATCTGCGGGCGGGTCCCGGTCCGAGGGGGCGATGATCCTATCGGGCGATGAGGCGTGCGGTCAGCGGAAAGGCCAGCATCAGGAGCGCCAGCGACCCGAAGGCCAAGGCAAGGCTGCTCGCCTCCGCCGCGAAGCCCACCAGCGCGGGGCCCAGCAAGATGCCCGCGTAGCCGGTGGTGGTGACGGCGGCGACCGCCAGCCCCGGCGCCATGTTCGGGCTGGCGGGCCGCAAGACTGAAGACGACCGGCACCAGATTGGCGCAGCCCAGCCCGATCAGCACGAACCCCAAGAGCGCCACGGCGACCATGCCCGGCACCAGCGTCATGCCAATGCCCGCGATGGCGGTCAGGCCACCCGCGATCAGCACCGCACGCTGTCCCAGCGCTGCGACGATCCTGTCGCCGGTCAGCCGCGCCACCGTCATCGCCACCGAGAAGAGCATGTAGCCGATGCCTGCCGTCGTCGGCTCCAACAAGTCTTGGGCCACGATCAGCAGCGCCCCCAATCCAGCACCGCGCCTTCGACGAGAAAACAGATTGCCGCCAGCACCGCCAGCAGCAGGACCGTGCCGCGCGGCAGGGCCAGTTTGGGCGGGGGCCCCGCCGCTTGCGCGCAGAAAGCGTGGGGTGGCGATACCCATCATGACCAGTGCGGCGGCGCTGCCCATTCCGGCCGCCATCAGCGGTGAGGCGCCCGCCCAGAGCAGCGCGGTGACACCGCCCGCGCCCAGGATGCCGCCCACGCTCCACATCGCATGAAAGCCCGACATCATCGGGCGCTGCGCCCGGGTCTCGACCTCGGCGGCATGGACGTTCATCGCCACGTCGATGGTGCCGAGTGCCGCCCCGAAAACGGCCAGCGCAAGACCGAGCACCCAGACAGAGGGTGCCAGCACAAGCATCGGCAACAGCAAGACAAGGCCATAGCCCCCCAACAGGATCATCGGCCGCGCGCCTGCGCGCGCGCTGATGTACCCCGTCACCGGCATCGCCACGATGGACCCCAGCCCGAGGCACAGGAGCAACAGGCCAAAGGTACCCTCGCCCGCGCCGACCTGATCCTTGGCAAAAGGGATCAGCGGCGCCCAGCAAGCCATGACGAAGCCCGCTGCGAGAAAGGCGAGGCGCGTGGCAAGGGCTGCCGCCGGAAGGGTGCGCGCCGTGGTGATCATGTCGGAACTGCCAGACGAAAGGGGTGGGGGTGCGCCCCGCGCGGTGTCAGTCGAAACTCTCGCCGGGGTCAACCCCCCACAGCCCGCGCGCCTCGACCCAGCCGCGAAAGCCGCCAACTTCCATTTCGCACCAATCGCCATGGCATTCCCGCAGGGTGCCGATGACACCCTGTTCGGCCTCCGCGCGCACCATCGAGGCGCGGTCGGGCCGTTGATACAGCGTCAGGCGCTCGGCCTCGACGATGGCGGTGCGTTCGCCGGACAAAAGCGTGTAATGGACCCAGCCGCCCGCACCGTCCCGGTCGATGACCCGGCGCCAATGACCGTGTTCGGCCACCACCATCACCGGCATGTTGCGACGCTGGAACACCCAGTCGATCCGGTGGCTGCGCGACGGGCCGCGCCGCGCGTTTGCCTCGGCCGCCTTGATCGAGACATAGCGCGGGATCGGAAAGCCTGTCACCGCGCCGACGGCCGGATCGCGCGCGGGGGCGGCGGCGATGTCCGCAGCCGGTTGGGCGTCGTCGGGCACGGCGGCGGTTGCCGGGGCGGGTGGCGCTGCCGGTGTCGCGGCGGTGGTGGTTTGCAGGGCTGCCAGCGTCAGCGGCCGGGGCACCGGATCTGTTTGGGGTCGGTCCTGCGCCTGCGCGACACTCACCAGGCCAACACATATGCAGGCCACCAGAAGGCCGCGCCAAACTGCTTTTTGCATCCCGCTCGTCTCGTCCTTGTCCGCCCCTTGTGCTTTGGGGCGCGTTGTTTTTCTGTCTGCCGTCCGGGTCTGCGGCGGCCCTGCCGCTTGCGCCCCCGGTTCGGATCGGAGAGTGTCACGACAGGCGCCTGAATGCCAGAAAAGGGAAGGGTCCGATGCCAGCTCAGCGGTTGAGTGTTGTCCTGACGCGACGGTTGCCCGAGATCGTCGAGACGCGGATGACCGAATTGTTCGACGTCCAACTGCGCGAGGACGACACGCCGATGTCGCGCTCGGACCTTGTCGCGGCCATGGCGCAGGCCGATGTCATTGTTCCTTGCATCACCGACCGGATCGACGGCGGCATGCTGGGGCAGGCGGGCGACCGGCTGAAACTGATCGCCAATTACGGCGCGGGCGTCGATCACATCGACGTGGCGACGGCGCGCCAGCGCGGCATCTTGGTGTCGAACACGCCCGGCGTGATGACCGATGACACCGCCGACATGGCGCTGGCGCTGATCTTGGCCGTCCTGCGCCGCCTGCCCGAAGGCATGGCGGCAATGCAGGCGGGCAATTGGGATGGTTGGGCGCCGACCGCCTTCATGGGCGGGCGCGTGGCGGGCAAGCGGCTGGGCATCCTTGGCATGGGCCGGATCGGGCAGGCAGTGGCGCGGCGCGCGACGGCCTTTGGCATGCAGGTGCATTACCACAATCGCCGCCGGGTCCATGCCGATATCGAAACGGCGCTCGAGGCGACCTATTGGGACAGCTTGGACCAGATGATCAGCCGGATGGATGTGATTTCCGTCAACTGCCCGCACACGCCCTCTACCTTTCACCTGATGAACGCGCGGCGGCTGAAGCTGATGAAACCGCAAGCCGTGATCGTGAACACCTCGCGCGGCGAGGTGATCGACGAGAACGCGCTCACCCGCATGCTGCGCGCGGGCGAGATCGCGGGCGCGGGCCTCGACGTGTTCGAAAAGGGCCGCGAGGTGAACCCCCGCCTGCGCGAATTGCCCAACGTCGTGTTGCTTCCGCACATGGGATCGGCCACGCGAGAGGGGCGGATCGAGATGGGCGAGAAGGTGATCATCAACATCAAGACCTTCGCCGATGGGCACCGGCCGCCGGATCTGGTTGTGCCGAGTATGTTGTGAGGGGGTGGCGGACGGATCAGACGAACACTCGGTCAGATCCCTGCGAGCCAATCGCGCGCCAAAATGATGTCCTCATCTTGTGTCGCCCAACCATGCCCGCACTCAAGGACGTGTAGCGCAACTGTGGCACCAGCCGCTTCAAGCTGTGCGGCAAGAATGGTCGCGTCTGCTGGTCGCCGCCGCTCGTCGTGTTTGCCAGCCAAGATCAGTGTCGGCTTTCCCTTGAGATCGGGAAAACGAAAATCTGGAGAGAGCGGCTCCGGACGCATCAAAATGATGCCAGCAAACAGGTCAGGCCTCGCGGAGAGCAAAGCTTCCGCATACACTGCTCCGCTAGAAAACCCGGCAATGACAACCCTTTCGGAAGCGGTTGGCAAAGGGTTCAGTTCATCCGACAACCACTTGCTCGCCAGCGCTACAACTTCGGCGTTTGGTATGGTGCGGTCGGCACGGCGTTTGAAAAAGGTATACCCGTCACCTTCCCGAAAGGTGCCCCTTGGTGCGATCACTCGGGCCTGAGGGGCAATCCTGATTGAGAACTCCGCCAAATCTGTTTCGTCTCGTGAAGAGCCGTGCAGCGTGAGAAGCGTCAACATGGTCAAGGATCCTATTGGGCCGCAGCATACTCATTCCATGAGCGTATCACAGCTCCAATGATCGCCCTGGAAACCAAACCCTCCGAGCGGCTTTGCTTGTCGCCCCCTTGCCCCCACCCCACCGCCCATGCCACCCCTCTCCCCATGACCCATGACTTCTTCATCATCGGCGGCGGCATTGGGGCCTCTCTGCTGGCGCCCGCCTCGCAGACCTCGGCACCGTCTTGCTGCTCGAGGCTGAACCCGCGCTCGCCTATCACGCCTCGGGCCGGTCCGCCGCGCTTTACGAGGCGCAATATGGCAACCCCGCCACCGTGGCCCTCAACCTTGCCTCGCGCGCCGATCACGACACGCTCGACGGTGGTGTCCTCAGCCCGCGCGGCCTGATGCTGCTGGCAGGACCCGGCGAGGAGGAGGTCTTTGCTCATGACGCGGCCCAGATGGGCCTCGAGGTCATCTGCGCGGAGGAAGCGGTGGCCCTGGTGCCTGCGTTGAACCCCGACGCCATCGTGGGCGCGGCGGTGCATGAAGATGCCTGGGACATCGACACCGACCGGCTGATCCAGCATTTCGCCCGCACCATCAGGGCGAAAGGTGGCACCGTGCAGACCAATGCTACCGTCACCGGCATCGACAAGATCCCGGGCGGCTGGCGCGTCCGGACCGCTGGGGGTGAACATACCGCCCGCCTGCTGGTGAATGCCGCGGGCGCTTGGGCCGATGGCATCGCCGCCATGGCCGGGATCGCGCCCATCGGCATCACGCCCTACCGCCGGTCGGTCGCGCGCGTGCCTGCGCCGGGGGGCATGGACGTGTCACGCTGGCCCATGCTGCTTGGCGCGGGCGAGACCTGGTATGCCAAGCCCGACGCGGGTCAGATGATCGTCTCCCCCGCCGAGGAAGACCCCGTGCCCGCGCCGCACGACGCCTGGCCCGAAGACCTGATGCTGGCCGAGGGGATCGCGCGTTATCAGGCCTTCGTCACCGACGAGGTCACGCGGCTGACATCCTCCTGGGCCGGGCTGCGCAGTTTTTCGCCCGACCGCGCGCTCGTGCTTGGGCCCGACCCTCTCGACCCGAGTTTTGTCTGGGTCGCGGGGCAGGGTGGCTACGGCTTCCAGACCGCGCCTGCTGCCTCAAGGCTGGTGGCCGACCTGCTGGCCGGGCGCGCGCCGCAGCTGGACACCGACATCGTGCAAGCGCTCTCGCCTGCGCGGTTTCGCTGAGGTCGGGGAAACCCGAGGTTTCGCATGCCGCACGCGCCCTCTAGACTGTTCCCATCCGTGACCACCAAGGAAAACGCCATGACCTTTCCCCGCGCCCTCAGCCTTGCCACAGCCCTTTTGCGTGACCGCCCTGCCTGCCGTCGCGCAGTCGCAGCTTGACCGGATGCAGGCCGTGTCCGAACGGGCCAATGCCCTGATGAACGAGGCGATGATCATCGAGCTCCCCGCACTTGCGGGCAACATGCCCGATCCTGCCTGGGATGACCCGATGCGCACGGCCTATGCCTGCATCCTTGACGGCTATGTCGCCGCCAGCAGCACGGGAGCGGTCGACACCATGCTCGATGACATGGAGGCGCTTTTGGAAAACGCCACCGCTGACTCGATCCTGAATGGCGACATGGCCGAGGATGCGATGTTGCCTGAAGGCGTCGACGAGGCGCAGGCGCAGGCGATCTTGATGAACTGCGGGCTGATGGAACTGATGATGGCGCGCATGGCTGCAAGCGGGGCGATGGGTGTGATGATGCAGCAATCGCAGTGATCCGGCGGCTTGACCTGCCGGACGGGGGCGGCGCGGCCTTGGGCGATGCCCGGCTCTCGGCGCCCTCGGCCCTGCGCAACCGCGACCTGATCGCGGCGGAACTGGTGCGGGCTGGCCCCCGCGCGGGGCCGCGCGCTTGAAATCGCCTCGGGCACGGGCGAGCATGTGGTGCGGTTCGCCGCCGCCATGCCGGGGCTGGTTTGGCAGCCGACCGATCCCGATGCTGCGCGCCGCGCCTCCATCTCCGCATGGGTCGCCGACGCAGGCCTGCCCAACGTGCTGGCCCCCTGCCGCTAGATGCCACGCGGCTGGCTGGTCAGCCGATCACGGCCCTGCCGATGTGATCGTGCTGGTCAACCTCTTGCACCTCATTTCCACGCCCGAGGCTGCGACGGTTCTGACCGAAGTGGCTGCGGCCCTCGCTCCGGGTGGGATCTTTGCGCTCTATGGCCCTTTCTTGCGCGATGGCACGGCGACCAGCGAAGGTGACGCCGTCTTTGACGCCAGCCTGCGCGCGCAAGACCCCGCCATCGGCTACAAGGATGTGATCTGGACCTGCGCGCATCTGGTCGCGGCGGGTCTGTCCCACGTCGAGACCGTGGCGATGCCCGCCAACAACCTGCTCTTGATATTCGAGCGAAGGGCCGCAACGTAACATCCCGAAAATCGTCGCTTTTCGGGCGACGTCCGCCTATGGTTGCCGTCGGCCGGGCAGGGATAAAGCCCGGAGGGGAGATCTTGATGACGATTGCGGACGAGTTTGCCCCGCAAGGCTTGTTTACCGTTCTCGAAGGGGCGGCTCTGGCACTTTTGCCGCAACAAACGGTGCGCCGCGGCGATGTCCTGATCGCGGCGGGCACCTCGGCGGATGCGATGTATCTGGTCCGGACGGGCCGGTTTCGCGTCGCCCGCGACGGGGTCGATCTGGCCGAGATCGGACCGGGATCGGTGATCGGCGAGATCGCCTTTTTTACCGGCAAACCCCGAACCGCCGATGTGATCGCCGCCCGCGACAGCGTGGTGCTGCGTGTTGCGCAAGAGGATTACGAGGCGCTGTGCCGCGACAACCCCGGCCTCGCCCGCGCCATCTCAGGGGAACTGGCCGACCGTCTGGCGCGCACCTCGGCCCGCGTCGTGCCGGATCCCGGCCGCCCGCCTGCCCGCACCTTTTGCATTCTGCCCTCAGGTCAGGCGCCCCTGCCCGCGCGCTTTATCCCCGATCTGACCGCGGCCATCGGGGTGCATCATTCGGTTGCCGTCGTCACCGAGCAGGCCTTCCGCGAGGCCATGGGGCCAAAGGCCGACCCCGCCAGCCCCGAGGCCGTGACCTGGCTGAACGATCAGGAACGACGCGCGGAGATCGTCATCTTCGTCGCCACGCCCGAGGCCGAGGCATGGTCAGAGGCGGCGCTGCGGCAGGCCGATCAGCTGGTCCTCGTCGCGCAGGCCGTGAACTTCACGCCACCCTCCGAAATCGAGCGGAGCGCTCTTTCGATCCTGCCCGAAAGCCAGCGGCGGCTGGTCCTTCTGCACCCGCACAAGATGCAGCGGGCGGCAGGTACGGGGCGCTGGCTCGACAGCCACCGGCGTTCTTGCACCACCATGTCGCGTTGACCGGAGACGGGGCCGACATGGCGCGGTTGGGCCGGTTCCTCCTCCGGGCGCGCCGTTGGGCTGGTTCTGTCGGGCGGGGGCGCCTTTGGTGTCGCCCAGTGTCGGTGTCTGGCGCGCGATGGAAGAGGCGGGCCTCGCCCATCGACATCGTCGGCGGCACGTCCGTGGGCAGCGCCATGGCGGGCGCCATCGCGCTGGGCGTTCCCGCATTGGAGATCGGGGGAAGGGTCGAACAGATCTTCGTCCGCTCAGGCGCGATGCGGCGGGTCACCGTGCCGAAATACGCATTTCTCGATCACAAGGTACTGGATGCCGACCCTGCGGGAGCATTACGGCAGCGAGCCGATCGAGGATTTGTGGCTGCCCTTCTACGCCGTCTGCGCCGATCTTTCGACAATGCAAAAGCCGCGTCCTGCGCCGCGGTCCGCTGTGGGAGGCGGTGCGGGCCTCCTCGGCCATTCCGGGCATCTTGCCTGCCTTCTTCACCTCCGACGGCGGCATGCTGGTCGACGGCGGGTGCATCGACAACATGCCCTTCCGCGACATGCATGGGCTGAAATCGGGACCGAATGTCGTGGTCAACGTCCAGAAGGACACGACCAGCGGCATCCATGTGGATTACGACAGCCTGCCGGGGCGGGCCGAATTGCTCAAGCGCACCGTCCTGCCCTTCGGAAAGCGCGCGCCACGGGCGCCGGGCGTGGTCTCTACCGTGATGCGCAGCCTGCTGGTGGCACAGGGCGCGACGCATCGCGGCATGAACGCCGATGACCTGCACATCCGCCCGCCCGGCCTGAAGGGGGCGGGGTTCCTCGCGTGGTCGCAGCACCGGCTGTTCTACGAGATCAGCTACCGCCACGCGACCGACGAGGTATTCGCCGACCTCCCCACATCCGACGATCCGGCCAAGCTGGCGCTTAGGCGGGCAGCGGGGCTGTCCGTCCAGCCGTCGGCCCGGATGCGGGCGTTCGTCGGGTCGTGGGGGCTGTCCTCGACCACCACGGCATCCCAGAGTTCGCGGAACATCCGCACCTTGAGTTTCGTGCCCACGGCGGCCAGATCGGGGCGGACGTAACCCATGCCGATCTGACGCCCGAAGGCCACCGAGTAACCGCCCGAGGTCAGCCGCCCGATCTTTTCCCCATCGAACAGCAACGCCTCACGGCCCCAAGGGTCGGCGTCTTGCGGCCCGTCGATCAGCAGCGTGACGCAGGCCGCGCGGATGCCTGTCGCCAGCATGGCGTCCTTGCCGTGGAACGCCTTGTCCAGATCGACGAAGCGGTCCAGCCCCGCCTCCAGCGGTGTGGCATCCCGGCCAAGCTCGGTGCCAAAGGCGCGATAGCTCTTTTCCTGTCTCAGCCAGTTCTGCGCCCGGGCGCCCACGGGCTTCAGCCCATGTTTCGCGCCCACCGCCATCAGCCTGTCCCACAGATAGCGGCCCATCTCGATCGGGTGGTGCAATTCCCAGCCCAATTCGCCCGTATAGGCCACGCGCACGGCGACGACCGGGCACATCTCCAGCTCGATCTTGCGCAAGGACAGCCACGGAAAGCGCTTGTTCGACAGCGCGGTTTCAGGCTCCGCGTCGCGGATCAACTCGGCCAGAATGGCCCGCGAATTGGGACCGGCCAAGGCAAAGACGCCAAAGCGCGTGGTCCAATCCTCGACCTCGATCCGGCCGAACTCGGGCTCCTTGTCGGCCACCGCTTTCAGCAGGTTGTCGCGGTCATAGGCATGCCACGCCCCGGCAGAGATCAGGACGAAACGCTCCTCCTCCTCGCGCAGGATGGTGTATTCGGTCCGCGTCGTACCCGCGCCGGTCAGCGCATAGGTCAGGTTGATCCGCCCGACCTTGGGCAGCTTGTTGGTGGTGAACCAATCCAGGAACGCCGCCGCACCGGGGCCCTTGACCACATGCTTGGCGAAAGCCGTGGCGTCGATGATCCCGGCGCTTTGCCGGATCGCTTCGGCCTCGGCTTTCGCATAATCCCACCACGCGCCGCGCCGGAAACTGCGGCTGTCATGGTCGAAACTGCCCGGGGCATCCAGAGGCCCGTAGTAATTGGGCCGCTCCCAGCCGTTCACCTGCCCGAACTGCGCCCCCAGCGCCTTTTGCCGGTCATAGGCGGGTGCGGTGCGCAGAGGGCGGCAGGCCTCGCGCTCCTCATCGGGGTGATGCAGGATGAAGACGTGTTCGTAGCATTCCTCGTTCTTGCGCGCGGCATATTCGGTCGTCATCCAGTCCTGACCGTAGCGACGGGCGTCAAGGGCGGCCATGTCGATCTCGGCCTCGCCCTCGACCATCATCTGGGCAAGGTAGTAGCCGGTGCCGCCCGCCGCGGTGATCCCGAAGGAGAACCCCTCGGCCAGCCACATGTTGCGCAGACCCGGCGCGGGGCCGACCAGCGGGTTGCCATCGGGCGTGTAGCAGATCGGACCGTTGTAATCATCCTTCAGCCCCACCTCTTCCGAGGACGGCAGCCGGTGGATCATGCTCATGTATTCCTCCTCGATCCGCTCCAGATCGAGCGGGAACAGATCGGCGCGGAAGCTTTCGGGCACGTCGTAAAGGAACCGCGCAGGCGCGTTCCGCTCATAGGGGCCAAGGATCCAGCCGCCGCGCTCCTCGCGCACATACCATTTGGCATCGGCATCGCGCAGCACCGGATGCTCGGGGTTGCCCGCCTTGCGCCACTCGACCAGCGCAGGGTCGGGTTCGGTGACGATATACTGATGCTCGACCGGGATGGCGGGGATCTTGATGCCCAAAAGCCGCGCCGTGCGCTGGGCGTGGTTGCCGGTCGCCGTCACCACATGCTCGGCATGGATCACGGCTTTCTCGTCTGACGCCACCAGATTGCCGCCCTGCTCGACCATCTTCGTCACGGAACACCCGCCACTCAGACCCGGTCCAGGCATAGCCATCGACCTGCCATTTCCGCTCGATCGCCACGCCCCGCTGGCGGGCGCCCTTGGCCATGGCCATGGTCACATCGGCGGGGTTTATGTAGCCATCGGTCGGATGATAGATGGCCCCCTTCAGATCCTCGGTCCGCACAAGCGGCCAGCGCGCCTTGATCTGATCGGGCGTCATCCACTCCACCGGGATGCCCACGCTTTCCGCCGTCGCGGCATAAAGCATGTATTCGTCCATCCGGTCCTGCGTCTGCGCCATCCGCAGATTGCCCACGACCGAAAAGCCCGCGTTCAACCCGGTCTCCTCCTCCAGCGTCTTGTAGAAGCGGACGGAATAGTCGTGGATATGGCTGGTGGCATAGCCCATGTTGAACAAGGGCAGCAGGCCCGCGGCATGCCAGGTCGACCCGGATGTCAGCTCGTCGCGCTCCAAGAGCATCACATCGTCCCAGCCCGCGCGGGCCAGGTGATAGGCGATGGAGGTGCCGACGGCACCGCCGCCGACGACGAGGGCTTTGACATGGGTCTTCATGATCTGCGGGTCCTTCGGGGGCGCGTCGGAAAATCCTGCCCCTACCTGCCCCAGCCGCGCAAGCGGCGCCACGCCCACCCGACGCTAATTCGCGCGAAAGCGACAAGCGCCCGCCGCTCCCCCTTCTCTGTTTCGAAAATATCCCGGGGAGGCGCGGACGCGCCGGGGCAGAGCCCCCATCACCCCGCCCCGACCCCTTTGCGGGCTGGGGTCAGTTCAACGCCGTGCTCCCGACGACGGCTATCCAGACGACCGACCCATCTTCGGTGAGATTGATCTGGACCCCGGAGCGTGTCTCCAATGCGAGGCCGAACACCGAATAGAGAAAACTCGGAAAACGTTCGTAATTCTCGGCGCTATTCCAGTATCCATACATCGTATGGACCGGTTGGGGCAGATCATCGGCCATGCGGTACAAGACATACGGTCTCGGCCCAGAGACGCGCATCTCCATCGCCGTCAGCCAGTCCGCGATCAGCCCGGTGTCATCGAGCGAGGCAGCGACGAGGAAGAAGCACACCTCCCGCGCCTGCCTGTCCCGGAGCCGCCGCCAGTCCATCGCCAGCAGATCGACCCGTTCCGCCGCCGGATCCTGCCCGGTCAGGCAGGCGCCCGCATCGGGAAACCGCGCGAAAGGCGCCCGGTAGTCGCCCAGGCGCGGATGATCCTCGGTCAGGCGGGTCCCTGCGAACAAGAACGGCCTGTCCTCCAACCGCGCCAACCTGTCGCGCGGGACAAGGCATTGGTCCGGCCCGCAGGTGATGACCTCCTCCGCCACCTCCTGCGCGAGCGCGGGCGGGGCAAGGGCAAGCGCCAAGGCAAGCCGCGATCAGGGCAGGGCGCATGATGTGTCTCCGGACAATCCCCGACAGGGCACAGCGATTGCGGCCTTTCGTCAAGGTACGGAAATCCCCACGAAAAAGGCCCGCCACGCGGGCGGGCCTTTCAGATGCGAGGGCGCAAGGTTCAGTTCGGGATCTCGCCCGTCATGCCCTCGACGTAGAACATCAGCCCCGCCAGCGTGCCGTCATCAGGCCACCTCGCCCTCGGCGAGCCAGGCCGTGCCGTCCTGCCGGTTGATCGGGCCAGTGAAGGGGTGATATTCGCCCGCCGCGATCGCGTCGATCATGGCTTGCGCGCTCGCGCGCACCTCCTCGGGGATGGCGTCGGTCATTTCGCCGATGACGACCATGCCGGTGTCGATGCCTTCCCAGATGTCGCTTTGGGTCCAGGTGCCATCCATCGCCTCACCGACGCGGCGGATGTAGTAGGGCGCCCAGTTGTCGATGATGGAGGCCACGCGTGGCAGCGGCGCGAACTGGATCATGTCGGAGGCCTGCCCGAAGCTTATGATCCCGGCTTCCTGTGCGACCGTCTGCGGCGCGGTGCTGTCGGTGTGCTGCATCAGCACATCGACGCCCGCGTCGATCAGCGCCTGTGCGGCGTCGGCTTCCACCGCCGGATCGAACCAGGTGTAGGCCCAGACCACGCGCATCTCGACATCGGGGTTGACCTCGCGCGCGTGCAGGAAGGCCGAGTTGATGCCCTGGATCACCTCGGGATCGGGTAGGACCCGATGTAGCCGATGATGTTGCTTTCGGTCATTTGGCCCGCGATATGGCCCAGCACCGCGCGGCCTTCGTAGAAGCGCGCGTTGTAGGTCGAGACGTTGGGATGCTCGCGCAGGTAGCCGGTGGCATGCTCGAAATAGACGTCGGGAAACCGCGCCGCGACGGCATTGGTCGCCTCGCCATAGCCGAAGGAGGTGGTGAAGATCATGTCCGCCCCGCCGAGGATCATCTGGGTGATCGCGCGTTCGGCATCAGCCCCTTCGGGCACGTTCTCGAGGTAGACGGTTTCGACGCGGTCGCCGAAGTGTTCCTCCACGGCAAGGCGGCCCTGATCGTGTTCATAGGTCCAGCCGTAATCGCCAGGCGTGCCGATGTAGATGAAGCCGACCTGGAATGGGTCGTCTTGTGCGGTGACAGGCAGGGCGAGGCCCGCGGCCAGTGCTGCGGAAGCCAGGAGTTTGGGCAGCAGTTTCATGGAATATCCTCCGTGTTGGATGGGGTGGTTGGGTTGTGTGCGGTCCGCGCGCCTGTCCCATGGGCGCGCTTGTCGGGGTCGATGGGCACGGGCGGTTCACCGTCCTGTTTGCCCGCTTCGGTGAGGGCTGCCGTGATCAGGCCCGCAGGCACCGCGATCACGCCAATCCCGATCAGCAGCACCGCGCCGGTAAAGATGCGCCCGCCGGTCGTGACCGGGTAGACATCACCATAGCCTACGGTCGTCAGCGTCGCCACCGCCCACCACAGGCTTTGCGGGATCGAGCTGAAGCCTTCGGGCTGGGCGACATGTTCGAAATGGTAGATGCCGACGGCGGCCAGATAGAGCGCGGTGATCGCGATGAAGAGGAAGATGCCGAATTCGGCCCTCACGCTGTAGATCGCCTGTCCGATCCGGTCGAGCGCGCGGTTGGCCTTGAACAGCTTCAGGATGCGCAAGAGCCGCAGCAGTCGCAGCGCGCGCACGGTGGCCATGTCGGGGATCAGGAACACGATCGCGGGGACGACGGCGATGAAATCCACGATGCCCCAGAAGCTGAAGGCGTAGCGCAGCGGATGGGGTGAGCAGATCAGACGCAGGAGGTATTCCACCGCGAAGGCCGCAAGGATCACGATCTCGGCCACCCCCAGCGCGCGGCGTAGCCCGTCGGGCAGGGTCGGCATGGTTTCGACCGCGATCACCACCGCCGAGACGACGATCAGGCCGTAAATCGCCAGCGCGATGCCGCGGCCCACCCGGGGATGGGTGCCGTCGAGGATCTCGATGATGTCGGTCCGTCGCATAACCTTCCGCCTCAACTCGACGCGTGAAACACCCGCCCGAGCGCTGCGGGCGCGTTCAGCGCCGCGCGCTTTCGGTCGGATGAAATGATGACCAGCACCACGATGGTGACGATATAGGGCGAGGCATCGAGCAGCGCGACCGGCACCCCAACCTCGGCCGCCTGCAGGCGCAGTTGCAGCGCCGCGATGCCGCCGAAAAGCCATGCGCCCAAGAGCACCCGCCACGGCTTCCACGAGGCAAAGACCACCAGCGCCAGCGCAATCCAGCCCGCGCCCGCGGTCATGCCGTCAAACCAGTTCTGCACACGGACGACCGACAGGAAGGCCCCGCCAAGGCCCGCGCAAGCGCCGCCAAACAGGATCGTGGCAAAGCGGATGCGCACCACCTTATAGCCCAAAGCATGGGCGGCATCGTGGTTTTCGCCCACCGCCCGGATCACCAGCCCGATGCGGGTGCGCGCCAGCACGAACCAGACGGCGGCGACCAGTGCAATGGCGACATAGACGAGCACGGAATGGGAGAACAAGATCGGCCCCGAGACCGGGATGGCCTGCACAACCTCGGGAAAGGGGCGGGTGACGGCGGGCACGGGCAGGCCGGAAAAGCCTGATCCCAAAAGTGCGGCGAGCCCCAGCCCGAAGAGTGTCAGCGCAAGGCCGGATGCGACCTGGTTTGCCATCAGCACCTGCGTCAGAACCGCAAAGACCAACGCCAGCGCCATCCCGCCGCCGATGCCAGCCACAAAGGCCAGTGCGACCGACCCTGTCTGATGCGCGAAGATGAAGCCGCAGACCGCGCCCATGATCATCATACCCTCGACGCCGAGGTTCAGAACGCCCGATTTCTCGACCACCAACTCGCCGATGGCCGCCAGAAGGACCGGCGTGGCGACAGTGATCAGCGCAACGATGAGGGTGACGGGATCCACGATCATTGCATAAGCCCCAGGACATCATCCGCAAGCCCGAGTGCCCCCAGCGCAAAGCCGAACACGACCCCCGCAGGCAGACCGAGCAAGAGCGCGAGCGGACGCCGTCCCGCAGGTTTGGGGTTGCGCGGGGGGCGTATCTTGCCGGAAAAGATCCGCTCGCTCACCCGATCGAGCGTCAGGTCGAAGGCGATGACCCCCGCAAACAGGAGGATGCTCAGAATGGCGACGGGCCAGAAGGCAGCCGAAAGCTGGGTCATGAGCTGCGCGGCGATGCCCAGGAAAAGGCCGACGGCTGCGAGAAGCGCCGCGTTGATCCAGTCGTCCCATGCCATCTTGCGCCGGTCGTTCATGCCGCCACCTCCCGTTTCCAGCGGATGCGGTAATTGGCCAGCACGTCGAGCGCGAGCAGGAAGAACAGGAGCATCCCCTGAAACGCCTGGATCGCGGCGGCCGGGATGCCCAGCATCAGCTGCGCCAGTTCGCCGCCGATGAAGGTCAACGCCATCAGCAGACCGGCCAGCAAGATGCCGATGGGATTGAGCCGCCCGAGAAAGGCCACGATGATCGCGGTGAACCCGTAGCCCACGTTGAAGTCGATGGAGATGCGGGCTGCGGGCCCCGAGACTTCGAAGAGGCCCGCGGCACCGGCGAGCGCCCCGATACGCCCATGCACAAGATGACCAGACGGCCCGCGTTGACGCCGCCGAAGCGCGCGGCGCGTGGCGCTTGGCCCGCCAGCCGGATCTGATAGCCCAGGATGTGGCGCGAGAAGATCACATAGGCCGCGATCACCGCCACAAAGGCCGCCAGAACCCCCAGTGCATCCCCGTGCCCGCGATCAACTCGGGATTGTCGGTGCCCGGATGGCGCGACAGGTTGCGACTGCCCGGAAAGCCCGACCCTTCGGGATTGCGCAGCCAGCCGGTGGCGGCCGAGGCCAGCATCGCCTCGGCCACGTAGACCAAGAGGAGCGAGACGAGGATCTCATTGGTCCGCGCATAGACGCGCAGAAGGGCGGGGATCATCGCCCAGAGAAACCCGCCAAGCAGTCCCGCCGCGATCATGCCCGGAAAGATCAGCGGGTTTTCCGACGGCCAGAAGGCCAGCCCGAAGGCCGCCCCGCAGATCGCGCCGACAATATACTGCCCCTCGGCTCCGATGTTCCAGATGCCCGCGCGAAATCCGAGGCTGAGGCCGATCGCGATCAGGATCAGCGGCCCCGCCTTGACCAGCAGTTGCGGGCGCGAAAAGCCCGCGAATTGCTCGGAGAAAAGCGGGTCCCAGAAAATGATGCGGATCGCCTCCACCGGGTCCTTGCCAAGGGCGGCGAACATCAGCCCGCCCGCCAGCATCGTCAGCACGACCGCCAGAACCGGTGCCCCCACCACCCAGAACCGCGAGGGCTGCGGGCGTTTCTCGAGCACGATCACAGCGCCACCTCGTGCATGCCATGCGCCCCGCCAAGCATCAGGCCGATCTCTTCCATGCTCAGGCCGCGCGCGGGCCGCGGCGCGGACAGCCGCCCCTCGTTCAGCGCGCAGAAAAGGTCCGAGATTTCGAGCAGCTCGTCGAGATCTTGCGAGATGACGATCACCGCCGCCCCGCCTTGGGCCAGATCGAGCAGCGCTTGACGGATGGCCGCGGCAGCACTTGCGTCCACGCCCCATGTCGGTTGGTTCACGACCAGAACCGTCGGGTCCTGCAGGATTTCCCGCCCGATCACGAATTTCTGCAAATTGCCGCCCGAGAGCGCGCGGGCGGCCACGCCCGGCCCCGGCGTGCGCACGTCGAAGCGGGCGATGATGTCTTCGGCAAAGCCTCCGCGTGCGGCGCCAGTCGACGAAGCCGCGCGCCTCCAGCCGCTTGCGCCCGCGCCCTGTCAGCAGCGCGTTTTCCGTCAGGCTCATGTCGGGCGCCGCCGCGTGGCCCAGCCGTTCTTCGGGCGCGCACAAAAGACCCATCGCGCGCCGCGCGTTCGGCCCCAGCGCGCCGACCGGCGCCCCCTGCAGCGTCACCGCGCCCGCGCCCACGGGCGTTTCCCCCGAGAGCACCGCCAGCAATTCATCCTGCCCGTTGCCCGCGACGCCCCCGATGCCCAGCACCTCGCCGGCCCGCACCTCGAAACGCACGTCGCGCAGGCTGGTGCCGAAGGGCGAGCTTGACGCGAGGCTCAGCCCTGCGACCGCCAGCAGCACCGCACCCGGTTCATGGGCATCGCGGGCGGGCACGCTCAGCGCCTTGCCGACCATCAGCTCGGCCATATGCGCCGCCGTCACCTCGCGCGGGGTGCAGGTCGCGACCTTCTTTCCCATCCGCAAGATCGTGGCGGCATCGCAAAGCGCGCGGATCTCTTCCAGCTTGTGCGAGATATAAAGGATCGCCGTGCCCTCGGCGGCCAGTTTGCGCAGGGTGTGGAACAAGATCTCCACCTCTTGCGGGGTCAGCACGCTGGTGGGCTCGTCCATGATCAGGAGTTTCGGGTCTTGCAACAGGCAGCGGATGATCTCGACCCGCTGCTCGTTCGCCCGCCGACAGGTCGCCCACCAACTTGAACGGGTCGAGCGGTAGACCGTATGTTTCCGACACGTCGCGGATGCGCGCGGCCAGATCGCGGGGTTTGGGTGGGTTCTCCATGCCAAGCGCGATGTTCTCGGCGACGCTGAGCGCTTCGAACAGGCTGAAATGCTGGAACACCATTGCCACGCCCGCGGCCCGGGCCGCGCGTGGCTCGGGTGGCGCATATGGCGTGCCCTTCAGGCGCATCGTGCCCCGGTCAGGCTTGACGAGGCCATAGATCATCTTGACCAGGGTGGACTTGCCCGCGCCATTCTCGCCCAAGAGCGCGTGGACCTCGCCGGGTTGGATCGAGAACGACACATCGTCATTGGCGACGACGCCCGGATAGGCCTTGGTCAGCCCCTCGATGGCGAGCAGCGCAGTCACGAGCGTGTCACTTCCCCGGTGCTGGCGACTGCCGATCCTTGGTAGATGCTCTTTCAGTAGCCGCGCGGTGACGCCAACGGCAATGGCCTGAGGGTGCTTTCCCAAAGCCGGGTCGCCGATGGGGCAGTCGATGCGCGAAATTTCGGCATCTGAAAGACCCAGTGCCGTAAGCCGCGACCGGAAGCGCGCCCATTTGGTGGCCGACCCGATGAGCCCGCAACTCGCGAACCCGCGCGTCAGAGCCATGTGGCAGAGCGCTAGGTCGATTTCGTGGCTGTAGCTCAGGATCAGGTGATGGGCATGGACGGGCGCATGCGCCATCAGGCGCGGCAGATCGGCGGCGATGACCGTCTCTACGCCCTCGGGCAGGGCGTCAGGAAAGCGGCCCGGTCCGGTATCGGCCCAGGTGATGGTCACATGGGGCAGAGGGGCCATGGTCGCGACGATGGCGCGCCCCACATGCCCTGCGCCCCAGACCCAAAGCTCCGCGCCCTGCGGCCGGTCCATCTTCTCGACCGCCTCGAAACGGAGCGTCACCGCGCCGCCGCAGCATTGCCCGAGCGCCGGGCCGAGCGGAAACCCGTGCTCGGCCAAGGCCTTGCCATCCGCCAGCATCTGCCGAGCGATCCGCATCGCCTCCCATTCCAGCGCGCCGCCGCCGATGGTGCCCTCGATGCCAGCACCCCGGACCAGCATGGCCGCGCCCTCCTCGCGCGGGGCGGACCCCTGCACGGCGGCCACGGTGACGCGGATGCCCGTCATGTGCCGCGCGCCAGGTCCACTGCTGCCAGAACCGCCTCGGCCGTGGCGGGAGCTTGCAGGTCGGGGTAGTTTGGGCCGCAGGCCCTGCAGGCATCCGACAGCGCCATCAAGACGGAAATCCCCAGCATGAAAGGCGGCTCGCCCGCCGCCTTGGAGCGGTAGATCGTGTCGGCCCGGTTGGGCTGGTCCCATAGAGCCACATTGAACACCGGCGGTCGGTCCGAACAGGCGGGGATCTTGTAGGTCGAGGGTGCATGGGTACGCAGCCGCCCCTTGCCGTCCCAGACCAGTTCCTCGGTCGTGAGCCAGCCCGCGCCCTGCACGAAGCCCCCCTCCACCTGCCCGATGTCGAGCGCGGGGTTCAGCGACGCACCCGCGTCATGCAAGATATCGGTGCGCAAGATGCGGTTCTCGCCCGTCAGCGTGTCGATCACCACCTCGGAGCAGGCCGCGCCATAGGCGAAGTAGAAGAACGGCCGCCCCTTGCCCGCGATCCGGTCCCAAAGCAGGCCGGGCGTCTTGTAGTACCCCGTCGCCGACAGGCTGACACGAGCCATGTAGCTCCGATTCACCGCCTCCTCGAAGGGAATCTCGGCGGCGCCTCGATCACTTCCGCGAACTCTGCTCGCGGAAGTACGCCGATGGAATAGTCGTGATAGAGCTCAAGCAGCAGAGGGAACGCCACATCAACCTTGAGCTCGCGGAGGTCGCGGAAAGCCGCAGCGAGCACCACGTCGCTCTCCCTCCCCAGAGCCATCGAGCAGAAGTACTCGGCGAAGGCATGGATGTCGGACACCAGCGAGTCAACGCCATGTGCCGCGACCTCGGATGAACGGGCGTACGCCTTGAACGCGTCGTAGACGGCTCGGACGTTCGGAATCTCCCCCGTCTTCAGCGTTAGGTAGTGACGCATGAACGCGTCGAAGTGCGAGCCATAGGCCTCTTGGCCGAAGGCGACTTCCATCGGACGCCAGTGCTCTTCGTAAAGCCTTGTCTGGTGCTGAGGCTCCAGGCCCATGAGGATGAAGTTTCGGATCAGGTCCGCCTGGCTGAGCTCGCGGCCGGTGGAGTTCATGCTCTCGAAGATGAGCTGAGGGTTGTCCTGATCGCGGCTGAGCGCGATATCGACGATCACGAGCTTTGCGAGCCCCTTGCACAGCGTGACGAGGTTCGGCCCGAGGGCCGCGACGCGCTCGTCAAAGAACTCAAAGTTGCTGGCGATCCGAAGGGAGTGCTCCTCGGGCAACTGCTTCTGCTGAACGAGCGACAGCAGGCTGTGCTTGTCTGTCTGGGTCAGAAGCAGCTTGAACGCTCGGTCACCCTCCTCCAGAGGATTCAAGAGGTAGTAGCTGCGGACCTTCTTAGCGGAGAAACCATCAAGTGGCTCCGTCTCACCCAGATGGCGAGCGAGTGCTTCGAGGACCAGCATCACTGTTGTAAGCCGCTGCTGACCGTCAATGACGAGCAACGGAGACTGACTGGAGACCTGGTACAGGCCCTTCTCGATGTAGACGATTGACCCGACGAAGTGAGCGGATACCGAATCGGTGGAACCCGTGCGAATGATGTCGTCCCAGAGCTGCTGGCACTCGCGCTCGGTCCAGCTGTAGGTGCGCTGGTAGATCGGGATGATGAACTGCGGGGACTTCTTCAGGAACTCGAGCAGCTTCGCTTCGGTTGCCTTCATTCCGTGTCCCTTTCGCCTCTAGCCGCCGTGGGTCTCTCCGACGCCGGATCCTCAAGCCACCGGTCAATCGCGGTCTTGCTGAACCGCCAATGCTTCCCGACCTTCTGCCCCGGCACCTTCCCCTCCTGGGCGAGCTTGTAGAGCGTCGACTTCGCGACCTGGAGGTAGGCCGCGAGCTCGTCGATCGTCATGACCTGCGGCGGGTCCACGGGAGCGGCCTCCAAGACGCCCTGGCGGGACGTTGCTGCGAGATTCTACTCATTGCTGGACCTTGCTGCTGGGGAAGTCGGGTCAGGGACTGACAGCGTAATGTCAGTGGCGAGAGCCCGGTCGGGCGAAAGTCGCTGATGTGCAAGGACTTGGAATGGGAGGGAGGGCCGGTGGTGCGTCCTGAACCCTCGCCGTCCGGCGGTCACCTCGCGAGTGCGAGCAGTGACGACGCCTTCTGGTCAAAAGGATAGCCCGGCCAATGGCACTTCCTCAACCATTATCGAGCTGATGAGCGGCTCGTGAGTCGCGTGCTCCAGTCTCCCGGCCCGCACCAGGCCTTTCCCTGTCCGCCTGCTTTCCCCCTCTGGAGTGGCGTTTTTCTCGTGTCGGCGCGGAGCCTCTCCGAGTCCGGCGGCCTCGGGGCTTTGTCGTGACCTGGCTGGCGGCAGCGGTCAGAGGCTGTGGATGTCGATCGCCGGCAGCTCGTTTGGCGACGTCTGAAAGATGTCGCGGTCATCGTGGACTTGCGCGAGCTCGGCCCAGTCGGTGGGCGGGCCGCGCGCCGGCGAGATCGGCGGCGGTTCGAGTGGTTCACCCAGGTGCGTGAGGATCTTCCGGATCGGCCCCGGCTTTGTGATGAAGGCGATCAGCCGGATGTCGCCGCCACACGCTGGGCACGTGCTCGTGATCACCCGGCAAGTGGTGCCCACCCGCTTCGACTGCACGACGGTGGAGCAGGCGGCGGTGATGGAACTCGAGGGCGAGGTGAAGGCCCTGCTCGATGAGCGGCTTGATCCAATGCCCGATGGATACAACGTCGGCTTCTACGCCGGGGCCGCCGCTGGGCAGACCGTTCCGCATGTGCATGTGTACATGAGGCGAGGCCTGTGGGGGGAGTAGTGCCAGCACCGTGCCGGCCCCCCGAAATGCGTTGGTAGAGACCTCTGGTTCGCGGAGCCCTCTACCCGTCCTCGAGCTGTTCCTCGTCTGTGAGCGTCAGGAACGACGGGAGTTGTTCGACGGCCTTCTGGAGTTCGGTGCTGCCGAACACTGAGTACACGTTTGCTGTCAGCGCTGGGGTTGAGTGCCGTGCCAGCTTTTGAGTAACAACCAGAGGCACGCCAGCCAGAACGAGCTGCGTGATCAGCGTCGTTCGCAGGGCGTGAAAATCGACCCGACGGCCATCCTTTTCGGACGTGATCCCGGCCTCAGCCAAATCAGCGGCCAGCATCTTGGAGGTTGCTCCCCCCTTGACCGGGAACACCGGTACCCCAGCTGGTTTGTCGACGAGCCATGCCTTCAGTTCGGCAGCAAGGTCGGTCCGAAGCGGTAAGGCGGCCATCCGTCGATTCTTTGCGTGCCGCGCTTCGACCCGGACCGACGGTGTCGCTCCCCGGAAATCGAAGGACTCCGGGGTGAGCGAGCCCAGCTCGTTGCGTCGCAGACCGATTGTGGCCACAGTCCAGTAGGCAAGCCTTCTCACCGGTCCGCTCATCAGGCACCTCTGCTTGGGGCTCCCCCCAACAGTATCGAGGAGCTTTCGCAGCTCTTCCGTTGTAAGCGAGCGCGCTGCAATCGGCGGTCAGCCTCGACGTTCACCGCAAGGGTTACCCGCTTGAAGGGGTCTTCGGTGACGACACCTTCGCGAAGGAGGAGCGCCCAAATTGTCGAAGGTGAGCGGCGTAATGCTTCCTGGTTTGAGCGGACATCGCGCCCGATTGCTGTTGTGCGGCAAGCCAACCCTCCACGTCTGCCCGCTGGAGGTCGCCAATGCGGGTCGCAGACGTTCCGGTGAATACGGCTCTGAGCCGAGCGATTACCAGCGACACATGGGCCGTTGTGCACCCC
>JAGYLB010000106.1 GCA_018401055.1 Roseicyclus sp.
GCACATAGACCTCCGGCCCGGCCTTGATCGCAGGAAGGGCACGGGTCGCCATCAAGATGATCTGCCCTCCCGCCGCCTCGATCGCCGCCATCTGGGTGCGATAGGCGGCGATGATCGCCTCCATGCTGGCCAGATCGCCCAACGCCATGTGATCCGTCCCCGCCCCGCAGGCCACGCGCGGGCGCATCGGATGGGCGCGGGCCTCCACCATCGTACGTTCGATCAATTCCTTGGCCGTCGCCCAATCCACACCCATGCCGCGCTGCGCGGTGTCCATCGCCTCGGCCAGCCCCAGCCCCTGATCCCAAAGGCCCCTGCGAAAGGCGAGCGTCGCGTCCCAATCCACCGCCGGGCGGCCCTGCCACGGGTCACGCTCGGCCAGCGGGTCGGAGATGACATGCGCCGCGGCAAAGGCGGTGCGGGTCAGGGCGACGTGGGGCGCGCGCGGCACCAGCGGTTCGCCCGTCAGGCGGTAGTCTTCCAGCGTGCCGGAATAGGTCGGAAGCCACATCTCAGGTCCTCGCGTCTTGGCGGATCATGTCGGCGGCCTTTTCGCCGATCATGATCGCCGCGGCATTGGTGTTGGAGGAAATCACTGTCGGCATGATGGAATTGTCCACCACACGCAGCCGGTCGATCCCGTTGAACCGGAGGCGCGTGTCGACGACCGCTGTAGGGTCTGCCCCCATGCGGCAGGTGCCCGCGCAATGGTGCGAGGTCTTGGAATGCTCGCAGATGAAATCGTAATAGTCCTGATCGGTCCGCACATCCGGCCCGGGCAGACGCTCGGCCTTGATGTACTTGGCCAAGGGGGCTTGCGCCATAATCTCCTGCGTCAGTTTGAGGCCGCGTATCGACATCTCGCGGTCGCGGGCATCAGCGAGGTAGTTGGGGTCGATCAAGGGGGCCTTGGCCGGATCGCTGGACACCAGCCGCACCGTGCCGCGTGAGCGGGGGCGCAGGTAGCAGGAATTCAGCGTCACGCCGCCCTGCGGCATCACCGCCACGCCTTTTTCGATGCCCGTGCCAAGGCCAAGATGGAACTGGATGTCGGGCGAGCGCGCATCGGGGTCGGCATACCAAAAGCCCCCTGTCTCGAAGAGGGACGAGGCCACCGGCCCCTTGCGCGTCAGCAGATATTGCAGCCCGGCCAGTGCGGCCATGTGCGGCTTGGCATAGCGGTCATAGCTGTAAGGGCCGCTCAACTCGACGATACAATAGAGATCAAGGTGATCTTGCAGGTTCGCCCCCACCTGCGGCTGGTCCAGAACCACGGGAATGCCAAGTTCTTGCAGATGATCCGCAGGCCCGATCCCCGACAACTGTAACAGCCGCGGCGATCCGATGGCGCCCGAGGCCAGCAGCACCTCTTGCGCGGCCATGATCCGCGTGCCGTCCACCAGTTCCACCCCCGTCGCCCGCCCGGCCTCCACCGTGATCCGCCGCACCTGCGTGCCTGTGCGCAGGGTCAGGTTCGCCCGGCCCATGTTCGGCGCGACATAGGCCATCGCGGCCGAGGACCGGCGGGCATTCCTTTGCGTCAGCTGGTAATAGGCCACGCCATCCTGCGTCTCGCCGTTCACGTCCATGTTCCGCGGGATGCCCAGTGCCGCCGCCGCTTCGAAATAGGCCTCGCAGATCGGCAGCGGGGCGGCCGGTTGCGACACGCCCAAGGGGCCGCCCTTGCCATGGAAGCGGTTGTCGAAGGTATCGTTATCCTCGGCCTTGCGGAACCAGGGCAACACATCCTCGTAGCCCCAGCCGTCGCAGCCCATCTGCCGCCACTCGTCGTAATCCTGTGCATTGCCGCGGGTGTAGATCTGCGCGTTGATGGCGGATCCGCCGCCGATCACCTTGGCCTGAGTGTAGTTGAACACCCGCCCCTTCATGTGGCGCTGCGGCGCGGTCTCCCAGCCCCAGGACCCGATGCCCTTGGTCATCTTCGCAAAGCCCGCAGGCAGGTGGTAGAACGGGTGGCGGTCGCGTCCGCCCGCTTCCAGCAGCAGAACGCGCGCCGTGGGGTCTTCGGACAGTCGGCCCGCCAGCACGCAGCCGGCGCTGCCGCCGCCGATGATGATGTAATCGTAGCCTTCGGCCATGGTCATCCCTCAAAGCCGGTGAATGGACAGACCGCCATCGACCGGGACCACCGCCCCGGTGGCAAAGGCGAAATCGCCGCGCGCGAGCGGCAGAATGGTCTTCGCGATGTCTGCGGGCGTGCCCCAGCGGCGGGCAGGGACCAGACCCTCGGCGATCCGCGCGTCATAGCGGTCGGCCACCGGCGCGGTCATCGGCGTGGCGATGATGCCGGGGCGGATGTCGAAGACGCCGATGTTCTCGGGCGCCAGCCGCGCGGCGAAAGCCTGCGCCATCATCGCAGCCCCGGCCTTTGAGATGCAGTATTCCGCCCGGTCAGGCGAGACCATTGTGGCGCTGACCGAAGTGATGAAACAGATCGCGCGGTAAGGGTCTTGCGGCAGGGTGAACATCCGCCGCGCACATTCTTGTGCAAGAAAGAATGCCCCTCGCAGGTTCACATCCATGCAGCGGTCGAAACTGTCGGCATTCATGTCGAGCAGATCGCCCCGCACCATCGCCGGAACGCCCGAATTCGACACAAGCGTCGTCACCGGGCCAACCTCGTCCATCAGCGCGCCGACCGACGCGATATCCGCCAGATCGTGCCTGTGATACGTCGCCCCCGGCATCGCTGCCAGCGCGGCCTGCACGGCGTCGGCCTCTGGTGCGACCTCGGCGGCCAGTGCCACCTCCCAGCCCGCACCATGCAGCGCCTTTGCGATGCCAAGCCCTATGCCCTGTTGCCCGCCTGTGATCAACGCGCGCCTCATGCCGCCTCCTGCGCAATCCGATCCGCCTGCCGCAGCGCCAGCGCCGCGATGGTCAGCGACGGGTTCACCGCCGCCGAGGTCGGCAACAGCGACGCGTCGCAGATCCAGAGATTGGGGTGATCGTGACAGCGCCCAAACGTGTCCGTCACGCTGGCCCCCGGGTCATCGCCCAACCGCGCCGTGCCGCATTGATGCGAGGGGGTGGAGCGGTCGAAGGCCTTGGCCAGCACCACCGGAAAGCCCGCCCGCCGCAGCGCCAGTTTCAGGGTCGCGACCAGCGCCTCATGCGCCTCCCAGTTCGACCGTTTCCAATCCAGCACGATTTCCCCGCCCTTTACCGTCACGCGGCTTAAGGGATCGGGCAGATCCTCGGACATGGCATAGAAGTCGATGGCGCGGTCCGCGATCACCCGGGCAATCGGCCTCGGCAACCCGGTCTGCGCTGCAAGGATGGGCGCCGAGACACGACCCAGAAGCTGCACGTTGCCCAGCGGTTCGCCCTGTGGCCCGCCGGTCAGATACCAGTCGTTGATCTGCAAGGTCTTTTGGTAGACCGACCGGTTCCGCCGCCCCGACAGCGCCAGGACGGCCGAGGCATTGTGGTTCATGAAATTCCGCCCCACCTGATCGGAGCGGTTGGCCAGCCCGCGCGGATGGGCCTCATCCGCCGAGCGCAGCAGCAGGGCCGCTGTCATCACCGCGCCTGCCGCCAGAACGATGCGCGCCGCACTCATCGGTCCCGCGCTGGTCAGCAGGCGCGTGATGCGGCCGTCCTGAACCTCCAGCCTTTCGACCGTCACATCGGTTCGCAGCTTCACATTTGGGTGCTGCAAGGCAAGCGCCAGCGCCGCTGTTTCAGCATCGAGCTTGCCGCCGGTCGTGTCCGGGAACGCATCCCAAGGTGTCGCCGCGCGCGCAAGCCAGCGGTCGAGATCGACAGCCAGAGGCAGGGGCGAAGGGTGCAGGCCAACGCCCCGCAAGCGCCGGTCCAGATCGGCAATCGCCGGTTCATGCGGCACCGGAACAAAGGGATAGGGCGCGCCATGGGGCGGCTCGGTCGGATCAAGGTCGGCCGCGCCCCGCACCTGATAGAGCGCCTCGGCCTTGTCATACCAAGGCGCGAGCGTTGCGTAAGCAAAGGGCCAGCCGGGCGTCGTGCCGCCCATGTGGCGCACGGGCGCGAAATCCGCCGCGCGGTAGCGCAGCATCACCGCACCGTAGAACTTGGAATTGCCACCGACAAAGGCATAATTGCCGGGGTTGAACAGCGCGCCCTCGGGCGTCAGCCAGCTTTCCTTTGGCCGGAAATGCCCATGGGCAAAGATCGCGACCGGGTCGCGCGCCTGCGGGCAATCAGCCAAACGCTCGCCACGCTCGAGGATCAGAATGCGCAGCCCCGACGGCGCCAGCCCTGCGGCCAGCGTCGCGCCCCCCATGCCGGAGCCGACGATGATGATATCGGCGTTGCTCATCCGCTCACGATCCCCTCCCTGCTGCCTTCTCATAGCTATTGGATCGTTCCAATTCCAGCACAAAAAGACGCCCGCGGCCATTCGGCGCGCGGGCATTTTGTCAGATGATCCGCTCTTCCGTCTTGGGGTCGAACAGCACCGCCTTGTCCATGTTCACCGCGAAATCGAACGGCTGGCCCGAGCGCACATCGGCATCGGCCCGCATCCGCGCGATACAATCCTTGCCTAGCCAAGGTCATGGTCACGAAGGTGTCGGCCCCTGCTGGTTCGGTGACGCCCACCGTATTCGTCAAGGCCTGCACATTGCGCGCGTTGCGGTCCGCACCCTCGGGGTCGGTGATCGCCTCGGGGCGGATGCCAAGCATCACCTCGCGCCCCTTGTAGGCGGCATAGGCGGCGGGCGCATTCTCGATCCTCAGCGCGCGCTCCTGCCCATCGGCGCCTTGCATCACGGCATGGAGCGCGCCGTTGCGATCCTCAAGCCGCACGGTCAGCACGTTCATCGCCGGGCTGCCCATGAAGGTCGCGACAAACAGGTTGGCGGGGTTGTCGTAGATCTCCTTGGGGGTGCCAAGCTGCTGCACATAGCCATTGTACATCACCGCAATCCGCGTCGACAGCGTCATCGCCTCGATCTGGTCATGGGTGACGTAGACGATGGTGGTGCCGAGCTTCTGGTGCAGTTTCTTGATCTCGGTCCGCATGTCGACACGCAGTTTCGCGTCGAGGTTCGACAGCGGTTCGTCGAACAAGAACACATCGGGGTTGCGCACCAGCGCGCGGCCCATGGCGACTCGCTGGCGCTGGCCGCCCGACAATTGGCCGGGCTTGCGTGTCAGCAGGTTCTCGATCTGCAAGAGCTTGGCGACATCGGCCATGGCCTTGTCGCGTTCCGGCTTTGGCGTGCCGTGCATCTCGAGGCCGAAGGTGATGTTCTGGCCCACCGTCATGTTGGGGTAGAGCGCGTAGGATTGGAACACCATGGCGATGTTGCGGCGCGACGGATGCACGCCGTTCATCACGCGGTCCTTGATCTTGATCTCGCCCGAGGAAATCCCCTCCAGCCCCGCGATCATGTTCAGAAGCGTGGACTTGCCGCAGCCCGACGGGCCGACGAGGACAAGGAATTCGCCCTCCTGAACGGAAATGTCGACCTTATGGAGGACCTCGACCGCGCCGTAGGACTTGGTGACATTGTTGATGTCGAGAAAGCCCATCAGCTTATCCTTTCACAGAGCCAGCCATCAGACCGCGCACGAAATAGCGGCCCGCGACGATATAGACGAGAAGCGTGGGGGCGGCGGCCATGATGGCGCCTGCGAAATGCACGTTGTATTCGCGCACCCCCGTGGAGGAATTGACGAGGTTGTTGAGCGCCACCGTCATCGGTGCAGCACCGCCGCTGGCGAAGGACGCGCCGAACAGGAAGTCGTTCCAGATGTTGGTGAACTGCCAGATGAAGCTGACCGCGATGATCGGGCCCGATGACGGCAGCATGATCCGCCAGAAGATCTGGAAGAATCCCGCCCCGTCGATCTGCGCTGCGCGCACCAGCTCCGTCGGAAAGGCGGCGTAGTAGTTGCGGAAATAGAGAGTGGTGAACCCGATACCGTAGACGAAATGCACAAGGATCAGGCCCGGCGTCGTGCCCGCGATATCAAGTATCCCAAGGATGCGGGCCATCGGGATCAGCACGATCTGGAACGGGATGAAGCACGAAAACAGCAAGAGCCCGAAGATGATGGTGGCGCCCCGGAAATGCCATTTGGTCAGGACATAGCCGTTCAGCGCGCCCACGATGGTCGACAGCAGAACAGCAGGAACCGCCATCACGATCGAGTTGATGAAATAGGGGCGCAGGCCCGTCGGCTCGACCCCGATCTGCGCCGTCGACCATGCCGACAGCCAGGGCGCGATGGTCCAGTCGCGGGGCAGGGCGATCATGTTGCCGCCGGTGATCTCGGACAGCGGTTTGAGCGAATTGATCAACATAATCCCGAAGGGCAGCAGGTAGAACAGCGCGAAGAGGATGAGGATGAGATAGATCAGCGCCCGCGCAAAGCCCGAGGACCGCATGGCGTTCTCAGTGGAGGCTGCGGCCATCACTTCTTCTCCCGCAGTTCGGCATAGAGGTAGGGCACCATGATCGCGGCGATGGTCATAAGCATGATGACCGCAGAGGCCGCACCGATCCCCATCTGGTTGCGCGTGAAGGTGTAGGAATACATGAAGGTCGCAGGCAGCGCCGTGGCATTGCCGGGGCCCCCGCCCGTCAAGGCGATGACAAGGTCATAGGACTTGATCGCCAGATGGCTCAGGATGACGAAGGCCGACAGGAAGGCCGGGCGCAGCTGCGGCAGGATGATCCGGCGATACATCTGGAAATTCGACGCGCCATCCATCTGCGCGGCCTTCAGGATCTCGTTGTCGATCCCGCGCAGGCCAGCCAGAAACATCGCCATGACGAAGCCAGAGGATTGCCAGACCGCGGCGATGACGATGGTGTAGATCGCCATCTCGCGGTCCTTGATCCAGTTGAAAGTAAAGCTTTCCCATCCCCAGAGGTTCATCGTGTTCTCAAGCCCGATGGCTGGATCGAGCATCCATTTCCACGCCGTGCCGGTCACGATGAAGGACAGCGCCATCGGATACAGGAAGATCGGGCGCAACACGCCCTCGCCGCGGATCTTCTGGTCGAGCAAGATGGCCAGCGTCAGGCCGATCAGCGTGCAGATGATGATGTAGAGCGAGGCGAAGATCGCCAGATTGGACAGCGCGATGTTCCATTCGCGGACCCGGAACAGGCGCTCGTAATTCTCGAGGCCTACCCAGTTGTAGGACGGCAGCATCCGGCTGTCGGTAAAGCTGAGGTAGATGGTGAAGGCGATGAAGCCGTAGACGAAGATCAGCATCACCGCGAGGGATGGCGACAGCACCAGCTTTGGCAGCCATGTCTGCAGACGTGTGCGGAAATCCACGCCCGTATCGGTCGTTGCGGCCATGGCCCCCTCCCATTTCTGATGGCTGACCCGCGACCCGAAGGCGCGGAAGGTGGACCGGCCCTGCGCGCGGCAGAGCCGGTCCGGATGGCGCAGATTACTGCGCGATCTCGACGGCGGTGACCAGTTCCGCAGCTGCGGTCTCGGCGTCGTACTCGCCGTTGAAATGCGCGGTGATCACGTCATACATCGCGTTCTGGGTCGAGGGGTTGTTGGCATGGCCATGCGCCATCGACCCGAACAGGCCGCCGCTTGCAGCCGCTTCGGCCAGTTGCGCCATCCCAAGCTGTCCGCAGGCGTCAAACGCATCCGACGGGATGTCAGTGCGCGCAGGCACCGAGCCCTTGACGAGGTTGAAGGTCACCTGGAACTCGGGGCTCATCACGGCGCTGGCCATGGCAAGCTGCGAGGCCTGAGCCGATGCATCCGACACGTTGAACATGGCGAACTGGTCCGAGTTGAAGGTCACGGTGCCTTCGGTGCCCGGCACGCGGAAGCACTGGAATTCGTTGCCGGCGGTCAGGCCTGCGTTGACGAATTCACCCTTGGCCCAGTCACCCATGATCTGGAACAGCGCTTCGCCATTGATGACCATGGCCGAGGCCAGGTTCCAGTCGCGGCCCGAGAAGTTGTCATCGACGAAACCGCGCAGAGTTTCCATACGCTGGAACGCTTCGACCATCTGTGCGGACCCCAGCGCTTCGGGGTCCAGATCGACCATAGAGGCCTGATAGAACTCGGGTCCGCCGACACCCATCACCATCGATTCGAACACGGTCGCGTCCTGCCAGGCCTGGCCGCCATGGGCCAGCGCGACATATCCCGCAGCCTTGGCCGCTTCCATCGCGGCGACGAATTCTTCCCAGGTCGTCGGCTGGGTGATGCCAAGCTCAGCCATCAACGCGGTGTTGGCCCAGACCCAGTTGGTCGAGTGGACGTTCACCGGCGCTGCAACCCAGCTGCCCTCGTAGGTCGAGAACGCCTGCAGCGCGGCCGGCACCACATCGGCCCAGCCCTGTTCGGCGGCCAGCGCATCAAGGTTGGCCAGCGCGCCCTCTGCCGCCCAATCCTGGATCGAGAAGCCCAGCATCTGCACGGCGGTCGGCGGGTTGCCTGCGGTGACGCGGGCGCGCAGCACGGTCATGGCATCCGAGCCGCCACCGCCTGCCACCGGCATGTCCTGCCAGCCGATGCCGCCCGTGGCCAACGTGTCGCGCAGCGTGCCCACGGCAGCAGCTTCGCCGCCGGATGTCCACCAATGCAGCACTTCCACCTCTTGCGCCGCGACCGTGGTGGTCGACAGCGCCAGCACGGCGGCCGACATGTAGAGTTTCTGTGTCATGGTCATGATTAGGTTCCTCCCTTGGTGACCAACGCCCTTGACGGGCTCTGCAGAATTAAAACGTTATAAATTGTTCATCCGTCAACTGGAAAATTCCTCTCCCCAGTTACGAACTTGTCCGAAACATCCTGCAAACGCAGAATTTTTCCGCGCTGCAGCATTTTCATCTGCAACGGATTTCTTGTTGAAACGTTTGAAATGCCCGTCAATATGACCGCAACGCAATCGACCTGCCATGGCGGCCCATGACCAACGACAGCCCGATCACCGCCCTGCACGGACAAGGCGAAAGACCCACGCTGCGCACCCTTGCGCAGGTCACGGGGTTCTCGGTGGCGACTGTGTCGCGCGCGCTGGCCGATGATCCGCGAATCGCCGCCAAGACGCGGGCGACGGTCGCCGCCGCTGCCGAACGATTGGGCTATATCCCCGACCGCGCCGCGCGCCGTCTGCGCACCGGGCGCACGCAGGTCATCAGCCTGCTGCTCAACACGGAACACGAATTCCTTGGCTTCACCCACGAATTCCTGACCGGTATCACCGAGGTGCTGGCCGGCACCGGCTATTCCGTCACCGTCGTGCCCGATAGCCCCGGCGACGACCGGCTTGCGCCCGTCCGCACGATCTTGCGCAACAACCTTGCCGATGGTCTGCTCTTCACCCGGACCGAAGCGTTCTGACCCCCGCGTGCGTATGTTGATGGAGGCGGATTTCCCCTTTGTCAGCCATGGCCGGACCGAATTCAGCGCACCACATCCATGGGTGGATTTCGACAACGAGGCCTTTGCCCGCGCTGCCGTCGCTCATCTGGTCGCCAAGGGGCGCAGGCGGATCTGCATGGTCCTGCCCGGCGATCAGTTCACCTTCACCCAACACCTGCGCTACGGCTTCGTCGCGGCCTCCCGCGCGGCGGGCATCGACCACCAGATCGTGCCGGGCGTAACGCTCGACAGTCCCACCGCCGCTATCGCCGCCGCCCTGACCGCCGCCCGCCACGGCGCCAACCCGCCCGATGGCTATGTCTGCGTGGGCGAGGTGACGGCGCTGGTTGCTTTGGCGGCCCTTGCCGACACCGGGGCGGTGCACGGGATCGATGCCGATATCGTGGCCAAGCGCGCCTCGCCGATCTTCGACAACATCCGCCCTCGCATCGACACCGTGTTCGAGGATCTGCGCGCCACCGGGCGCGCTATGGCCGAAATGCTGCTGGGCCGCATGGCAGGCGAGCCGCCCGAGGGGCTCCACCGATTGTTTCAGCCCGATCCGGTCGGCTGAGGTCATGCCACCCATGCCCCCCGCGTCTGGCCGATGCGCATCTGCACTGTCTTGATCTCGTGGAATTCCTCCAGTCCGTAACGGCCCAGTTCGCGCCCCTGTCCGCTTTCCTTGAAGCCGCCAAAGGGCAGTTCTGCGAAGCCGTCCATCCAGGTGTTGGTCCAGACCGTGCCCGCCTGCACCCGCCGCGCGAAATCAAGGCAGGTCGAGACATCGCGGCTCCAGACCCCCGCCGAAAGGCCGTAGGCGGCGGAATTCGCAAGCCCGATCGCCTCGTCGAAGTCGCGGAAGGTCAGGACCGACAGGACCGGGCCGAACACCTCTTCGCGCGCGATGGCCATGTCCGGCGTCACGCCCGTCACGATGGTCGGCTGATAGAATTGCGCGCCCACCCCCGACCTCCAGCGCCGCGCCGCCCAGGGCGACGCGCGCACCCGCCGCCACCGCCCCGCGCACGTAACCGTCGATCTTGTCCAGATGCTCTGGGCTGATGATCGCGCCGACCTGCGTGCGCGGGTCGAGCGGATCGCCGAAGGGCACGCGGCGGCTGAGGGCGGCGACCTTGGACACCAGCGCCTCGGCAACATCCTCATGCACGATGATCCGGCTGCCGGAATTGCAGCATTCGCCCGCGTTGAAATAGACCCCGAAGGCGATGGCATCGGCTGCCTGATCCAGATCGGCATCGGGAAAAATTACCTGCGGGTTCTTGCCGCCCAGTTCGAGGCTCACCTTCTTCAGCGTCGCGCTGGCCGCCGCCGCGATCCGTTTGCCCACCCCGGTCGAGCCGGTGAAGCTGACCATGTCCACGCGGGCATCGGACGACAGCACCGCCCCACCGGGTCGCCATAGCCCAGCACGATGTTGCACACACCGCCGGCAGCCCCGCCTCTTGTAGAAGTTTTCCCAGCATCACCGTGGTCCCCGGTGTCAGCTCGGACGGCTTCACCACCGCCGTGCAGCCTGCCGCCAAGGCAAAAGGCAGTTTCTGCGACACGATCAGGAAGGGGAAATTCCACGGGCAGATCAGCGACACGACCCCGATGGGTTCCTTCAGCACCAGCCCCAGCATGTCGGGGCCAAGGCTGTTGTGGCTGTCGCCGTGCATCGTGCGCGCCAGCGCGGCCGCATAGCGCCACAGGTCCGCCGCCCCTTCGATCTCGGCCAGCGCTTGCGTGATCGGCTTGCCCGATTCCATAACCTCATGGCGTGCAATCTCGGCACGGTCCCGGTCGATCAGATCGGCGACTCTCAGCAGAAGCGTCGCCCGGTCCTTTCCCGACGACCGTGCCCAGTCCCCCGCGTCAAACGCCGCGCGCGCCGCCGCAATCGCCGCCTCGGCCTCAAGCCTGCCACCCTTGGCCGCGACCGAGATAGCGATGCCATGGGCAGGCGAGCGGCGTTCCGACGTCGCGCCATCGGCGCTGTCCACCCATGCCCCGCCGATCCAGTGCAATAGCCGCACAGGCGCATCGGGCAGCGCGGCATTGCTGGCGGGAATGATCGTCAGGTCTTGCATGTGTCAGCTTCCGGGAAATTCGGGTTTGCGTTTTCCGGCGAAGGCCGCGACGCCCTCGGCCTTGTCGGCGCTGGCCCCGATCATGCCTGCCCCCAACGCTTCGATCATGGCGGAACGATCCTCGCCCACCGCAGCGTGGATCTGGTATTTCGCCACCTCGATGGCGCGCGGCGATGCCTTGGCCAGCCCCGCCGCGATCCCCTCGGCCACGGCGAGCGGGTCGTCTGCCACCTCGGCGACAAAGCCCAAGGCGTGGGCGCGGCCTGCGTCCAGCCGCCGCCCGAACAGCGCCATTTCCTTTAACACCGGCTCGGGCAGCAGCCGCGCCAGACGCTGCGTCCCCGACCAACCTGGCACGATGCCGACCTGCGCCTCGGGCAGCGCCAGCGTCGCGCCTGGTGCCATCACACGGATGTCGCAAGCTGCGGCCAGTTCCAGCCCGCCGCCGAAGGCATGGGCATGTATAACCGCAATGGTAGGCTTTGACAGCCGCGCCAGACGGTCGAAGATGCGGTGCCCCTCGCGCACCCATGACCTTGCGAAATCGAAGGGCGAAAGCCCCGCCCATGCCTTGATGTCGGCGCCTGCGCAAAACGCCCGGTCGCCCATGGCCTGCATGATGACGCAGTGCACCTGCGTCGCGCGCTCCAGCGTGGCGCAATGCGCCTCCAACTCGTCCAGCATCGCAGGCGTGAAGGCGTTCAGCTTGCCCGGATTGTCCAGCGTCACCCGCGCCAGCGTCCCTTCGACGGACAGATGCACCGCGCTCACAGGCTCAGCCCCATGGGCATGTCACGCAGGATCGACAGGGGCAGCGCCGTGGCATTCTCGGCCACGGCAACACGGCCATGGCTTGCGGCCACGATATCGCGCGCGGGCTCCATACCCGGCATGATCTCCACCGCCACCAGTCCCTGAGGCGTCAGCCGGATCACGCAGCGCTCGGTCACATAGAGCACATCCTGCCCCTGCTCGACTGCGCGCCTGCCCGAGAAGGTGACATGCTCCACCGCCTCCACCATCTTGGTGAATTTGCCCGGCTTCACGACCCGCAGGCCCGTGTCGCTCAACTCAAGCTCGGCCCCGGCTTCGAAATAGCCGGAGAACACGATCTTTTTCGCGTGTGCCGTGATGTCGACGAACCCGCCGCAGCCCGCAGTCAGATAGGGCTTCTTGCCCAGCTTCGAGACATTCACGTTCCCTTCCACATCCACCTCGAGGAAGGACAGGAAGGTCAGGTCGAACCCGCCGCCCTGAAAATAGGTGAACTGGTTGGGTGAGGGGACAAAGGCATCCGCATTCGACGCGCAGCCAAAGGCGAAGCCGGTCAGGGGCATGCCCCCCACAGCACCCTGTTCGATGGCCCAAGTCACCGCCTGTGCATGGCCTTCTTCCAGAAGAATGCGCGGGACCATGGCGGAAATGCCGAAGCCCAGATTGGCGGTCTGGCCGCGCCGCAATTCCATCGCCGCGCGCCGCGCGATGATCTTCTCCACGCCATGCTCGGCCAGTGAAAAACTGTCCCACGGCCGCATGATCTCGCCCGAGATGGCCGGATCATAGAGTGTTTCGGTCGTCTGCTTCTGGTCTGGGTCTACTACGATCAGATCCACCAGATGCCCCGGCACATGCACGTCATGGGGGCGGAGGCTTCCCGCAGCGGTCATTCGCTTGACCTGTGCGATTACCAGCCCGCCATGGTTGCGCACGGCAATCGCCTGATCCAGCGCGCCCAGATACGCGCCTTCGTGTTCATAGGTCAGGTTGCCGCGTTCATCCGCCGTCGTCGCGCGGATGATGGCAACCTGCGGCACGATGTTCGGGAAATGCAGCCATGTCTGCCCGCCGAACTCCTGCCGCTGCACGATGGGTGCAGCCGCCCCGCGCGCGTTCATCGCGCAGCCTTCGCGGACCGGATCGACAAAGGTATCCAGTCCCACGCGCGTCAGCACACCCGGGCGGCGCGCTGCCACGTCGCGGTGCATGTCAAACATGATGCCCGATGGCACGTTATACGCCGCGACGCGGTCCTCCACGACCATCTTCCAGATCTCGGGCATGGGCAGCGACGACGGGCCCGACGGATAGCTGCCCGCGATGACACGGTCGAGAAGCCCGTCCTTCGCGATATGATCGACGCCCTTCACGCCATACATGTCACCCGCAGCGATCGGGTGCAGTGTGGTCAGGCCGCGCGGATGCCCCTCGGTCTCGAACCGCTCGCCCAGCGCCTTCAGTACCGCGTCGGGACAGCCCAGCGCCGAGGAAGAAGACACCGTGACGACCGCCCCGTCGGGGATGCGCGCGACGGCCTCGGCGGCGGTGACATGCTTGCCCATGGGTCAGATGCCCCCGTAATTCACCGCAACGCGGCGGCCCGTTTGCGCTGCCTCGGCCACGGCGGCGGCGACTGCCAGCGATTTGACCCCGTCCACCCCATCGGCGGAGGGCTGACCATGCCCATGAACCGCCGCATGAAACAGGTTTATCGCCCGCAGATAGAGGTTGTGGTCGGAGAAGCTCAGCGCCTCTTCTCCCGCCTCGGTCCGCAGGGTGATCTCGCCCACCGGCGCTTGCGTCATCACGTTGCGCGCCACAATGGATCCCTTGGTGCCATGAAGCTCGAACCCGGTCTTGGCGAAGGCGTGGGTGAAGCTTTCATGCGTCTGCACCATCGCGCCCGAGGGCATGGTCCAGACCGACATACAGCTGTCCTCAACGCCGTTCCCCATGCCCGAAGCACCGGCCATCGCCACGACTTCGGCCGGGTCTTCGCCTAGGTGGAAGCGCACGGTATCGGCGTCATGCACCACGATATCGGGGATAACGCCACCACCGGCGGCGGGGTTGTCGATGCGCCAACCTTGCAGGAACGCAGGAAGCTGGACAGCATGGAACACCCGCACGCTCAGAACATCGCCGATGCGCCCTGCCTGAACAGCCTCGCGGATCGCCAGATGCGAGCCTGCATTGCGCAAATGGTGGTTGGTGGCGAATACCACGCCCGCCGCATCCGCCGCGCGCACCATGGTCACCGCATCTGCCACAGTCATCGCGAGCGGCTTTTCGCACAGCACATGCTTGCCTGCCGCAATCGCCGCCATGGCTTGGGCGAAATGCTTTTCATTGGTGGTGGAGATATAGACCGCGTCCAGATCATCCGCCGCCAACAACGCCTCCAGATCGTCAAAGCCTTGCGGAATGCCATGCTCTGCCGCATAGGCCACCGCCCGCTCGCCCGAGGCGCTCAGCACGGATCGGATATCGCCGCCCGCGCCCCGGATCGCCCCGATCATGTGGCCTGCGGCGATGTTGCTCGCGCCGATCAATCCCCACCGCATTCGGGCACCTCCCTTTGATCCTGACCGCCCGACTCGAAGGCGGTCATCTGTGTTCGACACTTTTGGAACGATCCAATTCCTATGTCAACAGGGGCTGGGCGGCCCTTCAGACTGACCTGAAACCGGCTCAGACGATGCGTGCGCTTGGCGAAATAGTGGGCGGGGCGGCGTTCAGCGTCTCGATGGCGAAGCCGCCGCGGCCTTGTATCCGGCCATGTAG
>JAGYLB010000107.1 GCA_018401055.1 Roseicyclus sp.
TTTCGACGAGGCCGAGAACCGGCTGCATGCGCAAAAGGCGATCATGCGCTGGTGCTTGGGAGTCTGATCGCACGGCAATCGACCGCGCCCCCGCCCCGTTCGGCGTCGACGCCGCAGTGCCGCCATCCGCCGCGCGCCATCCCTGCGCCGCTGCATCGGGCAGCACCCGGGTTGGCGGTGGTGCTGATGATCTGCGCAACCGCTTTCTCTGGCCGCCACCACGCTGATCGCCAAGGCGTTGGGCACCGGTGCGCTTGGCCCGGCGCTGCACCCGATGCAGGTGAGTTTCGGGCGGTTCCTCTTTGCTTGGCTGGTCTTTGCCACGGCCATCGCGGTGCTGCGCCCGGCGCTTACCCGGCCCGATTACCGCACCCACGTGCTGCGCACCGCCTGCGGCTGGGGCGGCGTCACGCTGATGTTCGCGGCAGCGGCCGCCATCCCCTTGTCCGATGCGACGGCGATTTCCTTTCTGAACCTCGATCCTCGCCATGATCCTTGCGATCCCGCTTCTGGGGGAGAAGGTGGGGCCATGGCGCTGGTTGGCCGCCGCCATCGCACTTGCCGGCGCGATGATCTTGATCCGGCCTGGAACTGCAGCGGTGCAGCCCGGCGCGTTGCTGGCGCTTGGTGCCGCCTTGGCGTTGGGGCTGGAGCTGATCTTCATGAAGCGCCTGTCGGGGCGCGAAGGCCGCTCCAGATCTTGATCGTCAACAATTCCATCGGTCTGGCCATCGCGGCGCTGGCGGTGGTCTGGGTCTGGCAACCGCCCACGCCCGCGCAATGGGCGGGGATGGCGGGCATCGGCCTGCTCATGGCCTGCGCGCAGGTGTTCTTCATCAATGCGCTGGCGCGCGCCGACACCAGTTTCATCACGCCCTTCTCCTATCTGACACTGGTCTTTGCAGCGGGCTATGATGCGCTGCTGTTCGGCGTGATCCCGACTGCGGTCAGCCTGACCGGCGCGCTGACCATCATCGCGGGCGCGGCCCTGCTGGCCTGGCGCGAGGCGGTCAACCGTCGCAACAGTTGATCGCGGTCCTGCCCTTGCGCCGCCCAAGGCCGCAAGGATAGAATAGGGGTTCAAATTTCGCGCCAGACCCGTCATAGGGCGGTGTCTTGGGACGGGCCGTGCGGCCCAGCAATCCAGGAGACAGGCATGTCCTGGACCGACGAACGGGTCGAGCTGCTAAAGAAGATGTGGGGCGAGGGCCAATCGGCCAGCCAGATCGCCAAGGAACTGGGCGGCGTGACCCGCAATGCGGTGATCGGCAAGGTCCATCGCCTTGGCCTGTCGAACCGTACCACCGGCGCCCCGGTTGCGGCGACCACACCCGCGTCCAAGCCCGGCCCCGAGGCTGCGCCCGAGACGGAGGAGGCCGCTCAGCCCTGCGCCCGCGCAAGCCCGAAGCGCGGCAGGCGCCCGCCGAGCCGGAGCTGCCCGAGGCGATGTCGGAGCCCGATCCGCCGCGCCCGTCGAACGTGACGCCGCTGCGCAAGGCCATCGTGCCCGCAGGCCAGCCCCTGCCGCCTCAACCCTCGGCCAATGAAATCAGCCCCGAGGCGCTGGCAAAGGTGCAGGAGGTCGAAAAGACCGCCAAGCGCATCAGCCTGATGGAACTGACCGAGCGGACCTGCAAATGGCCCATCGGCGACCCCGCGACCGAGGATTTCTATTTCTGCGGCCTGCCGGTGCAACAGGGCAAACCCTATTGCGAGGCGCATGTGGGTGTGGCCTTCCAGCCGATGTCCTCGCGCCGCGACCGGCGGCGGTGAGGGCGCCGATCCCGATCCTGCGAAGTTTCTCGGAGCTTGAAGCGCGGGCGTTCTACATCGATTACCTGGGGTTCGACATGCTGTTCGAACACCGCTTCCACGCTGGAATGCCGCTTTACATGGCCCTCAGGCGTGGAGACTGCGAGCTGCATGTCTCCGAGCATCATGGCGATGCAACGCCCGGAAGCGCAGTCCGGATCGAGGTTGCGGATATCGACGCGTTTCATGCCGAACTCCTGCGCGGACCGCATCCACGCTTGCGCCCGGCCATCGAGGACATGCCGTGGGGCTTTCGGGAATTGCGCCTAACCGACCCTTTCGGCAATCGGCTGGTGATCTGTCAGCCCGTGGACGGACCGCAGACATAGCATGCCCTGACGGGTGCGCCGCCCTTACCCGCAATGCCGCGCGATTTCACGCTCGTTCAGGCCGGTTTCCACCAGCAGGCAGGCGGTCGCGCGCCTCGAAGTAATAGCCGCGCGCATACCAACCCACCGCTTCGTCGATGTTGCCGTCCGAGACCAGCCACGCGCCGCGCAGGTAGCGGCCTGCATATTGCAGGTTCACATCGGGGTCGAGCAACCGCTCGGGCGGGCCGTCGAAACCCATGGTGCGGGCGGTCTGCGGCAGGATCTGCATCAGCCCCCAATAGGGCCCGTTGCGCGCATCGGCGCGGTAATCGCTTTCGCGCTGAATGACCCGGTGCAACAACGCCTCGGGGATGTCGTGGACCTGCGCGTAGCGCTGCACCAGGCGCGCATCTGCGGCGTCTCGCCGGGATAAAAGATCGGTATAAGCACCGAAGAGGTCGACGCCGTCTCGCGGCCGCCGCCACAAGACGCCAGCATCACCACGGCAAGAACCGCCACCACACGCGTCATAGGCCTCATCGCATGTCCCCGCTCAATTGCGCCCCAGAAGACGCAGAAGTTGCTGTTCCGCTTCCTCGCGCAGGCGCTGTTCCAGCGCGTCGCGGGCGGCATCCTCGGTGGTCTCGGCATCGAACTGGGTGCCCAGCGCCTCGTTGATCCGGCGGCGCGCCTCTTCCTCAAGCCTTGCGGCCTCGGCGTCAAGACGGGCGCGGGCCTCGGCCTCCAGCCGCTCGGCCTGTTCGGCCAATTCCTGCTCGGCGAGAAATTCAAGGTCGGGGCGGATGTTGGGGTTGGCCCAAGTGCCCGAAACAAGGATCGGCACCCGGATGGCCGCGCCCCGTCGCCGCGCAGCACGCCGGGCGTCAGGCGGTAGGACAGCGTCTGCGCGCCGATGTTCACATTGCCCTCGCCCGTCACATCGCCCCAAGGCGCATCCAGCAACAGATCATCGTTGGACAGGATGCCGCCCGCGACGGTGAAATTTGCCTCGATGCTGTCGTAAACCGTCCGCACGCCCTCGCCCCGGAAAGAAGCGTCGAAATTACGGATCATGCCGGCCAGATCGAGGCCCCGGATCGCGCCGGCGCCCAGCGCAAGATCGCCCTCGCCCTCAAGGCTGGCCATCAGGGTGGCCATGTCATTGCCCACACCCAGAAGCTGCAGGCTGATGCTGCCTGAGCCTTCCAGGCGGTCATAATCGGCCAGATCGGTCAAGAGCGGGTTCAGATCGACCCCCGCAAGGATGACATCGCTTCGCACCGACAGGCCGCCGCGCCCGTTGACCACGAATTGCCCCGCCAAGACGCCGCCATAGGTGCCGACCCTATCGATATCGAGCACCAGACGCCCACGATCGAGCGTGGCCCGCAGACCGACCGGGCCGAGCGTCAGGCCCGCCCCCTCGATCCGCTCCACCACAAGCGCGATTTCGGCATCGGCAGCAAACAGGCCCGAGACGTCGATGGGCGTGCGGGACCATCCGGTTTGGGTGGCGGGCGCGGTGCCGGACCCCTGCCCGCCCGCCGGTCCGTCCGCGGGCAGCACAAGGCGCGCGCCCGTGACGGTGCCGCGGATCATCGGGCGGTCAGCCCCCGGTGTCAGGTCCAGCGCAAGCGTCAACTGCGTGTCATCCAGCGTCAGGCGCGCGTCGCGCAGATGGGCCGTGCCCGCCTCGGTCAGCGTCACCTGCCCCGCCAAGGCGAGCCGGTCGCGGCCATAGCCTTGCGGCAGATCGGGCATCGCCGCGCCAAGGATCGCCAGAAGCGGGCCCAGATCGGTGGCATCCACCTGCAGATCGCCGCTGAAGGCCGGGGTAAGCTCTGCCCGCCCATCGAACCGGGCGCTACCGCCGCGCCAGTCCAGCGCAAGATCGAGGGGGCTGGTCGCGCCAATCGTCAGCGCGCGGGGGGCGGCCAGCGTGGCGGCAAGGGTCAGAAGGGTGCCATTGACCTCGGCCGTGCCCTCCACCGTGGCGGGTCCATCGGCGGGCAGGCCGAGACGGGCGTCGAGATCCGCGATGCGCAGCGTCTGGCCCGTCGCGGCGTCGATATAGGCAAAGCTGCCGTCGCTTATCAGGATCGAGGTGATGCCTATGTTGCGCGTTTCGGTGGCGGATGTCTCCGTCGAAGCGGCGTCGGATGACGCGTCGGCGGCCAGCGCCCAACTCACGCGCCCGTCGGTGCCAAGCACCATCGTAATCTGGGGGCCGACCAGCGTGATCTCGTCGATCAAGACCTCGCCTGACAGGATCGACGACCATGGCACACGCAAGCTCAGCGCCTCGGCGGCGATCAGCGGGCCTTGCGTCACCCAATCGGGATTGCCGACCCGCACCCCTTCGGCCCGGACGCCCAGATGCGGCCAGAGCGTGGGGCGCACCTCGCCCGACAGGCTGACCTCGCGCCCCAGCACTTGGCCCAGACGGTCGGCGGCAACCGTGGCGATCCGATCGGCCTACACTGCGAAGAGCGCCCCGACCATGAGTACGGCCACCGCGACCACCACCGCCATTGCCCGAAGCAGCCAACGCATCGCATGATCTCCCTTCCCCGTTTCGGGGGAGTGTAGCGCAAGCGCCACTATCGTGTGCACCCCGGTTATGATGTGCCTCGAACCGTCCATCACGAAAGGAAAAGGCCACCCCGAGAAGGATGGCCCTGTCATGCATTGAACTGAAGTGAGGCGGGGCTGGGGCTGGTCAGACAGCCTGGCGGCGACGCCGTGCCATCCAGCCCAGGCCGCCCAGCGCGGCCAACAGCATCGGCAGCGCGGCAGGTACCGGCACCGGGGCTTGAGCAGGGACGTAGTCCTCACCTGCAGAACCGACGGGTTGCCATTTGTGGCGACATAGAGAATTCCGAGGTTCCCGCCGTCGAATGAGATTCCATTGGTGTTGCGGACACCGTTGGGGCCATCGAACCCGCCGGTCCGAACGCCATCGTCGAAGAGGGCGACACCATCGTCATGGCGGATGTCGAACACTCCGGCGGTCAGGTTGCCTATCCGCTCGAACAGGAAGAAGGTCGTTGTCGCAGAGCCCGTGCTGATATTGGGAAAGCTCATCTGCAGAGCAGCGAAGACACTGGACAAACCC
The DNA here is from genome assembly GCA_018401055.1 of Roseicyclus sp. The sequence continues at coordinate 5,239 of JAGYLB010000107.1, forward strand.
ATCACGTCGCCGCCCGCGGTATCCAGCCAGTGATCGATGCGCTGGTTCGCATTTTGCGGCTGGCCGACGGAGAAGTTCAGAAAGCCATCATAAACGAATGTGTCGCTGTGGAAGACCGAGGGTTCGGACCGGAAGTCGGATTGCCCAGCGTGCCTACCACAGCAGCGTTAAAGTTCGACATCGTCGCCGCCGATTCACTCGACGAAAGGTTCGTGACGTTGACCGCCGTGACGTTGAAGACGCCGGACAAAAGCGTCGTTGCGCTTGCTGCAGTGACGCTGGCCAGCGAGAATGCAACCACGGTCGATGCAATCTTAAAAAAATTCATGACGAACACCTCTGTTATTCAGGGGTCGATTGCGCAATCGATCGCGCCTTTGCAAGCCAAATCGAAAGATACTGTCCGGATTGCATTTCGCGCGCGGATGATCCTTTCGATGATTGGGGTTTGTCCTCGAGACACGAACAAACCGGGCGAATTCGGGCCCGCGGGGATGATCGGGGACAGCTGCCGCGACCTCACTGCGGGGCTGCTGGATTGGGTGGCCCAACACCTCCCTTCCCTTCGCCCCGCCACACGCCAGCTCCCCTGTATGAGCCAGAACCCGCCCGCCTTGCGCCCGGACCTTGCGCGCGCCGCCATTCCCGACACCGCCCGCCCCGGCCAGCCCCGGATCCGGGATGGTCTCGGCTCGGCTGTCCCAAGGCGCTGGTCGACAGCGAACGCATCCTGACCCGGCTCCGCGCCGAGGGCTACGCCATATCGCCCGATTATGCCGGGGCCGAGGCGGTGATCGTGAACACCTGCGGGTTTCTGGATAGCGCCAAGTTGGAGTCGCTCGACGCCATCGGCGAGGCTTTGCGCGAGAACGGGCGGGTGATCGTGACGGGCTGTCTGGGGGCCGACCCCGAATACATCACCGGCGCGCACCCCACGGTTCTGGCCGTGACCGGCCCGCATCAATACGAGCAGGTCCTTGATGCCGTCCATGCCGCCGTGCCGCCCGCACCCGATCCGTTCATCGACCTGCTGCCGGCCACCGGCGTGTCGCTGACGCCGCGGCACTACAGCTATCTCAAGATCGCGGAAGGCTGCGATCACAAGTGCAAGTTCTGCATCATCCCCGACATGCGCGGGCGGTTGCAATCGCGCCCCGCCAAGGCCGTGCTGCGCGAGGCGGAAAAACTGGTCGAGGCAGGCGTGCGGGAGTTGTTGGTGATCTCTCAGGACACCAGCGCCTATGGCACGGACTGGAAGGGGCGCGAGGTCAAGTTTCCGATTCTCGATCTATCCAGAGACTTGTCCACACTCGGGGCCTGGGTTCGCTTGCACTATGTCTACCCCTACCCGCATGTGCGCGACCTGATCCCGCTGATGGCCGACCCCGCCAATGGCCTGTTGCCCTATCTCGACATCCCGTTCCAGCACGCCCATCCCGATGTGCTCGCGCGCATGGCGCGGCCTGCCGCCGCCTCCCGCACGCTCGAGGAAATCGCGGCCTGGCGTCGGGACTGCCCCGACATCACGCTGCGTTCCACCTTCATTGTCGGCTACCCCGGCGAGACCGAGGCCGAGTTCCAGACGCTGCTCGACTGGCTGGACGAGGCGCAACTGGACCGGGTGGGCTGCTTCCAATACGAGAATGTCGCCGGCGCGCGGTCAAACGCCCTGCCCGATCATGTGCCCGAGGAGGTCAAGCAGGACCGCTGGGACCGGTTCATGGCCAAGGCTCAGGCGATTTCGGAGGCCAAGCTGGCGGCCAAGGTGGGCCGGACCCTCACCGTGCTGGTGGACAGCGTCGACGAAGAGGGCGCGACCTGCCGCACCATGGCGGATGCGCCGGAGATCGACGGCAACCTCTTCATCGACGAGGGCTTCGAGGGCTGGCGCCGGGCGATCTGGTCGCGGTCGAGGTGGAAGAGGCCAGCGACTACGACCTGTGGGGGCGTAGGCTGGACTGACCGCTCAGACGGTGCCGAGCGCCGCCAGCACCTTTCGAAGGTCGCGGAGTTGGGACAGGCTTGCGGCACCATCGGCTGCGCCTCTGTCTTGGGCCGTCATCCAGTGGTTGCACCCTCTCGGCCCAACCGCAGCCGCGGCAACGCTGGACGAGCGTCGCCCAGTCCTGATGATCGATCACCCCATCGTCCAGCGCGCGCTGCATGTCGGCGCCGGTCTTCTGCGCCATGGTGACGGCCAGCCAGTAATGGCGGTTTTCGGGGCCAAGCGGGTGGGGATGCGACCTCTGGTCATCGCGCTTGACCGATCATTCCGCCGCCAGAGCATGCAAGATGTCGCGGTTGCGGCAATAGTCCGGTGCGGTCTCCGCCTCAGCGGTGCGGGCGAGCCAATGGGCGCAGCGGCCCGGCTCCGCGCAGCCGGTGCAGGCTGTCAGCAGCTGGCGTCCCGCATCTCGGGGGGCAGGTCGCCGCGCAGTTCCGCGTCATCCAGATCGGCGCCCAGCCTGCCTACCATTTTGGTCATCAACGCCTTCGTGGCGGTCGCGGGTCATGTTGGCTTGCATGCGTGGCACCCCTTTTGTGGCCTGATCCAAGGCTCCCGTTCCTGTGCCAAGCCTAGGCGCATGGGCGCGGGCCGCCTTGACGCAGATCAAACGCCGGGGCGGCCCATGGCGCGCAAGGTGCTGCGGACGGTATCGATCCGCGCCGCATTGGGGGGGTGGGACGACAGGAATTCCTGCGCCGGATCGGGGATTCGGGTGAAGAAGGCCGAACCCACCAATGGGTCATAGCCCGCGCGGGCCGCGATCAGGGTACCGATGGCATCGGCCTCAAGCTCGGCCTGCTGCCCGAATTGGCGGAAGGCGACGAAAGACCCGATCTGCGCCGCCTCTCCGATCTCGGTCGCGCTGGCACCCGCGCGCGGGCGATCTCGGCAAAGACGCGCGCGCCCTGTTCGGCCTGTAGCCGCCCGGTCGGCAGGTGGCGGGCGATGTGGTGCGCGGCCTCATGCCCCATGATGAAGGCCAGCTCGTCGGTGTTTTGCGCCACCGCGATCAGGCCCAGCGTGAAGATGATCGCGGGCCTACCCTGCGGGTCGAGCGTGTGGAAGGCGTTGACGCCGCTTTCGGGGGAGCGGTCGACATAGATGATGAAATCGCAGCTCTGGTCGGGCGTCTGCTCACGGCAGACCTGTTCGGCGACGGGTTCCACGCGCGTCACCACCTCGTCGAAGTTCGCAACCGCCTGCCGCGCGCGGGCGGAAACATCGACCTGCACAGGCGCGGCTCGCGGAGGGGCCACAGACCTGCACGCAGCCCGGACAGCAGGGCGGCGGCGCATAGGGCAACCACTGTCACGCGCATGGAGGCTTTCGCGAGGCTACCATAAAGTCTCTTTCGGACTCTAGCCGTCCGCCAAGGGGGGTCCAGCCCAGATCACGCGCTTGTGGCCGGTTGACGCAACGGCGGCGGGGCTTAGGTCAAGCTTTTATGATCACACGCATCCTCTACAACGACCGCTGCCCAATCTGCCGGGCCGAGATCGCCCATTATCGCCAGCGCGCCGCCGCAAGCGGATGCGCCCCTGTTGCTCGAGGATCTGAACACCGCAGATCTGGGCGGCTGGGCCCTGACACCCGATCAGGCGAAACGCCGGATGCATGCGGCGCTCCCCGATGGCACGATCGTCAGCGGCATCCCCGCCTTTGCCGCGATCTGGGCGGCGTTGCCCCGCATGGGGTGGCTGGCGCGGGTGGTGATGGCGCCGGGCATCCGGACGCTGGCCGATCAGGTCTATAGCCGCATTGGCCGCGCCTTGGCTCTACCGAAAACAGATGCGCCGCGAGGCGCGGGGGATTGCAGGGATGGACGGGCGCGCCTAGGCTTGCGCGCATGTTCACCATCGAGCACGACTTCGACGCGACCGTCATCACCCTTGTCGACGAAGGCGAGGACGGTCAGCCGTTGCAGGAAGATGTCACCATCTCGGCCTTTGCCGAATGTGTGACTGTCACCCAGTATGATGCGCGCACCGACCGCGAACAGGTGGTGACATTGTCGATGGCGCAGATCCGCGATCTGACAGCCGCGCTCGATCTGCCCGAAGGCGTCTATCGGCTGGAGCGGGGCTGAGCCGCATCTGTCGCAAATCCGGCATCCCAGGCCCGCGCGTTGCGCGCCCAAGGACCAATTCTTGTGCCTTTGCAACCGTTCCACAGCCTTGTCCACACCCCGCTTGAGACATATGGACAGGTGCGCATCCCGCCCCCCATACTCCGCCAAAGGCCAGACCGGCGCCGGACCTTGCAAGGGGGATGCACATGACCACCGGGTTCTACGTCAACGAACGCTGCTTCTGGCATTCGGGGGCAATCACAGCTTCATGGTGCCGGTCGGCGGGCTGATGCAGCCTTCGACAGCCGGTGGCTTGCCCGAAAACCCCGAGACAAAGCGCCGGTTCAAGAACCTCGTCGACGTGACGGGCCTGATGCGCGAGCTTGCCACCCCCGAGGCAGACCCCGCCACGGAAGAGGACCTGCTGCGCATCCACCCGCAAAGCTACATCGACCTGTTCCGCGAGACGTCGGCCAAGGGCGGGGGCGAGTTGGGCCTGCGCACGCCCTTCGGGCCGGACGGATTCGAGATCGCGGCACTCTCGGCCGGTCTGACCAAGGCCGCGCTGATCGACGCTGCAGGGGCAGCCTCGACAATGCTCTATGCCCTGTCGCGCCTCGCCGGGGCACCATTGCCTGCCCGATTTTCCCAACGGGTTTTGCCTCCTGAACAACATCGCCGTAGCACTTGAGGCCGCAAGGGCGGCGGGCCTGGCCGACCGGGTCGCCGTCATCGACTGGGACGTGCATCACGGCAACGGAACGGAGGCGATCTATTACGAACGCCCCGACACGCTGACCATCTCGATCCATCAGGAACGCAACTACCCGCAGGATTCGGGCGATTTTCGAGGATCAGGGTGCCGGCGCGGGGAGGGCTTCAACCTCAATATCCCGCTGCCGCCGGGCGGCGGCCACGCCACCTATCTGGAGGCTTTCGAGCGACTGGTGATCCCGCAACTCTACGCCTTTCAGCCTGACGCCATCGTGGTGGCCTGCGGCTTCGACGCCTCGGGCGTGGACCCCTTTGGGCCGGATGATGGCGGGCTCCGACACGTTCCGTGCGATGACCGAAATGACGATGGAGGCGGCAGGCGAGCTGTGCGAGGGCAAGCTGATGCTGACGCACGAGGGCGGCTATTCCGAGGCGCATGTGCCGTTTTGCGGCCATGCCGTGCTGGAGGCGCTGTCTGGCAGCGCCATCACCGCGCCCGACCCGATGAAACCCCGGCTCGACCGGCAACAGCCCGGGCCGCGGTTTGAGCATTACTGCTCCACCCTGATCGCCGAGATGGAGGCCGCGCTGGAGCTTTGAGCCCGCGTTGACTTCGCCGCGTTGCGGCGGCAGGGTGCGCGCCAAGCAACTTTGCAAGGGGAAACCGGCATGAAAAAGGTCTTTGGCTCGGCGGCGGACGCACTGGATGGGGTGCTTTTTGACGGCATGCTGATCGCATCCGGCGGCTTTGGCCTATGCGGTATCCCCGAGCTGCTGATCGACGGCATCGTGGCCTCGGGCGTGAAGAACCTGACGGTTGCGTCCAACAACGCAGGCGTCGACGATTTCGGGCTGGGCAAGCTGCTGGCCACCCGGCAGGTGAAAAAGATGATGTCGTCCTACGTCGGCGAGAATGCCGAATTCATGCGGCAGTATCTGTCGGGCGAGTTGGAGTTGGAATTCAACCCGCAAGGCACGCTGGCCGAACGCATGCGCGCGGGCGGTGCGGGAATTCCGGGCTTCTACACCAAGACGGGTGTGGGCACCGTCATCGCCGAGGGGAAAGAGGTGAAGACCTTCGACGGGCAGGATTACATCCTCGAACGCGGGATCTTTGCCGACCTCTCCATCGTCAAGGCGTGGAAGGCGGATGAGACGGGGAATGCCGTGTTCCGCAAGACCGCCCGCAACTTCAACCCGCCCGCGGCCATGTGCGGCAAGATCTGCATCATGGAAGTGGAGGAGATCGTACCGACGGGCACCCTTGACCCCGATACGGTCCACCTGCCGGGCATCTATGTGCATCGCGTGATTCAGGGCGACCACGAAAAGCGGATCGAGCAGCGGACGACGCGGCCACGCGCCGCTTGAGGCACCTGTGACCACCTCGCCCTACAGCGGCCCGCCCCAGCGCGCTTTCGGCGCGGCGGCGTGGCGGGGTGGGGCCGTTCGATCTGCCCGACCTCTACCGCCCAGCGCTTTCCTTCTGACACAAGACACGCACGTCTTTACTGCCGGGTCCTGTTTCGCCCAGCATGTCGGGGCCGCGATGAAACGCGCGGGGCTCAAGGTGATCGACACTGAGCCCGCCCTGCGCGGCATGCCGCCCGAGACGGCGAAACGCTTCGGCTATGGCGTCTATGCTGCGCGGTTCGGCAATATCTACACCGTGCGCCAGTTCCGGCAGCTGGTGGAGGAAATGCTGGAGGTTACTCACCCCTGGCCCCACCGGCCTGGGGGGTAGCTGCTACTGAGTGCGCTCCGCCCCGGGGTGGAGCCCGAGGGGTTGGCCAGCCTTGCGCAGGTGATGGAGATGCGCGCCCAGCACCTGATCGCGCTGGCCCGCGCCGTGCAGGACGCCGAGGCTCATCGTCTTACCCTTGGGCTGACCTGAAGCTGGGAACACCGAGAGACTGGCACCGTCCATCCCACGGCACCCGGCACCATCAGCGGGCACCTACGACCCTGAAACCTTCGCCTTCCGGAACCATGGCGTGGCCGAAATTCTGGAGGATTTCACCGCGCTCGAGGATATGCTGGCCGAGATCAACCCCGATCTGCGCTGGCTCCTGACCGTATCACCCGTGCCCTTGGCGGCCACGGCGACGGGCGATCATGTGCTGACGGCGACGATGCGGTCCAAGGCGGTGCTGCGGGTCGTCTGCGACTTGTTGCGGGACAGCTCGGAGCGGATCGAATATTTCCCTCCTTTGAACTGGTGATGTCGCCCGCCCATCCGTCCGGCGCCTTCGCGGAGGATCTGCGCAGCGTGCGCCCGGAAGTGGTGGACGGCATCATGGGCCTTTTCCTTGCCTCCCACGGGCTTGCCGCTCAGCCCGAGGGGACAACACCGACCGAGACGCCAGACGCCGAAGCTGGGGATGAGGCGATCTGCGAGGATGTGCTGCTGGACGCCTTCCGCCCATGACGCGCAAGATCGCGGTTGTCGGCACCTCCAACATCGGCGCGTTGAAATACGCAGCTGGAACGATTGCAACTCGAGCATCCGGGCCTTGCCGTCACCTTCTGGGCCTGCCGGGCGGCAAGTCGCGGAATGTGCGACCGATGAGGCGGGCGTGTTCCAGCCGTTGCCGGGCGACGCGGAGACACGCAAGCTGGCGTGATCAACGGAACGGAAAGCATTGATCTGACGGGCTTGACGCCACGCTGGTCATCGCCGATACGATGGCCTGCCCGTCCCCTGTTTGTGGCGGCAAATTACGATGTCATCGACTGGCCACCCCGCCGCGACAAGCCGCTTTTGTCCGAAACCGGGGTTCCGCGCCGCCATGGACGAGGCGGGATTGCCGCTCGCGCCGATGATCTGGCGCGGCAGTTCCGGGGAGTGTCAAACCTGTATCTCGCCCGCGCGCCCTATCCCACGACCATCGTCACCCGGCGTGGGCCGCTCAGGCTGGAACCCTTCGCATCAGCCGCGGCCCACCCGGAGGCGGCGCGGATCGAACGCCTCTATACCGAAGCGCTGCGCCAAGCGCTCGCCGCGCGCGGGATGACCTTTGTTCCGCAGACGCCGGACACCATCGCCGCGCCCTTTCTGACCCGGCCCGAATTCGGCAAGGGGGCGATGGATTTCCGCGCCGCGGGCCGTGTGCTCGACGATCACCGGCACATGAACGCTGCGTTTGGCGCTTCGCTTTTCCGTGCCTTTGCGCTAGCCCTTGGCCCCGAAATCACCGGGGCCGCCCCGACACCAGCAAGACAGGAGTGACGCCCATGTGGGACCGCAACCAGATGGCCGCCCGTGCCGCGAAAGAACTGCGCGACGGGATGTATGTGAACCTTGGCATCGGCATCCCGACGCTGGTGTCGAACTACATCCCCGAGGGGATGACCGTGACGCTGCAATCGGAAAACGGGATGCTGGGCATGGGCCCCTTCCCGATCGAGGGCGAGGAAGACCCCGACCTGATCAACGCCGGCAAGCAGACCATCACCGAACTGCCCCACACCGCCTATTTCGACAGCGCGACCAGCTTCGGGATGATCCGCGGCGGCAAGATCGCGATGGCTATCCTTGGCGCGATGGAGGTCAGCGAAAAGGGCGATCTGGCCAACTGGATGATCCCTGGCAAGCTGGTCAAGGGTATGGGCGGGGCGATGGATCTTGTCGCGGGCGTGGGCCGTGTCGTCGTGGTGATGGATCACGCCAACAAGCATGGCGAATCGAAGGTGCTGAAATCCTGCACCCTGCCGCTGACCGGCACGGGCGTGGTGGACCTGATCATCACCAACATGGGCGTGATGGAAGTTGTGCCGGGCGGCCTGAAGCTGCTGGAACTGGCCGATGGCGTGACCGAGGATCAGCTGCGCGCCGCGACCGAGGCCACGCTTGTCTGAACGCACCCCCCAAGGCACGCTGACGCTGCAGACCGTCCCGATGCCCGCCGACACCAATTCGGGCGGCGATGTCTTCGGCGGCTGGGTCGTCAGCCAGATGGACATCGCGGCGGGCACGACCGCGATGGACCGAGCGCAGGGTCGCTGCGCAACGGTCGCCATCGAGGCGCTGCGCTTTCACGCCCCGGTGCTCGTCGGCGATCTGTTCTCGGTCTACAGCCAGATCACCCGCACCGGCCGCACCTCGATCACCATGCATATCGAGGCTTGGGTGCGCCGCCAGCGCACCGGCGAACGGATGCTGGGTGACCGAGGGCGATTTCACCTTCGTCGCCATCTCAGAATCCGGTGTGACCCGCCCCCTGCCGCCCGAGCCGTGACCGGGCGCTTTCAGTTCACAGCGATGGGCTGGAACACGCAGCCGTCCGAAATCAGCTCGGGCGGGCTGCGGCACAGGCTGCGCGCCATCATCCAGGCTGCCAGCACCTTGGGCACGTAATCGCGCGTCTCGGCGAAGGGCGGCACGCCGTTGTTGCGCCGCACGGCCCCCTCGCCCGCGTTGTAGCCTGCCAACGCCAGTAGCGGGTCACCGTCGAACTCGTTCAACAACCAATCCAGATAGGCCACGCCGCCCCGGATGTTCTGGCGGGCATCGAAGGGATCGGTCACGCCGAAGCGCGCCGCCGTGTCGGGGATCAGCTGCATCAACCCTTGCGCGCCCGCGTGGCTGACCGCCTCGGACCGGCCCGCCGATTCGACGGCCATCACCGCCAGCACCAGCGCGGGCGAGACGCCTGTGTCGATACTGGCCATCAAGATGTCGGCGCCATGGTCCGCGATGATGCGGTTGAGCGTGGTCAGGCGCGGCACGCTGAGGCTGGCGGCATCGGGCGAGGCGGCCAGCAGGTCTTGTGCGGCCCAGAGATCGGCCGGGATCGGCGGGAAGCGTGGGCGAGATTGCCTGCCAGAACCAATCGCTCTGGCCACCGGTGCTGCGACGGGGTGCATCCTCTTGCGCGATGATCGCGACGGGCGAGGGCGCAACGGGCGCAGGCGCTGTGGTGTTGCGGGCATGTTCCTCGGCGGTGATCTGGATACTGATGCGCGGTCCGGTCTGGCCCGCCCCCGGCACCACGACACGCCGGATCGACGCGCCCTGCTCCAGTGGGGCAGCCGTGTCCTGCGCGGCGGCGCAGATCGGAAAACTCATCACGAAAAATGGCGCATGCGCGCGCCCAACGCTGCCGCTTCATCGGTCTGCCCGTTTAATCCTGCCTTCTACGCCCTTGTTTTCTTTGGATCAGGCGCTGTCTGGACGCGTTTATAGCACGGATTTCGCGGTAAATCTGCCCTTAAAGAACCTACGAGAATTCCCAGTAATTTCCCGAACAGGCCCCATTCCTGCCCTGTTTGTGCATCAAAACAGGCTCATCCCAAGCGGCCACGGTGGCCGGGGCGAACCCAAGACCTGAACCCTGACTGGAGTGACTAACATGACCAACCTGATCAAGACCTTCGCAAAATCCGAATCCGGCGCCGTGACCGTTGACTGGGTCGTTCTGACCGCAGCACTCGTCGGCCTGGGCCTGGCCGTGATGGCCGTCGTTTCGGGCGGCGTCGAGAACCTCTCGACCGACATCGCACAGGAACTGGCCAACGCACAGCCGAACGCCAACCCCTTCACCGGCAACCAGACCTTCTCGGCTTCGACCGACGTGGTCGCCGACTGATCCACGATCCGGCCGCAAGGCCGACGATCTTGGGGCCGTGCCAGAACTGGCGCGGCCCTTTTCCGTTCGCGACATGCGGATCTCCCTTGGCACCTGCGAACGGACGTCCGAAAGGCCGGAGCGGCAGACCTGAAAACACCATGCAGATTTCCCGAAAACAGCACGCGCAGGCCGTTTTCACGCCGCATTCAAGGGTCACAACTCGATCATCCCGCGGGGCAGAGGCAACCGGGCAAAGACCGAAACCTGAGCAAACGATTTTCTACCGAGGATCCCCCCATGACCAACCTGATCAAGACCTTCGCACATTCCGAATCCGGCGCCGTGACCGTTGACTGGGTCGTTCTGACCGCAGCACTCGTCGGCCTGGGCCTGGCCGTGATGGCCGTCGTTTCGGGCGGCGTCGAGAACCTCTCGACCGACATCGCACAGGAACTGGCCAACGCACAGCCGAACGCCAACCCCTTCACCGGCAACAGCACCTTCTCGGCTTCGACCGACGTGGTCGCCGACTGATCCACGATCCGGCCGCAAGGCCGACGATCTTGGGGCCGCGCCAGAACTGGCGCGGCCCTTTCCGTTCGCCGGAGACACGCGCGCAAGGGCGCGTTCGATGTCCGGCAAACCGGCCCGGCCCAGGCCGAAAGATACCGCGCAAAACACCAACAATGAGCACCCGCCGGTCGCTATCGCGCCGCAATCAAGGGTCAGACAAGGGACATCCCACGGGGCAGAGGCAGCCGCGGGCAATCGGAAACCAAAGCAAACCAAACCCCATCGAGGATCCCCCCATGACCAACCTGATCAAGACCTTCGCAAAATCCGAATCCGGCGCCGTGACCGTTGACTGGGTCGTTCTGACCGCAGCACTCGTCGGCCTGGGCCTGGCCGTGATGGCCGTCGTTTCCGGGCGGTGTCGAGAACCTCTCGACCGACATCGCACTAGGAACTGGCCAACGCACAGCCGACGGCCAACCCCTTCACCGGCAACAGCACCTTCTCGGCTTCGACCGACGTGGTCGCCGACTGATCCACGATCCGGCCGCAAGGCCAACGACCTTGGGGCCGTGCCAGAACTGGCGCGGCCTTTTTCCGTTCGCGGCAGGCTCGGCGGTCGGGACATCATGCTCCACAAGCCCGTAAAGAACCGCACGAACACCCGCGAAATTCCCCGTCTCGGCCCCAAACGCGCCGCAGTGCCGGGCGATGGTCAATTCAAGGGCAGGCCATCGCAGGGCCCCCATCACCGCAACGAGTTACCGATCTTAGCAGGAGCAAAGACCATGACCAGCATCTTCACAACCTTCGCGAAATCCGAATCCGGCGCCGTGACCGTCGACTGGGTCGTCATGACCGCAGCCATGGTCGGCCTTGGCCTGGCCGTCATGTTCGTCGTCTCGGGCGGCGTCGAGAACCTCTCGACGGATGTCGCACAAGAGCTGGCAAATGCAGAGTAACCGCCGACCCTTTCCCCACGAACACCAATTTCAGTGCCTCGACCGACACGGTCGCCAACTGATCGGCAAGCCGCACAACGGTTACATTGGGGGCCGCCCATGAGGGCGGCCCCCTTATGCAAGTGCCCCGGGCACGCCGGGAATTTTCGACAATCGCCACATCCGGCCCGCAGCAAGGCCATGGTTGCGCCATGCTGCGAGGCTCATCATCTGGCCAGACCCCTGCCCGGTCGGAAACAAAACCCGCGATTTTCGCGCTTTGACCATCAAACGGCCCCAATTGGCGGACAGTTTCAGCCCGAGCAGAACAAAGGCGCCCGGGCCGATACCGGACAGCCAAAGCAGATGACGAAAGGACTAAACGCATGAGACTGGTTTTCGGATTGGTACTTTTGCTTGGCATCGGCCTTGCGGGCTTTGCCGTGAAGGTTGCGATGGAACGGTTCAACCAGTACCAGGTTGCACTGGCCCAACAGCGCGACGCGATCATCCCCACTACCGAGGTCTTCATCGTGACCCGCTCGTTGCGCTACGGCGAACGTCTGGCGCCGGGCGATGTGCAGGCAATCCGCTGGCCCGCCGATTTCGTGCCACTGGGATCGTTCAGCCGGATGGAGGACATCTTCCCGGAAGGCCAGCCGCAGCGCACCGTTCTGCGCGCGATCGAGCAGCACGAGCCGCTTCTTGCAGGCAAGGTGACCGCGCCGGGCGAAGATGCCGGCGTCGCCTCGCGGCTCGAGGAAGGCACGCAGGCCTTCACGCTGCAGATCGACGTCGTGGCGGGCGTTTCGGGCTTCTTGCGCCCGGGCGACCGGGTCGATGTCTACTGGACGGGCCAGGGCCGCGAAGGCGAAAGCGTCACGCGCCTGATCCGGTCGAGCCTGCAGATCGTGGCGTTGGACCAGACGGCCGACAATGACCGCAACAATCCGATCATCGCACGCACCATCACCTTTGCCGCACGCCCGACCGATATCGCCGCGCTGACCCAAGCCCAGGCCGCAGGTCGCCTGACGCTGGCGCTGGTGGGTCTGAACGACGACACGACCAGCGAGACGGTCGAGGTGTCGCGTGATGAGCTGCTGGGCGAACGGGCCGCCGTGGCCGAAGCAGTCGAAGGGCCCCGCATCTGCACGGTCCGCCACCGCCGTGGCGCCGATGTCGTGGAGATGCAGGTGCCTTGCACCAACTGACTGTGAAAAAACGGAAAAAGCGACACGGCCCGGCGGTTGACCTACCGCCGGGCCGTTTCATTTTCGGCGTCCGTTGTGCAAAAGGCACATGAACGTTGCAGGGCAATGCACTGATTCTTGCGCAAAAACCTTTTTTGGTGCAGGGTGCCCCGTAAGTTGGTGCGCAAGACACCACAAAACCAGTGGTCATAGAGGCAGGATCACCATGAGCATGATGGGTTTCATGCGCGCATGCCTGATCGGCGGCGCGCTCGCGTTCTTTCCAGCAGTCCAGTCCGAGGCTCAGGCGCTCCGGGTTGTCGAGGGGCAGACTTCCGCCGCTCTGTCGGTTCCAATGAACCGCGCCGTGGTCGTGGAAAGCGACCTTCTATTTGCCGAGATCAGTGTGGCGAACCCCGCCATCGCCGATATCGCGACATTGTCCGAGCGGACGATCTACGTGCTGGGCCGGATGCCGGGGCGCACGACGATGACGCTGCTGGGCCCCGATGGCGCCCTGATCGCCAATATCGAGGTGCAGGTCGTGCCCGATGTGGCCGAGCTGCGCGAACGTCTGCGGGAAATCCTGCGCAATGAGCCGATCGAGGTGCGCACTGCCAATGACGGTGTCGTCTTGTCGGGCACGGTCAGCTCTGGCCGGGTGGTCGAACGCGCGATGGAACTGGCCGAGACGCTACACACCGGGTCGGGTGTCGAACCTGATGCTTGTCGGTGGCAGCCAGCAAGTGATGTTGCAAGTGCGGTTCGCCGAGATGAGCCGCAATATCCGACAGGAGTTGGGCATCAACATGTCTGGCGCGAACATCAGCGGCGGCAACACCGTTGCGTTGAACGGTGGCGACCTCGTCGATTTCCCTGTGCCGGTCAACCCGCCGGGCGGCATCCTTGGGATCGGCCTCAGCGGCGGAGGATTCGAGGTTCAACATCTTGATCGAAGCCCTCGAGACAGAAGGACTGGTCAGGACGCTGGCCGAACCGAACCTGACCGCATTGTCGGGCCAGACGGCCGACTTTCTTGCGGGTGGCGAATTCCCTGTGCCCGTGCGCAACGACGATGGCGACGTGACGATCGAATTCCAGCCCTTCGGGATCGATCTGGAATTCACGCCGACCGTCGTGGACGACGACATCATCAACCTTGTGCTGTCGACGACGGTCAGTTCGATCGACACGTCGATTCCGGGGACGGGCTCAGTACCTGGCTTGCGGACCCGGGAGGCCTCGACCACAGTTGAAATGCGCGACGGCGAGAGCTTCGCCATCGCCGGGCTGCTGCAAGATGATTTCCGCGACCAGGTCGGTCAGGTTCCATGGCTCGGAGATATTCCGATCCTTGGGGCGCTCTTCCGGTCCAGCAGTTACCAGCGCGAACAATCGGAACTGGTCATCATCGTGACGGCCCATCTGGTGCAGCCCGTCCGCGGCGAGGCGCTGGCTCTGCCGACCGACCGGGTGACCATCCCCACCGAGCGCGAGCTTTTCTTGCTGGGCCGCACGGCAGGCGCACCGCGGGCGGGCACGGCGGCAGGCGATGTGGCTCGACAGGACTTCACCGGTTCCTATGGCTATGTGATGGATTGAAATGATGCGGATCATGACCTTGAGCGCGACGATCAACCGTCCGGCGGCGATGCTGCTGGCGGCAAGCCTCGGCCTCGCGGCCTGCGGACCGGGACAGATCTTTGACGGCGGCCGCGAGGCCAGGGTCGCGGATCGACGAGGGCGGGTTCGGCAACCCGACCATGAACAACACGCTCTTCCACACCGGGCGTCTGCAATATGCCGAAGCGCTGGCACAGCGCTTTGCCCAGGAAGTGCCGACCACGATCAATTTCGCCTTCAACTCGGCCGATTTGGACCCCGAGGCGCGGGCGATCTTGCAGCAGCAGGCGGCCTTCATCCGGACTTTCCCCGAGGTGCGGTTCTCGGTTTATGGCCATACCGACCTTGTCGGCAGCAATGCCTACAACCACCGGCTGGGCCTGCGCCGCGCACGGGCGGCAGTCAATTATCTGGTGAGCCTCGGCATCGAGCGGTCGCGTCTCGAAGCCCTGGTGTCTCTGGGCGAAACCCAGCCCATCGTCGCCACCGAGGCCGAAGAACGTCGCAACCGGCGCACCGTGACAGAGGTGAGCGGCTTCGTGCAGAATCATCCTCTGGTCCTTGACGGGCGTTACGCGCAGATCGTCTACCGCGGCTATGCTGGCGGTGGCGGTGGTGAAGGCGGCGAGTGACCTGAAAAGGCCCCGGAGGCACCCGCCCCGGGGTTTTCATCTGTCCGCGTCTGCAAACGAAAACCCCTTTTTCGTCCTATTGTTGCCTCTTTTCCCGGTGAAACTCTGACCATAGAGCCCCGACTCCGCGCCATATGCGGCGAGGGTGGTGGGCATCATCGGCGCATGACGCGTCGGGGGCAGAATGACGATCCGGAAAATCCGGGCAGCATAGGACTTGAGGAATGAGTAGCGGACTTGCATTGCGATCGGACCCGGCACCCATTCTGGCGTGCACCGTGTCGACCAACGTTCATCACTTCGATCTTCTGATCGAGGATATGGAAGCCGAACTGGGCGAGGCTTGGGGCGACCTGACCTTCGACGAGGCGCGCGCCTTTCTCGACCAACCCGAGGCCGCCGATCTGCGGTTCTTTGCAGTGGCGGTGACATCCGAGGATGCGACCGATCTGGGCCAGGTGGGCGAACTGATCCGGGCCTGCAGGGCGCGCGCGGTGCGCACGGTCATCGTGGCCCATGACCTCACCCCGGCTGCGCTGCATGGATTGCTCCGGCTCGGGGCGGATGATTTCGTGCCCTACCCGCTGGCCGAAGGCGCGCTGCATGATGCCATCGGGCGCATGCGCGATGCCAAGCCCGCAGCCGTCTCGGCCGCCACACCGACGGACCAAGCCGAGCTGAAGCAGAAACGGAGAAAACCGCGGCCCCGACCAAGATCGCGCCCCGCATGGGCGGCCAATCGGCGGTCTTTGCGGTGCAGGGGCTTGCGGGCGGCACTGGCGCCTCGACGCTGGCCGTCAACCTCGCCTGGGAACTGGCCACGATCGACAAGCAAAGGCCCCGTCGGTCTGCCTGATGGATCTGGACCTGCAGGCGGGGACTGTCTCGACCTTCCTTGACCTGCCGCGCCGCGACATGGTGATCGAATTGTTGCACGACGCTCAAAGCATGGATGCGGATGCCTTCCGGCAGGCGCTGCTGGGCTATGAGGGCAAGCTTTCGGTTTTCCCGGCCCCACCCGTCTTGTTGCCGCTGGACGTGATCGGCCCCGAAGAGGTCGAAGCACTGCTGAACCTTGCCACGCAATGTTTCGACATCGTGATCGTAGACATGCCGCATACGCTGGTGATGTGGACGGAAACGGTGCTGAACCGGGCGGATGTCTACTTTGCCACCATGGAAATGGACATGCGATCCGCCCAGAACGCGATGCGCTTCTTGCGGGCGCTGCGCGAAGAAGGCCTGCCCGCCGAAAGCTGAATTTCGTGCTGAACCGCGCGCCGGGCATCACCGATCCTGAACGGCAAGAGCCGGGTCAAGAAGCTGGCAGAAAGCCTTGGCGTGAAAATCTCGACGCAACTGCCCGATGGCGGCAAGGCCGTGGCGCAAGCTGGTGATCACGGCGAACCGCTGGCCGTGACCGCCAAGAAGAACGCGCTGCGCCGCGAGATCGCCAAGCTGGCCGATGGTCTGCACAAGGCGATGCTCGGCGACGCTGCCGCAGCCAAATAATCAGGGGGCCCAGCACGATGTTCGCCAAATACAAGAAACCCGGCCGCCCTGATCAGGCCGCCGCTTCGCCCAGGTCGTGCCGGGCCCCGCGCCCGCGAACACGCAAGACGCGCGCGGGCTGGCCCGCGTCATGCGCAAGCCCGGACCCGTGGTCGAGGCCCCGCGCACGCCCGCGCAGGTCGCCGATGGCGACAAGGATGTGAAGCGCCGCCAGCGTCTGGACGAGATCAAGACGGAAATGCATTCCCGTCTGCTCGACAACCTCAACCTCTCGGCGCTGGAAGGCGCCAAGGAGGTCGAGCTGCGCGCCGAGATCACGGCCATCGTGTCGGAACAGCTCAACGAGTTGGGCATCGTTCTGAACCGTGAGGATCGTCAGACCCTCAACGTCGAGCTTTTCGACGAGGTGACGGGCCTTGGTCCGCTGGAGCCCTTGCTCAAAGACCCCGAGGTCAACGATATTCTGGTGAACGGCCCGAACCGAGTGTTCGTCGAACGCGCGGGCAAGCTGTCGCTGACCGAGGTGCGGTTCAAGGATGAACGGCACCTTCTGCGCATCATCGACAAGATCGTGTCGGCCGTGGGCCGCCGCGTGGACAGATCAAACCCCTATGTCGACGCCCGTCTGAAGGACGGCTCGCGTTTTAACGCGATGGTGCCGCCGGTGGCCGTCGACGGATCGCTGGTGTCGATCCGCAAATTCAAGAAGGAAAAGCTGGGCATCGACGATCTGGTGCGGTTCGGCGCCTTTTCCGAGGAAATGGCCGCCTATCTGCAGGCCGCGGTGTCGACACGTCTGAACGTGATCGTCTCGGGCGGAACGGGTTCTGGTAAAACCACCACGCTGAACGCGCTGTCGTCCTTCATCGACGACAAGGAACGCGTGCTGACGATCGAGGATACGGCCGAATTGCAGCTGCAACAGGTGCATGTGGGCCGGATGGAAAGCCGCCCGCCCAACGTCGAGGGCAAGGGTGCAGTGACCCAGCGCGACTGTCTGCGCAACGCGCTGCGGATGCGGCCTGACCGGATCATCGTGGGCGAAACCCGCGGCGAAGAGGTCATCGACATGCTACAGGCGATGAACACCGGCCATGACGGATCGATGACCACGATCCACGCCAACAACGCGCGCGATGCGGTGTCGCGTCTGGAAAACATGGTCGCCATGGCTAGGCATCGAAATGCCGCTCAAGGCCGTGCGCGCGCAGATTTCCAGCGCTGTGAACCTGATCGTGCAGGCAAGCCGCCTGCAGGACGGCTCGCGCCGGATGGTATCGATCACCGAGATCACCGGGATGGAGGGCGAGGTCGTCTCGATGCAGGAAGTGTTCCGCTTCCAACGCACCGGCCTCAAGCCCGACGGCACGATCATCGGCCATTTCACCGCCTGCGGCGTGCGTTCGCATTACTCCGAGCGCTTCCGCCAGTGGGGCTATGACCTGCCCGCCTCCATCTACGATCCCATAGCGGCGGAGTAAGCCCCATGCAGCTTTCCATCGAACCGCTGATTTATATCGGGATCTTCGTCGGCATCATCATGCTGGTCGAAGGCATCTATCTGGCCATCTTCGGCAAGACGATCAGCCTGAATGCCCGCGTCAACCGCCGCTTGTCGATGCTGGAAAAGGGCGCCACCCGCGAGGATGTGCTGGCCAAGCTCCGCAAGGAGATGGACCAGCACAAGGGGTCGGTCAAACTTCCGCTCTACACGCTGATCGCGGACAAGGCGCAAAAGGCCAATATCGCCTTCACCCCGCCGCAGTTGATGCTGGTGATGCTGGGGCTGGGCGTCGCGGCCTTTCTGGGGCTGACGATCCTGACCGCAACATCGCTGCCGATCCGCCTGCTGGTTTCGGTCGCCATGGGTGTGGGAGGCGTGTTCTACTGGGTCAACTCCAAGGCCAAGAAACGCCTTGCGATGATCGACGAACAATTGCCCGACGCGATCGAACTGATGGTGCGATCCCTGCGCGTGGGCCACCCCTTCATTTCGGCAATCAACACCGTGTCCAAGGAAATCGCCGACCCGCTGGCCTCGGAACTTGGCGTGATCGCCGATGAGGCCGCTTATGGCCGCGACATCTCGGAATCGATCCGGGCTATGGCCGAACGCCTCGACAGCCAGGATTTGCGCTTCTTGGCCGTGGCTGTCGGCATCCAGCAGACCTCGGGCGGCAATCTTGCCGAGATCCTGCAGGGCCTGTCGGAGGTCATCCGCGCGCGGTTCAAACTGTTTCGCAAGGTCAAGGCGATCACCGGCGAAGCCAAATGGTCGGGCACCTTCCTATCGGTGTTCCCGCTGCTGGCGCTGGTGGGTATCAACATCATGCAGCCCGACTATTACGACGAGGTGATGCAATCGCCGGTCTTCATCCCGGCCTGCGCCGTGGTGGGCGTCATGCTGCTCATGAACATGATCTTCATGAAGATGCTCGTGAACATCAAGGTCTGAACCGAAGGGCTAACCCAATGCAATTCCTGATCAATCTCTTCGACAAGGCCAACGAGTTCCTGGTGGCGCAGATGGGCGATCTTGGCCCCCTGATTGCGGCTGGTGGACTGGGCGTGCTTCTGGTGCTGATCGCGCTGCCCTCGATGCTGTTCAAGAAAAGGACCCGCTCGACCGTATCAAGGACATGCGGCTGGGCAATGACATGACCGTCGACACCTCCAGCGCGCTGCGCCGGGCGGGGGGCAAGGATGCGCGGCTTGACCGGTTCGCCCAATATCTCGAACCGCAGGACCAGGCGGAGTTCAGTGCGGTGCAATTGCAACTGGTGCGCGGGGGATATCGGTCGAAAGGCGCTGTTCAGACATTTTACTTCGCACAATTCGCGCTGGGGATCGGCGGGCTGGTGCTGGGCACCTTGTTCGTGCTGCTGTCGGGCGGGGTGGCTCGGCGCAAAGCTCGATCCTGACCGTTCTTATCCCCGGCTGCCTTGGCTACTACGCGCCGAAATACTGGGTGAACCGCCGGGTGCAGAACCGCACGGACGAGATTACCAGTGGTTTCCCCGACTCGCTCGACCTGATGCTGGTCTGCGTCGAGGCGGGCCAGTCACTGGATCAGGCGATCATCCGCGTCGCCAAGGAATTGCGCACCGGCTACCCCGCGCTTTCCGAGGAATTCGAGATCGTCGCCTACGAGATGAAGGTTTAAGCAAGGACAAGACCAGGGTCTTGCGCGATATGGGCGAACGTGTCGGTATCCAGGACGTGAACAGCTTTGTCACCACGCTTATCCAGTCCGCCACCTTTGGCACATCCGTGGCCGAGGCGCTGCGGGTCTACGCCGCCGAAATGCGCGACAAGCGCGTGATGCGCGCCGAGGAAAAGGCCAACAAGCTGCCCACGAAACTGACCTTGGGCACGATGATGTTCTGTCTGCCGCCGCTTCTGATCATCTTGATCGGTCCGTCGATCTACGGCATCGCCCAGAACCTGCAGGGCAGCGGCGGCTGACATCGCCGCGCGCGCCTTGCGCAACAAAGGGAGGGACTGATGAGGGGCTCATCATCCTGACATCCATCGCGGGCATTGCGGCCTGCGTTGGCACATCTGAAGACGGGCGGCTTGACCCGCTGGCACAAGATCTGGAGATCGCCGCGCCCACAGGCACCGTGGTGCTGCAAGACGCGGTCGATCAGGTTCTGGTCGGCGACCGCCTGATGGATGCGGGCCAACATGAATTGGCGCTGCGATCCTATTACCGTGCGGTGGCCGACAGGGGGCTGGACGCCGAGGTTCTGACATCCATCGGGGCGGCCAATCTGGCGCTGGGAAGGATCGGACAGGCCGAAACGCTGTTCCGACAGGCGCTTGACGACGATGACCGGTTCGTCCCCGCCTGGAACAACCTGGGCGTCACGCTCATGGAACAAGGTGAATACGGCGAGGCGCGGCGGGTTTTCGAACATGCCTTTGCACTGGATAGTGGCCGTTCGGACGCGATTCGCGACAACTTGCGACTGGCTATCGCGCGAATGGAAAATAACGTCTATAGTGTTCCCAATAACCAGAATGGCCTTGGGCTGATCCGGCGTGGGGGTGGGGTTTTCGAACTCCGCGTCGATCCGTGATGAGAACCGAGGTCAAGAGATCGAGCAGTAAGAGGTCAAAAAATGGCTCTCAGCCCCCGGATTCTTCCGGTGGTCGTGATCGCACTGGCCGTGTCGGCCTGTGATTCAACCCGGTCCACAGATGTGAACCGGGCCAACGGCCCCTGAATGTCATCGACGACAGCAACCTCAACGACATCATGCTTACGGCGGCCTCGCCGGATGAGGCGGTGTCCTATTTCCGACGCGCCTATGGCGAAAGCCCCGAGCGGATCGATTTCCGCCGCGGTCTGGCCGCCAGCCTCGTGCGAGCGGGCCGGGCGGATGAGGCGTTGCCCCATTGGCGCGCCATCGTCGAGGGTGACGCGACAATCGAACAGGATCGGATCGACTATGCCGGTGCGCTGATCCGCGCCGGAAACTGGGCAGAGGCGCAAAACCAGCTCAATCAGGTTCCGCCCACCTTCGAGACCTATGAGCGCTACCGCCTCGAGGCGATGGTCGCCGACAGCAACCAGCAATGGGACCGGGCGGATTCCTTCTACGAGACCGCCGTGGGCCTGACGACACGCCCCGCCAGCGTGCTGAATAACTGGGGTTATTCTCGCCTGACACGCGGCGATTTCCGCGGCGCGGAGGACTTGTTCCAGCGCGCGATCAGCTATGATCCGGACCTGTTCACCGCCAAGAACAACCTCGTTCTGGCCCGGGCCGCCCAAGGCAACTACCAGATGCCGCTGGTCCGCATGACCGAGGTCGAGCGGGCACAACTGCTGCATACGGCAGCGCTGGCCGCGATCCGGCAGGGGCAAACCGATGTCGGGCGTGGCCTGCTCGCGGATGCCATCGAAACCCACCCGCAGCATTTCGATGCCGCCGTGCGCGCGCTTGACGCATTGGAGACGGAGGTCCGCGGCTGATGACCCTGTCTCTGACTTTTGCCGAGGCGCTGTGGTTCTTGCCGCTAGCCTTGCCGATCTGCATCTGGGTCGCGCTCAGCGACCTGCGATCCATGCGCATTCCCAATGTCGCCGTTCTGGCGCTGGCCGGTGTGTTCCTTGCTCTCGGCCTGATCGTGCTGCCGTTGGAGGCCTATCTGTGGCGTCTGGCAGCGCTGGTCATCGTGCTTGTGATCGGTTTCGTCATCACCTCGCTGGGGATGGTCGGCGCGGGCGACGCGAAATTCGCCGCCGCCATGGCGCCCTTCATCGCGCCGGGCGATGCCTTGTTCTTCCTGATGCTCTTTGCGCTGGTCCTGATCGGGTCCTGGATCACCCATCGCACTGCGTCCCGCGTGCCTGCTGTCCGACGGGCGACGGCCGATTGGGCCTCCTGGGAACAGGGCAAGCTCTTTCCGATGGGCGTGGCCCTAGCCGGGGCATTGGCCATTTATCTGGCGCTGGGGCTGAGCGCAGGGCTGTAAGCGCCGCGACGCTTTCCCATCCACGCCGTGAAAGCGCCGCAATCGCCCGGCAAGGTCTCGCACAACGCGTAAACGGGGGTCGAGCACATGAATGTCCAGGTCGCGCAATCCGAACTGATGTCACCGCCGCCGCTGCTGAAGCTGGCGGATACAGGCCTGACGCCCGTGATGATGCAGGACATCTTGCTCAGGACGGTGTTCCGCAAGACGTCGAAAAGGCATCCGAAATCGCTCAGGCCATCGCGCTGCCGATCCCGCTGACACAGGAATTGATCGACAACCTGCGTGATCTGGGCTCGATGCGAGGCGACCGGCACGCTGCACGCGACATCAAGCTCGGAAATGGGCTTTCGAGTTGACCGATGGCGGCAAGGCGCGTGCGCTGGATGCGCTGTCGCCAATCTGAATATTACGGCCCGATGCCGGTGCCGCTCTGCCGACCTACAAGCTGCAGGTCAAGCGCCAGTCGATCCGCGACGTCAAGCTGACGCGCGACATGCTGGAACGCTCCATGGGGCACCTGATCTTGCCCCAAGGTCTGATCGATCAGCTTGGCCCGGCTGTGGGCTCGGGTCGCTCGGTGCTGATGTATGGCCCGCCCGGCAACGGCAAATCCTCCATCGCCGAGGGTATCCGGGCAGCGATGGGCGACAACATCTACATCCCCCATGCGCTGGCCTATGCCGGTCAGGTCATCACCATGTTCGACCCGATCGTGCACAACCCTGTCAAACCGGTCGAGGACGCCGCCGATGTCAGCCCGCTGCGCAAAGCCTCGGCGCGCTTCGACACGCGCTATACCTTGTGCACGCGCCCGACCGTGATGACGGGCGGCGAGTTGACCCTGTCGATGCTCGATCTCACCATTACAACGCCGTCAGCCGCACCTATCAGGCGTCGCTGCAGCTGAAATCAACAGGTGGCGTCTTCATCGTCGACGACCCTTGGCCGTCAGGAGGAACCGCCGCAGGCGCTGATCAACCGCTGGATCGTGCCGATGGAAAATTCACTACGACATCCTCGCCCTGCAATCAGGCGAGAAGTTCGAGGTGCCGTTCGACACGCTGGTGGTGTTCTCGACCAACTTCCATCCCAATGACATCTTCGACCAAGCGGCACTCCGCCGGATCTTCTTCAAGGTCAAGATCGACGGCCCGACGCAGGAACAATTCCTCAAGATCTTTGCTATGGTCGCCAAGAAAAAGGGCGTGCCGCTGGATGAGGCGTCGCTGATCCACCTGCTCAAGACGAAGTATCGCTGATCAATCACACCTACGCGAACTACCACCCAGGTCTTCCTGTGCGACCAGATCAAGGCGATCTGCGATTTCGAGGGCATCCCCTACCAGATGCGCCCCGAATTCATCGACCGGGCGTGGGAAAACCTCTACGTCAAGGCGGAGAAGATCGTTCACTGAGCGCAGCGCAAGCCGCCACTTGTGGCCAAAGCCGCGCAAGCAGTTATCTAAGGGGGCATGACGCGCCCCCTGCCCCCCCAGATTATTGGATGGTTTACTGCCCGCGGCTGGTCCATTCACCCGCACCAGCAGGCGATGCTGGACCGGGCGGGCGCGCCTTGCCAGCTCCTGATCGCGCCCACGGGCGGCGGCAAGACCATGGCGGGGTTCCTGCCAACGCTGGCCGAACTGGCCGACGGATCGCACAAGGGCCTCCACACCCTCTACGTCTCGCCGCTCAAGGCGCTGGCAACTGATATCAAGCGCAACCTGACCGGCCCCATCACCGACATGGGCCTGCCCATCAGGGTCGAGGATCGCACCGGCGACACGTCATCGCATGCCAAGCGCCGCCAGCGCGCGGACCCGCCCCACATCCTGCTGACCACGCCGGAAAGCCTCGCGCTGCTAGTGTCCTACGAGGATGCGGACCGCACCTTTGCAGGTCTGCAACGCATCATCGTGGATGAAATCCACGCTCTGGCGGAATCCAAACGCGGCGACCAGCTGATGCTTGCCCTCTCGCGGCTGTCTGCCCTCGCCCCGGGCCTGCGCCGCGTCGGCCTGTCCGCAACCGTGGAAGACCCCGCCGCCATCGCCCGCATCCTTGCCCGCCACCCGGACCCCTGCGAAATCCTGCAGGCCGATCCCGGCCCCGACCCGGACATCGCCATGCTGACGACCGTAGCGCCCCCGCCATGGTCTGGCGGCGGCGGCAAATACGCAATTCCCGCCGTGCTGGAGGAAGTGCGCAAGCACCGCACCACGCTGATCTTTCACAACACCCGCGCGCAGGCAGAGATCTTTTTTCACCACCTCTGGCTTGCGAACGAGGACCAACTGCCCATCGGCATCCACCATGGCGCGCTCGCCCGCGAACAGCGCGAAAAGGTCGAACGGGCGATGGTCGAGGGCCGCTTGCGCGCCATCGTCTGCACCGGCTCGCTCGATCTGGGCATCGACTGGGGCGATGTCGACCTTGTCATCCAGGTCGGCGCGCCCAAGAACGTCAAGCGGCTGGTGCAACGGATCGGCCGCGCCAACCACCGCCACAACGCGCCGTCCAAGGCGCTGATCGTGCCCGCCAACCGGTTCGAGGTGATCGAATGCACCGCCGCGCTGGACGCCGTGCGCGCGCATGCACTTGACGGCGACACCGACCACACTGGCCCGCTTGACGTGCTGTGCCAGCACATCCTGATCCGCGCCTGCGCCGGGCCTTTCACGGCCGATGACCTTTTCGCCGAAATTCGCACCGCAGGCGCCTACGCGGACCTCCCGCGCGACACCTTCGACCGCTGCCTCGATTTTGCGGCCACAGGCGGCTACGCGCTCCGCGCCCTATGACCAATGGCAACGCCTGATCCAGCGCCCGGATGGCCAATGGCAGCTCCGCGACCCGCGCGCCACCGCCCGTATCCGCATGAACATCGGCACCATCGTCGACGCCGACAAGATGCAGGTCCGCTACCAGAAGACCCGCGGCGGTGCGCCACTGGGCGAGGTGGAGGAATACTTCGCCTCGATGCTGCGGAAGGGCGACACTTTCCTGATCGGCGGTCAGATCGTGCGCTACGAGGGCATGCGCGAGATGGTGGTGGAGGTCAGCCGGACCCCACCCTCAAGCCCAAGATCGCCACCTTCATGGGCACGAAATTCGCGACCTCGACGCGGCTTTCCGACCGCATCCTTGCGATGTTCCGCGCCGACGACTGGCCCGACCTGCCCGCCCACACCCGCGAGTGGCTGCACCTTCAGCGCCGCGTCTCGCGCCTGCCCGAACGCGACCGGCTGCTGGTCGAAAGCTTTCCCATGACGGACGCGAACATGTGGTGGCCTATGGTTTCGCGGGTCGCAACGCGCAGCAGACCCTCGGCCTCCTGATCACCAAGCGGATGGAGGACATGGGCCTGAACCCGATGGGTTTCGTCGCCACGGATTACGCCACGCTGATCTGGGGTCTCGACCCGCTGGGGGACCCGAGGCCACTGTTCACCCGCGACAATCTTGTAGAAACCATGGAGGCTTGGCTGGCCGACAACGCCGTGATGAAACGCACCTTCAAGGGCAGCGCCATCGTCGCAGGCCTGATCGACCGCAACCAGCCGGGCGGCAAACGCAAGACCGGACGGCAGGCGACGTTTTCGACCGACATCCTTTACGACACGCTGCGCAAATACGATCCCAGCCACCTGATGCTGGAGATCACCCGCGCCGAGGCGATGCGCGGCCTTGTCGATTTCGGTCGGATCGAGGCGATGCTGGCGCGCATCGACGGCCGTATCGACCACGCCCGCCTGACCCGCGTCAGCCCGCTGGCCGCCCCCCTGTTTCTGGAACCGGGCCGCGTGCCCATCGCAGGTGCCGCCGATCAGCGCCTGCTGGAGGAGGAGGCAGCCCGCCTGATGGCGGCGGCCGGGCTGGGTGCAGCCTTGTCCTGACCCCTTGCGCCAGCCCCATTGGGCGTCTTATGAACAAAGCATGAACGCCCTGCCATTCGAATTTCAAGGCGAAACGCTGCAGCTGTTGCCTTCGGGGCGCTACACTGGCCCGCGCGGCGGGTCTTGTGCGTCGCTGACCTGCATTTCGGCAAATCCGAGCGGATGGCCCGGCTAGGCGGCCCGATCCTGCCGCCTTACGAGAACGCAGAAACCATCGACCGGCTGACGCAGGACATCGCAGCCACGGGTCCCGCCGAGGTGATCTGCCTTGGCGACAGCTTCGACGATCTGACGGCTGCCGGGGCCTTGCCCGCGTCGGTGCACGACAGCTTGGCAGGGCTCATGGCCGGTCGGCGTTGGGTCTGGGTGCTGGGCAATCACGATCCCGGCCCGATCAATCTTGGCGGCACCTGCCGCGCCGATCACCTCGCCGCGCCGCTGGTGTTCCGCCACATCGCGGAGCCCGGTGCCAAAGGCGAGATCTCGGGCCATTACCATCCCAAGGCGCGGATCGTGCTGGGCGGCAGGTCCCTTGTCCGGCGCTGCGCGCTGCTGGATGCCGATCGGGTGATCCTGCCCGCCTATGGTGCCTATACGGGCGGGATGTTTTGCAATCATCCGGAACTGGCGCGCCTGGTCTCCCCCTGCGCCGAGATGCTCGTGCTGGGCTTCCGCCCGCTGCGTTTTCCCGTGGCGCAATCCTCCACCAACCCCGCGCTGCGCAACTCGTCCACATAGGCATCGCTGACCGGCAAGGTCTTGCCCGACCGCAGATGAGCGACGTGACGACGCCCCTCCGGCCGCACCCGGGTCAATTCCGAAGCGGCGACCCAATGCGAGCGGTGAATGCGGAACCCGGGCACAGTCTCTAAATCGATCAACGCATCGCCGAACCGCAGCAGAATGCGGCCCTCCGCCTCTGTGGTCACGACATCTAGGTAATGATCGGCAGCCGAGACAAGCACAACATCGCCCGGCAAAGGGGGATCGGGCTTGTCCAGAAACGCAGGTCTGTGTCTGGGGTCCGCCGCGGGCAAAGGGACGCTGCCCTGTTCGGCGGCGGCAAAGGCCCGCACACGGCCCACCTCGTACCGTATCAGCGCGACGCAGAGCGAGGCGAGCAGGACAACCAGCACAAATTCGGCCAACCAGACCGGGCCTGCGACGTCGAAGCCAAACGCATATTTGTTCGCCAGCCAGATCAACGGGCCGAGCGTGATCGCCTGCAAGATCGCGATGGCAATCAGTACGGAAAGGCTTTCGCTTGGAAACCATCGCAGGACTAGGTCGCGCACAACGATCGCCATCATGATCGCCACGGCATTCACGCTTGCCCAATAGCCCAGTCGCCCCAAGAAATCGAGCTGCATGGTCTCGCCATACGGGGCGGCAAAGGCCAGAATACACGACAACAAAAACCAGCCGGACCCACGATAGATCCACACCAGCCGGTTCTTGTCCGGTGCTTCCGAGTCGTTTCCGTTCGCCATTCGCGCGCGTATCTGACCTAAACTTCTGCGAGAACTATAAACATTTGGTTAACAGACCTTCAACCCCAAGAGAGCCAAAGCTCAATAGTTGCGGAGCGCAATCATGGACACTCCCTGTCAATCGACGTCGCAGACGCGATCCGCGACAGCTTTGCCCGACAAGGGTTGATGAAGACCATGGGCGCCCGGATCGATGACCTGCAAGCCGGGCGCATGATCCTGAGCATGCCGATCACGCCCGACGTGTCGCAACAGCACGGGTTCGCCCATGCCGAGCGCCAGTTTCGCACTGGGCGACAGCGCGGCGGGCTATGCCGCGCTCAGCATGATGCCGCCGGGAAGCGAGGTTCTGACGGTCGAGATGAAGATCAACCTGATAGCCCCCGCCGCGGGCCAGCGCTTGATCGCGGAGGGCGAGGTGATCCGGTCTGGCCGCAGGCTCAGCGTGGTGCGCGCGACCGTACTGGCCGAGGATGCCACGGGCGACCGCAAGCCGACCGCGATCTTGCAAGGCACGATGATCCCCGCCTGACGCGCGCTCGTTGGTGCGTTCAGGCGGTGAGCCCGTCGGGTTCGGGCAAGCCATGGGCGCGGCAGCAGGCCGTCAGCGTGTTGGCGAGCAGACAGGCGATGGTCATCGGCCCCACGCCCCCCGGAACTGGCGTGATCGCACCCGCGACCTCGACACAGCTGTCGAAATGACAATCTCCCACCAGCCGCGTCTTGCCCGCATCCTCAAGGCTCGGCACGCGGTTGATGCCGACATCGATCACCGTCGCGCCTTGCTTGACCCAATCGCCGCGAGATCATCTCGGGCCTGCCTACGGCCGCCGCAGAATATCGGCGCGCCGACACACCTCGCCCAGATCTTGCGTCCTGCTATGGGCCAAGGTCACCGTGCAACTATCCCCCAGCAGCAATTGCGCCATGGGCTTGCCCACAATGTTCGATCGCCCGACAACAACCGCATTCATTCCCGAGATCGAACCGTGATGATCGCGCAGCATCATCAGGCAGCCCAAGGGTGTGCAGGGGACCAGTGCCTTCTGCCCGGTCGCCAGCAGCCCGACATTGGAGATATGGAACCCGTCCACATCCTTGGCCGGATGGATCGCGTTGATGACCGATGCTGCATCGACATGCGCAGGCAGCGGTAGTTGCACGAGAATGCCATGCACCGCGGGATCGGCATTGAGCCGCGCCACCAGCGCCAGGATCTCCGCCTCGGGCGTCGCGGCCTCAAGCTTGTACTCGAAACTCGCCATCCCCGCCTCAGAGGGTCTGCACACCCTTGTTCTTCACATAGACCCGGCTCGCCGGATCCTCGCCCACCAGCACCACGGCCAGTCCCGGCACGATGCCGTGCCCCGCCTTCAGCGCCGCAACCTTGTCCGCCACCTGGCCCCGCACCTTTGCTGCAGAGACCTTTCCGTCGATGATCATGGCGGCCATGTCTTGTCCTTCATCTTTCCAAAAATATGCAAGCCTGCAGTTCAACACCCGCATCAGGGCAGGTCGGGGCGCCCGGGCCGCCCCCAAGGGCGGACCGCGCGGGGGCAGGGTTCGATGCCCTGCCCCCGCGCCCCCTTTGCCCTCAGAACAGGCCCTCGATCAACCCCGCCTCGTTCAGGCGGATGGTTTCCGAGGTAGGCACTCGCGGCAAGCCCGGCATGGTCATGATCTCGCCGCAGATCGCCACGACGAAACCCGCCCCCGCCGACAGCCGCACCTCGCGCACGGGGATCACATGGCCCTCGGGCGCGCCGCGAAGATTGGGATCGGTGGAAAAGGAATACTGCGTCTTGGCCATGCAGACCGGCAGATGCCCATACCCCGCCTCTTCCCAGGCCTTGAGCTGCGCACGCACCCTGCATCCGCCGTGACCGAGTAGGCGCGGTAGATGCGCGTGGCGATCGTCTCGATCTTCTCCATCAAGCCCATCTCGTCGGGGTAAAGCGTCTTGAACTCCGCGCTGCCGCCATCGGCCAGCTCCGCCACCCGGCGCGCCAGATCCTCGATCCCCGCGCCCCCCTCGGCCCAGTGACGGCACAAGATCGCCTCGGACCCAAGCGCTGCCACATAGTTCTTCACCGCCGCAATCTCGGCCTCGGTGTCGCCTGCAAAATGGTTGATGCCGACCACGACCGGCACTCCGAAGCCCGCCACGTTCTCGATGTGGCGCCCCAGGTTGGCGCAGCCCGCCTTGACCGCCGCCACGTTTTCCACGCCCAGATCCGCCTTGGCCACACCGCCGTTCATCTTCATCGCCCGCACGGTGGCCACGATCACCACCGCCGCGGGCGAAAGCCCCGCCTTGCGGCACTTGATGTTCATGAACTTCTCGGCCCCCAGATCGGCGCCGAAACCGGCCTCCGTCACCACGTAATCGGCCAGCTTGAGCGCCGTCCGTGTGGCGATGACCGAGTTGCAGCCATGCGCGATATTGGCAAAGGGTCCGCCATGAACAAAGGCCGGGTTGTTTTCCAGCGTCTGCACCAGATTGGGCTGCATCGCATCCTTCAAGAGCACCGTCATTGCGCCATCGGCCTTGATATCGCGGCAATAGATCGGGGCCTTGTCGCGGGGATAGGCCACGATCATGTCGCCCAGCCGCCGTTCCAGATCGGCCAGATCGGAGGCCAAGCACAAGATCGCCATGACCTCGGAGGCGACCGTGATATCGAACCCGGTCTGGCGGGGAAAGCCGTTCGCGACACCCCCAAGCGACACCACCACATCGCGCAGCGCGCGGTCGTTCATGTCCATGACGCGGCGCCAGGTCACGCGGCGTTCGTCGATGCCAAGCGTGTTGCCCCAGTAGATGTGGTTGTCGATCATTGCCGACAGAAGGTTATGCGCGCTGGTGATGGCGTGGAAATCGCCGGTGAAATGAAGGTTCATATCCTCCATCGGCACGACCTGCGCATAACCGCCGCCCGCGGCCCACCCTTCATCCCGAAATTCGGGCCAAGGCTTGCCTCGCGAATGCAGACCGCGGCCTTTTTCCCGATCCGGTTCAACCCGTCGCCCAGGCCCACGGTGGTCGTCGTCTTGCCCTCGCCCGCAGGGGTGGGGTTGATCGCGGTCACCAAGATCAGCTTGCCATCGGGCCGGTCCTTGAGGCTGGTGATGAACTCTTGTCCCACCTTGGCCTTGTCATGGCCGTAAGGCAGCAGCGCCTCGGTCGGGATGCCCAAGCTGGCCCCGATCTCCTGGATCGGTTTCTTCTGCGCCGCGCGCGCGATTTCGATGTCGGTCTTGAAGGCCATGTTCGGCGGGCTCCCTTTGCCTTGCAGGCATGATCGTTGCCCCCGCTATAGCGGGCGGCGCCGGCGCTGTGAGGCCGGATTGCGACACATTCGCGGGTCTTGTCGTCACGGCGCGTTTCCGATCGGACACGAGACGCTACCGCGCACCGGCGCGGGCAGCCTCCAGATGCGACCAGACCGGCTGGTCGGGGATATGCAGGCGCAGCGTCGCGCCATGCATGATCGTGCCTTCGCGCTCAACCCAGGCGGTGACGCCGCGCCGCCCTGCGGCCGCACGCTTGAACGCCTTGCCAAAGCCGGGGTGTCGCGCCTCGATCGGTTTGGCGGGCAATTGGCAGGGGCGGTTTTCCATATCGATGGTCAGGGTCGTGCCGCTGTCCTCGTCCTGCAGGCGCGACGAGGGCGGCACGAGGCTGAAATCGGGAATACCCTCGATCACCATGGAGGCGCCGACCAACGCGGGATCGAGCGCGTCGAGACCCATCCCCGCCGCAATCGCCGCCAGATCCTCGGCCGACAGGATCGAGAGTTGCCGGGTGTTGCGGATCGGCGTGCCGCAGCTGTATTGCGCCAGCACCCGGCTGTCCGACGGGCGCGTCAACCCGGCCCGGCTTTCGCCGGTATGGCCCGCAAAGCTCAACTCCATCCGGGTCAGGGCGCAGGTTTCCAACGCGGCGTCCCGGTCCGGGTTGTGGCCAAGCCAGGTGACCCGCGCGGTAAAGGCGGTTGGAATGAGGGCAGGCATGATCCGCTCCTGTCAAATTTCAGGCGATGTGACGCGCGGGATGGTGGTTGCGCAACCCAAAAGCTGCACAACCTCGTCGTTCCGTGGTAGCCTCCGCCATCACCTTGAACCGGAGACTTCTAAGCATGCCCGAAAAGACCGATTTCATGGCCCAGGCCAAGGCTCAGATGGACACCTGGACCGAAGAAATGAAAAAGATGCAGGCAAAGATGACCGAGGCTGGCGGCAAAGGGCAGGAGCAGATGCAAAAGCAGATGGCCTCGCTGCAAGAACAGCGCGATCACATGCAAAAGCACATGGAAGAGCTTGGCCGCGCGAATATGGAGGCCATGAAAGAGATCCAGGCCACCATGCAAGACGCCTGGAAAGACATGGAGAAATCCTTGGAAGCCGCGCGCAAGAAGTTCATGGGCCACTAAAGCGCATTTTTCCATGCATGATGTCAGGGGGTTGGCAGCCGCAGGGCAGCCCGCCCCCTTTTTTCGTCCGGACAGGGTCCATAGGTCGAAACTGTCCGAAACGGAAAACAGGAGGACAAGATGGCCACTCAAGACACCTATATCGCCGAGGCGAAGGCCCAGTTGGACCGGCTCAACGCCGAGATCACCAAGCTTCGCGCCGAAGTGGATGCCAGTCAAAGCGAGGGCAAGGCGGAACTGGCGCGCCGCATCGAGGATCTGAAGGCGCAGCGTGACACGGCTCAAGCCGAGCTTGAGCGCCTGCGCGGCGCCAGCGGCGAGGCATGGTCCGACCTGAAGGACGGGTTCGAGACGGCGCGCCGCGCACTGGCCGACGGGATCGACAAGGCGCGCAGCCATTACCAGAAATCCTGAACATCACGTTCAACCAGAAAGAACCCCCGGCGTGATGCCGGGGTTTTTGTGCTTCCGTCGTCCGTTCTGCTGACCGCGCTCAAGCGGGTCGGTTCGGGCTCCATGTCGCCCGAGGGCTTCGACTTGGGCTTGAGCTTGGGGATCGCCGTGATCGAGGGCGTGTTGCCCGAGCTGGACGAAGACGACCCGCCGCTGTCATCGCCCCGGTTCAGCGGCTCGCCGTTGATGACCTTCTGGATTTCCACACCGGTGAGCGTCTCGTATTCCAAAAGGCCTTGCGCCAGCCGCTCCAGATCGTCGCGCTTTTCGGTCAGGATGCGCTTGGCGGTCTCGTAGCCCTCGTCGACCAACGCCTTCACCTTGTCGTCGATGATCTTCTGCGTCGCGGCGGAATGGTTGGTGCCGCCACCGTAGGAGCCCAGATAGGATTGCTGCTCGTTGGCGTAATCGACAAAGCCAAGCTCTTCGGCATAGCCAAATTGGGTCACCATGGCGCGCGCAATCTTTGACACCTGCTGGATGTCGGAAGCCGCACCCGAAGTGACCATTTCCTTGCCGAAAACCAGTTCCTCGGCCACGCGCCCACCCATCGCCATGGCGATCTTGGAGGTGTATTTGCGGTAGCTGACCGACAGCTGGTCGCGTTCGGGCAAGGACATCACCAGACCCAGCGCACGGCCGCGCGGGATGATCGTCGCCTTGTGGATCGGGTCATGGTCGGGGACGTTCAGACCGACGATGGCATGGCCCGCTTCGTGGTAGGCGGTCAGCTTCTTCTCATCCTCGGACATGACCATGGACCGGCGCTCGGCGCCCATCATGACCTTGTCCTTGGCGGATTCGAAATCATCCATCGTGACGAAGCGCCGATTGATCCGGGCGGCCGTCAGCGCCGCCTCGTTCACCAGGTTGGCGAGGTCGGCACCCGAAAAGCCGGGCGTGCCGCGCGCGATGATGCGCAGGTCGACATCGGGGCCAAGCGGCACCTTGCGGGCATGAACGCCCAGAATGCGCTCGCGGCCCTTGATGTCGGGATTGGGCACCTGCACCTGACGGTCGAAACGGCCGGGGCGCAGCAGCGCTGGGTCGAGCACGTCGGGCCGGTTGGTGGCCGCGACAATGATGATCCCCTCATTGGCCTCGAACCCGTCCATCTCGACCAGAAGCTGGTTCAGCGTCTGCTCACGTTCGTCGTTGCCGCCGCCGTAGCCCACGCCACGCGACCGGCCCACGGCGTCGATTTCGTCGATGAACACAATGCAAGGCGCGTTCTTTTTCGCCTGTTCGAACATGTCGCGCACGCGGGATGCGCCGACACCGACGAACATCTCGACGAAGTCCGAGCCCGAGATGGTGAAGAAGGGCACGCCCGCCTCACCCGCGATGGCGCGGGCAAGCAGGGTTTTACCGGTGCCCGGCGGGCCGACCAGCAGCGCCCCCTTGGGGATCTTGCCGCCCAGACGGCTGAATTTCTGCGGGTTGCGCAGGAATTCGACGATTTCCTCAAGCTCTTCCTTGGCTTCGTCGATGCCTGCGACATCGTCAAAGGTCACGCGCCCATGCTTTTCGGTCAGCAGCTTGGCCTTGGATTTGCCAAAGCCCATCGCGCCGCCGCGCCGCCGCCCTGCATCCGGTTCATGAAGAAGATCCAGATGCCGATCAGCACCAGCACCGGCAGCCACAGCGACAGGACGCTGAGGAAGCCCGAGGTCTGCTGCGGACGCGCTTCGATCCGGACGTTGTTGGCAAGCAGCGCCTCCGTCGTGTTCGCATCACCCGGCGCGACGGTGGAATAGGTGCCATCGGCGGTGGTGAACTGAACGTTCTCGCCATCGAGTGTGGCCGACAGAACCTGACGGTTTTCCACCTGGCTGATGAATTCGGAATAGGCCACGCCACGCTGCGACACCTGGTTCTGACCACCCGAGAACAGGTTGAACAGGGCCAGAATCAGCAGGAACAGGATGACCCAGAATGCGACGTTTCTCGCGTTGCCCAAGGCTGTCTCCTTCAGGGAATTTCAGGCAGCCTAGGCGGCCTGCGGTTAATGCTAAGATAAGCGCTCGGGCGCGGAGTTCAACGCAATTGCAGGAATGCGACAAATGATGCAGCCGGCCGCTGCAATACGGCCTCATGGGCCGGACCAAGGGCGAGTGCTGCGCAGGCGACAAGGCGGTCGCCATCAAAGGCCGCAGGCAGGGCCAAGGCGACCTCATGGGGGCGCATGGTCGGATTTCAAAGGGATCTGCGCCCAGCCCGCAGGCCCAAGCGCCCGTACCACCAGCCCTTGAACAGCACCCCACCGACCCTGCCAGCGGCCATCCGACAGGTATCGCCGCCCGCGATCGTGACAGTCTCGCGCACGGCCTGTATTCTCGAAACACCCGGATGCGTGTCGCCCGCGACGGAGACCTGCGCCCCCTGACAGCGTGCCGCCCGCCCCGCCCAGCACCCGGCCAAGCAACCCCTCCAACGCGCGCTGGCGCGGGGGCGGTAGACCGCGCCGCCCGCCCATTGCAAAGCGCGGCGGCCAGCAAACGCAACTGGGTATCGCGCTCCGCGCCCCGCCAGCGCGTCACGGTCCAGCACCAGCATCGCCGGTCGCGGCATGGTCGTGCCTGATCACTTGCGCCGCGACGGACGCCGCGCGGGCCGCGCGGCTGCGCGCGCACGATC
>JAGYLB010000108.1 GCA_018401055.1 Roseicyclus sp.
CATCGCCAAACGCGTCTTGGCCGAAGCTTCCATCGATCCGAACACTCGCGCCAGGATCGGGGCCAAGCTGGGAGGCTTGGGTGGAGCCGCCGGTTTATACCGGGTTGCCGTCGCTCTACCTCAACGAGATTTTCGCCGAGGGGTTCACCACGCCCGAGGGGTCGCGCATCACCTTCCGCAGCTATGGCGAGCCGGGCAGCATCTCCATCACCACCGACGTGGGGCCGGTTCCTGCGGAGTCCGCGGATGCCTATGCGCAATCGGTGACGGTGGAACGCTCGGGCGATTTCACCGTGAACGGGCCGATGGGGCGCAGCTGGGCCATTTCTGTCCTGCCCGATCAGGCGCCCGCCGTGGCGTTGGATGGCGAGGTGGAGGGGGAGCCGCCGGGGCAGATGCAATTCGCCTTCACCGCGACGGACGATTACGGGATCGCCTCGGGCAGCGCGACGATCCGGCTGGACGAAACCGCCGCCGACCGCCGCTACGGCCTTGCCACAGCGCCCGAACCGCAACCTGCGCTGACTCTCGACCTTCCGATGCCGTTCCGCGGATCGCGGGCAGAGTTTACCGAAGTGCTGCTGGAGGATCTGTCGCAGCATCCTTTCGCCAACCTGCCGGTGACGCTGACGCTGACCGTCACGGATGACGCAGGGCAGATCGGCACCGTGCGCTACGACGTGCTCCGCCTGCCCGGTCGGCGGTTTTTCGACCCGCTGGCCAATGCGCTGATCGAAATGCGGCGCGACATCTTGTGGTCGCGCGAGAACGCGCCGCGTGCGGCCCAGATCCTGCGCGCGCTGACGCAAGACCCCGAGGAGGGGCTGGACGAAGGCGTCTATCTGCAAATCCGCAGCGCCATCTCGCAGCTTGAAGCCACGCCCGACGGGATCTCGGTCGAGACCCGCGATGCGGTGGCCGAGACGCTGTGGAACGCCGCGATGGAGCTGGAGGTGGGCGATCTCGACGATGCGCTGGAGCGTCTGCGCCAAGCACAGGAGCGGCTGTCCGAGGCGATGCGCCAAGGGGCGAGCGACGAGGAAATCGCGCAACTGATGCAGGAATTGCGCGAGGCAATGGACGATTACATGCAGCAATTGGCCGAGAACGCCCAACCCGGCGAGGATCGCCCGGATGGCGGCGAGCGCATGGAACTGTCGATGTCCGACCTCGAGGAGATGATGCGCCGCATCGAGGAATTGATGCAGGAAGGCCGGATGGCCGAGGCGCAGGAAATGCTCGATGCGCTGCAGCAGATGCTCGAGAACATGGAGATGACGCAAGGTGGCGAAGGCGGCGACGGGCCGCAGACGCCGGGCGAGCGCGCGATGGAGGGTCTGCAAGACACGCTCCGCGACCAGCAGGAGTTGTCGGACGACGCCTTTCGTGAACTGCAGGACCGGCTTAACCCGGGCCGCCCGCAGCAAGGACAGCAACCGGGCGAGCAAGGGGAGCAAGGTCAGGCGGAGAACGGCCAAGAGCCCGGCGACCAGCAACAACCCGGTGAGGGCGAGGGCGAAGGTGGCGAGACCGGCGACGGCATGACGCTGGCCGAGCGGCAGAGGCGCTGCGCCGGATGCTGGAGGAGCAACAGGGCCGCCTGCCCGGCGTATCCGGCACCGAAGCCGGGGACGAGGCGCTGCGGCAACTGGACGAGGCCGGTCGCGCGATGGAAGAGGCCGAAGGCCTGTTGGAGGACGGCGATCTTGCGGGGGCGCTGGACGCGCAATCGCAGGCGCTGGAGGCGCTGCGCGAAGGCATGAGCGAGCTTGGTCGCGCACTGGCGCAAGATCAGACCGGCGAGGATCCGGGTCAAGGCATGGCCGAGGGCTATATGGCCCCGGACCGACCGATGCAGGACCCGCTGGGGCGGCAGGCGGGCAATTCCGGCTCCTTCGGATCGGATGAGGCTATGGCCGACCGCGAGGAGGCCCTACCGCCGGTCGCGCGAATTGCTGGAGGAATTGCGCCGCCGTTCCGCCGAGCAGGAGCGCCCCGAGTTGGAGCGCGATTACCTGCGCCGCCTGCTGGACCAGTTCTGATCCATCAGCCCTCGGGCGTCGCGCCGCCCAGACCTTGGGCCAGATCGTCCAGCCAGAACCGCGCGCCGTTCACCACGGTAAGATAGCCCGACAACGCAGGCTCGAGCGCGGGCACGGCGCGCGCCAAGGTGTCGGCATTGGTGTAAAGCGCCGCCGCCCCCGCCGCGACGGCCAGCGCAAAAAGAAAGCCGATCCGCGTTCCGCGACGGCGACGCGGGATGGTGTCGAGCGTGTCGATGTCGCTGGCATCCGCCTCGGTTCCCAGACGGTCGCCGGTATCGCGCAAGGTGGAATTGATCTCGTCGATGTCGGGAAAAAGATCGCGCGCCGAGGACACGGTCGCGGCCACGGCGCTGGGTTCACTGTCGAAGGCATCGCGCGCGGCGTCCAGTTCGGCGCGGCGACGGGCGCGGTGGTCGGCCTCGGGTTCTTGCCCAAGCGACATCTCGCCTTGGGTCTCGACCGGTTCGGCCTCGGCACGGCGCAGGCGGGCCTCGCGCTCGGCCTCTTGTTCCAGAATGCTGCGCAGGTCGGGGTCGAGCGTGCGGCGGCGCGGCTGATCGTCGGGCTGTTCCGGTGCGGGCAGGGGCGCAGGAGCCTTGGGTGCGGGCTCAGGCTCAGGCTCAGGCTCAGGTGCGGGCCGCGGTGGTGGTGGTGGCGCAACCTCCGTTTCGGCGGCGGGGGCGCTTCGGGTCACCGTCACGGTCGGGGGCGCCTCTGTCCGGCGGCCGGGCTGGAACCATGTCGTCGAACAGTTCGAGCACTGCACGTCGCGGCCCTCGGGCGGGACCATGCTGTCGGCCACTTCGTAGCGGGCGCTGCAATTGGGACAGGTGAGCCGCATCTCTATACCGTCTTACCCCCGGAAGCCGATGGCTGTTTGCCCAAGATAGGGGCCACGCCGCGTGGTATCATCACACATCTTGTATCAACGCGCCCCGATCTTTCCAAGGCTTTAGCGCCTCGCCCGATTGCAACCGCGCCCCATCCGTTGCAAGACAGGACCGGCCGGTTGCTTTTGGGGGTGCCATCCGTGATCGACATGCACGACGCCGCCTTTGGCTACGGGACCGAGCCGATCCTGTCCGCGCTCAGCTTGCGGCTGGCACCGGGGTCGTTCCATTTCCTCACCGGCCCCTCGGGCGCAGGCAAGACCACATTCCTGAAACTGTGCTATGCCGAATTGGTCGCAACCGCAGGCAGCGTGACGATTTTCGGCGAGGACGCCGCCCGGCTTGACCGCGACAAGATCGCCCTGACGCGCCAGCGCATCGGCGTGGTGCATCAGGATTGCGAGTTTCTCGACCATCTGCCGATCCGCGAGAACATCGCCTTGCCGCTGACGGTCGCGAACCGCGACGCGCCTGCGCAGGATGCCAACCTCGACGAGTTGATCGCATGGGTCGGCCTGTCGGCGCGCGCGCAGGCCCGGCCACCGGAACTGTCGGGGGGCGAACGGCAACGCGCCGCCTTGGCCCGCGCCATCATCATGGACCCCGACCTGATCCTGGCCGACGAACCCACCGGCAACGTGGATTGGGAAATGTCGCTGCGCCTGCTGCAACTGCTGTGCGCGCTCAACAAGATGGGCAAGACGGTGCTGATCGCCACCCATGACATGGCCCTGATCCGCGCCGCCAAGGCGCAGGTTCAGGCGCGCGTCCTGCGGCTGGCGGGCGGGCGGATCAGCGCTGCGGGGGCGGATCTGTGAGCGTCGCGGGCGACATCATCGGCCTGCTCAAGGGCGAGGCGCAGGCCGACCGCGTGGTGCCGCGCAGCGGGCAGGCGGCCAAGCTGACGCTGGCGGTGTCGGGCGCGATGGCCTTTCTGGCGGTCTTTGCGCTGGCTTTGTCGCTGGCCGCGGGGCGGCTGGCCGACCGCTGGGCCGAGGCGCTGGCGCAAAGCTCAACGATAAGGCTGTCGGCGTCCGAGGCCGAGGTCGAGGCGCAGACCTGGGCCGTGCTGACCGTTTTGGAACAGACGCCCGGCGTGGACAGCGCCCGCGCGCTGTCAGACGACGAACAGCGCGCGCTTTTGAGCCATGGTTCGGCCCCGACCTGCCGGTAGCCGACCTGCCTGTGCCGCGCCTGATCGAGGTGATCGAGACGCCCGAGGGCTATGATGCCGCGGGCCTGCGCCAACGCCTCGCCGCCGAGGCCCCCGGCGCGGTGCTCGACGACCACACCGCTGGCGCGCGCCATTGGTCGCGGCGGCGGACCGGCTGCGATTGCTGGGTCTGGTGTCGCTGGTGCTGATCCTCGGATCGACGGCGGCGATGATCACGCTGGCGGCGCAGGCGGCGCTGGCCTCCAACGAGCAGGTGATCCGGGTGATGCGGCTGGTCGGTGCCCGCGACACCTATATCGCGCGGGCCTTTGTGCGGCGGTTTACCCGGCGGGCGCTCACCGGGGCGGGCGTGGGGGCCGTGCTGGGGATGATCGCCGTGGCGCTTTTGCCACGCGCGGCCGAGGAAGGCGCGTTTCTGACGGGCTTGGGCTTTCAGGGCGCAGGCTGGCTCTTGCCGCTCACGATCCCGCCGCTGGCGGCCGTCATCGCGTTTTGGGCCACGCGCATCGCGGCCTTTCGCACCTTGAGGGGGCTCAGATGATCCAGTGGCTGCGCTCACTTGCCTTCATCGCGCAGATGTATGTGGCGATGCTGATCTTCTCGATCGTGTTTTTTCCCTGGGCGGTCGTCTCACCCTCAGGCGCGCATGCCGCCTGCCACACCTATTCGCGCTGGGTGTTCTGGACCCTGCGCTGGATGACCGGCCTCAAGACCGAAGTGCGCGGCACGCCCCCCGTGGGCGAGGTGATGATCGCGGCCAAGCACCAGAGTTTCCTCGATATCATGCTGATCTACGAGGCCGTCCCGCGCGGCAAGTTCATCATGAAGCGAGAGCTGATGTTCGCGCCACTTCTGGGCCAATACGCGCTGCGCATCGGCTCTGTCCCGGTCAACCGCGGCAAGCGCGGCGCTGCCATCGCCAAGATGCTGGCCGATGTAAAATCGGGCAAACAGGAGGGCGGGCAGCTGATCATCTACCCTCAGGGCACCCGCGTCGCCCCCGGTGTGTCCAAGCCCTACAAGGTCGGCACCGCCGCGCTTTACGAACAGCTGGGCCAGCCCTGTGTGCCGGTGGCCACAAATGT
Organism: Roseicyclus sp.; assembly: GCA_018401055.1. The sequence continues at coordinate 5,195 of JAGYLB010000108.1, forward strand.
CGGTGTCTTCTGGCCGCGCCATGGCATCTTGCGCAAACCCGGTCTCGCGGTCGTCGAATTCCTGCCCGAGATCCCACCGGGCCTGCCGCGCGACGATTTCATGACCCGCCTCGAGGCGGAGGTGGAAAGCGCCTCGGACCGGCTGATGGCGGAGGCAGGGTTTCATGCGGATCGTTGAAGATATCTCGGCGCTCGAGGCGCTCTATGACCAGCCTGTGCCGACCTCGCTCAGCAAGGTCGCGGATCATCTGACCCCGCTCTATCGGCGCTGGATCGAGGCGGCGCGGTTCTGCATCCTGTCCACCGTCGGCCCGGAGGGCACAGATGCCAGCCCGCGCGGCGATGACGGCCCGGTGCTGCGGATCCTCGATGACCGCACCCTTGCCCTGCCCGACTGGCGCGGCAACAACCGGCTGGATGGACTGCGCAACATCGTGGTGGATGGGCGCGTGTCGCTGATGGTGATGGTGCCCGGATCGCTGAACGTGGTTCGGGTGAACGGGCGCGCGGTGGTCAGCGATGACCCGGCGCTGACCGGCAGCTTCGAGCAAGGCGGCAAGCACCCGAAAACGGTGGTCATCGTGACGGTAGCCGAGGTCTATTTCCAATGCGCCAAGGCGCTGCTGCGTTCGGGGCTCTGGACGCGCGATGACTGCGCGAGCCTGCCCACGGCAGGCCAGTTCATCGCCGAACGTGATGCTGGTTTCGACGCCAAAGGCTACGACCTGAGCTATCCGACCGAAGCGCCCAAACGGATGTGGTAGCGCGATGCTGTCTTACCAGCACGCCTATCACGCCGGGAACCTTGCCGATGTGCACAAGCACGCGATGCTGGCGGTGGCGCTGGACCACATGACGGCCAAGGACAAGCCGCTTTGCTATTTCGAAACCCATGCCGGCCGCGGCCTCTACCGCCTTGACGCGCCCGAGGCCCTCAAGACCGGTGAGGCCGCTCAGGGCATCGCGCGGGTGGCGGGATGGTTCGACACCGACCACCCCTATGCCCGCGCGCGCGTCACCGTCACCGCCACCCATGGCGCTACAGCCTATCCCGGCTCGCCGCTCATCGCGGCAGCACTCCTGCGCCCGATGGACAGCATCACGCTGGCCGAACTGCACCCGGCCGAGGTCTCGGCGCTGCGCAACGCCCTGCCCGACCGCTATGTCGAGGTGGTGCAGCAAGACGGCCTTGCCATGGCCCTGTCCCGCACGCCCCCGAGCCGCGCCGGGGGTTCCTGCTCATCGACCCGAGCTACGAGGTCAAGACCGACTACGACCGTATCCCCGACGCGATGGCGAAACTCCACCGCAAATGGAACGTCGGCGTCATGATGCTCTGGTATCCGATCCTCGCCTCGGGGCTGCAGGCGGGCATGGTCCGCAGCCTGCGGGCCACCTTCCCCGAGGCGCTCTCGCATGAGGGTCCGCTTCCCCCGGCGCGCCCCGGCCATGGCATGACCGGCTCGGGTCCTTTGTCGTCAACCCACCCTACGGCCTGGCCGATGAGGCCGCCCGCCTCACCCTGCTGTTCGCAAGCCTCTGATCCCCTTCATCTTTTCGAAAATACGGTGGGGGTCGCCATTGGAACGCCATTGGTCCAGAGACAATGGCGACCGAGGGGGTGAAACCCCCTCGCTCGGGTCGACGCCAAAGGCGGCGCAATCGAGGGGCTCAGACTGCGCCCAAGGCTTCCAGCGAGACATCCGCCACATGGTCCCGCCCATAGGCGACCAGACCGACCGAGCGCACATCTCCGGGCCGCACTGCCCCGGCCATCAAGCGCCCCGACGCGGTGAAGCCAGCCAGTGGCAAGGTCACCTCGGACCAATCCGGCCCGGTGTCGAAACCCTGCTGAAAATACTGCCAGGGCAGCGCGGTGCGCGTGGTGCGCAGATGAATGAAATAGCGCTCGCCATTGCCACGCACCCGCAGGCGCAGGGCGGTGGCACCTTCGGGCAAACCGCCCGGCAGCACGATGCGCGCCTGTATGAAGCCACCGCGATTGGCGCTCGACACTGTCCCGGTCAGGCGCAGTGCGCCATCCTCGATCCGGGCGCCGCCTTGCGACACGCCACCCATCACGGTATCGGCCAGATAGCTCCAGTCAAGCGCCGTGGCCGGTGTCATGCCTGAGAGTTCCCCCAGTGCGTAAACCTGTGCGGGCACAGGTCCCGCGAGCAACAGTGCCGCCCCCGCCAGAAGCGCGCGGCGGGTGATCACGCGGCGAGGCCCTTGGACCCCATATCAAGATATTTGCGCCGCCGCGCCTTGATCAACGCGGCGCGGTCCCCGGAGACAAGCGGGTCCAGAAGCGCGGCGATGGCATCGCCCACGGCGGCGACGGTCGCCTGTGGGTCGCGCTGGGCGCCGCCCATGGGCTCTGCAATCACGCGGTCGCAGATGCCCAGCTTGTTCAGATCCTGCGCGGTCAGGCGGAGCGCCTCGGCGGCCTCCCGCATCTTCTCGGAGTCTTTCCACAAGATCGAGGCGCAGCCTTCAGGCGAGATGACCGAATAGACGGAATGTTCCAGCATCGCGAGCCTGTCAGCGGTGGCAAATGCTACCGCGCCGCCCGATCCGCCTTCGCCGATGATGACCGAGACCAGCGGCACGCCGATGGTCAGGCAGGCCTCGGTCGAGCGCGCGATCGCTTCGGACTGGCCGCGTTCCTCGGCGCCCTTGCCGGGGTAGGCGCCGGGCGTGTCGACCAGCGTGACGACGGGCAGGCCGAACCGGTCGGCCAGTTCCATCAGACGCACGGCCTTGCGGTAGCCCTCGGGGCGGGCCATGCCGAAATTGCGCTCGATCCGCGTCTTTGTGTCACGGCCCTTTTCGTGGCCGATCACCATGACAGGCCTGTCGCGAAACCGCGCCAGCCCGCCCATCACGGCGTGGTCGTCGGCAAAGTTCCTGTCACCGGACAGCGGCGTGTATTGGGTGAACAGCGCCCGGATGTAGTCGCGGCAATGCGGCCGGTCAGGGTGGCGGGCCACCTGACATTTGCGCCATGGCGACAGGTCCTTGTAGAGATCGCGGAGCATGTCCGCGGCCTTCTTGTCGAGCGCCGCGGCCTCGGCTTCCACGTCCATCGTCTCATTGCGGCGGGCAAGCGCGCGCAATTCCTCGGCCTTGCCCTCGATCTCGGCGAGGGGTTTTTCGAAGTCGAGATAGGTGGTCATGGTCGTTGTGCCCGATCGCTGCGGCCTTTGGGGATATATGGCCGGGCAAGGGGCCGGATGCAACTGCGGCGCAGGGCTACCCGCCGCTTGGCGGCGCCGCATCCAGGCTGCGCAGGTGCAAGATGTGATCGGGACCGCACGACAGCTTGCCGGCCACCTTGTCCGCGGGGTCGATCACTCGCCAGAACGGGGCGACGGTGTCGAGAGGTCGACCGTCCTGCAGATCTCGCAGGCTGCATTCGGCAACCACACGCAGGAAAATCGCGGTCGTGACGGGACACATCGCGGTCGCGTTGGCACGGCGGGCAAGGTCGCTGCGCATCCGCGCGATGGTCCGCGTTTCGCCCCGTGGAATGGCGGCGGCATAGCGGGCGATCTCCTCGGGCGAGGAAATCAGCATCGTCTGCCCTGCCTTTACCCCCGCGAAATCGGCGTGCAGGACCACGACATGCGGGGCCTTTGCCTTGCGGAAACGGGCGCGCCAATCGGTCGGTTTGCGTGTCATGAGCATGCTCCTTCATGTCCGGGACCGGGACGCGAAGAGGATGGCAACATCGGAAAGCGCGCGGAAGTATCCCCCGAAAAAAGACTATGTTTCAGTCCCTTGTCACCCGCCCGCGATCATCTCGGCCTGTTTCACGATCACTTCGGCCTGTTTGATGGAGGCGATATCGACCAGACGGCCCTTGTAGACGGTCGCGCCCTGCCCTTCGGCCTTGGCCTGTTCCATCGCGGCGAGGATTTCGCGCGCCTCCGTCACCGCCGCCTCGGAGGGGGTGAAAACCTGATTGGACAGCGCCACCTGTTTGGGATGGATCGCCCATTTGCCGACCATGCCCAGCGTGGCGGACCGGCGGGCCTGCGCGCGGAACCCCTCGTCATCCGAGAAATCGCCGAAGGGGCCATCGACCGGCAGAACGCCATGGGTGCGGCAGGCGGCCACGATGGCGGCCTGCGCCCAATGCCACGGGTCGGCCCAGTAATTCGCGCCCGCGTGGTGCATGTAGTAGTTTTCCTGCGTTCCGCCGATGCCTGTTGTCTGCATCCCCATCGAGGCCGCGAAATCGGCGGCGCCAAGGCTCATGGCCTGCAGACGGGGGCTGGCGGCGGCGATTTCGGCAACATGGGCGATACCGGCGGCGCTTTCGATGATGATCTCGAAGCCGATCCGCTTCTTGCGGCCCATCGCTGCCTCGATGGAACTCACCAGCGCATCGACGGCGTAGATGTCCGCGGCACAGCCCACCTTGGGGATCATGATGAGGTCGAGGCGTTCGCTGGCCTGTTCCAGCAGGTCAACCACGTCGCGATACCAGAACGGGCTGTCGAGGCCGTTGATCCTCACACTCAGCGTCTTGGTGCCCCAATCGACATCACCGATGGCCGCGATGACGTTTTTCCGCGCCTGCGCCTTGTCATCTGGCGCGACCGAATCCTCGAGGTCGAGGTTGATCACATCCGCCGCGCTCACCGCCATTTTCTCGAAGATCGCGGGGTGCGAGCCGGGCCGAAGAGCTGGCAGCGGTTCGGGCGGGCTGTGGGCTGGGGCTGGAGGCGGAAGCTCATGGTGGTGTCCCTTGCGCAAGGATGTTTCGTATCGGTTGCGCAAGGAGATAGGATATTGCGCCGCGGCATGCAAGCGCTGCACTGCGGCATGATGATGTGTCGTAGGGTGCGCCTTCAGGCGTACCATTGGCAGGTGGTGCGCCTGAAGGCACACCCTACCCATCCCGTTTACTGCAGGTCGCCAAACGCCTTTTGCATCCGCGCCACCGCATCCTCGATGGTGCTGCGAGGAGCGGCGATGTTGAAGCGCAGGAATGTGTCGCCCCCTGTGCCAAAGGTCGGCCCGTGATTGGCGGCGATCTTGGCGCCGTGTTCGACCCGCGTGGTGAATTCCTCGCGCGTCATGCCGGTGCCCGCGAAATCGGCCCAAGCCAGATAGGTCGATTGCAGCGCCATGGAGCGCAGGCCGGGGATGGCATTGATGCCATCATCGAAAACCTTGGCGTTGCCCGCGAGATAGGCGCACAGCTCATCGACCCAGGCCGCGCCCGCCGGCGAATAGGCGGCCGTCACCATATGCAGGCCGAAGGAATTGGGCGACATGCCAAGCGCCATCATCCGCGCCCCGAAACGCGCGCGGAGCGCAGGGTCGGGGATGATGACATTGCCCACATGCGCGCCCGCGATGTTGAAGGTCTTGGTGCCCGCCGTCATCATGACCAGCCGGTCGGCGATGCCGTCGATAAGGGCCATGGGCGTATGGCGCTGGCCGGGCATAAGCAGGTCGGCGTGGATCTCGTCGGAGACAAGGATCAGGTCGTGGCGGCGGGCGAATTCGGCCACGCCCTCCAGTTCGGCCTTCGTCCAGACGCGCCCGCCGGGATTGTGGGGCGAGCACAGGACCAGCATCTTTTCATGGCCCGTCATCTGCGCATCCCAAGCGTCGAAATCGAGCACATATTGCCCATCGACGATGGGCATCTCGCATTGCACCAGATCGCGGTTCGAGGCGCGGATCACCTTGGCGAAGGCGTGATAGACGGGCGTGAATAGGACTATCCCGTCGCCTTCCTTGGTGAAGGCGTCAAGGCACATGGCCGTGCCGTTGACCAGCCCATGGGTGGTGAAGATCCAATCGGGATCGACCTGCCAGCCGTGGCGGTTATCAAGCCACCAGCGGATCGCCCCCTTGTAGGCGCTGTCATCGCCGAAATAGCCGTAGATCCCGTGATCGAGCATCGCTTGCAGCGCGTCCTGCACGCAGGACGGCGGGCGGAACTCCATGTCGGCCACCCACATCGACAACCCCTCGTCGGGGGAGACGCCGTAAAGCGTCTGCATCATGTCCCATTTCACGCAAATGGCTGCCGCGGCGGTCGATGATCTCGTCGAAGGACATGGGGGGCTCCGTCACTGTCTGCACCGCGCCACGCTACCGGGGAATGCGGCAAGCGCAACCCTTGGACCGCGCTTATTGCGGTGGGGCTGCGCTTGTCCTAAATGGACGCCCATGAAACGCCCGATCCTGATCCATCCCGACCCAAGATTGAAAAAAATCGCCCCGCTGGTCCCCGACCTGTCGGACGATCTGCTTAGGCTGGCCGATGACATGCTGGAAACCATGTATGCGGCACCGGGCATTGGCCTTGCCGCGCCGCAGGTGGGCGTGGACACGCGGCTGATCGTGATGGATTGCGTCAAGGGCGAAGGGGCCACGCCGCGCCCGCTGGCGATGTTCAACCCTGAGATCGTGGCGGTGTCCGACACGCGCAACGTCTATGAGGAAGGTTGCCTGTCGATCCCGGACCAATATGCCGATGTCGAACGCCCCGCCGAGGTGACGGTGCGCTGGATCGACCGCAATGGTGCCGAGCAGCAGGAAGATTTCGGCGGCTTGTGGGCCACTTGCGTCCAGCACGAGATCGACCATCTGAACGGCGTCCTGTTCATCGACTACCTGACCGCGCTCAAGCGGCAGCTGATCACCCGCAAGATGGTCAAGCTCAAGAAGGACCGCGCGCGGGAAAAGGCGTGAGCGGTCAGCGTCGCCCCTTCGTGATGTGGCCCGACAAGCGGCTCAGGACAGCGGCGGCGGATGTGGGGCCATCACGGATGAGATCCGCGCCATCTGGGACGACATGATCGAGACGATGGATGCGATGCCGGGCGTGGGCCTTGCCGCGCCGCAGATCGGCGTGATGCTGCGGCTGGCCGTGGTCGATGCCAGCGACGCGCGGGGGCAGGCCATCCGCATGGCCAACCCCGAGGTCATCGCAGCCTCGCAGGCTATGCGCGATCACGAGGAAGCCAGCCCGAACCTGCCCGGCGTCTGGGCCAGGGTGACACGACCCGCGGTCGTGACCGTGGCCTTTACCGACCCTCACGGGATGCGCGTGCGGCAGGAATTCACCGGGCTTTGGGCGACAAGCGTGCAGCACCAGATCGACCATCTGGCGGGGCGGATGTATTTCGACCGCCTGTCCAAGATGAAGCGCGACATGCTTTTGAAGCGCGCGCTCAAAGGGGCGCGCTGATGCGGATCGTGTTCATGGGAACGCCCGAGTTTTCGGTGCCGGTGCTGGAGGCTGTCGCCGATGCGGGGCACCAGATCGTTTGCGTCTACACCCAGCCGCCCCGCCCCGCCGGACGGGGGCAGGCCGAGCGGCCCAGCCCGGTTCAGGCCCGCGCCGAGGCGATGGGCGTGCCGGTGCGGCACCCCAAGACCTTGCGGACACCCGAGGCGCAGGCCGACTTTGCGGGGCTCAAGGCCGATGTGGCGGTCGTCGTGGCCTATGGTCTGATCTTGCCGCAAGCGGTGCTGGACGCGCCCGCGCGCGGGTGCCTGAACATCCATGCAAGCCTTTTGCCGCGCTGGCGGGGCTGCGCCGACCCAGCGGGCGATTATGGCGGGAGATGACGAGACAGGCGTGTGCATCATGCAGATGGAGGCGGGTCTGGACACCGGGCCTGTCCTGCTGCGCCATGCCATTCCCATCGGGGCGGAGGAAACGGCTGGCGAATTGCACGACCGTTTGTCGGTGCTGGGGGCCGAGGCGATCGTGGAGGCGCTGACCCGGCTGGACGATCTGGTGCCCGTGCCGCAGCCCGCCAAGGGCGTGACCTATGCCGAAAAGATCGACAAGGCCGAGGCGCGTCTGGACTGGGGGCTGGACGCACCCCACATAGACCGCAAGATTCGGGGGCTGTCGCCCTTTCCGGGGGCTTGGACCATGATCGGGGGCAAGCGGGTGAAGCTGTTGCGCAGCCGTGTTGTGCCGGAAACGGGTGCGGCGGGCGAGGTTCTGGTGGGGCTGACCGTCGCCTGCGGGTCAGGCGCGGTGGAGATCTTGCAGGTGCAGCCCGAGGGCAAGCCCCGGATGAGCGCCGAGGCGTTTTTGAGGGGCGCGCGCGTCGCGCCCGGTATGATGGTTGGAGGTGAGCCATGATCTTGTTCTCGTTTTTCGGCTCGCTCATGCTGGCCGGTATCGTGGCCTATTTCTTCGAGAAATGGGGCTGGACCCATAACGGGATCATCCCGTCGGTCTTCATCGCCTTCGGGGCGGTGCTGATCCTCTATTTCCTGCGCGCGCTCTTCGGCATCAGCCTGGGCTCGCCGGGTGTCACGGCCATTGTCGGATCTGCGGCGGCGCTGATCTTGATCCCCACGGAATACGCCAACCGGCGCAGGCAGGACCGCAACAGGCGGCGCTGACCCGCCGCGGCAGCGCAGGCTTTCGGGCGGCGGAATGCGTATTGGTGGAAAGATGAAACGGGGGCTGCGTCAGGTCCGGGGCGGGCGCGGCTTGTAGACCGGCATTTGCCATCCATAGAGCAGTGATCCGGCGCGCAACGTGAAACACACGACGATGCAGGCCAGCAGCGACACGAGGTCCGAGGGCCAGAGCGCACCTGCGAGCAGGTAAGCGCCCGCCCCCGCAAAGGCGGCGGTGACATAGAGCTTGCCGGTCCGGATCAATAGCGGCACCTCATTGGCGACGATGTCGCGCAACAGGCCACCGAAACAGCCCGTGGCGATCCCCATGATCAAGATGATCGGCACGGTCTGCCCGGTTTCGCTGGCCGCACGCACGCCTGCCGCAACCGCGATGGGCAAGGCCAGAGCGTCGAGCCAGGTGATCACCGCCTGTCGGCTTTCCAGCAGATGCGCGGTGAAGAAGACCACCACTGCGGCGACGCAGGCGATGGCCAGCGGGGTGGGGTCGGCGATCCAGAACACCGGATTGCGGTCCAGCAGCAGGTCGCGCACCGTGCCGCCGCCCAGCGCCGTCAGGCTGGCCAGAAAGGCGAACCCCACGATGTCGAGCATCGCGCGCGAGGCGGCCAGCGCACCGGACAGAGCGAAGACCAGCACGGCAGTATAATCAAGCGCGGTGAGCACGGTCATTTGAACGGCTTCATGCCGGCTCGGGCCAGTTCATCGGCACGCTCGTTTTCGGGGTGGCCGGCGTGGCCCTTGACCCATTCCCAGGTGACTTTGTGGCGCGCCTGCGCTTCGTCAAGGCGGCGCCACAGATCCTCGTTCTTGACGGGTTTGCGGGTGGAGGTCTTCCAGCCGTTGCGTTTCCAGCCGTGGATCCAGCCGGTGACGCCGTTTTTCACATAGGTGCTGTCGGTGATGATGGTGATGGCCGAGGGCCGCTCCAACGCCTCCAAAGCGGCGATGGCAGCCATCAGTTCCATGCGGTTGTTGGTGGTGTCGCGCTCTCCCCCGTTCAACTCCCGCTGTTTCAGAACGGTTGCACCATCCTTGGCCTGCAGAATCGTGCCCCAGCCGCCGGGGCCGGGATTGCCGGAACACGCACCATCCGTATAGGCGAAGAGATCAGGCATGCGCGGCCCTCATGCCAGCACGCCCACGGCAAGGCAGATCACCACGACGCTGGTCAAGATCAGGCGCAGGCGCATCCACCAGCCGGGGGCCAGCCCTTGCCGGGTGGCCGAGGCATCGACGGCCAGAAGCGCCGCAAAGCCTGCGATGAGCATGACGAGGCTCGGGCGCGGCTCGGCAAAGGCGGTCAGGAAGACGAAGATCGCGGGCAGGGACCGAGAGCGCGTAGAACAGCGTCGCCTGCCGCCCCTCTGCCCGGGCGGCGAAGCCTCAGATGACGCCCGCCATGAAGCACAGGATGACGATGCCGTAGATCTGCAGCAGCGCCACCCCGGTGTGGTTCGGGCTCCACGCAAAGCCCAGACCGGCGGTGGCAGGCACCAGCACCGACAGCGCCCCGTAGAGGAAGGGCAAGAGGCCCGCGAGGCCGAGGATCAGGGCAGAGGTGGGGATGCGCGTCATGGGCGTTATCTGCCCTGAGCCGCGGATCGGGGCAAGGGTTCAGGCGCGTTCCAACGCCAGCCGTCCGGCAAGGGCGGCGAAGATCACCGCGAAGGACCGGTTGAGCCAGGCCATGACGCGGGCCGAGCCGAGAATCCAGTCGCGCGCGGCGGCGGCGAAGGCCCCATAGACGAGGAAGACCGCCAGCGTCATCGCCATGAAGACGCCTCCCAAAAGCAGTGTTTCCTGCGTCACCGTGGCTGGGTCACCCGACAGGAAGGGCGTCATCAGCGACAGGAAGAAGATCGACAGCTTGGGGTTCAGGATATTGATCAGCGCACCACGTCGGGCGACGGCGAGGCCCGGCTCCACCACCGTCCGCGGCTCGACGCGCAGCGCGCCGCCCGAGCGCAGTGCGGACCAGGCGAGATAGAGCAGGTAGGCAACGCCTGCGAATTTCACGATGTTGAAGAGTACGGCGGAGGTATGGAGCACCGCGGCCAGCCCGAGCGTGGCGGCCAGCAGATGCGGCACGATGCCCAGCGTGCAGCCCAGCGCCGCCCAGGCCGACGCGGTGCGCCCGCGCCCCAGCCCCACGGCCAGCGTGTAGATGACGCCAGTGCCCGGTGCGAGGACGACGACGAAGGCGGTAAGCAGGAACTGGGTGGAGAGCATGGGCGTGACCTCGAGCTAGGGCGAGGCGGGGCCCCGGACGGCTATGTTGGGCGAAGCATGCGACAGCAGGGACGACGGAGCAAGACGGATCGCCCGCCACTACCCCGTCAGGTCACGCACCAGCGCCGCGATGCGGGCGGCCCGCGTCTCGGCCCGTTTGGCGGTCTCGATCCGGTGCAAAAGGCCCCGGCGGTTGCCGGGCTTCAGCACCTCCCATGCCTCCAGCGCGCCGCCCGAGCGCAGGGCGTTGGCAACATCGCGCGGCACCTCCACCCCGTCATCGGGGGCGGGGCGCAGACGGGCCTCGAACACCGTGCCGGGGCGGAGGCCGGTGCGGTCCATCAACGATTTGCCCGACCACAGGAAGGGACCGTCAATCAGGTCGGCCGGGCCGCGCGTGATGGCAAGGTTGACGGGGTGTTCGGCAAACTCGCCCTCGACCCGGCGGGTCGGGCCGAGGGCGGCCACCGCCTCGGGCGGAAGGCGGACGATGGTGTAGGTGGTGCCGCCCCAGTCGAGCGGTTCGATCACGGCGTCGAAGGTGATGTAGTCGGACATGGTCGCGCATCCCTTTGGGCGGGGAGATAGGGAAGGCTGGAACGTTTGCCATGAGGGGATGCGACCGGTGCGCCTGAAGGCGCACCCTACCGCTAATGGGTTGTCACGCCGGTTCGCGCAGCACCCTTGGCACCTTGAACTCCACGTTTTCCTCGGCGGTCACAACGGGCTGCACCGTAACCTCGAAGCGCTCGCGGAAGGCGTCGATGACCTCATTGACAAGCACCTCTGGGGCAGAAGCCCCGGCGGTGATGCCCAGGCTGCGGATGCCTTCGAGCGCGCGCCAGTCGATGTCGGTGGCGCGTTGCACAAGCTGGGCGTAGCGGCAGTCGGCGCGGGCGCCGACCTCGACCAGCCGCTTGGAATTGGAGGAATTCGGCGCGCCCACGACCAGCATGGCGTCGGCCATGGGGGCCATGACCTTGACCGCTTCCTGACGATTGGTGGTGGCGTAGCAGATGTCTTCCTTGTGCGGGCCGACGATGGCGGGGAACCGGGCCTGAAGGGCGGCGACGATCTCGGCGGTGTCGTCGACCGAGAGGGTGGTTTGAGTCACGAAGGCCAGCCGAGCGGGGTCGCGGACTTGCACATGTCCCACATCCTCGACGGTTTCGACCAGCAGCACCTCGCCCTCGGGCAGCTGGCCCATGGTGCCGATCGTCTCGGGGTGGCCCTCATGGCCGATCATGATCATCTGCAACCCGTTCTCAGAGTGGCGGGCGGCCTCGATATGCACCTTGCTGACCAGCGGGCAGGTCGCATCGACGAACAGCATCTGCCGCCGCGCGGCCTCGAGCGGAACAGATTTCGGCACGCCATGGGCTGAGAAGATGACGGGGCGATCGAGCGGGCAGTCGTCCAGTTCCTCGACGAAGACCGCACCCTTGGCGCGCAGGTCATCCACCACGAACTTGTTGTGCACGATCTCGTGGCGGACATAGACCGGCGCGCCCCATTTCTCGAGCGCCATCTCGACGATCTTGATCGCCCGGTCGACGCCCGCGCAGAACCCGCGCGGGGCGGCGAGATGGATGGTGAGGGGGGGCTTGGTCATCGGGGCCTCGGGCGGCTTGGGTCTGTCAGGGCGGCTTTTTTTGAGAGGTAAGGCCAAAGCGCGCGCCCGTCCAGCCCGAGGGCTTGCCTTCCAGCAGGGGGAAGGGGTGAGATCAGGGGCGACAGGAGAGGAGTGGGACGCATGAATAGAACGACGGCGGTCGTCGGCGCGTTCGGAGTGCTGGTGCTGGCCGGGGTGGCGCTGTCGCTTTGGCCCGCGGGCGCGACCGAGGCACCGGGGCAGATCCTGCGCTGGCAGGATGCGATGGTGATAGACGAGGGGGCTGCGATCTATGCCGCGCACTGCGCTGCCTGCCATGGGGTCGATCTGGATGGGCAGCCCGAGTGGCAGGTACGCCTGCCGAACGGTCGCCTGCCCGCCCCGCCGCATGATCCGACCGGCCACACATGGCACCACCCGGATGCGCAACTGATCGACCTGACGACGCGCGGCACGGCGGCGGTCGTGGGCGGCGGCTACGAGAGTGACATGCCGGGGTTCGGTGATATCCTGACCGAGAGGGAAATCATCGCCGTGCTCAGCTTCATCAAATCCACATGGCCGCCCGAGATCATTGCCATCCATGACGAGATCAACGCGCAGTCGGTGCTGCGATGACCGGCGCAGGGGAAACGGAGCACTGGGACGGCGTCTATGGCGCGCGAGAAGAGGGCGCGCTGACATGGTTCGAGGATGTGCCCGACCTGTCGCTGTCGCTGATCCGGAACCTCGCGAGGCCCATCGACCCGGTCATCGACATCGGCGGCGGCGCCTCGCGGCTGGTCGATCATCTGCTCGCGGAGGGTTATCGGGACATCACCGTTCTCGACCTGTCAGAGGCGGCGCTGGCGGTCAGCCGTGCGCGACTGGGCGACCGGGCCGACAAGGTCGGATGGATCGTGGGGGACATCACGCAATGGCAACCCGACAGCGCGGCCTATGCCCTGTGGCACGACCGCGCCGCGTTCCATTTCCTGACGGAGCCCGACCAGCGCGCTGCCTATGTCGCGCGCATGGTGGCCGGACTGCGGCCAGGGGGCCATGCCATCATCATGAGTTTCGCCGAGGACGGGCCCGAGCGTTGTTCGAACCTGCCCGTGCAGCGCTACAGCCCTGACACCCTGTCGGTGGAGGTGGGGCGGCACGCCCCCGGACTGTTCACACGGGTTCAGGAGGCGCGGCATGTCCACCGCACCCCCAGGGGCGCGGCGCAGGCGTTTCAGGTAACCGTCCTGCGCCGGGGGACTCAGTCCGCGGCGGACTGGTGATGGACCACCCGATCCTCGCGCGGTTCGCGGGGCGGGCGGCCGATGACCTCGCGCAATTCATCGAGTTCGATGAAGTTGTCGGCCTGACGGCGCAGGTCATCGGCGATCATCGGCGGCTGGCTGCGGATCGTTGACACGACCGACACCCGGCAACCCTTGCGCTGCAGCGCCTCGACCAGCGGGCGAAAATCGCCGTCACCCGAGAACAGCACGATGTGGTCGACATGTTCGGCCGTCTCCATCGCGTCCACGGCCAGTTCAATGTCCATGTTGCCTTTGACCTTGCGGCGGCCCTGGCTGTCGGTGAATTCCTTGGCGGGTTTCGTCACCATGGTGAAACCGTTATAGTGAAGCCAGTCGACCAGCGGGCGGATCGGCGAGTAGTCGTCGTTCTCGAGCAGCGCTGTGTAGTAGAAGGCCCGCAGAAGCTTGCCGCGCTGCATGAACTCGCTGCGCAAGAGTTTGTAGTCGATGTCGAAGGCCAAGGCCTTGGCCGCAGCATAGAGGTTGGAGCCATCAATGAAGAGCGCCAACCGTTCGTCCCGATAAAACATTGGATAATGTCCCTTGATAAGCTGACGCCGGCGTAAAGAGTTGATAGGGAGTGAACCTAGTGTACGACCGACGCCAAGTCGCCCCCTTCTAAAGATATGCAAGAAACGTGCAACCTACGTCTGAACCCGACAAAGCGTCACAGGCCCTCGTGGCTTTGGGAGCGAACCTGCCCGGGGCGCAGTCGACGCCTGGCCTAACCCTGACCAGAGCACTTGAACTCCTTGCAGCAAACGCCATTAGCCCGATCTCGGCAAGCCGCCTTTTTTCTACACCGGCCATGCCGGCGCGATCGGGTCCGGATTACCTGAACGCTGCGGCAAGTTTCCGCTGGTCCGGAACGCCCGAGGCCCTGCTGAGCTTGTTGCACGGGATCGAGGCCAAACTGGGCCGGACGCGGGATGGTCGCTGGACGGCGCGCATCATCGATCTGGACTTGATTGCGCTGGACGATGACGTGCGCCCCGACCGGGCAGTGCAGACGCAATGGGCCACGATGCCGCCTGAACGCGCCTTGGTCGAGGTGCCCGACCGCCTGATTCTACCCCATCCACGCTTGACCGAGCGCAGTTTCGTGCTGGTGCCGCTGGCAGATGTCGCGCCGGACTGGCGGCACCCTGTCAACGGGTTGAGCGTGGCGCAGATGCTGGCCGCCCGCCCCGCCCCGGAACGCGCAGGGATCGTTGCGGTCCCATGGCCCGACAGGGACGCGCCTTCGCCCTTGTCATTCGGGCGGCCCGGCGATACATGAGGCCTTTAATCCGCTCCCGAAAAGACTCTGGAGGTCCTTCGCATGGCCCGCGTCACCGTTGAAGACTGCGTCGACAAGGTTCCGAACCGTTTCGAGCTTGTGATGCTTGCTGCGCACCGCGCCCGCGAGATCGCCGCCGGCGGTCATCTGACCATCGACCGCGACAATGACAAGAATCCGGTCGTAGCCCTGCGCGAGATCGCGGAAGAAACGCAAGGCGCCGACGACCTGCGCGAGCGTCTGATCGAAAGCCTGCAGACCCAGATCGAGGTCGACGAGCCCGAAGAAGACGCCATGGCATTGCTGCAGGGCGTCGAGGCCGACCGCCCCGCCCGCGACGACATGAGCGAAGAGCAGATGCTGCGCGCGCTGATGGAAGCGCAAGGGCAGCGGTAACGCACCGCAGACAGGGGCAGGCTGAGACAAGAATGATCGACGCCGACGACCTTCTGTCTCTTGTCCGCAACTACAATCCGAAAACCAACGAGGCGCTCCTTCGGGGCGCCTATGCCTATGCGCAGCGGATGCACGAGGGGCAGAAACGCCATTCGGGCGAGCCCTATTTCACCCATCCGGTTGCGGTCGCGGCGATCCTGACCGAGCAGCGGCTGGACGATGCCACCATCGCCACGGCGTTGCTGCACGACACGATCGAGGACACGAAGGGCACCTATACCGAGATCGAAAAGCTGTTCGGTCATGACGTGGCCGAACTGGTCGATGGTGTGACCAAGCTGACCAATCTGGAACTTTCCAGCCGCGAATCCAAACAGGCCGAGAATTTCCGCAAGCTTCTGATGGCGATGTCCAAGGATTTGCGGGTGATCTTGGTCAAGCTGGCCGACCGACTGCACAACATGCGCACCATTCGCCACATGGTACCGGAAAAACAGGCGAAAAAGGCACATGAGACCATGGACATCTATGCGCCGCTGGCCGGACGGATGGGCATGCAATGGATGCGCGAGGAACTGGAGGACCTGTCGTTCCGGGTGCTCAACCCCGAGGCGCGCACCTCGATCATGCGACGCTTCGTGACGCTGCAGAAGGAAAGCGGCGATGTCATCCCCCGCATCACTGAGGATATCGAGGCGGTGCTGGACCGGCACGGCCTGAAGGCCGACGTGTTCGGTCGTGCCAAAAAGCCGTTTTCGATCTGGCGCAAGATGCAGGAAAAGGATCTGGCCTTCTCCCGCCTGTCGGACATCTACGGCTTTCGCGTCATCACCGGCACGGAAGATGACTGCTACCGCATCCTCGGCGCGATCCACCAGCGCTGGCGGTCGGTGCCGGGACGGTTCAAGGATTACATCAGCCAGCCCAAATCGAACGGCTACCGTTCCATCCACACCACCGTGTCGGGCCGCGATGGCAAGCGGGTCGAAGTGCAGATCCGCACCCGCCAGATGCATGACGTGGCCGAGTCGGGCGTGGCCGCGCATTGGTCCTACCGTGACGGCGTGCGGGTGCAAAACCCCTTTGCCGTCGATCCGGCAAAGTGGCTGGAGGGTCTGACCGAACGGTTCGAGAATGCCGAGGACAACGACGAATTCCTCGAGCACGTCAAGCTCGAGATGTATTCCGATCAGGTGTTCTGCTTCACGCCCAAGGGCGACGTGGTGAAGCTGCCCAAAGGGGCGACGCCGATCGATTTCGCCTATTCGATCCACACGCGGATCGGCCATTCCTGCGTCGGCGCCAAGGTGGACGGGTTGCGCGTGCCCTTGTGGACGCGGCTCAAGAACGGGCAATCCATCGAGATCATCACCGCCGAGGGGCAGACGCCTCAGGCGACATGGATCGACATCGCCGTCACCGGTCGTGCCAAGGCCGCAATCCGCCGCATGCTGCGCGAGGAAGACCGGGAGCGCTACATCAAGCTGGGCCGCGAACTGGCTCGCGTGGCCTTCGACCAGGTCGGCAAAAAGGTGACCGACAAGGCGCTGGACACCGCCGCCCGCGCCATCGGCCTGAAGGACGGCGACGAGATGCTGGCGCGGATCGGATCGGCCGAACTGTCGGGCCGCTCGGTCGTGGCCCGGATCTACCCGGAGCTCGCCCGCCAGAATGCCGACAGCGAGGTCGAGGCCGTGCGCGCCGTGATCGGCCTGCCACCCGGCGCCGAGATAAGGCGCGCGCAATGCTGCCAGCCGGTGCCGGGCGAGCGGATCGTGGGCATCACCTATGCCGGTCGGGGTCCGATCGTGCATGCCATCGACTGCGGCGCCTTGGCGGCCTTCGACGCCAGCCCGGAGCGTTGGATCGACCTGCACTGGACCGATGGCCGCCATGCCGCTGTCCATAATGTGACCATAGATGTCACGCTCTCGAACACGAATGGGGCATTGGGGCGGATCTGCACATTGATCGGCGAGCAGAACGCCAATATCTCCGACCTGCATTTCATTGATCGCAAGCCGGATTTCTATCGCCTTCTGATCGATGTGGATGTGCGCAACGCGGAACACCTGCACGCGGTGATGATGGCGGTCGAACTGGACAGCGACGTTGCCAGCCTGCAGAGGTTCCGGGACGTGGAGCGTCGCCCCTGAGGGTCACGCGACCGCGACGTGACCATGATACGGTGCCAGCCTGAACGGCACCGGATTAAAGGGAAGGCAGGCCAGGTGTTCAAGCGCCGCGACCCACGCACGGTTCTGCGCATCGTCGCCGAAGCCTTCTGGCCGCGTGGCGGCTGGTTGCGCGCGGCCTATTACGTCAAGCACCGCATGCGGCGCCTGCCCGGCACCCCAGAACAGATCGCGCGTGGCGTTTTCGCGGGGGTATTTGCCTCCTTTACCCCGTTCTTCGGGATGCATTTCATCGTTGCGGCGCTTCTGGCCAAGGTAATGCGGGGATCGATCCTTGCCGGGCTCTTGGGCACGTTCTTCGGCAATCCCCTGACCTATGTGCCGATCGCCTGGATTTCCCTGCAGACGGGCCACTGGATGCTGGGGACGCGGATGCGCGATCCGCTGGACGATTCGATCTTCTCCAAGTTCGGCGCGGCCGCCAGCGACCTGTGGCACAACCTCCGCGCCATCTTCACCCCCGAGGCCGCCCATTGGGCCGAATTGCACCGGTTCTATGATGATGTGTTCTTTCCCTGGATGGTGGGGGGGATCGTTCCCGGCATCATTTGCGGCACGATCTGCTACTACCTCAGCGTGCCGGTGATCCATGCCTATCAGAAACGGCGATCCGCAAGATTGCGAAAGAAGATGGAAAAGCTGCGCGCGCAGGCTGGCGCCGCGCCCGCGGAACGCTAGGCTGCAGCGCAGGAACGGCAGGGGAAGAGAACCATGGCAGATCATCTGCGGCTTGGCGTGAACATCGACCATGTGGCAACGCTGAGGAATGCGCGGGGCGGCGCCTTGCCCGATCCGGTGCGCGCCGCCGTGGTGGCCGAACAGGCCGGGGCCGATGGCATCACCGCCCATCTGCGCGAGGATCGCCGCCATATCCGCGACGCCGATGTGGGCGCGATCATGGCCGCGATTTCCATTCCGCTGAATTTCGAGATGGCGGCCACGCCCGAGATGCAGGCGATTGCGCTGTCGCACCGCCCGCATGCCGCGTGCATCGTGCCTGAACGCCGTGAGGAACGCACCACCGAAGGCGGGCTGGAGGTGGCGGGCGTGCAGAACTGGCTGGCTGATTACATCGCCCCGCTCCGCGACGATGGCATCCGGGTCTCGCTGTTCATCGCCGCCGATCCGGTGCAGATCGCTGCCGCCCACCGGATTGGCGCGCCGGTGATCGAGTTGCACACCGGCGCCTCATTGCGACCACCATGCCGCCAACGAGCATGCCGCACGCGACGCCGAATTGGCCCGGCTGATCGCAGGTGCGAAACAGGCCGCCGATCTGGGTCTCGAGGTGCATATGGGCCATGGCCTGTGCTATGAGACGGTCGGCCCCGTGGCGTGCCTGCCCGAGGTGGCGGAACTCAACATAGGGCATTTCCTGATCGGCGAGGCGGTCTTTGTGGGTCTGCCGCAGGCGATTGCGACGATGCGCAAAGCGATGGAAGCCGCGCGCGCGTGACACGTGCCGGGACCGCAGCGGACGGTTTGGCCGCGCCGCGTGAGTGCGATCCCCGGCGCGTCGATCAAGGCTGGGCCCTGACACGTGAGACCCCACACCCCGGAGGATGGCCATGCACCTCGCCCTGACACTCCCAGCCGTTGCCCTTTGTGCATCGCAGGCCCTCGGGCAAACGGTGCTGCCCTGCGACGGGCTGATCGACGTCACGATGATTTCCGAACCCTGGGAGGCCTACAGCCGGCCCTACGCCGAAGGCGCGATCCGCATCTTCGAGGCCTATGTCGCCCCGACCATGGCCGCAGGGGCCGTCATCGGTGTTCTGCATCCGTTACCGGGCGACCCCTATCCCGTGCGGACTTGCTCAGCGGTGGTCTACAATGATCCGAACAGCCCCTATTTCGCCGAAGCGGTCCTGACGGAAGCCACCGCATCCTACGACCCGGCGCGCGGTCTGACCGTGCGTGTTCCGGTGCGCTTCCCCGATCTTTGGCAACCGATCGCGGCGGTCGAGATCACGATCAACCAGGTGCCACAGGCGTGGTGAGCGCCCGATGATCCTCGGCATCGGCACCGATCTGGCGAATATCGAGCGCATCCAGTCCGTGCTCGACCGCTTCGGCGACCGGTTCCGGAACCGGGTCTTCACCGAGACCGAACAACGCCGCGCCGAACGGATGACCAACCCCGCCGCCGTCTACGCCAAGCGCTGGGCCGCCAAGGAGGCGTGCTCCAAGGCACTGGGAACGGGCCTGCGCATGGGCATCGCCTGGCGCGACATGGCGGTGTCGAACCTGCCCACGGCCAGCCGGTGATGCGGGTCACAGGCTGGGCGCAGGACCGGCTCGCCGGCGATGACACCCGAAGGCTAGGTCGCCGTGATCCATGTCACCCTGACCGACGATCACCCTTGGGCGCAGGCGCATGTGGTGATTGAAGCCCTGCCCGCCGCAGAGGAAGCTCTGCGCCCCGGCATGAAACCGCCGCCCCGCACACCCGGCTGACAGCCGACATTAACCCGCCATCAAGGTTAACGCGCGCCTGCCCCCCTTCACCTTTCTCCAAATACGGCAGGCGCGAGGCTTGCAGCCCCCACCGCGCAGGCAGGTGGGGCGCTTGCCGCCTGTGCTTCCTTGACTTGGGCCGGGGGCTGGCCCAAACCCGCCGCGTAGGCAAGGGCGCAAAGGCAGGGCAGATCATGGCGGCAGCGGCCAAATCGGACGGCATCCTGGGAGACGGTGAAAACCATCGTCTACGCCCTGTTGATCGCGGGCGTCTTCCGCACGCTCTTCTTCCAGCCCTTCTGGATTCCCTCGGGCTCCATGAAGGATACCCTGCTGATCGGGGATTTCTTGTTCGTCAACAAGATGGCCTATGGCTATTCGCGCCATTCCTGCCCCTTCTCCATGTGCCCTTTCGACGGACGCATTTTCGGCAGTGACCCCGAACGCGGAGACGTGGTGGTGTTCCGCCACCCCACTGAGGGGACCGATTTCATCAAGCGCGTGATCGGCCTGCCCGGCGACCGCATCCAGATGATCGACGGAGTGCTCAACATCAATGGCACGCCTGTAGAATTGACGCCCGAAGCCCCCTTCGAAGAGGTCTATGAACGCCAAGGGCCACAGCAACTCCCGCCGCGCTGCGCCAATGAACCGGTGGGCGAGGGTGGCATCTGCCTCAAGGACCGGTTCACCGAGACCCTTCCGAACGGGGTCAGCCATTCCATCCTGAACATCAGGACGGCGGCCGTCGGCCGACAACACGCCGGAATTCACCGTGCCCGAGGGCCATGTCTTCGTGATGGGCGACAACCGCGACAATTCGGTCGATTCGCGCTTTCCGCAATCGGTCGGCGGCGTGGGCTTCGTGCCGATGGAAAACATCATCGGGCGCGCAGACCGGATCATGTTCTCTTCGGCAGGCGCGCGGATGGTCTATTTCTGGACCTGGCGCTCGGACCGGTTCTTCCGGGCGGTCGAGTGAAACCGTCCGCGTCCAAGGAGTTCATCCGCGCGCTTCCGCGCACACGGCTGGGCCAGGAGATTGCACCGAGCCTGAGCTGATCGCCCGCGCGCTGACGCATGGCTCGATCCGTCGCGCGACCGCGTCCCGACAACCAGCGGCTGGAGTTTCCTGGGCGATCGGGTCCTGGGGCTTGCCATGGCCGAGGCGGTCCTGGCGCGCGACCAAGACGCCCGCGAGGGGCAGCTTGCGCCACGTTTCAACGCGCTGGTGCGCAAGGAGACCTGCGCCGACGTCGCGCGCGAGATCGAGCTCGGCTCGGTATTGCGGTTGGGCAAATCCGAGATGTCGACGGGCGGACGGCGCAAGACGGCTCTTCTGGGCGACGCGATGGAGGCCGTGATCGCGGCGGTCTATGTCGATGGCGGGTCCGAGGCGGCGCGCGCGGTCGTGCTGCGGCTGTGGGGCGACCGGGTCGCGCGGGTCAAGGCCGAGGATGCGCGTGATGCCAAGACCGCGCTTCAGGAATGGGCGCAGGCGCGCGGCATGGCGCCGCCGGTCTATGCGGAACTGTCGCGCAGCGGGCCGGACCATGCGCCGGTCTTCGTGGTCGAGGCGCGGCTGGAGGATGGCACCGCCGTCGAGGCCGAGGGGGCGCGTCAAGCGGCAGGCGGAGCAGGCGGCCGCGCGCGCGCCGCTGGACCGGGTGGAGCGGCAGGTAGGGTGTCGGGCAAGCCCAGGCGGCCGCGACCCATGCGAGGGGGCTGTTCTGGTTCCCACCCACCCAGGAGGGGTGGACCAAAAGCGAGGGGGCTGTCTGTCTCCCCTCGCGCTCCCCCGAGGATATTTTTGAAACAGAGAAGGGTGAAGCGATGGGGCGGACGACCTTGATCGTGCTGGCGCATCCGGAACGGCGATCCTTCTGCGGCGTCTGGGCCAAGGCGAGCGCAAAGGCGGCTGAGGCCGAGGGCGAAACAGTGCTCTGGTCCGATCTCTATGGGTCGGGGTTTCAACCGGTCGAAGGGCCTGATCGCTACACGGACCCGCCCGCGCCCTTCGATGCCTTGAAGGCGCAGCAAAGGGCGGCGGCAGGATCTCTCCCGCGCCCGACGCGGGCTGCGGAGGTGGACAAGATCCGGCGCGCCGACCGGATCGTGTTCCATTTCCCGATCTGGTGGTTCGCGCCGCCTGCGATGCTCAAGGGCTGGTGCGACAGGGCGCTGGTGCATGGCGCGATCCATGATACGGACCGGCGGTTCGACGGCGGGGTGTTGCGCGGCAAGCTGGCGCTGTTTTGTGTGACGACCGGGGCGCGCGACAGCGAAGCGGGGCCCGACGGCAAGGAAGGCGAGACGCGGTTCCTTCTTTGGCCGCTGGCCTATACATTGCGGTATTGCGGGATGCAGGTGGCCGAACCGGTGCTGGTGCACGGGGTGCATGGCTACCACGAGGGCGCGCGCAAGGCGGCGCTGGAGACGCGGCTGGCGCAGGTTCTGGCCAACCAGCGCGCAGTAATCGCGGGGCTGGGGACACGGGCGCTGATGCCGTTCAACGCCGACGGGGATTTCGACGGCGAAGGGCGGCTCAGGCGCGATGCGCCGAGCTATTGGCCCTTCATCCGGCATGTGGATTAGAGACCCGTTCCCTCGTCCAGTCCGAGCAAGATGTTGAGGTTCTGCACCGCAGCCCCCGATGCCCCTTTGCCGAGGTTGTCGAGCACCGCGATCAGCACGGTCGCCCCCGTTTCCGGGTCGCCATCGACGGTCAGTTCCATCGTGTTGGTGCCGTTCAGGCGCTGCGGGTCGATCCGGTCGCCCAGATCGGCACGGTCGCGGACCTGCACGAAGCGCTGACCGGCGTAATGGGCGGCCAGCGCTTCCAGTGCGGCGGCGGGGCCTCCGGGGGCAAGATGCAGCGGGACCTGCACGATCATGCCTTGTTCGAACTGACCGACCTGCGGCACGAAGATCGGTTTGCGGGTCAGGCCCGTGCGCGCCACGATCTCGGGCAGGTGTTTGTGGTGCTGGGACGTGGCGTAGACGAAGCCCCCCATGATGGCGCCGGTCTCAAACTCGGCGATCATGGATTTGCCACCGCCGGAATAGCCCGAGACCGCGTTGATGGTGATGGGGTGATCGGCGGCGATCAGCCCGGCATCAACCAGCGGTTTCAAGAGCGCGATGGCGCCGGTAGAATAGCAGCCGGGGTTCGAGACGTATTTCGCAGCGGCGATCCGGGCGCGGGCACCTGCGTCCAGTTCGGCAAAGCCGAATTCCCAATCGGGGGCAACCCGATGCGCGGTCGAGGCGTCAATCACCTTGCACGGCATGTCGCGCAGGTCGGGGGCAATGTCATGGACTGCCGCGTCGGGCAGGCACAGGATCGCCACGTCGGCTTCATTGAAGGCGCCGATCCGGGCGAGGCGGGACTTCCGGTGTTCTTCGGGCAGCGAGATGAGGGTTACGTCATCGCGGACCTCGAGGCGCGCGCGGATCTGCAAACCCGTCGTTCCGACCTCGCCGTCGATGAACACCTTTGCGGTCATGGCGTATTGCCCCTTTTCGCTGATCGTCGCCCGAATAGCGGTTTACCCCACGCTGCCGCAATAGATGATTGGAAACGGTGTCCATCATGAACCGTGATATGCTTTCGGACGCAGGCGGCTCAGGGCTGCACAACTCTGGACTGTGGCAAAGGGGGGCTGGATCGGCTGGAGGCCACAGACCAGACATGCTTTGCAGGATTGCCCCCATGACCACTCGCGCCGGTTTCACTGCCCTGATCGGAGAGCCGAACGCCGGCAAGTCGACGCTGCTCAACAAGATGGTCGGGGCCAAGGTCTCGATCGTCACCCACAAGGTGCAGACGACACGCGCGCGCATCCGGGGCGTGGCGATGGCGGGCGAAAGCCAGATCGTCTTCGTCGACACGCCGGGCCTGTTCCGCCGCGCCGCGCTGACTCGACCAGGCGATGGTGGCGGCTGCCTGGGGCGGGGCGGCGGATGCCGATGCTCGTGCCTGTTGAGTCGAGGCGCCATCGCGGCGACGACCGACGGCGTGCGAGGCGATCCCTGACATCGCTCGAGCGGAAAAGGCCGTGGGGCGGCGCGTGGTGCTGGCAATCAACAAGATCGACCGGGTCGAGGCGGCGAGCCTGCTGAAATTGACCGAGGACATGAACGCGGCCTATCCGTTCGAGCGGACCTTCATGATTTCGGCCGAAAAGGGCTACGGGGTCGAGGATCTGCGCGACTGGCTGGCAGGCGCCATGCCCGAGGGGCCTTGGCTATACCCCGAGGATCAGATCGCCGATCTGCCGATGCGGATGATCGCGGCCGAGATCACGCGCGAAAAGCTGACCCTGCGCCTGCATGAGGAATTGCCCTACCAGCTGACGGTCGAGACCGAACACTGGAATGAGCGCGAGGATGGCACGGCCCGCATCGATCAGGTGGTCTATGTGGCACGCGATGGGCACAAGGGCATCTTGCTGGGCAAGGGTGGTGAGACGATCAAGGCTGTCTCGAAGGCCGCGCGCGAGGAGCTTGAGGAATTCATGGGCCGCCGCGTGCATCTGTTCTTGCAGGTCAAGGTGCGCCCGAACTGGCTGGAAGAGGCCGAGCGCTATTCCGAGATGGGGCTCGATTTCCGCGACGGGAATTGAGCGGGCATGCCGCGCCTGACGGCGGAATTCTGGTTGCAGGCCTATCTGGCGCGGCTGCTGGCTGGCCGATATTCCGGCCTTTGTCGTGGCGCGCGGCGATGCGACGGCGGGGGCGGTTTTGGTCAAGTGCAACACGCTCGACGGGCGCGCGGTGGCGCTGCGGCGGCGCACGGACCTGTTGCGTGGGAATCGGGTGTGGATGGAGCTGGCCTCGGGGCCGGAGGCGGATGTGGATGCGGCGATTGCCCGGCAGCGCGGGTTCGACCCCGATCTGTGGGTGATCGAGGTCGAGGATCGTGCCGGGCGGCATCTATTGGATGAGGATGGGTTGGCGTGAGGTCCTATTGGTGCGCCTGAAGGCGGCACCCTAAGCGTCTTGGCTGTCGCATTGGTAGGGTGCGCCTTCAGGCGCACTAATGATCCCGCGCCAATTCCATCTCCTACCGATCCGCATAGCGCCCGATGGCGATCATCCCCACACCGCCGAGCAAGAACACCACCATCAAAAGCGCCACGTTCACCGCTGCAGCCGCCGCGCCGATCTGGGGCAGGTCGATGAAGGGATAGGGGTAGACCCCATCTTGCGCCGCCCGCCCCAGCGCATAGGCGGCATAGACCGAAGGCAAAGCACGAAGATCGGCAGGTCGGCATGAGGCCAGCCGCCGCTTGGGCGCATGGATGAGCCACCACAGCGCGATACCCAGCGGGACAAGGCTGTGCAGCCCGTGATCGGCCCACCATCCGAGCCCTGTGAAAGAGACCAGCGCGGACAGGATCAGGTGATAGACCAGCCCGACCATGACAACAGACAGGGTCAGTGCGGCCAGCCAAGGGGCCGACACGCCGTCGCGCATCGGGCGCGACACAATGGCGAAGGTCAACACCACAAGCACATGGGTCAGGATGGTGAAATAGCGCGCCATGTCAGGCCAGCGTCGCAAGCGGCCCCTGCCCCATCTCCTGCATCAAATGCCAGAACTGCGCGCACAGCGAGACCGCCGAGAGCAGCGCGATCAGCAGGGCGGTGTGGCGGGCGGTGCGGGACAGCTCCGGAAACATGGGGCGGAGCCTGCCACGCGGCCCGGCAATGGACAAGCGGGGCGCGCGGGGCATATGCCAAGGGCATGGAATGGCGTGCCGAAGGGATCTTGCTGGGCGTGCGGCGGCATGGGGAACATGCCGCGATCCTGGATCTGTTCACCGAGGGGCTTGGGCGGCATATGGGTGTGGTCCGGGGCGGCGCCTCGCGCAAGATGGCCCCGCTGCTGCAGCCCGGCGCGCAGCTGGATGCGACATGGCGGGCGCGGCTCGACGCGCATCTGGGAAGCTACACGGTCGACCTGATCCGGGGCGGGCGGCGGATGCCATGGACGACCGGTTGGCCCTGGCCGGGTTGTCGGCGGCCCTGCGCGCTGCTATCCTTCGCCTTGCCCGAACGCCATGCCTATCCGGCGCTTTATGCCCGCACGCTTGTGTTGCTCGACGGGCTGGGGGCGGGGCGCTGGCCCGAGGCCTATCTGGGCTGGGAACTGGCGCTGCTGGAGGAGACGGGGTTCGGCCTTGATCTGACCTCCTGCGCGGTGACGGGGGTGACGCAGGATCTCGCCTTTGTCTCGCCGCGCACAGGCCGTGCTGTCTCGGCGGCGGCGGCAGGGGTCTGGGTCGACCGGCTCCTGCCTTTGCCCGGCGTGTTGCGCGGCCTTTCGGGCGGCGACCCGGCCGAGGTCGTGGCGGGCCTGCATACCACAGGGCATTTCTTGTCGGAACATCTGGCGCCCTCGCTGGGCGACAAACCCCTGCCGCCCGCGCGGCAAAGGCTGGTCGACCAGATCGCGGCGCGCGCTCAGCCGGTCAGCGGGTAACTGGCCAGCGCCCTCGTGGATCGCGCCGCGCGGTGTCAGGGTGGATTCGTAGAGCGTGACGGCCCGCGCGGTGAAACCCGGCAGGCCGGGCACCGGAGCCAAGGCTTGCGGCCAGCCGGTCGCGGGCGGTGCCGTCGGGGCGGCGATTGGCGCGGGTCAGCGTGACATGCGGCCGGAACCGGCGGCGCGGCAGGTCGAGGCCGGCGGAGCGACAGAGCGCGGCGAGCCGGTCATGCAGCGCCTGCAGCGCATCGGTGCGGTCGACGGCGGCGAAGATCAGCCCACGCTCGCCCTCGGTAAAACTGTCGAGCGCGGTGAAACGGATGTCGACGGGCGGCGCGCGAAAGGCGGTCATCAGGTCGTGCAGATCCTCAAGCGCCTGCTCGGGCGCGTCGTCAAGGAATGCCAGCGTCAGGTGCAGGTTGTCCTCGGGCACCGGGCGACCGAAGGTGATGGTCGATTGCAGGCGGATCAGCGCGCCCGCCACATCCTCGGGGATATCAAGGGCGAGGAACGCGCGCATCAGATCTCGGCCTCGGGGCGGTCGAGCACCCAAGCCTCGAACAGCGGATCGGTCAGGCGCCAGTCGCGGTCCCATTGATCGGCCAGACCTCGGCGCGCCAGCGTGCGGACATGGCTTTGACGCGTCTGCGGGATCGGGGCGGGCTGGCCGGTCAACACCTCGTAGCGGGCGGCGCCGGTCGCGCCGAAGGGATCGTGCTCGCGTTCGGCAAGGATGCGGGCCATGGCGCGGTGATGGGGCTGCAGGTCCAGCCATGTGCGGTCGAAATCGAGGTCATGGGCCAACGCGTCGGCGGTCTGGTCGGCGGCCTTGTCCTCGGGCAGGTCACGGTATTGGCCCAGCGTCATCAGCCAGCGCTGGAAGGCCATCGGGTTGGCCCCGAACCGGTCGAAAAAGCGTTGCGCCGTGTCAGGGTCAAGGCGGCGCTGGAACACGCTGTGAAAGGCCGCCAGTTGATGGGTCACGAAATCGGGGCCGAGCGGCGGCGGTCAGAGGGGCTGCGAACCGGTAAAGCGGTGCGTCGCGGGTGGAAAAGATGCGGTTCAGCCCGATCTGGGACGATCCGGTGAACACGGTCTTGAGGCTCCGTCGCGGCGGCGGTCGAGCGCCGTGCGCAGGCCCGCCATGATCTCTGTCCCGCCGGGGGCCGTGGCCAGTTCCTGCACTTCATCGAGCAGCAGGAGCGCCGGTTTGTCGGGGCTGGCCAGTTGCCCCAGCAAGTCGTCGAGCAGCAGCAGATCCTGGCCCAGTTGCGCCTCGCGGCGGTCGGACAGATAAGCTCGACCGCGCCGGGGCCCTTTTCAGACCCGATACGGACCTTGATCGGCGGATGGCGCAGCCAGTCGGCGACGCGGTCGGCATAGCTGCGCGGGCGCAACGCCTCGGACACGGCGTAGATCAGCAAGCCCAGCGGCGCGACGGAGGTTTGCCAGAAACTCGCGTAAAGCACGCGGTGGCCGTATTGGGCGGCGGCGTGATGGCCGAGATCGTGGAGCAGGAACTCGGTCTTGCCGGTGCGGCGCGGGCCGAACAGGCTCATGGCGGGGACCGGGCCACGGGTCAGCGCCACGAAGGTGTCGTGGGTGAAGGGCTTGCGCGGGTGGGGCGCTGGTCGGGGGGGCCATGAGCCGAAGATCAGCCATGAATGGCTAAATTAGTCAAAGGTGGCTTGTGGTAGGCTTGGAGGGAGAGAGTAAAGGTGCGCCTGCAGGCAGCAATCCCGCCAGGGGTTAGCGAGGGCAGGGCGCCGGGTCACGGCGCACCATGACGCCCGCGCGGTCACCCCAGCAGGCGACGCGCGATGACCTGCGCCTGAATCTCGGCGGCACCCTCGAAGATGTTGAGGATACGGGCGTCGCACAGGATGCGGCTGATCTTGTATTCCAGCGCGAAGCCGTTGCCGCCATGGATCTGCAGCGCGTTGTCGGCCGCGGCCCAAGCCACGCGCGCGCCCAGCAGCTTGGCCATCCCGGCCTCGAGGTCGCAGCGGCGCCCTGCGTCCTTTTCGGTGGCCGAGAAATAGGTCAGCTGGCGCGCCACCATGATCTCGACCGCCATCATCGCCAGTTTCGACGGCGACGCGCGGGAAGGCGATCAGGGGCTTGCCGAACTGCTTGCGGTCCTCGGCGTATTGCATCGCCACATCCAGCGCCGATTGCGCGACGCCGACGGCGCGGGCGGCGGTCTGGATGCGGGCGGATTGAAGCGTCTCCATCAGCTGCTTGAAGCCCTTGCCCTCGTCCCCGCCCAGCAGGTTTTCGCCCTTCACATGGAAATTGTCGAAGCCGAGCTCGTATTCCTTCATGCCGCGATAGCCCAGAACCTCGATCTCGCCGCCGGTCATGCCCGCGGTCGGGAAGGGGCTGTCGTCGGTGCCCGGGGTCTTCTCGGCGATGAACATCGACAGGCCCTGGTAATCGGTCGGCGCCGGGATCGGTGCGGGCCAGCAGCGTCATCACATGGGTGCGCGCGGCATGGGTGATCCATGTCTTGTTGCCGGTGAGCATCCAGTCGCCGTTCTCATCCTTCACGGCGCGGGTGCGCAGGCTGCCGAGGTCGGATCCGGTGTTGGGTCTCGGTGAAGACCGCGGTCGGCAGGATTTCGCCGCTGGCGAGGCCGGGCAGCCATTTGGCCTTCTGCGCCTCGGTGCCGCCCGCGCAGGATCAGTTCGGCCGCGATCTCGGAACGGGTGCCAAGCGAGCCGACGCCGATATAGCCGCGCGACAGTTCCTCGGACACCACGCACATCGAGGCCTTGGACAGGCCCAGACCGCCGTGTTCCTCGGGGATGGTCAGGCCGAACACGCCCATTTCGGCCAGTTCCTCGATGATCTCCATCGGGATCAATTCGTCCTTGAGGTGCCATTCATGGGCGTAGGGCTCGACCTTGTCCACGGCGTAGCGGCGGAACTGCTCGCGGATCATCTCAAGCTCATCGTCGAGACCGGTGGCGCCCACGGTGATCTCGGCCCTCCGTTCGCGCATCAGCGCGACAAGCCGCATCCGGGCGGCTTGGGTATTGCCCGCCTTGGGTCAGCTGTCATCACCTCGGATCGGTCATCAGTCACGCGCTGATCGTCCTGGCGTCAGGCCGATGATCCTGCAGGCTGACAATCTCGCCCTGGTTCATCTGGATGCCGCCATAGAGCTGCCAGAGGTATTCGCCAAAGGCGATCTGCAAGATCAGCTGTTCGACCTCGCCGAACTTGCCCTGCTCAGACAAACGCTCGGCCCACGCCTGCATCTGGCGCAGCGATTCCACATAGGTGGCCACCCAGGCCAGGCCATGCGCCGCGGTCTGGTGTTCCTCGATGGCCGCGCCCGAAATCTTTCCGTCGACAGTCACAAGCGCCGCGACGCGGGTGCGGGCGGTGTTCAGCAAAGCCTCGGCGGGGGTAACGGCGGCTGCGGTCAGCGCCAGCAGGTCGGAGAGGATCACAAGGGTGTCGTCTGTCATCTGTCCGTCACGGGGCATGGTCGGTCTCCTTCCATCGGGATGGCACGCAAAGCTTTCGGCGTGATCTAGGGCCTTTGCAGGTGCAGCGCAACAAAAATACCCAGTTTGTCGCACCTGCGCAGGAAAATGTCGCGATGATTTTTGCGATGCGGCGACTTACGGGCCGGGCTAGAAGCGCGGCAACAGGGGGCGCTCATGCTGCAGGAAACCTTCGATCTCATGCCGTTATGGGCCTTTGCGGCGGCTATGGGTGTCACGATGGTCGCGGGCTTCGTCAAGGGCGCCATCGGCTTTGCCATGCCGCTCATCATGATCTCGGGCCTGTCGTTGTTTCTGGACCCGCTGGTCGCGGTGGCGGGAATCGTCTTGCCCATCGTGATGTCGAATATCTTGCAAGTCATGCGGTTTTCGTGGTCGCAGGCCGGCGAAGCCTTGCGGGAATTCTGGCGCTACATCGTGATCATCTGCGTGATGATCCTGATCTCGGCACAATTCGTCACGATGATCCCGACGCAGACCTTCTACCTCGTGCTCGGCGTGCCGACCGTGATCCTGTCGCTGATGCAGTTGACCGGCGTGCGGTTCCGCATCACGCCTGCGTGGCGCAGGCCATCTGAATGGATCATCGGCTTCATCTCGGGCACCATCGGGGGGCTGACGGGCACATGGGGGCCACCCACGGTGCTCTACCTCATCGCGCTTGAGACGCCAAAGGCCAAGCAGATGTTGGTGCAGGGCGTGGTATACGGCCTCGGCTCGGTCACGCTGTTTCTGGGCCATCTGCAGTCGGGCGTCTTGAACACGGTCACGGCGCCATGGTCGGCGGCGCTGCTGATCCCTGCGTTTCTGGGGATGCAGATGGGGTTCTGGATGTCGGACCGGATGAACCCGGTGGTGTTCCGCCGCGCCACATTGGTGGTTCTGATCGTGGCCGGCGCAAACCTCGTGCGGCGCGGGCTGGTGGGCTGACGGCGCGTCAGGACAGGATCGCACCCGAACAGCCCTGCGCCAGATCAGGCAAAAGGGCGGGCGGCACCACCTCGAAATCGATGCGAAAGACCAATTCGCCCTGATGTTCGGCCTCGAAGGTCCAGCGCCCGGTGACCAGTTCGCTGTCGACTTCGAAGCTGAACCCGATCAGGCCGGGGCCATCCCCGTCGATGGATGTGACCCAGCGTTCCACCTCGATCCCGGTATCGGGATAGGGCGGGTGGGTGATGGTGACCGTAGCGGGATCAAGCACCAGACCGTCGCGCGCCTCGACCACGATGCCGAAGCCGATGCCGATCTGGGCTAAGACTAGGGTCGTGACCGCCCGCATCTCGGGCAGGCCGGGGACGATGTTGACCACGCCTGCGGCCGTGTCGGGGGCCTCTTGCAGCTCGATCGGCCCCTCGGCGCAATAGACCCCGTATTGGAGGCTGTCGATCAGGTCGGACTTGAAGGGATTGGGCAGGTCTTGCGCCAAAATAGCCTGTGGCAGGGCCATCGCAATGGCCAGCGCCGCACCGATCTTGCCGGAATGTCGATCCATCTGCCCTTTCCGTCGAACGGCCGCCGGGGACGTACCTCGCCCCCGGCAGAGCCTATCACGAAATGGCAGCCGCCTTCACGTCATCATCGATGAAGGGGACGTATTGCGCGAAATTGTCGGCGAACATCTGCACCAGTTTCTGGGCCTGACGGTCATAGGACTCCGGGTCGGACCATGTGCCGCGCGGGTCGAGCAGCGCGTCCTCGACGCCATAACAGGCCAGCGGTACGTCGAAGCCGAAATTCGGGTCGCGGCGGAAGTCGCCCGCGTTCAGCGACCCGTCCAGCGCGGCAGTCAGAAGCGACCGGGTCGCACGGATCGGCATGCGGTTGCCGGTGCCATAGGCTCCGCCGGTCCAGCCGGTGTTCACAAGCCAGCAGGTCGCGCCATGCTCGTGGATCTTGTCTTGCAACAGCTTGCCATAGACCTCGGGACGGCGCGGCATGAAGGGGGCGCCAAAGCAGGTGGAAAAGGTCGGCTCCGGCTCGGTCACGCCGCGCTCCGTGCCCGCCACCTTTGAGGTGAAACCCGACAGGAAGTGATACATCGCCTGCGCCGGCGTCAGCCGCGCGATGGGCGGCAGCACGCCGAAGGCGTCGCAGGTCAGCATGACGATGTTCTTCGGGTGGCCCGCCAGCCCGCTGGCCGAGGCATTGGCGATCTGGTCCAGCGGGTAGGCGCAGCGGGTGTTGGCCGTCAGGCTGTCGTCGTCGAAATCCAGCTCCAGCGTGTCGGGATCGTAGACCATGTTCTCGATCACCGTGCCGAAGGTGCGGGTGGTGGCGTAGATCTGCGGCTCGGCTTCCTCACGGAGGTTGATCGTCTTGGCGTAGCAGCCACCCTCGAAATTGAAGATGCCGCTGTCCGACCAGCCATGTTCGTCGTCGCCGATCAACGTGCGCCCCGGATCGGCCGAGAGCGTCGTCTTGCCGGTGCCCGACAGGCCAAAGAACACCGCCGCGTCGTCGGGGTTGCCGGTGGCGTGGTTGGCCGAGCAATGCATCGCCATCACGCCCTTGCCGGGCAGGATGTAGTTGAGCAGCGTGAAAACCGATTTCTTGTTCTCGCCTGCGTATTCGGTGTTGGCGATCAAGATCAGCTTACGCTCGAAATTCAGCGCGATCACCGTGTCGCTGCGGCAGCCGTGGCGCGCCGGATCGGCCTTGAAGCCGGGGCAGTTGATGATCGTGTAATCGGGCACGAAAGACGCCAGTTCCTCGGCTGCGGGACGGCGCAGCAGGTGGCGGATGAACAGATTGTGCCATGCCAGTTCCGAGACCACGCGCACATCCAGGCGATGCGCCGGGTCGGCACCGCCATAGAGATCTTGTACAAAATAGTCGCGCCCCTTCATGTGCGCCAACATGTCTGCATGAAGGACATCGAAGGCCTCGGGCGTCATCGGGCGGTTGTTGTCCCACCAGATCTGATCCTCGACCGCGGGGGTGCGGACCACGAATTTATCCTTGGGCGAGCGGCCGGTGAACTTGCCGGTCGAGACCAGCAGCGTGCCGCCCTTGCCAAGACGACCTTCGCCACGCGAGACGGCAGCCTCGATCAGGGCAGGCTCCAGCAGGTTGTAGTGTACGGAGCCAAGCCCCGTCATGCCCTGGGCTTCCAACGTCTGCGAGGGGTTCACGCGTGGGGTTGTCATGTCTCGATGCTCCCGGATCGATATTGGCTGTCATGCGGTTGTCACCACCGCGCCATGGCCGCCTATATCATGACGATTTTGATGCTGAACAGGACGCTTTCACACAGTTAGCGCAACCATCCAGCAATTTTCTTTCGTTAGCCCGGCGGGACATGATGCCGATCAGCGCAAATGCCTGTGGCCGTTTCACCACTCCTTAACGCGCCGCACCCATAGATTAGGGCACGATTCGGGCTGATTCGGAGAATAAAGATTGATTCTCTCGGCCCAACTAGGGAGAATACAGAAAAAATAAACAGTCGAGCAGTAACAAGGGTCACCCGAATGCCGAGGATCGCACTTGTCGACGACGACAGGAATATTCTGACGTCCGTCTCCATGACACTCGAAGCCGAGGGCTTCGATGTGGAAACCTACAACGACGGGCAATCCGCGCTGGATGCCTTCAACCGCCGCCTGCCGGATCTGGGTGTTTTTGACATCAAGATGCCCCGGATGGACGGCATGGACCTGTTGCAGCGTCTGCGCCAGAAAAGCCGGATGCCGGTGATCTTTCTCACCTCCAAGGATGACGAGATCGACGAACTGATGGGCCTGCGCATGGGCGCGGATGATTACGTCAAAAAGCCGTTTTCGCAGCGGCTTCTGGTCGAACGCATCCGGTCCATCCTGCGCCGCCAAGAGGCCATCGCCTCGGACGCGACAAGCACGCCCGAAGAAAGCGCGGTGATGGCGCGCGGCGAATTGTCGATGGACCCTCTTCGCCA
This sequence comes from Roseicyclus sp., assembly GCA_018401055.1. Next base: position 38,998 of record JAGYLB010000108.1, read on the forward strand.
CGCCGTGACGTGGAAGGGCCGCGACGTGTCGCTGACCGTGACCGAATTCCTGCTTCTGCAGGCGCTGGCGCAGCGCCCCGGCTTCGTCAAAAGCCGCGACCAGCTGATGGATGTCGCCTATGACGAACAGGTCTATGTCGACGACCGCACCATCGACAGCCACATCAAGCGCCTGCGCAAGAAGATGCGGTCGGTCGATGACGATTTCTCGGCGATCGAGACGCTGTATGGAATCGGCTACCGCTACAACGAAGAATAAGGCGAAAGGCCCGTGCCCGCCGACCTCTCCATGACCAACCGCCGCGCCCGCGCCCGGGGCGACATCGTCCTGGGCGAGGATTGGGACCGTCCGCACAGCTCGGTCGAGACCGAGCTGAAGGCTGCCCGCGCCCGGCGCGGCCTGATCTCGCTCAACCGCTCGCCGCTGGCGCGCAAGATCATCATGTTCAACCTGCTGGCCATGGTCGTGCTGGTGGCGGGCGTGATGTATCTCAACCCGTTCCGCGACAGCCTCGTGGTGCAGCGCGAACGCGCACTGGCCGTCGAGGCGCAGCTGATCGCCGAGGTGCTGGAGGCGGCGCTGCCGACCGCAGCGCCCGCAGACCTCACCGGGAATGACGGGCGCGACGTGGCCGAAATTCTAAGCCGTCTGAGCCTGTCGGACGGGGTCGATATCTTCATCTACGCCCTGCCCGGTACACTGGTGACCTCGACGGACGAAATCGCCCGGAGTCCGGCGCGACCCGTGCGCGGGCTGGAAAATCGGCGGCAGGACACGTTGTTGATCACGGATTTCCTGAACTCCGTCTGGTCGGGCCTGTCGGGTCTTCTGACGGGCGGACAGCAAAGCGTGCCCGCGCGCACCGGCCGGGACCTTGCACAATCGCTCGTCGGACCGGCCAGCGCCGGGGTCACCGTTCTGAGCCGCGCACCGATGCCTCGGGCACGCTTTATGCCGCCGCCACGCCGGTGTTCGGGGCGGAAGGTCAGATCGGCATCGTGGTGGTCACGACCGCGGCAGGCGAGATTGACCAGTTGGTGCGGGTCGAGCGCGAGCAATTGTTGCAGATGTTCGTCGTGGCTCTGCTGGTGTCGATCGGGCTCAGCCTCGTGCTGGCCTCGACCATCGCGCATCCTCTGGCCGATCTGGCGGCCGCGGCCGAACTGGGCCGGGACAAGAACGCCCGCAAGATGAGCCCGACGCGTGTGCGCATCCCCGACCTGACCGGCCGCCCCGATGAGATCGGGCGGCTGTCGGGCGCGCTGCGCGGCATGGTCGGCGCGCTCTATGACCGGATCGACGCCAACGAACAATTCGCCGCCGACGTGAGCCACGAGATCAAGAACCCGCTGGCCAGCCTGCGCTCGGCCGTGGGAACGATGCGCGTCGCCCGCACCGAGGATCAGCGCAACCGCCTGCTCGAAGTCATCGAACATGACGTGCAGCGGCTAGACCGTCTGGTGTCCGACATCTCGAACGCGTCCCGGCTCGACAGTGAACTGGTCAAGGAGGAGGAGGAGGATTTCGACCTCGTCCGAACGCTGCAGAACCTGTCGCACTACCACGGCGAAGAAGCGTCGCGCAAAGGTGTCGATTTCGTCACCGACCTGCCGCCGGAACCGATCCTCATCTCGGGGCTGGAGGGGCGTCTGGCGCAGGTCTTCGTCAACCTGCTGTCCAACGCGATATCCTTTTGTGATGAGGGTGACGCCGTGCGCCTCTGGGCGCGGCGGCGCGAGAACCGGGTGTTGATCGTGGTCGAAGACACCGGCCCCGGCATTCCCGAAGAGGCGCTGACCAAGGTCTTCAACCGCTTCTATTCCGAACGTCCGGTGCAGCAGTTCGGCAACCATTCGGGCCTTGGCCTCGCGATCTCCAAGCAGATCGTCGAGGCGCATGGCGGCGTGATCTGGGCCGAGAACATCCGCCCGACCGCCGCCGATGCCACCTCGACGCCATTGGGCGCGCGGTTCGTCGTCGGCCTGCCGATCTGACGCCTGTGATGACCGCCGCCACCCCTGAGCCCGAGCCGATCACCCGTTGGGCGGCCGGAACCAAGGGGCGTGCGATCTGGGTCAACGGCACCGGCGTGGCGGTTGGAGATCAGGGCATCTTGATCCTTGGCGCGCCTGGATCGGGCAAATCGGGCCTCGCTCTGACGTTGCTGACGATGGAGGCAGAGCTGATCGCCGATGATGGGCTCTGGCTGGATCACGTCGACGGCCCGCCCCGGATATCACGCCCAGCACAATCCCCCGACCTTATCGAGGCGCGCGGCATCGGACTGATCCGAGCGGGCGCGACACGCCCTTCGGCGCCTTTGGCTTTCGTCGTCGACATGGACCGGACCGAGCCCGAGCGGCTGCCGCCGCGACGCTTGGTCGCGATCGGGAACGCGCTGTGCCCGTTGATCCTGGGCGCGGGACACAACACCCTTGGGCCAGCCCTTTTCCTAATGGCGCGGCATGGTCGCGCCGAGGTCTGACCGCCCCGGAGGCCCATGCCCACCGAAACCAGCCCAGATCCGGGCGCGCCTGCCCGTGTGATCTTTGTCACCGGCCCCTCGGGTGCGGGGCGGTCTACGGCCATCCACGCGCTGGAGGATTTGGGGTTCGAGGCGATCGACAACATGCCGCTCGGCCTGTTGCCGCGCCTGCTGGAAGGGATGCCGCCCGACCGGCCGATGGCACTGGGGATTGATGCGCGCAATAGGGATTTTTCCGCCGCGGGGCTGGTCGCGGCCCATGACAGATTGGCGGCATCCCCGTGCTATGCGCCCGATCTACTCTATCTGGATTGTGCCGCCGACGTCCTGCAACGGCGCTATTCCGAGACCCGGCGGCGTCATCCGCTGGCGCCCGAGGCCGATCCGGTGCAGGGCATCACACAGGAATTGTCGCTGCTCGGCCCGGTTCGCGCCCATGCCAGCGTGCTGATCGACACCTCGGCCCTGACGCCGCACGACCTGAAGGCCGAGATGACGCGCCTCTTCGCCCCGACGGGCGCCGGACGGCTGGCTGTAACCGTAACCTCCTTTTCCTACCGGCGGGGCCTGCCTACGGGCGCGGATCTGGTGTTTGACTGTCGCTTCCTGCGCAATCCGCACTGGGACAGCACGCTGCGGCAAGAAGATGGGCGCGCGCAGACGGTGCAGGACTATATCGCCTCCGACCCGCGATTTCCGGCCTTCCGGGATCAGGTGATCGCGATGGCCGACCTGCTTTTGCCTGCCTTCGAGGCCGAGGGCAAAAGCCATCTCACGATCGCCTTCGGATGTACCGGCGGGCAACACCGGTCGGTCGCGATGACCGAAATCCTGTCTGCGCACCTTGCGGAAGCGGGCCTGGCTGTGTCTAAAAGGCACAGGGAAGTGGAACAGCGACGCGCAGCCGGGACGAGCGCGGAGCCCGTAGGTCCAGAGGCGACAGGAACGTGATCGGCATCGTGATCGTTGCCCATGGCGGGCTAGCCCCCGAGTTGAAGCGGGCGGCGGAGCATGTTGTCGGACCGCAACCCGCGATGATCGCCATTTCCGTCGGCCCCGAGGATGACCGCGCCGCCCGCACCCGCGAAATCTGCGATGCCGCCGATGCGGTTGATGACGGATCGGGCGTCGTGGTGGTGACCGACATGTTCGGCGGCTCGCCTTCGAACCTGTCGCTGACCGCTTGCCGCCCGCGCAACCGCAAGATCCTGACCGGCGTGAACCTGCCCATGCTGATCAAACTGGCCAAGTCACGCGATCTGGACGTCGAAGAGGCCGTGGCCCGCGCCGCCGAGGCGGGGCGGCGCTACATCAACAGTTTTGACGGAGGCCCGTGAACCCATGTCCGACCGGTCCGAGATCCGCCATCTGGACATCGTCAATATCAAGGGTCTGCATGCCCGCGCCTCGGCCCGTTTCGTCGAGGTGGTGGAGGCACATGACGCAACGGCAACCGTCCGCCGGGATGGGCTGAGCGCCGCTGGCGACTCGATCATGGGGCTTTTGATGTTGGCAGCTTCCATGGGAACCTCTATTGAAGTCGAAACCTCCGGCCCGGAGGCGACGATGCTAGCCGATGCGCTTGCGGCCCTTGTGGCCGAGCGTTTCGGCGAAGGCAGCTGACCCGGGGCAAGCGACGGCAACCGACCGGATGGGACGAGGGCGCGTGACCGATACGAGTTCCCGCAATATCTCTGCGCCGCGACCGGCGCTGCGACCGGGGCCCGATCGGGTCTATGACCGGCGTAGTTTGACCTATGCCAACAGTTTCGACAGTTTCTGGACCCGTCAGGCGATAAAGGCGATCGAATGGGCCACCGGCAAGCTGACCATCATCCGCCGCGTCCGCCAGTTCGAGAAACTGGGCGAGGTGACGGGGCAGGCGTTCTGGCCGGCCACGATGAAGGTCATGGGGATCGACCTTCAGACCCCGCAGCACCAGCTTGAGCGCATTCCGACCGAGGGGCCGGTGGTCTTCGTGGCGAACCATCCGCACGGGCTTGTCGACGGGATGATCCTGGCCGATCTGATCGGGCGCAGGCGACCTGATTACCGGATCCTTACCCGGGCGCTGTTGACCGGGCTTGATGAAAGCGCGTCGGGCTACATGATCCCTGTGCCCTTCCCGCATGAACCCGAAGCGCAGGAAAAGATGCTGCAGATGCGGGCCAACGCAATGGCGCATCTGGACCAGAAGGGGTTGATCGCGCTGTTCCCATCGGGCGCCGTGGCTGTCGCCGACACGATGTTCGGCCCGGCCATCGAGGGGGAGTGGAACGTTTTTACCGCCAAGATGATCCGCAAATCGGGGGCGACCATCGTGCCGTGTTTCTTCACCGGGTCGAATTCGCGCTGGTATCAGATGGCCAACCGCATCTCGCCGATCTTGCGGCAGGGCCTGTTGATCCACGAGGTGGTGCACAGTTTCGACAAGCCGCAAGCGCCCATCATCGGCAACCCGATCACGCCCGACCAGTGGCAAGACCGGATCGAGCGGCCGCGTGATTTCATGGCATGGCTGCGGGCGCACGCCCTGTCGCTGAAAGACGACCCCGATCAGCTGTAACCTCAGGGGTGACAGCGCGCCTCAGCGCGTCGGCACCGGATCACCCTCGCCCCGGTAATCATAGAAGCCGCGCTGGGTCTTGCGCCCCAGCCACCCGGCCTCGACATATTTCGTCAGCAGCGGACAGGGGCGGTATTTGGTGTCGGCCAGCCCGTCATGCAGCACATTCATGATCGCAAGGCAGGTGTCGAGCCCGATGAAATCGGCCAATTCCAGCGGCCCCATGGGGTGATTGGTGCCCAGCTTCATCGCCATGTCGATGGAGGTGACGTTTCCGACCCCTTCGTAAAGCGTATAGACCGCCTCGTTGATCATCGGCATCAAGATGCGGTTCACGATGAAGGCGGGAAAATCCTCGGCAGTGGCCGCCGTCTTGCCCAGCCGGTCGACGACGGATTTGCAGGCCTTGAACGTCTCTTCATCCGTGGCAATGCCGCGGATCAGTTCCACCAGTTGCATCACCGGCACGGGGTTCATGAAGTGGAAGCCCATGAATTTCTCGGGCCGGTCGGTGCGCGAGGCCAGCCGCGTGATCGAGATCGACGACGTGTTGGAGGTCAGGATCGTGGTCGGTTTGATATGCGGCAGCAAGTCCTCGAAAATCGCCTGCTTGACCGTCTCGCGCTCGGTCGCGGCCTCGATGATCAGATCGCTCTGGCCTACCTCGGCCAAGGTCGTGGTGGTGCGGATGCGGGCCATGGCGGCCGCCATCTCGGTCTCGGTTACCTTGCCACGGCTGACCTGACGGGCGATGTTTCGGTCGATCAGGGCGACGGCATTGGCCAGAGCATCCGCGCTGATATCGGTCATCACCACGTCATAGCCCGCCAGAGCGCAGACATGAGCGATGCCATTGCCCATCTGGCCCGCACCAACCACGCCGATCGAAGAAATCTCCATATCCGTCCCTCATGCCCTGCGCTTTGGGCGCCGCTGACCCTGATCGCCTGTTGCGCGCAGCATAGGCGCGAGCGGCGGGGCGAGACAACCCCTGCCCCGCCGCGGCGCAATGGCAGGCGGATCGGTCGAATTTTCCAGAAAGTATATGTGAATTAATAGCTTAGCATTTCGGAAACACCTCTGCCGCAAGGTCGCCCTTGGGTGAGTCTTCTATTCTGCGGGAGAGAAGGGGAATGAGTTTCGAACACAGGGGGCATTTGCCTCTCGATTACCATCCGGTGGTCTATCCGGGGTCCGTCCTGCGGTTCCGGGGGCCGGGGCACGCGCTGGATGCGCCTTATGTGCTGTGCCTTGGCGGGTCGGAGACATTCGGCCGGTTCATCCACGCGCCCTTTACGGCGCAGCTGGATGCGGCCCTGCCCTGCGACGTGGTCAACATGGGCGTGATGAATGCGGGGCTGGACGTGCTGCTGTACGATGCCGCGATCCAAACGGCCCTGCGCGGCGCGCGGGCCGTGGTCTTGCAGATCACCGGAGCGCAGAACATGACGAACCGCTTCTATGCCGTGCATCCGCGCCGCAATGACCGGTTCATCAAGGCCACCACGATGTTGCGCACGCTCTATCGCGACGTGGATTTCACCGAGTTTCATTTCACGCGCCATCTGCTGACACACCTGAGGGGGCTGTCGGTGGATCGGTTCGGCGTGGTCGAGGCGGAATTGCGCGAGGCTTGGGTGGCGCGGATGCTGGCTTTTCTCGACCGCGCCCCGGTGCCGGTGCATCTGCTGTGGTTGTCGCGCCGCCATCCCGACATGGGCCAGCCGGGGGTGCAGCTGGGCCATGACCCGCTGTTTGTCACCGCGGAGATGCTGGCGCAGGTGACTGGCCGGGCGGCGTCTTGCACCATCGCGGTTCCGCCCGTGCCGCAACATGCACCGGCGACACGGGGCATGTTCTTTGCCGCCCGTGAAGAGGCGGCGGCCCGCGTCGTGCCCGGGCCGGACGGTCACGATCTGGCCGCGCGGCAGTTGGCGGCCCTGCTGGCATGAAAAAACCGCCCCTTTGCCGGGGCGGTTTCAAGGCAGGAGCGGGTTGCTTAGAGCTTGGAGGTCAGTTCCGGCACGGCCTCGAACAAGTCGGCGACAAGGCCGTAATCGGCGACCTGAAAGATCGGCGCCTCTTCGTCCTTGTTGATCGCGACGATGACCTTGCTGTCCTTCATGCCCGCAAGATGCTGGATCGCGCCGGAATGCCGACCGCGACGTAAAGATCGGGCGCCACGACCTTGCCGGTCTGACCCGACCTGCCAGTCGTTCGGCGCGTAGCCCGAATCGACCGCTGCGCGCGATGCGCCGACCGCCGCGCCCAGCTTGTCGGCCAGCCCTTCGATCAACGCGAATTGCTCTTCGGAGCCGACACCGCGCCCGCCCGAGACGACGATGCCCGCGCTGGTCAGTTCCGGCCGGTCCGACGCCGCGACCTTGTCCTCGACCCAGGCCGAGAGGCCGGTGGCGGCGGCGGTGCCCAAAGCCTCGACCGGGGCGGAATTGCCCTTGGCCGCAGCCTCGAAGCCCGCAGTGCGGATGGTCATGACCTTGGTCGCGTCGGTGGATTTGACGGTCTGGATCGCGTTACCCGCATAGATCGGCCGGTCGAAGGTTTCGGCGTCGATGACGGCCACCACCTCGGAAATCACCATGACATCGAGGAGCGCCGCCACACGTGGCAGCACATTCTTGGCGTCCGAGGTCGCGGGCGCGGCGATGTGGCTGTAGCCCTCCGCCATCGACACGATAAGGTCGGCGACCAGGTTCGGCCAGCATGTGGCAAAAGCCGTGATCGCCGGCAAAGATCACCTTGGACACGCCCGCCAGCGTCGCGGCCTCGGCGGCGGCGGCGTCGCCGCCCTGCCCCGCGACCAGCACATGCACCTCGCCAAGGCTGGAAACTGCCGTCAGCGCTTTGGACACCGCATCGGTCGCCAGCTGGCCACCCGTCACATCCGCAAGAAGAAGAACCGCCATCAGAGAACCCCCGCCTCATCCTTGAGTTTCGCTATCAGTTCGTCGACCGACCCCACCTTGACGCCAGCCTTGCGCGTGCCCGGCTCGACTGTCTTGACCACGCTCAGGCGCGGCGTGACATCGACGCCGTAATCGGCGGCGGTCTTTTCATCGAGCGGCTTCTTCTTGGCCTTCATGATGTTGGGCAGGCGACGCATAGCGCGGCTCGTTCAGGCGCAGGTCCACGGTGACGATCGCGGGCAATTGCACCTTGATCGTCTGCAACCCCCCGTCGACTTCGCGGGTGACGAGCGGCCGCACTGCCCTCGACCTCCAGCTTCGCTGGCGAAGGTCGCCTGCGACCAGCCCAGCAGGGCGGCCAGCATCTGGCCGGTCGCGTTCATGTCGTTGTCGATGGCCTGCTTGCCGCACAGCACAAGGCCGGGGTTTTCCTCGGCCACGACCGCTGCAAGGATCTTGGCCACCGCCAGCGGTTCGATGTCTTGCGTCACATCCTCGGCCGCAACGACCAGAATGGCGCGGTCGGCCCCCATGGCGAGCGCCGTGCGCAGGGTTTCTTGCGCCTGCTTTACGCCGATGGACACGGCCACGACCTCATCGGCCTTGCCGGCTTCCTTCAGGCGGATCGCCTCTTCGACGGCGATTTCGTCGAAGGGATTCATCGACATCTTGACGTTGGCGAGATCGACACCGGACCCGTCCGCCTTGACGCGGACCTTCACGTTGTAGTCGATCACGCGTTTGACGGGCACAAGAACCTTCATCGCGGTCTCTCCTCTCTCGGGCGCGGGGCGCCTCACGAACCTTTGGGCGAGAATTAGAGCCTTCGGACAGTCAAAGACAGGTCAAAATCGACGCGGGGAAGGCTGGCGACGCCGCGTCAGACCAAAATGGCGCGCGCCCAGACCTCGGCGGCGATGGCGGCGTAGCAGGCGAGCGAGCCCAGAAACACAAAGAGATGCCAGATCGTGTTGTGAAACGGCAGGCGTTCCCAGAGCAAAAAGGCGATGCCAGAGGAATAGATCAACCCGCCCGCGACCAGCAGCCAGAAGCTCAAGGGGCTGAGGCCCGCGACCAGCGGCCCGCCCCAGACCGCCCCGGCCCATCCAAGTCCGAGGTAGAGCGGAATGGCAAGCCAGCCAAAGCGGCTGGTGAACAAGATGAGCGCCGCGCCGATGGCGGCCACGGTCCAGATGCCCGCGAGAAAACCGGCCTGACCGGCGGCAAGGGCGGCAAAGGGCGTGTAGGTGCCCGCGATCTTGAGATAGATGGCCGATTGATCCATCCGGCGCAGCCGGTCGACCCATGCAGGGCGCTGGATGAGGTTGTAGGCGGCCGATGCGCTCCACATCGCAAGACCAGTGACGAAATAGACCGATACAGCGGTGACAACGCCCGCCTCCCCGATCCAGAGCGCGGCCATGATGATCAAAAGCGGGCCGCCGACCAAGGCCGCGCCGATCCCCGAGGCATGCACGATGGCATCCGAGATGTATTCCGCGCGGGTATAGGGCCTGCTTCCGGCGATATGGCTCATGCGGCAAGGCTAGTCCCGATCGGGCCGCCGTCAAAGCGTGACGCGACGTGACGACCGCCACCATCTGTCAGGCCCGGAAAACGAAATACACCATGGGCGCGACGGGCGCGGTCTGCCCATTCAATCCAAAGGTCGCCTCGAACGCATCGAACAGGGGTTGGTAGGCGCGCAAGGCCGCTTTTTCGGCCCCAAGTGTCCCTTCCAGCGCGCCCCGGATGCGGCGCAGGGCAAGGCCGCCGTCTTGCGGCTGGTTCACCATTCTCGCCTCGGCAAACCCGCGGCGCGACCGGCAGCCAGCAATGTGTCGATGTCGAACACATACTTGTCCTCGATCCCGGCGCGGATGGCGTCGATGTCGGTGTGGTAGAAATCCTTGAGGATGTGGCGCATCGTGCCGTGCAACCGGGCATGGGCCGTGGCGCTCAGCCGCTGTTCGGCGCCGCGTCGCAGGCGCAGGCGCAGCAAGACGCTGGCAAGAAGCCCGGGGGCGACGGGACGATCCAGCCGCCGCACCAGTTCCATGAAGAAGGCGATCCAGAGCTTGCCCTGAAGGCAGGGCTCAAAGAACACCGCCGCGCCCCCCGGCCGCAGCCAGCCCCGCAGATCGGCCAGCAGCGCTTCGTAATCGTGGATATGGTGAAGAAACGACCGGCCCACCACAAGGTCGAGACTGCCGGGTGCGCAAGCAATCGCCTCGGCCGGACCGCGCAGAAGCAGGGTGCGATCCTCGGGAATGACCGGCGCGATCAGGCGCAGGAACTCGGGCGAGATGTCGGTCGCATAGACGTTGCGATAGCGCGGACTGCGCGCAAGGCCCCACGTCCACGCGCCATTGCCTGCGCCCAGCTCGAGCGTGGCGGACAGCGGGCCGTCGCCAAGCGTCTGGCGCACCACCGCGTCAAGGCTGGTGAACATCGACCAATAGGCAGCCTCGCCCGGCAGGTCGGCGGCGTAAGCGGCGACGTCAAGCTGGGTGTCGCGCCTGTCATCGGGGCAAGGTCGATCACCCCGTCGCGGCGCTGCGCCTCGCCAGCCGCAGGCGGGGCAGGACAGGCCGACTTGCGCGCGCGCCAGTTGGGCGCGGCTACAGGCGGGGCACAGGAAGGGGGTCGTGCGGAGATCGGCCATCACAGCGCCTTGCGCGCCCGGAGCGCCGCCGAAATCGTGCCGTCGTCGAGGTAATCCAACTCTCCCCCGATCGGCACGCCTTGCGCGAGCGAGGTGACGGCCACGCCCATGCCAGTTAGCGCATCGGCGATGTAATGCGATGTGGTGACGCCATCGACGGTGGCATTGAGAGCCAGCACCACCTCGGTCACCTGTTCGCCCGTTACCCGGTCGATCAGGCGCGGGATGCGCAGATCCTCAGGGCCGACATCATCCAGCGCCGACAGCGTCCCGCCCAATACATGATAACGCCCGGCGAAGGACTGCCCGCGTTCCATTGCCCAAAGGTCGGCCACATCCTCGACCACGCAGATCTGGCCATTGGCGCGGCGGTCGTCAGCGCAGATCGGGCAGAGATCGGCGGTGCCGATATTGCCGCAGTTCAGACATTCGCGCGCGGTTTCAGCGACGCGGGTCATTGTCTCGGCCAGGGGGCGCATCAGCTGGCCTCGTTTCTTGATCATGTGCAGCACGGCACGCCGCGCCGACCGGGGGCCAAGCCCCGGCAGGCGGGCCATGATCTCGATCAGGGCCTCGATATCCTTGGGCGCCTCGGCCAAGGGGTGCGCCTCAGAACGGCAGTTTCATGCCGGGCGGCAGGCCCATGCCCTCGGTCAGTTTCGCCAGTTCCTCCTGGCTCTTTTCCTGCGCGCGGGATTGGGCATCCTTGACGGCGGCAAGGATCAGGTCCTCGACCACTTCCTTGTCGTCGGCGTTGAAGATCGAGGGGTCGATATCAAGCCCGATCAATTCGCCCTTGGCGGTGGCGGTAGCCTTGACCAGACCCGCGCCCGATACGCCCTCGACCGTGATCGCGCCGAGATTTTCCTGCATCTCCGCCATCTTGGTCTGCATTTCCTGCGCCTGTTTCATGATCTTGGCCATGTCGCCCAGACCACCAAGCCCGCCCAAACCTTTCAGCATCGCGTCATTCTCCATCTGTCATTCATCGTCGAACGGGTCCCAATCCTCGTGCATGTCCTCGGGGTCGGGCAAATCGGGCAGTGCCTCGGCGCTGGCCTCGGCGGCAAGTTCGGCGCGGGTGCGGACCCGCGCGATGCGCGCCTCAGGAAACGCGGCCTTGACCGCCTGCAGCAGCGGGTGCTGTTCCAGTTCCGTCTCAAGCGCGTGACGCTGGGCCTGTTCGGCCTCGGCGATGGTCGGCGCGCCGCCCTCATTGGCCAGTGAAATGATCCAGCGCGCGCCGGTGGCAAGCTGCAGCGCGCGGCCAAGTCTTTGGGACAGATCGGCGGGCGCGCTATTGGTCGGCTGAAACTCGATCCGGCCCGGCGCGTAGCTGACCAGCCGCAGGCAGGTCTTGACCTCGACCAGCAGCTTGATGTCGCGGGCTTGTTCGATCAGCGCCACGATGCTGGGAAAGGTGGGGTAAAGTGAAAGGTCTGGCCCCGGCTTCGGGCTGCAGCGCGGCCTGTGCGCCGCCGCCGCCACGCGGCACAGAAGCCTGCGCGCGGGGGGCATGGACCGTGCCACCACCGCCCGACGGGCGCACCGGCCCGCTGCCCCCCGCAGGCGCAGGCGTCGATTGCAGCTTTTTCACCAGATCGCCGGGCGTGGGCAGGTCGGCCACATGGGTCAGGCGGATCACGGCCATTTCGGCCGCCATCATCGCATTGGGCGACAGGCTGACCTCTTCCAAGGCTTTCAACAGCATCTGCCACATGCGCGTCAGAACCCGCATCGGCAAACGCTCGGCCAAGCTTCGGCCTCGGGTACGTTCCTCGGGCGGGATGGTCGGGTCCTCGGCGGCATCCGAGGTGATCTTGATGACGCTTAGCCAATGGGTGATCTCGGCCAGATCGCGCAGAACCGCGACAGGGTCGGCGCCATCGGCATATTGCGCGCCCAACTCGTCCAGCGCCGCCGCCGCATCGCCACGCATGATCGCCTCGAACAAGTCAAGCACGCGGCCCCGGTCGGCCAGACCCAGCATCGCGCGCACTTGGTCGGCGGTCGTCTCGCCCGCGCCATGGGCGATGGCCTGATCCAGAAGGCTCATTGCGTCGCGCACCGATCCTTCGGCGGCGCGGGTGATGAGGGCAAGGGCATCATCCGCGATCTGCGCATGTTCCAGCCCGGCCACCTTTTGCAGATGGGCGATCATCACCTCTGGCTCGATCCGGCGCAGGTCGAAGCGCTGGCAGCGCGACAGGACGGTGACAGGAACCTTGCGGATTTCGGTCGTGGCAAACAGGAATTTGACGTGCGGCGGGGGTTCCTCCAGCGTCTTGAGCAGCGCGTTGAACGCGCTCGTCGAGAGCATGTGAACCTCGTCGATGATGAAGATCTTGTAGCGCGCCTGCGCGGCGCGGTAGCTGACCGTTTCGATGATCGCGTCGCGGATGTTCTGCACGCCGGTGTTTGATGCGGCGTCCATCTCCATCACGTCGACATGACGACCCTCGGTGATCGCCACGCAGTTCTGGCAGACCCCGCAGGGATCGGTGGTTGGCCCGCCCTGCCCGTCTTGGCCGATGCAGTTCAGCCCCTTGGCGATGATCCGCGCGGTCGTCGTCTTGCCTGTGCCGCGGATGCCGGTCAGCATGAAGGCCTGCGCGATGCGGTCGGCGGCGAAGGCGTTTTTCAACGTGCGAACCATGGCTTCCTGGCCGATCAGGTCGGCAAAGGTCGCCGGGCGGTATTTCCGCGCCAGAACCTGATAGCCGGTGTCGGGTGTGTCGGTCATGTCGCCTCAAGCCGGGTGCGGGTCGCATCAGACCCTAGTGAAGCGTCGCGCCAAGGTCCATGGTGAAGCTTGGGCCGGGTGCGCTACCTTGCCCCAGACACAAGAGGCGCAGATGGCAGAACATACCCCCCCCAAATTCCTCGTGACGGCGATGTTCGGATTTTTCTGGGCGATGGCCGCTGCAGCGCTGCTGTTTTGGGTGGGTGGCGTGGTCTGGCCGGGGGGCCTTCGCGGGGTGATGGCCGCAATGGGCAATGGGGCGGTGGCCGTATTCGGGGCCTTCCACATCCCCGCGGCGATCTGCGGCATCTTGCTGTGGCAGTGGCACAGGCACACCATGGCGCCGCGCTTTCGCGTCATGCTGGAGGGGGCGACGCTCTATTTCGGGTTGGCGGTTCTGTTCGGGATCTTTCTGAACTACCTGCTGGTGTCGACCATGGGATCAGTGGTCGATCCTGCGATGCCGAGCGGGATGTGACAGGGGAAATTATACAGGTGACATTATAGTGCCCTTTCGGGATCATTCCTGCGGAATGACCCTGCCGGGCCTACGCGCATCACGCCTGCGGCGCGATGCGCTTGAGTGAGAGGCTGGACATCGACCCAAGCGGGGCTCGTTGTGGCTGCTTCCTTCCGGACCTGACCAGGTTGGCGAGGCGCCTGCCCGCGCCAACCTCTCGACTCTGGAGATAGTCGCTCGGGCCACCCGATGCAAGAAGCCCGGACAGCTAGAGGGTCTCGAACCACGCCCAGGCATCGGCGGCGAACATCGGGCCGCCGACGTAGAACCAGTGCGAATGACCGGGGATCAACACAAGCTGGTGGTCATGTCCGGCCTCGGCGACCATCTGACCTGCGGCGATGGCTGCTTCGGTGGCGAAGATGTGGTCGGCCGTCCCGAGATAGTGCCGCACCGGCGGGGCATCGGTGACCCGATGCAGCCAGCCGGGATTGACGGTGCCCGCGTGACCGGCAATGCCGCGCCATGGGCCTTGGACACGGTTGCCCACGACCTGCGCCACAATTGAACCGGCGGAATGGCCGAAGAGGAACATCCGGTCTCGGTCGATGGGGTGGCGCGCGGCGGCCTGATCCAGAACGGCATGAAGATAGTCGGCATCGGGGTCATCCCCGCGCCATCCGCCAGATGGCGCATTGAGGCCAATCAGAACCAGACCCTGCGCGTCGGCGACCCGCTTCCACATGTGAATCATCGACATCCCGTCGCGGTTCGTGCCGTGGAAGAGCACGATGACCGGACGCGGCTCATCGGTCGCGCCGCCGGGCGCGTAGATTTGCCAGCGGCGCGGGGTCAGGCCGTCAAAGGTGGTCTCGGTCATGACGCCGCCAATCAGGGGGCTTTCATAATGGGGGTTGCGCGGCATCAAGGGGCGCAGATCGGGGCGTTCGACAACCTCGAAACGGCCCGGCTCGAAGCTGCCGCCACGGGCGAGGGTACGCACGGCGGCCTGCGGTGATGCCTCGGGCGCCACCGCGCCGCCGTCTCCGACAATAGCGGGGCGACAATAACACCGAGCGAGGCCAGAAAGGCCGCTCCGATACAAACAAGCAAGAGGCGACGCAGCACAGACAGGCATTCCCTGAGGTAAATTCACGGATACCGTCCTGACGCAGAAATGCGTTCGTTTTTGGGCAAAACCCGCGCCGCAATGACAGCGCCGTCCGTCAACCGGGGCTGCGCTCGGCCCATCCGGCGAAGATGCGCTCCAAGAAGACCACGAAGTAGAACAGCAAGATCCCAAGTGCGGCCAGCGCAAACAGCACCGCGAACATCAGCGGATAATCGGCACTGATGCGCCCCGAGTCGAACAGGTCGCCCAAGCCCCTGCCATGGGGCGAGACGATCTCCATCAGGTTGGTGCCGATGAAGGCGAGCGTGACCGCGACCTTCAGCGCGCCAAAGAATTCCGGCAAGGTCTTGGGCAGCGCGATCTTCCAGAAGATGGTGACATTCGACGCGCCAAGACTGCGCAGGATGTCGCGGTATTCGGGTTCCAGAGTGGAGAGGCCGATGGAGACGGAGACGGCGATGGGGAAAAACGAGATCATGAAGGCGATCAGCACGGTGTTGAAATCGTGCTGGCCCACGAACATCAGCGCGATGATGGGCACGACGGTCGCCTTGGGGATCGCGTTGAAGCCCACGAGGATCGGGTAAAGCCCCTCGCGCGCGAATTGTGAGAAGCCCATGACCATGCCGATCAGCGTGCCGACCACCACGGCAAGACCGAGACCCACCACCGTGCGCCAGAGCGTTTCCCAGGACTTGATCAGGAAAAGATCCCAGAACTGAATGTAGCGCGGAATCAGATCCGAGGGGCTGGCCATGCGGAAATCGGGCAGGTCGTTGTACCAGACCGACCATTCCCAGAACGCGAGGATCGCCACGATGAACAGTGTGGGCGCCAGGATCTTGCGTGCTGTGTCGTTCATTGGATCGCCCCCGGAATCGGTTTGATGCGGGCCGGTTTCGGCTGTGGTGGTGGCGCGGGGGCGTCCTCGTCCGAGGTGCGGCCCTGCGCGATCTGGATCTGGTGTCGGAGCATGGCCAACATCTCGACCGCCTTGGGCGCATAGAGATCTTCAAGCGTGCGCTTGCCGGAAATGTCGACGTCGAGCACGTATTGCGCATGGGCGGGTCGACCGGACATGACGATCACCTGATCGGCGAGAAACACCGATTCCCTCAGATCATGAGTGATCAGCAGGCAGGTAAAGGGTTCTTGCTCGCGCAGGTCGTGCATCGTGCACCACAAATCCTCGCGGGTGAAGGCGTCGAGCGCGCCGAAGGGCTCGTCAAGGATCAGGACGTCGGGCTTGTGGATGATGGAGCGGCACAGGCTGCGCGCTGGCGCATGCCGCCGGACAGTTCCGAGGGGCGCTTGTCGGCGAAACCGGTCAGTCCCACCAGCTCCAGCAGATGATGCGCGCGCTCGGTCGCCTCGGCCTTTGACATGGACGATTTGACGATTTCCATGGGCAGCAGGATGTTTTGCAGGATTGTGCGCCATTCCAGCAGCACCGGGTTCTGGAACGCCATGCCGACGGTAGGCCGCGGCGAGGTCACCAGCTTGTTGTGCAGCCAGACCTGCCCCTCGTCAGGTTTCATCAGCCCCGAGACCAGCCGTGTCAGCGTGGACTTGCCGCAACCAGAAGGGCCGACCACGGCGCAGAAACTGTTTTCGGGGATCTTGATCGAGAGGTTGTCGAGCACCGGAAGCGGCCCCGCCTTGGTCTTGTAGGCGTGGGTCACCGACCGCAATTCGATCATGTAGTGTGACGGGTCAGTCTGCATGCGGGGGGCCTTCGAAAGAGTAAACGGCGCATCAACACATGTGGGATTTGTGTAAGGCCATGGTCAATCCGGTCGCCGAAAGATCGGCTCAAACCCCGTACACACCCTGTACACAAACGATACACATACTGCGCCTGCGTACGATCGACGGGCCGGGGATCTACCGGCCCGTCGGAAGGTCATCGGCAGCCGTTCACTCGGGCGCGATCCTCAGCACCTCTGCCTCGGGCAGATAGGCGTCCGTGAAGTAGAGCGCCGGGTCGATCTCACCCTGGAACTCGTAGGTCAGCTGCATCTGTTCCAGCGCGAGCGCCATCCGCTCGGGGTCGATGTTGCCCATGCCGTTCTCGATCACGTAATCCGTCAGGATATTGGCATCGAGCGCGATCTGCAGGCGACGGGTTTCAAGCTCCACATCCCCGGCGGGGTTGCGCGTGATGACGGCTGCGGCGCTTACAGCCGGATCGGCAATGGCGTCCGCAACACCACGGGCGATGGCGCGCAAGGCACCGGTCACGGCCTCGGGGTTCGCTTCGGCGAAGTCGGTGTTGACGAGAACGGCGTTGCCATAGACCGCCACACCATGGTCGGCGAAGAGGATCGTGGTGATATCCTCCTCGGGGATGCCCAGACGCGCGAGCGACAGGTAGCTCGAGAAGTTGAACCCGGTCACCGCATCGACATTGCCCTCGGCCAGCATCGGTTCGCGCACGGGGAAGCCCAGCGGTTCGATGGTCATGGTCGAGACATCGATCCCGTTCACGGCGGCGAGGATCGGGAACTGCGCCCATGCCCCATCGGGCGGCGGCGCGCCGAGAGTGGAGCCCTCGAGATCCTCGATACCGGAAATGCCCTGGCTGACGCGGCCGACGATGGAGAAGGGCGGGTTGTCGTAGAACATCATCACCGCGGTGATCGGCACGCCCGGGTTCTGGTCGATGAAGCGGATCATGCTGTTGATGTCCGCAAATCCCATGGGAAACGCGCCGGAGGCGATTTTCGGGATGGCATCCAGCGAGCCCTGGCCCGCGGCCATCTCGATCGTCAGCCCCTCTTCTGCGAAGTAGCCGTTGTCGATGGCAAGGAAAAAGGGTGCGGAAGGCCCTTCGAACCGCCAGTCGAGAGCGAAGTTGATGTTGATATCCTCAGCGGCGAGCGGGGTAGCGGCGATCAGCGCCGCGGCGAGGGTTGGGAAAGCGCGGGTGAGCAAGCGATGTCTCCTTCGGCTTGGCAGCACGGTGTTCGTAGGGGTTCAGGATCACCGGCTGCGCTGCGGCACGTCAACGGGCGGCATGCCCACACAAGCGGCACCTGGACGAAAACCGCACATATACAGGGCAATTAGATCATAATTTAAGCAAATTAAAAATTATGGCCTATATTTTGAGCAAATATCTGGCGAATCCGATGTCGTCGATGCCGTCGAACGCGAGGCCAAGCGCGCTCAGCCGGTCGCCATGAGACGCAGCACCGGGGCCGGTCTGGACCACCACGGTCACACCGCCCAACGGGGTCAGGCGAAAGCTTGGCTCGACGACCGGGTCGAGAGGCCCACGCGCCGATGCGATGTAATCCACAAGCGCGCTGCGCACCGGATCGGACGTGGAACAGACCGTCTCGCAGGCTTGGGCAGCCGGGAAATGCCCCCCGCCCGCCGCGCGATAGGCGCTTGTAGCGACCAGAAAGCTGGCATCGTCACGCACCGGCAGACCGCACGACAGGCGCAGGTTGCGGATGCGCCCCGGCCCCTCGCGGATCACATCGCCCTCGGCGTTGGTGCGGGCGGTCTGGCTCAGGTCGATCTCGTAGCGCAACCCGTCCATCCGGTCGAAATTGTAGCTGGCAAACGCCATGTCGATCAGCGGTTGCGGTGGGCCATCATAGGCAGGGTCGATCCGGAGAAACGCAGAGGCCGAGCGTTCCAGCCAGTCGCGCAATTGCGCCCCCGTGGCGCGCAGCAATGTCAGCCCGTTGGAATAGGCATAGAGATCGGCGGCATGGCGCAGCAGCACGACACCTGCCGGAATGTCGGTATAATGGTCCGGGCCGCCCCGTCCCCCGGCCTTGAAGGGGGTGGTGACGGAAATCAGCGGAAGGGCTGCCAGATCGTCACGATCTTCCAACAGGGGTGCTACTGCGGCCCGCTGTGCATCGGCAATCACCTGCGTCGCGGCGCAAGGCGCCAGTAGACTGAAATAGGTCTCGAGCGGCACCGCACAACGCCCGAGAGGCCGGGCGGAATAGGCTCGCGTCAGGCGATGACCGCGCGCCAACTGTTGGCGCAGCACAGGCAAGCGCTGCAAACGACGCCGCAGCGCCACGCGATTCTCGGGGTTCCCTTCGGCAACCTCGGTCAGCCGGACCCGGGCTTCCCGCACGATCCAGCGCCGATCAGGATCACCGTCCTGGGCGGCCCTCAACTCAAGATCGATCTGGCCCAGATGCGAGCCCCAGAACCCGGGCTGGACCACCGGGGTGCCCCCGACCAGACCTGTCGGATCGGTCGGGCGCGGGAAAACTCGGTGGGTATGGCCCGCGATGACGGCATCCACGCCGTCGAGACAGGCAAGCAGACGGCCCACATTCTCGCCCTCGCCCGCGTCCTGTTCTGAGCCGAGGCCGCTGTGGGCCAGCACGATGACGATGTCGGCACCCTTGGCCCGCATGGATGCGACCTCGCGCTGAACCGACGGCAAGATGGCATCGACCTGCAACCGTCCCTCCAGATGGATGCGGGCCCAACGCAGCACCTGTGGCGGCGTCGCGCCCGTGACCCCGATGCGCAGCGTCCGCACGGCACCGCCGGCATCGACGAGGTTGCGCTCGAGGATCGTATGACGCGCAAAAAGCCGCGCCCCGTCATTCAGAGGCTGCGCATTTGCAAGAACAACCGGATAGCGTGCCGCCGCCAAGGCCCGCTCCAGCACATCGAGGCCGAAGTCGAAGTCATGATTGCCCAGTGTTGCCGCATCATAGCCCAGCGCATTCATGGCGGCGATCATCGGGTGGATATCGCCCTCGGGCATCAGGCCGGAGAGGGCAGCATCGGCCAGCGGTGCGCCCTGCAAGGTATCGCCATTGTCGAACAGAAGTGTGTTGGGGCAATCGGCGCGCGCCTGTTCGATCAGCACCGCGAGATTGGCCAGACCGACACTGTCATCGCGCCGGTCGGTGAAATAGTTGAATGGGAAAAGATGCGCGTGCAGATCGGATGTCGCCAGCACACGCAAACACAATGCGGCATCTTTCGACGCCGCATCGAATGGTGTGGCCGCCAGTGTCCCGGTGACGGTCATTTTGGTTCCAGTGTTACCCTGGCTGGAAACATGGCGCGACAAGTCCGTGTCGGAAACTGCGTCAGACCAAGGAATTTCGTTTTCCATCCCGCATTGCACCGGATGTGTCGAACAGGCCATACCCTTGGTCAGGTCGGCATCAAGGAGAACAGCACATGCGGCTCGCGGCAACGGTGACCTTTGGCGGATCGGATCTGGATCGCGCGGCGGCAGAGCGCAAGGATGCGGGCGCGCTTGCACGCTTGCTGGTCGAGGGCGGACAGGTGATCGCGCTATGGCGGGGCAAGCCGCTGGTCGCGGGCGACCCGGTTCGCATGGGGCTTGCGCGCTGGTGATGCTGGCATCCGACGATCCGGTGCTGAAACCCGCGAGCGAGCCACCGATCTTTCTGGGCCGCATCGAGGGTCAAGCCGTGTTGGCACAAGATATCTCGGGCTGGACCCCGCCCGAGCCGGTGGACGAGGCGCAGATCGGTGCCTTTCTCGATCCGACTGTCCAGCACCACCCCGGCGCGCCCGTTGGCACCGCCTTTCGCGAGCTTCGGGCGATCATGACAACCCTGTCCGCGCGCGACGCCGAACTGGCCGCGACCGCGCGCGCCTTGGGGAATTGGCATCTGTCGCACGGGTTCTGCGCCAAATGTGGCACGGCCTCGGTGATGGCCGAGGCGGGGTGGCAAAGGGTCTGCCCCGACTGCGGGGCGCATCATTTTCCGCGCACCGATCCGGTGGTGATCATGCTCATCACGCAAGGCGAACGGGTGCTTCTGGGGCGCTCGCCCGGCTGGCCCGAGGGGATGTTTTCGCTGCTGGCGGGATTTGTCGAACCCGGCGAGACCATCGAGGCGGCCGTGCGCCGCGAGGTATTCGAGGAAACCGCCGTACGCGTAGGCCGTGTGGATTATCTCGCCAACCAGCCCGCCCTTTCCGGCGTCCTTGATGATCGGTTGCCGGGGCGAGGCCATGAGCGACGAGATCACCATCGACCCTGTCGAGATCGAGGCCGCCCGCTGGGTCACGCGCAGCGAATTGCTGACCGTCTTTGCCGGCGAACACCCCGAGATCCGCCCGGCGCGGCGCGGCGCCATCGCGCATTTCTTGCTGGAACACTGGTTGGCCGACAAGCTGGACTAGGGTCTCGCTGCAACAATCGCACGACCGATCACCCTGCGCAGTTGCCCGATGCGCCGAACCTCTGCTATCTTTCGATCAAAAGACAAAAATAAAAATAAAATCGAGCAGAGGTCAGGACATGCCATACACAATGCCCGCGCAGCGGATGGCGTTTTTCTTTTCGCCAAAAGCCGGGGGAACGTCGCTTCGCGCGTTCTTGTTCCATGCGGAAAACGGATTTCCCTTTCGCGACTATTCGGTGCAGGGCGCGCGGGTAGATGCCAACATGCTGGCGGCGAATTACCGGTTCAACCGGATCGAGCATGGCGCGCTGGAGGGATACCGCCGCTTTGCGCTGGTGCGCGACCCGGTGAAACGCTTCTTGTCGGGCTATTCGAACCGTGTGTTGCATTACCGTGAGTTGAGCATCGAGGCCGCCGGCCGCAGCCTGTTGCGCGAGGGGCTACCGCCCGATCCCGATATCGCCACCTTCATCGAGAATTACGTCGGATACCTGCGCTGCTCCAAGCCGCTTGCCCGGCACTTCCTGAAGCAACAGAAGTTCATCGGCGCCGATCCGGCCTATTTCGAACGGATCTTCAAGCTGGAGCGGCTGGGCGAACTGGTGAATTTCGTGAACGCGCAATGCGGGACAGACGCGAAAATGCCCCGCCTTCAGACCGGCGGGCCCAAGCTCGATTTCTTTGCGCTGGACGAGGATGTTCAGGCCGGCGTGCTGGAGATCTGCCGCCATGATATCGCGTTCCGGCTGAAACCCGACTACTGGATCCCCTATGCCCATCTGATCAGGACCGACGCGGCGCAGGATGCGCCGGCCAAGACAGGCACCTCAGGCTAGACGGCCCTCGGGTCGGCCCCGGGAACACAGGATAGACAAGATGAAATTCAAGGTCTCCGAGGATGTTGATGCACCGCGGTCCATGGTCTGGGCGCGGCTGACGGATTTCAGCGGCATGGAACAAGACGCCCGTGGTCGCGGGGCGAGTGTCACAAGGGTGGCCAACTGGACAACAACGGCGGAAGGCGCGGAATGGCGCGGCGAAGTCACCGTGCGCGGCAAGAGCCGCCCGCTGTCGGCCAAGGTCACACGCCTTGTGGCCGAAGAGGCCTGCGTGATCGAAAGCCGCATCGGCGGCATGGAATGTCTCTACGAGATGACCTTTGTCGCGCTGACGCCCGAGGTGACGCGGGTGGCGCTGGTGCTGGATTTGTCGGCGCAGACCCTGACGGCGCGGCTGATCTTGCAGACGATGAAGCTGGCCCGCGGACGGGTGATGCAGCGGCTGCAAGGCATGATCGCCCGGCAAGGCAATGCGGTCGAGGCCGCGTATCGCAAGGAAAAGGGCGCCTGAGCGGTCAGTTCTGGGTCGGGCCGGTCTTGCGCTGTCGGGCCCGTTCAAGCCCCAGTTGACGTTCGCGCAAGATGATCAAGATGCCCGCGATGACGATCATCGCGCCGCCCGCCAGCGTGGTGGCCACCGGCACCTCGCCGAACACGGTGTAGCCGACGATGATCGCAAGCAGCATCGAGGTGTATTCGAAGGGCGCGATCAGCGACGCATCGGCATGCCTGTAGGCCGTCGTCATCAAGATCTGCCCCACCCCGCCAAGAAGCCCGGCAAGGATCAGCAGGCCCGCGACCTGCGGCGATGGCATGGCCCAGCCCCATGGCAGCGTCAGCAGCGACAGCAGCGTCGCCGTGATCGAGAAATAGAACACTATAGCGGACGTGGTTTCTGTCTGCACCAATCGGCGCACGAAGACCGAGGCGAGCGCGGAAAACACCGCTGACAACAAGACGACCAGCGCGCCCAGCGTCTCGCGCCTGTCCGCTGTCGTCGGGTCGATCTGCAACCTTGGGCTCAGCACGACCAGAACACCCAAGAGACCGAAGGCGACCATCATCAGGCGGAACAGACGCACGTCCTCGCCCAGAAACATCGCGGCGAAGATGACGACAAGGATCGGCGCGGCATAGCCGATGGCCGTCACCTCGGGCAAAGGCAAAAGGCCCAGTCCGGCAAAGCCAAGGCCCATGGAGGTGGTCCCGACCAGCCCACGCCAGACATGGCCCATCGGGTTTTTCGTGCGCAGCCCGGTGTGCAATTCGCCGCGCACAGCCAGCCAGATGCCGATGACCGGAATGGCAAAAAGCGAGCGGAAGAACACCGCCTGCCCCGGCGGCACGGCGTCCGATGTCGCCTTGATGAGCGAAGACATCGCCACGAACACGCAGACGGAGATCACCTTGAGCAAGATACCGCGCAGCGGGGACATGGCGCACCGGGGATGGGACTATGGGAACCCTACGCGCGGGCGCGAATGGGTTCAATCGCCCGTGACGGGTGCGGCAAGACCTTTCAGGATCGGACAGTCCGGCCGCTGATCGCCCGCGCAGCATTGGACCAGCTCGGCGAGCGTGCGGCGCATGTCGGCAAGTTCGGCCATCTTGGCGTCAATCTCGGCCAGATGGGTTTCAGCCAAGGCCTTGACGTCTGCACTGGCCCTTTCCCGATCCTCGTAGAGCGCCAGAAGCGTCCGGCATTGCTCGATGGAAAACCCAAGGCCCCGCGCGCGGGCGATGAAGGCCAGTTTGTGCAGATGCGCCTGTGTAAACTGACGATAGCCGTTGTCGGACCTGAGTGGTGTGATCAGGCCGATATCCTCGTAATAGCGGATCGTCTTGGCGGGCAGGCCAGGAGGCCTCCGACACGTCTCCGATATTCATGCAGCCTCCATGCGCCGCAGGCGCAGCGCGTTCAGAACGACAAGGATGGAGCTTGCGGCCATCGCACCCGCCGCAAGCATCGGGTTGAGGAACGGGCCGCCAAACAGCGCCAGCAGCCCTGCCGCGACCGGGATCAGCGCGACATTGTAGCCAAAGGCCCAGACAAGGTTCTGCACGATGTTGGCGAGCGTGCGGCGCGACACCTCCATCGCGGTCACGACGCCGGTGGGTGCGCCCGAGACCAGCACCACATCGCCCGCCTCGATCGCCACATCGGTGCCGGTGCCAAGGGCTATGCCCACATCGGCCTCGGCCAGCACGGCGGCATCGTTGAGGCCATCACCGACAAAGGCGACGCGACGCCCCTCGGCCCGCCACGCTGCGACCTGTGCGCGCTTGTCGGCAGGCGACAGCCGCGCATGGGCCGTGTCGATGCCCAGTTCCTTGGCCACGGCTTGCACCGGCCCCTCGGCATCGCCGGACAGAAGCGCGACGGTGATGCCGCGCGCCTTGAGCGCTGCCACGGCGCGCGCGGCATCGGGCTTGAGCGGATCGGAGAGCGCCAGGTAGCCAAGGTAGAGCGCACCGCGCGCCACATGCACCTCGGTCGCGGGGCTGGGATCGGTCGGCGGCACGGCAACGCCCGCACCTTGCAAGAATGCGCGGCTGCCGACGCGCAGGGTTTCGCCATCGACCACAGCCTCCACGCCCGCGCCGGTTATCGCCGCGAACCGCTCGACACGAACGGGTGTGATGCCGCGCGCCTTGGCCTCTGCCAGCACGGCGCGCGCAAGCGGGTGTTCCGACGCGGTCTCAGCGCCCGCAGCCAACGACAGGAGCGTGGCCTCGTCGCAATCGCGCGTCACCTCGATGGCGGTGACGGCGGGCCGCCCTTCGGTCAGGGTGCCGGTCTTGTCGAAGGCGACCAGATCGACCTTTGACAGATGCTGCAGCGCATCGCCCTTGCGGAACAAGACGCCCAGTTCGGCAGCCCTGCCCGTGCCCGCAAGGATCGAGACGGGCGTTGCCAGACCCATGGCGCAGGGGCAGGCGATGATCAGGATCGACACGCCGATGACCAGCGCCTTGGCCGGATCGGGGGCCCAGATCAGCCAAGCGCCCGACGCCAGCAGGGCGATGACCAGCACCACAGGCACGAAGATCGCCGTGACGCGGTTGATCAGCGATTGCACCGGCAGGCGGGTCGCCTGCGCATCCTCGACCATGGCGACGATGCGGGCGAGCACGGTATCGCTGCCCACGGCGGTGGCGCGGTAGACCAGCGTTCCGGTGCCGTTGACCGTGCCTGCCGTCACGGGATCGCCCGCGCGTTTGGTCACGGGTAACGGCTCGCCGGTCAGCATCGCCTCGTCAATATGGGTTTCGCCCTCGGTCACGGTGCCGTCGACGGCGACACGCTCACCGGGCTTCAGCCGGATCAGGTCGCCCCGACGCAGATCGGAGAGCGCCACCTCGGTCTCGATGCCGCCCGCGATGCGGATCGCGGTATCGGGGCGCAGCGCCATCAGGCTGCGGATCGCGGCACCGGCCTGCCCGCGTGCGCGGCCCTCCAGCCAGCGGCCCAGCAAGATCAGGGTGACGATCACGGCGGCGGCCTCGAAATAGACGAAACGCCCGGTTTCGGGCACCAGCGCAGGCGCGAAGGTGACCAGCGTCGACCACGCCCAGGCGGCAATGGTGCCCAGCACCACAAGGCTGTTCATCTCGGGCGCGCCTTTCAGCAACGCGGGCACGCCCAAGCGAAAGAACACGCGCCCTGGCCCGGCCAGAACGGCGGTGGTCAAGATGAACTGCACCAGATGCAGCGAAAACATCCCGAAGGTCGCCATCTGCCAATGGTGGAAGGCAGGGATCAGGTGGCCGCCCATCTCCATCACAACGACAGGAAGCGTCAGGATCGCAGACCAGACGAGAGCGCGCCGCAGCGGGCCAGCCTCATCCTCGGGCGGCTCGGAAGGGGCACTTTCCTGCGGCGGGTCCAACGGTGTGACCGGATAGCCCGCCTTGTCCATCGCGGCTGCGACCTTGGCCCAGTCGGCGCCTGCGGCCAGCCGCAGGTCGGCCCGCTTGAGGGCAAGGTTGACCTGTGCCTCCAACACCTCGGGAATGGCGTTGAGCGCGCTTTCCGCGCGCGCGGCGCACCCGCCACAAGACAGGTTGTCGACGCTCGCGCGCAGGCTCATGCCATCCACAGGGCGCACGGGGTAGCCCGCCTTGTCCATCGCGGCGACAAGGCCCGCGGGGTCGAAGCCATCGCCGATCATCAAGTCGGCGCGGCGGGTCGCAAGATTGACCACGGCCCCGGTCACACCGGGTTGCGCCATCAGTGCGGCCTCTGCCCGGGCGACGCAACTGCCGCAGGTCAGGTTCTCGACGGCATAGGCGCGCGAGGCGCCGATCCGGGTGTCTTTGGGCATCGGGTATCCTTCCAGATACCGGAGATAGGGCTTCCCGTAGCTGGAAGGTCAAGGAGCGATTAACGGCCGCTCATCTTGTCGCTCAGCGTCCAGCGCGCTCAGTCGGCCACGCTATGTCCGACCAGATCAGCCTTCAGGTCATACCCAAAGCGCCGCGCCAGGGCCGAGCAGCGCATGTTAACCGCCGCCAGCGCACCGGCATCCAGCCCAGTGCGCCAGAGGTTTCTTTCATCATGCGCGTCGGACCCGACATAGAGGTCAGCAGGCGCATCGATCTGCGCATGGGCCAGAATGCGCGCCATTCCTGCAGGCACATCTGCAACCAGGTCTTCGTAACGCAACGTCAAGATGCGAGCGGGATAGGCGGCCTCCATCGTGGTCATGATCTGGACGGATTCGTTCCAGTAGTTGCAGGCCCCATGCACATCGGGGATCTTGACCTGCCGCCCCAGCACGAGGCTTGCCACCACATTGAGCGGGTTGCGCACCAGATTGAGAAAACGCGCATTGGGCATCTGCTGCGCGATCAGGGGGCGCCGTAGACATTCTGCGGCGTCTTGTCGAACCAGCGATAGGGACCCTTGATGCCCTTGGCGCGGGCGAAGGCGGTGATGTAGTTGCGCTGGAGCTCGGCCTTGCTGCGGCTTTGGCGCAGGATCTTCTCGAAATCCTCTTCGCTGACCCCATCGATCTGGCGATGCTTCTGCAGCAGCTGGTTGTGGCGATAGGGGGCGAAACTGTGCGGGGTGCGGAAGGGTTCCGACCACCGGAAGAAATGCGTTTCCTCCGGGCAGATCAGACCCGGCACCCGCCGCAGCAGATCCCGCGTCAGCGTCGTGCCCGACCTGACGCAGCCCACGATGAACAAGGGGCGATCATCGGCGTGCGGCGTTGCCGCCTCATCGTGCTGTGGGCCGGATAACCTGGACGTCATTCTGCCGCTTCTCCTGGGATCTTGGGGGCATTCGCCATGTCGGTCACCGGCGCACCGCTGATCGCCGCAAGAATTGCGGCGGCGTGGTCGGCATCGGGATCAAAAGGGATGGCGACGCCGTTCGGCGCGCGGCGCAATGCCTCGCCCTGCGCGCCGATGTCGAACCCAAAGACCGGCAGGCCGGTGGCCAGCATCTCGTGGGTGACGAAGGAAAAGGTCTCGGGCCAGATCGAGGGCACCAGCCAGGCCGAGACGCCATAGCGCTGTGCAAGCTGGGGTATGTCGTGCCGGTCATAGCTGCCGTGCAGCTTCGAGCGACGGTGGCCGGGAAAACGCCACGTCCATGTTGCCGATCAGGACCATCCGCGGGCCACCCCGTTGCGCCGCCATATCGGCCAGGGCGCACAGAACGCCCGCACCTTTCTGCAGATTGAGATTGCCCAGAACCGCCACACTTCCATCGGCAGGTCCGCCATGGCCGGGCGGCTGAACGGGCGCGATGCGCGCGACGGAGGTGTGGGGGCGATACACTATGCTCTCGGAAAGCGCGGGATAGGCGGCAACCATGTGCTGCCGGCTCGAGTCCGAAAACACCGTGATCTCTTGGCAGGCGGACAGGAAGGGTTCCCAAGCGTCTTGCCATTGTTCGAGACGCACCTCGCTGCCGTCGGGGCGGCGCAGGCGGTGGGCCGGATCGGTGTTGTCCCGCGCGACCGGCCCGCGATAGGAGCCATCGGCGTTCAGCAGGCAATAGGACGGGCTGACCATGAAATAGTCATGGACACGCCGCCTCAAGCCGGTCTGCACCGCCGGGACGGCTGCAGCGACAAAAAGCGCCTCCGGAAGGCTGATCGGATCCCGGTCGCCGACACCGCAGGAATAAATGATGCGCAGGGCGGGCACGGGGACCAGAAGGCGCCGCACATGCACCAGATCGGAGGTGGCGCCAGCCAGAACGCCGCCGGGGCCGTGCAATTCGATCTGCCAGCGGAGCGGTCCGCCTATGCGCAACACAAGCGCGCTTTGGCCTTGCGCGGTGCGGCTCTCGATCTCGGCGCTCAGGGCCAGATCGGCGCCGCCCCCCAAGGAATGGGCCAGAAAAAGCGGCAAGGGATCGATGCTGGTGAAACCCGCCATGGCAATGGCCAGCGCCAGACGCGGCGTGCGCAGCGGGTCATGGCTGATGAAGGCCTGCACCTCGACATCATAGGCCGGGTAGCGTCGCGCGATCATCGCATTGGCCCGCAAGACAAGATTGAGTTTGGCCTCGCCGCCAAAGCTCTGCCCGCCGCGGTGTTCGACGAAAAGGGTCGGCAGGCAGACATGGCGCGCACCGGCCTTGCGCACCTTCTGGCACCAGTCCACCTCTTCGCCGTATCCGCGCCCGAAGGCTGTGTCAAAGCGCGGCTCGCGGCCGAACCAGCGGGCATTCATCGCCATGCAGAACCCGACGCCGGTAGGCGCCGAGGGCAGTCGGTCGGGCACGGACAGGGTCTGCGCAACGGCGTCGATGTGATCGACCAGCCCTTCGGGCAAAGGCATGGACTGGCAGATCATCGGCGTGGAAAAGATTTCGGCGTCGTTCGACATCGGGGTGACCGACGCGATCTTGGGGTCGCGGTCGAAGGGCGCGATCAGCCGCGAGGCCCATCCCTCGGGGACATGCGCGTCGGAGTTCAGCAAGACAATGTGGCCGCCATGATGCTCGGCCTGCTCGAAGCCGCGGTTGACCGCACCGATGAAGCCGAGGTTCTGGTCCAGCTCGACAAGGGTGACCCGACCGGGGTGGCTGTCCACCCATGCCCGCAAGAATGGCCGGACACGTGGATCGGGGGAGGCGTCATCGATCAAGATCATGTGCCAGTCGACATCGGTGTGGGCTTCGACCCGCCGCAGCGTCTCTGCCAGCAAGTCGAAGGCGTTGTAGACAGGCAAGATGATGGTGATGGCGCGCAGCGACCGTGGCGGGACCGCGCCCGTCAGGTAGCGCGGATCGATCGGCAACCCTTCCTTGACCGCGTCAAGTCCTAGAATGCGCTTGATCCGCGTGCGTGCGCCTGGATCATGGGTCATGGCCCAGCGAAGCAGGGCCGGGCCGGCGCGCAGCACATCCACCGCAAAGGCCCGGAAAAGACGGCGGCGCGCAGCGGGGCTGGGAGGATCGGACGGATGCGGCACAGGCAGGACAAGATCCTCGCCAGCCGCGCGCGGAACATGCAGCATCAAGGGGCGCTTGCCCTCAGGCGCATCGACCTCGAACCCGGTTTCGAGAGCAAGGCCATAGCGCCGGGCGACGTCGGCCCGCTGGATCGAGGGCTGGATCGTCACCTCGCCACCGGGCCACGTCAGGCGAAGCTGGCGCGCGCTGGTCCAGCCGATGATCCGGGTCACCCCGCCCGCACGCCTGACCTGCTCGATGCGCCCGAGTTTCCGGCGCTTCTGGCGGGGCAGGCTGAAGCCGCCAAGGCGATCGGCATGATGCGCGACATACCGCAGGTAGAGGGCGTGGAGGCGAAAAAACACCGGAAGCCGGTTCCTTCAGAAGAATTCGCGCGTGGGGCAGCTTACAGCAAGGACGTCAGATAGCGACCATAGGCGTTCTTGCCAAACAGGGATGCGCGCTGTTCCAGTTGTTCGGCGGAAATCCACCCTTGGGCATAGGCGATCTCGTCGGGGCTGCCGGTCTGCATGCCTTGACGTTCCTCAAGCGTGCGTACGAAATTTCCCGCATCCAGCAGGCTGGCATGCGTCCCGGTGTCGAGCCAGGCAAAACCCCGGCCCATCTTGCTGACGCGCAGGGCGCCATCGGACAAGTAGCTTTCCAAAAGGCTGGTGATCTCAAGCTCGCCACGGGGCGATGGGGTGACGTCGGCTGCTCGCTGGGGCGCCGTTCCGTCGAGAAAATAGAGACCCGTCACCGCAAAGCTCGACGGCGGAACGGCCGGTTTCTCGATGATCGCCCGGACAGACCCATCCTCGGCGAAATCGACGACGCCGTATCGCTCAGGATCGGCGACATGATAGCCGAAGACAGTGCCACCCGAGGCCTGCCCCCCCGCCTCGTTCAGAAGAAGGGGCAGGCCGTGGCCGAAAAAGATGTTGTCGCCCAAAACCATGGCCGAGGGCGCCCCGGCCAGAAATTCGCGCGCGAGGATATAGGCCTGCGCAAGGCCGTCGGGGCTAGGCTGAGGGATGAAGCTGAGGTTCAGACCCCATTGGCTGCCATCTCCCAAGGTGCGCTGGAACTGGTCTTGATCTTGCGGCGTGGTGATGATGGCGATGTCGCGAATGCCGCTCAACATCAGGACGCTGAGCGGGTAATAGATCATCGGCTTGTCGTAGATCGGAAGCAGTTGTTTCGACACACCAAGAGTGATGGGATAAAGCCGCGTGCCCGACCCCCCCGCGAGGATGATGCCTTTGCGCTGGGTCATCGGGGTCTTCCTTGTTGCTTGATGTCGGCAATGATGTGCTTAAGGTCGCTGCGCCAATCGGGCCTGTATATCCCGAACACCGAAGCGGTGGCGCTGCAATCCAGTCTGGAATTGAGTGGACGGCGGGCGGGCGTGGGATAGGCGGTCGTGGGGATATCCTCAACCGCGCAGGACAGTGCGGCTTCGGCAAAGATCGCTCGGGCGAAATCGGCCCAACTTGTGTCCGGTGCGCCGGAGAAATGGTAGGTGCCGGACTTGCCTGGGTCGGCGACCAGCTGATCGGCGATCGAGAGGCAGGCGCTTGCGATGGCGGGCGCTGGCGTGGGACCGCCGATCTGATCAGCAACGATGGTCAGCTTTTCGCGGTCTGCCCCAAGGCGCAGCATCGTCTTGACGAAATTGCTGCCATGGGCCGACACAACCCATGAGGTGCGCAAGATGGCATGCGGTCCGGCTGCGGCGCGCACGGCCACCTCTCCCGCAAGCTTGGACCGACCATAGGCACCCAACGGCGCAGTCGGATCGTCGGGGTGCCAAGGCCGTTCGCCACCGCCTGCAAAGACATAATCCGTCGAGATATGGACAAGGGGGATGCCCAGATCGGCACAGGCCCGCGCCATCGCGCCGGGGGCCGCGCCGTTGATGGTGGCGGCCAGATCTTCTTCGGTCTCGGCGCGGTCAACGGCGGTATGGGCGGCGGCGTTGATCACGGCACGCGGCCTGTGTGCATCGATCGCTGCGGCGCAGGCCGCGGGGTCCGACAGGTCGGCCAAGTCACGGCCCAGGGCGGTGACGGAGGCAAGCGCGCGCAACTCGGTGGCGACCTGACCGGAGTGGCCAAAGACAAGCAGGGTCATGCGCGTCCTTCTGTCTGCTGGGACTGAAAAAGCAACCCGTCAGGGCCGATGAGCGTGGAAAAAAGATCGATATCGCTGCTGTAGAGCCTGGATACTGAAGCGACCAGCGCGTCGTCATACAGGTCCGAGGGTCGCGGCAACCGGCCCTGTGCCTTGTGCCATGCGAGCTCGGCCAAGGGCATATCGGCATGCCCGACACCCTCCAGCGGTTCGGCAAAGGAGGTCGCGTGCCCCGACAGCTTTCGCGCATCGATCAAGGGCTGGCCGGTGGTTTCCTCGAAAAAGGAAGCGAAAGAGGTGAAACTTTCCAGCGCGAAGACCCGGTCATAGGTCTCGTAGACAAGAAAATCCGCTTGGGGACGCCAATGCAGGTCCGCGCGCAGAAAGCCGGGTTTGCCAATCCACTCGACGAACTGGCGGAAGGTGAAACGGTCCGGGTCGATGACGTCGCGCGACCTGCGGTGCAGTGCCCAGAATTCGCCGGTTCGGGAGACGATCTTGTCAAGGAAACAACTTGCCAAACGCTGGAACGGGCAGCGCAGGATCACGGCTGTCACGGGTGCCCGCGCGAGGTCGGGCAGCGTCGCTGCGAAGGTGGCGTTGTTGCTGTGGACCCATGTCCAGTCCGCCGTCGATCCGATGGCCCCATTGGCCAGCGCGAGACTGACCCGCAAACTGGTGCAGGCGTTCTTGGGAATGAAGCTGAAGATCGCACCAGAACGGTAATGCACCAACGCCTGTTGGGCGGCAAATCGGTGCGCGGCATTTTGGGACAAAGCCTCGGTCGTGCCGGGGGTATGGCGAAGCCGCCGTGGGCCAAGCATCGGATCACCCATCGATCACCTGCACTAGCGTTTTGTTGAGCCAGTAGTTCCTTTTGCAGTCGGCATCCGCAAGCCCAACGGCTTTCAGAAAGGCCGGAAGGATAGAACCATGCGCGGCCAGTTCGATGTCGTAGTCGATGCGAGTCATGGGGCCAACGGAATCCCAAAAGGCAATGATCGCGCGACGATCGAAGTACCACTCTGCGGTGACGCGCTCGCCTTCAGGTTGGGCCTCTATCCGGTCGAGGAGCCCCGCACGACAGATTTGCGCGCGCCAGGACTGTCGCCAGCCCTGATCTCGCCTGAGGGCGAGGATTGGACGGATCTCGGAGAAATGCTGGCCAAGGATGGTCACAAGCGCCATGCGCTCTTCTTGCGTCCTGAGAAAACAGAAAGATTCGGAAGAGATCAGCGCAGCCGGGCGGCCAAGTCCACTTGCCCATCCCCCCAGAGCCTCAAGACGGGCAGCCCGATCCGCAATCTTCCCAAGCAACCGCATGGGCGTCTGCAGCCACGGGCGAATGATCTCATGCGCCAGGGCAAATGCATTGGCGCTTTCGTTCTCGAGCCAGGGAACGACGCCATGCGTCGTGAAGGTCTCCCGGTGATCGAGGATCATCCGCTGTATGGACGTGGTCCCGGTCTTGTGGGTGCCGACATGGAGCCAAAGCACGGGCCGGTCATCCGCCATCGCCCTAGCCTGCCTTGCCCAGCCGCTGCCCCACACCGTCGCGCGCCTGCAGCGCGCGCCACCAATCCTCGTTCGCGAGATACCAGTCGACGGTCTTGGCCAACCCTTCCTCGACCGTGACCGAAGGTTGCCAGCCCAGTTCCTGCGTGATCCGCGTCGCGTCGATGGCATACCTCAAGTCGTGCCCGGGGCGGTCGGTGACATAGGTGATCAGCCGGTCATGCGGCGCACCCTTTGGGCGGCGCGCATCCAGCAGCGCACAGATCGTGCGGACAAGGTCGATGTTGCGCCGCTCGTTGTTGCCGCCCACGTTGTAGCTGCGCCCCACGGCGCCCGTTTCGCA
Organism: Roseicyclus sp.; assembly: GCA_018401055.1. The sequence continues at coordinate 72,379 of JAGYLB010000108.1, forward strand.
GACCAGCAGCAGGGCGTCGGCGTGATCTTCTACATAAAGCCAGTCGCGCACGTTCAGCCCCTGCCCGTAGACCGGGATCGGCTTGCCCGCCAAGGCGTTCAGGATGACCACGGGGATCAGCTTTTCGGGAAAGTGGAAGGGCCCGTAGTTGTTGGAGCAATTCGTCAGCACCACCGGCAAGCCGTAGGTTTCGTGCCATGCGCGGACCAGATGGTCTGACGCGGCCTTGGAGGCCGAATAGGGGCTGTTGGGTGCGTAGGCGGTTTCCTCGGTGAACAAGCTCGTTTCGCCCAAGGTGCCAAAGACCTCGTCGGTCGAGATATGGTGGAAGCGGAAGCTGTCGGGCTTGCCTGCCGTCACCCAATATCCGCGCGCGGCCTCGAGCAGAGTGTAGGTGCCGGTGATGTTGGTCTCGATGAAAGTGCCCGGCCCGTCGATGGACCGGTCGACATGGCTTTCAGCGGCAAGATGCATGACCGCATCGGGCTGGTGCCGGGCCAAAATACGGTCCATCGCGGCGCGGTCGCAGATATCGGCCTGCTCGAAAGTGTAGAGATTCGAGCCCGCGACGCTGGCCACATTGTCGAGACAGGCGGCATAGGTCAGCTTGTCGACATTCACCACCTCGTGCCCGCGCGCCACGGCCAGCCGCACCACGGCCGAGCCGATGAACCCCGCCCCGCCCGTCACCATCAGTTTCATGCCGCATCCCCTTCATAGGTGAACGCGCTTTCGAACCCGGCGAAGGCGCCTGCCTGCGCATCCTTGGCCGACAGGATCGGTGCAATGTCAACCAAGCCCCAGTCGATCCCGATGTCAGGATCGTCGAAGCGCAACGCGCCCTCGGTCTCGGGGGCATAGGTGTCGGAACACTTGTAGATGATTTCGGTATCAGGCGCGCGGGTGACGAAGCCATGGGCAAAGCCCGCAGGGATCAGCAATTGCTTGCCGTTCTCGAAGCTCAACTCGATGCCGAACCATTTGCCATAGGTTGGCGAGCCGCGGCGGATATCGACGGCGACGTCGAACAGCAGACCCCGCCCGCAGCGCACAAGTTTGGCCTGCGCGCGCGGAGGGTTCTGGAAATGCAAGCCGCGCACGGTGCCCACCTGCGCCGAAAGCGAATGGTTGTCCTGCACGAAATCGGTGGTCACGCCATGGGCCGCCAGCTTGTCGCGACTCCATGTCTCGGAGAAAAAGCCGCGTGCATCCCCGAACCGGGGCGGGGTTATGACGATCAGGCCGGGAATGCCGGTTTGGTCAATCTGCATATCGGCAATCCAACGTGTCCGCGCACCGATCTATCGACCGGCGATTCATCAATGATGCGGACAAAACCATGTGCAACGCTACGCCGCAACCACCCAACCGCGTGGCTGTGCGGATTCGCATCGCGCGACCGCATGTTTGCCGATCAGGCGGCGATCCAGTCGAAAAAGCCTTCGCCCGCCCGTGCGCGCAGGTCGCGCGCCATGGCCGCGCCCAGTGTCGCGCCATCCTCAATGGGGGCGCTGCGGTCATCGGTCAGCACCTCGGACCCGTCGGGGCGCAAGATCTCGCCGCGCAGACGCAGTGTGCCACCGTCCAGTTCCGCAAGACCCGCGATGGGCGTCTCGCATGACCCGTCAAGGCCAGCCAGAAAGGCGCGTTCGGCCGCCAGCCGCTGGCCGGTCGGGCCATGGTGGATCGCTTCTAGCAGGGCGGCGGCGCGGTGGTCCGCCACGCGCCGTTCGATCCCGATGGCACCTTGGGCCACGGCGGGCAGCATGTCGGCGACCTCGATGGCGGATTTCGCAACCTCGGTCATGCCAAGACGCCGCAGACCGGCCATGGCAAGGAAGGTCGCATCGGCCACGCCATCGCCCAGCTTTTTCATCCGGGTCTGCACATTGCCGCGAAACTCCACCACCTCCAGATCGGGCCTGCGGGCCTTGAGCTGCGCGCGCCGCCGCAAGGACGAGGACCCAATGCGCGCCCCATGCGGCAAAGCGGCAAGGCTGTCGTGATGGACCGAGACGAAGGCATCGCGCACGTCCTCGCGTGGCAGGTAGCAATCCAGCATCAGCCCCGCGGGCTGCAGCACCGGCATGTCCTTCATCGAATGGACGGCGATGTCGATGGACTGATCCAGCATCGCCTCTTCGATTTCCTTGGTGAACAGGCCCTTGCCGCCCAAGGTCTTGAGCGCGATGTCGGCGTCGATCAGGCTGCGGTCATCGCCGGTGGTCTTGATGACCACGATTTCAAAGGCATCCTCGGGCAGATCGAAGGCTGCCATCAGGCGCGACCGCGTCTCGCGCGCCTGGTAGAGGGCCAGTGGCGATCCGCGGGTTCCGATGCGCAAGGGTTTGGCGGGGGTCGGCAGATTGAGCGTCATGGCGGTCCTTCTATACCTGTCAACTTTGCTTGACAATCACCCTCGGGTTGACAGACTGACGGGCGCGGACAATTCCTGTCCAAAGACCGACCGAAGGACAATCCCCATGTTTGACGCGCCCCAGACCGGCCAGAAAAAACTCCTGCGATCGCTGGCGGGCGAGGCGATGGATGTGCCGCCCGTCTGGCTGATGCGCGCAAGCCGGGCGCTACCTGCCGGAATACCGCGCCACCCGCGCGCAAGCGGGCGATTTCCTGTCCTTGTGCTACAATTCCGAGCTTGCCGCCGAGGTGACGCTGCAACCGATCCGCCGCTACGGCTTTGACGCCGCGATCATGTTCGCCGATATCTTGCTGATCCCGCAGGCGTTGGGGGCCGAGCTGTGGTTTGAAACCGGCGAGGGCCCGCGCCTGTCCACGATCACGGGGCCCGAGGGGCTGCGCGCCCTCAAGGGCCGCGACGACATCCATGACCATCTTGCCCCCGTTTACGAGACGCTGCGCATCCTCTCGCGCGAACTGCCGCAGGAGACGACGCTGATCGGCTTTGCCGGAGCGCCCTGGACGGTGGCGACCTACATGATCGCAGGCCGCGGCACGCCCGATCAGGCGCCTGCCCATGCGCTGCGCGAGGGCGATCCCGCGACGTTCAAGGCGCTGATCGACCTGCTGACCGAGGCGACGATCGAATACCTCGACATGCAGGTGCAGGCGGGCGCCGAGGTGGTCAAGATCTTCGACAGCTGGGCCGGATCGCTGAAAGGTCAGGCCTTCCAAGATTTCGCGCTGGAACCCGCCAAACGCATCACCGCGGAACTCAAGCGGCGCAATCCCGACCTGCCGGTCATCGCCTTCCCGCGCGAGGCGGGCGAGAATTACATAGGTTTCGCCAAAGCGGTGGGCGCCGACGGGCTTGCCATCGACACCAAGGTGGACCCGTCATGGGCGGCAGAGCATCTGCAACCCGACGGCTGCGTGCAGGGCAACCTCGACCCCAAGCATATGGTGACGGGCGGTCAGGCGCTGGTCGACGAGACGCGGCGCATCGTCGACGCGCTGAAGGGCGGGCCGCATATCTTCAACCTCGGGCATGGCATCACGCCTGAGGCCGATCCAGACAATGTCCATCTGCTGCTGGAAACGATCCGCGGCTGATCGACAGGGAACTGCTTGTGGCCAGGTCGCTTGCATATTTGAGGAAAGATGAAGGACAATTTGAATAAAATGCGCCCTTCTTTTTCATCTTTCTACAAATACGCCCGCGCCATCCTCGGCGCGTCGCAACGATGAGTTTGGGTCCGATCGATGTGGCCGTGATCGGGCGTGGCCTGATGGGAACGGCCTGCGCGATGCATCTGGCGCAGGCAGGGTGCCGGGTGAGGCTGGTCGGGCCGGATGGTAAGCGACCCCCTCTGCCCATGACGGTCCCTTTGGCAGCTTTCATGATGCCGGACGGATCACGCGAGCGATTGCCCATGATCCGGTCTGGGCGCGGCTGTCGACCCGGTCGCTGATACGCTACCGTGAGATCGAGACGGCGACCGGTATCAGCTTTTATGCGCCTTGCGGCGGGCTGATGGCGGGGTTGCTCCAAGGCCCAATGGCCGGGTTCACGGCAGGTTTTCTCGAAACGCCCAAGGCGCTGGGTCTCGCGCATGATCGACTGTCGGGCATGGCGCTGGCGCACCGGTTTCCCATGTTCGACCTGCCCACGGGCAGCGAAGCGGTGTTCGACCCGGTGGGCGGTACGATAGACCCGCGCGCGATGCGGCGCGCCCATGAGGCGCTGGCCGTCGCTGCCGGGGCCGAGGTGGTGGCGACCCATGCAACGGCGCGCGACGGCGGGACCATCACGTTGGTCGATGGCGGCAGTTTGAGCGCGGATCATGTCGTCGTGGCGACAGGCGGCTGGGCCTCGGCCGCGCCACTGACCGCAAGCGCGCCCCGCGATGCGGGTCTATCAGCGCACTGTGACCTTCGCCGAGGTGTCCGAGGCCGAGGCCGCGCGGCTCTCGGGCATGCCCAGCCTGATCTGGGTGCCCGAGGGCGACCCGACCGACCGCTATCTTCTGCCGCCGATCCGCTATCCGGACGGGCGGCTCTACATCAAGATCGGGGGCGAGTTCACCAGCCCGGAGGCGACCGATGGCGCTACCCTCAACGCGTGGTTCAAGACGTCGGGCGGGGCGGAGGCCGGGGCGTCCTTGCTGGCCGATCTGGTGGCGCTGATGCCCGATCTTGCAATCGAGAGCACGGCGACAGCACCCTGCGCTGTGACCTTCACCAAGACGGACTATCCCTATATCGCAAGGCTTGACGACCGCGTGACGCTGCTGACGGGGGGAAATGGTTCGGCCGCGAAATGTGCAGACGAACTTGGTCGGCTCGGGGCGGTGGCAGCCCTCGGCGGGAGTGTCGCCGCCGAGGGATTGGGCGCGGATTTCGCGCCGGTCTTCGCGTGACGGTCAGAAGCGGAAGTTGACCGACACGGCCGCGGTGGTGGCATCGGCCTCAAGACCGGGCAGGTCGAAATCGTCGAACTCGTGATAGAGAAGCTCGGCGCCGACAGTCACGTTGTTGGCGACGAAAACCTCATAGCCGACAGCCAGGCCGAACCAGCCGTCGCTGTTGCCAACGGCGGGGTTGGACGTCCGGGCCTGCGCGAGGCCCGCGGTGCCGTAAACCCAGTTCTGGCCCGAGATCGACACCCGCGCGCAGACCGAGCCGCGTGACCGAATCCACCGAGGTGACGCCGCCAAGGTCGATGTCGGTGTTGTCGTACTGCAGGCCACCGCCGACGATGAAATCGCCGAAATCATAGTCGTAGTAGGCGCGCAGACCATAGGTGTAGTCGCTGCCGCTCAGTGCAGGACCGCTGGTCGAGACATCGCCATACCCAAGCTGGCCACCCACCGAAAAGCCGGTCCAGATGCCGGTGGCGGCGACCGGCGCGGGGGCGATGGTGACGGGGCCGGGGGCCGGTTCGGCCAGGCCACCTGCAAGAGCGGGTGCGGCAATGAGAGTCGACAGACCTGCCGCGAGAATTGTGAGACGCTTCATCTTGTGTGAGCTCCTTGGTTTTTGTTGCTCGGCAATCTCCGCCCAGGTGCGGGCAGTGATTGGCAAAGACTATTCACGCATCCCCGGCATTCAACGCAGGCGCCGCACACGATCTTGCGAGGTCGGGGCCGGGGGCCGGTTTCCGCCTAAACTGGCCGCCCGATCCGGCAGGTCGCCGCTTGTTTGGCAGGCAGGCCCGGGCTAGGCCTGTCGATCATGACCTACCGCGATCCTGTCGCCATCGACGTGCTGGCCCCCAATTTCAAGAAACGCCTGTCCGGTGTGACCGCGACCGTGGTGCGTCTGGTGCCGCTGCAGGCCAGGGGACATCGCCATCGCGGCCGTAGCCCCCGCCCTGCCCGCCAGCGTGCCGCAGATACGGATGCGCGACGTGCTGACGATGTCGCGGCTGGGCCCGTCGGGCGCGCGGGTCTGGCATGCAAGGCGCAATTCGGAAATGCTGGCGGGGATCGTGCTGAAGCGTATTTTGGGCAAGCGCATGAAGCTTGTGTTCACCTCGGCCTCGCAGCGTCGGCACACGCGCTATTCGAAATGGCTGATCAGCCAGATGGATCACGTCATCTCGACCTCGCGCAAGACTGCGGCCTATCTGGACCGCCCGTCGAGCGTGATCTTGCACGGGATCGATGTGGCGACGTTTTCACCACCCGAGAACCGCGCGGCGCTCAAGGCGCGGATGGGCCTGCCCACAGGGCCTTTGATCGGCTGTTTCGGGCGGATCAGGGCGCAGAAAGGCACCGGCGATTTCGTCGAGACGATGATCGCGCTGCTGCCCGATTTCCCAGAGGCCACAGCCATCGTCATGGGCCGCGCAACCGGGAAACATCAGGCCTATGAACGATCCTTGCGGGACCGCATCCATTCGGTCGGGCTGCAAGACCGTATCGTGTTCAAGCCCGAGGTGCCCGTCGACAAGATCGCCGACTGGTATCGCGCACTGGATCTGTTCGTCGCGCCGCAGCGTTGGGAAGGGTTCGGCCTGACACCGTTGGAGGCGATGGCCTGCGGTGTGCCGGTCATCGCCACACGCGTCGGCGCCTTCGAGGAGCTGGTCTTGGACAAGGCGACCGGTGCGCTGGTCCCGCCAGAGGATGTCGGCTCGATGGTGGAGGCCGTGCGCGCCTGTCTGGCCGCCCCCGACGACCTGCACCGCCAAGGTGCCGCCGCCCGTGCCCATGTCGAGGCGCATTTCGACATCGCGCACGAAGCGGCTGCCATCACCGCGATCTACCGGCAGCTGTTGGCCGGTTAGCGCCTCACGTCCATTTGGCGATGGGCGGCAGGCTCATCAGGACTGCATTGGCGTCATGGCCCGTTTCGAGCCCGAATTTCGTGCCGCGGTCATAGACGAGGTTGTATTCGGCATAGAGCCCGCGGTGGACCAGCTGCGCCTCACGGTCGGCCTCGGACCACACAGTATGGCGGCGGCGTTCGACGCATGGCACGAAGGCCGGCAGAAAGGCGCGGCCAACATCTTGGGTAAAGGCGAAATCGGCCTCCCAGTCGCCGGTATTGAGATCGTCGTAGAAGATTCCACCGACACCGCGCGCGCGGTGGCGATGCGGGACGTAGAAATATTCGTCTGCCCATGCCTTGAAGCGCGGGTAGGCGTCAGCGCTGTGGCGCTCGCAATGGTCCCGCAGAACGTCGTGGAAATGGGCCGTATCCTCGGCGTATTCGATGGCGGGGTTCAGGTCGGACCCGCCGCCGAACCACGATGCAACCGGCGTCCAGAACATGCGCGTGTTCATGTGCACCGCGGGGGCATGGGGGTTTTGCATGTGGGCGACCAAGGAAATGCCCGAGGCCCAGAAGGTCGGATCATCCTTGAGGCCGGACATGTCCTTGCGCGCCGACATGGCCGCGACGGCACGCTCGCCCAACTGGCCATAGACGGTGGAGACGTTGACGCCCACCTTTTCGAACACGCGGCCACCGCGCATCACACTCATCAATCCGCCGCCTGCGTCCGATCCGTCGTCGGAGTGGCGTTTGGTTTCGGTCACCTCGAAGCGGCCGGGGGGCTGGTCGCCGCCCTGCGCATCCTCCAGCGCCTCGAAGGCGGCAACGATGTCGTCGCGCAGGCTGCGGAACCAGGCGGAAGCTCGGGTCTTGCGGTCGTCGAAATTGTCCTTCACGGGGCGCGGTCCTTGTCTTGTCTCGGGGCTGTTCTAGCAAAGGTTGAATGGCTGCGCCACGCGCCCTTTTACGCACCCCAGATGCTGTGGAACAGACAGGCATTGCCGCAAGATCGACCGTCACCCGCCATCGCGCAGGGGTGCGACGTTTTTCGAGCGAACTCCCATGGATTTTCATTCTGAAATGTCATAGTCTTTTGTCAACCGCCGCACCAGACGGCACCTTGAGGCAGAGCGAGCAGGCTCAGTGCAACATCGACCGAGTTTCCCGGCCCTCATCGGGCTGGTCCTACTGTTTTGCGTGGCTTTGGCCGCGTCGCCCCTGCGGGCGGCGCCCTATGCTGCCATGGTGATGGACGCGCGGACGGGCGAGGTGCTGCATTCGCGCAACGCGGACACGCGCCTGCACCCCGCATCCCTGACCAAGATGATGACGCTTTACGTCGCCTTCGAGGCGATCCGGCTCGGCGAGATCACGCTCGATACCGAGGTGCGCATCTCGTCGCATGCCGCCAACGAGCCTCCGTCACGGCTGGGCCTGCGGGCCGGGTCCACGATCCGCTTTCGCTACCTGATCCGCGCGGCGGCGATCCGGTCGGGCAATGACGCGGCGACCGCCATCGCCGAAGCGGTTTCAGGCTCGGAAGAGGCTTTTGCTCGGCGGATGAACCGGACCGCGCGCGCCTTGGGCATGACCCGCAGCACCTTTCGCAACGCTCACGGGCTGACCGAAGAGGGGCACCTGTCGACCGCGCATGACATGACGATCATGGGACGGCGGCTGTTCTACGATTATCCGCAATATTACAACATCTTCTCTCGCCGCGAAGAGGATGCCGGGATCGCGCGCGTGCGCAACACCAACCGCGCCGTTCTGGACGCTTATCGCGGGGCCGACGGCATAAAGACGGGCTACACGCGGGCGGCAGGTTTCAACCTCGTGGCCTCGGCGGAACGCGGCGATGTGCGCGTGATCGCCACGGTCTTTGGCGGGCAATCGGCCGCGTGGCGCAACCAGCGGATCATGGAACTGATGGATCTGGGCTTTGCGCAGGCCCCGCGCGGGCGGCGGTCAGGCGCCCCGCCCTGCCGGTCTACGCCCCCGGCGATGACGACGCCCCGACCGGGCGCGAGACGCGACCCTCCGGGCTGGTGAGCCGGTCGCTCCGCCCCCGCCGCGCCCCGGCCCTGCACCAGCGCTGGTGGCCAGCGCCCCCGCGCCAGAACTACTGGCCGCCATCGAACAGGCGGTAGGCGAGGCCCTGACGCCCGAGACCGCCCCCGCCGCGCCGGAGGTGGCGCGCCGTCGAGCCTGCCCTGGCCGCCGTCGCCCCTACGGTGGCCCCGCACCAAGGCCCGAGACCGCCCCCCGCCCGAGGCCGCCGTTCAACCCGAAGCGCCGCCCGAGGCCCCGGCGCCCGCAGTATCTGTCGCGGTCAGCGAGGTTGCGCCCGCACCACGGCCCGAAATCGCCGCCCCGCCCGAGCAGCAGATGGCGCTGGACGTGCCGCCAAGACCTGCCGATCCGCCGCCGCGCGATCCGGTCGCCCCTGCCGAACCCGAGGTTGTCACCCGCGCGTCATCCAGTGGCGAGCGGCTGTTCGGCGTTTCGCTAGGCGGCCAGCCCTCGCATCATGCCGCCGAACGGCTGCTGTTGCGCACGGCCTTGAGCGAGGTCACGACCTTCGAGAATTCGTTGCGCCGCGTGGTGCAGCGTAATGGCGCCTACGAGGCCCGGTTCCAGGGTCTGACGGAAGATCAGGCGCAACGCGCCTGCGCGCGGCTTTCGGCGCGCAACATCCCCTGCGAGACCTTCGGGCCCAGTTCCTGACCCTCAGCGCGACAGGCGCTCGGCAAAGCTGCCGGTGGGCAGTGTTCCGGTCAGTTGCGCCTCGTAGATCGCAAGGCTTTCGGTCACGCGCATGATGTAGTTGCGGGTTTCGGTGAAAGGAATCGCCTCGATCCAGAACAGCACATCCTCGGCCTGACGCGGGTCGCCAAAGCGCTCGACCCATTCGGCGGCGCGGCCCGGCCCGGCATTGTAGGCCGCCGAGACGAGCACCGGGTTGCCGTTGTAACGGTCCAGAAGACCGGCAAGGAACGTCGCGCCGATCAGCGCGTTATGCGCCGGATCGTCCAACAGGCGGTTCTGGGAATAGGTCAGGCCCAGATCGCGCGCGGTGTCACGCGCGGTGCCCGGCATGACCTGCATCAGCCCCAGTGCGCCAGCCGGGCTGATCACGGACGGGTTGAATTCCGATTCGCGCCGCGCGATGGCCAGCACGAAGGCCGCGGGCGCGGGCAACCCCGCCTCGGCCAATGCGGGCACGACGGGGTAGTAGGGGCGCATGATCTCAAAGCCGCCTTGCGCCACACGCTTGCCGATCAGCACCGCGAGATAGGGATCACCGAGGCTGAGGGCGAAATCGCCCAGCATCCCGGCTTCTTCCCGCGACAGGCTTTCGGTCAGATGGGTCAGAAAGCGGCTCGCCATGCCGGTTTCGCCCGCCTCGTACAGCAAAAGGCCCGCGTGAAACACCTCGGACCGGGTGAAACTGGCCTGCCGCCAATCGCCGTAATCCTCGTCACCAAGGAACGTGGGGTCTATAGGCAGGCCGCCCCGGTCGGCGGCAAGCTGGCCGTAAAAGCTCGACTGGTAGCGCGCGCCAAGCGCATAGGCTTCGGCAGCGGCGGCGGCATTGCCGGCTAGGCTTCATGGGCGCGACCCAGCCAGTAGCCCGCGCGGCCCACCGAAATGGGCGACACGACAGTGCCGCGAAAGGCCTCGAAATGGGTGATCGCGGTGGCGTGACGGCCCAGCCTGTAGGCGCAATACCCTGCCAGCCACTCCAGTTCGGCGAAATCCGTCGCAGCCGTCACGGGATCGAGGTGATGGTTCGCGGCGTAGTCGTAGCAGGCAGAAAGGTCGCCATCCCGCATCACGTCGCGCGCCAGATCGGCGCGGCGGTCGGCCCAAGCCGCGGGCGACCCAGCGTGCGGGGAGAAGCGGACCGCTCCGCCATCAACTCGCCGGCCGTATCCCAGAACCCTGACCGCATGCGCCACAAGAACCGCTCGTAGGCCAGCCCCGCATCTCCCGCCAGATCGGCAGGCACGGCGGCAATCAGGGTGTCGACACCGGCCGCGCGCGCCCGCAACGCCAGACGCGCGGCGGCCAGCCTCTGCCAGCCTTCGGGCACCAGCGGGAACATCGCCCGGGCGCGGTCTTCGGCCCCTTCCCACAGCAGATGGTCCAAACGGTCGATGTGGTGGCTGCCGGAGTTGAGCACATCGCCAAAGGCCGTGCGCAGCCGACCGGCATCCTCGCCGGTCATGGTGAGCGTGGTCCAGGCGCGGACCGCCTCGGCCTCGGCGGCGGCGCGGTTGCCGCTGGCCTCATGCGCCCGGGCCAGCGCAAGCGCACCCGCGCCGGTGGTGGGCAGCTGGTCGGCGAAATAGGCGATGACGCGGGCGGGATCGGTGCCCGTGGGGATCGACGGCTCGCCCTGCGCGCGCAGGTAGGCCAGGCCCGGCCAATCTGGGTTGCGGTCGAGGAAATCGATGTATTCCTGCCAGTCGGCACCGCCGCGGCGCAACCGTGTCCAGCTCAGGATATCGAGCGCCACCGGGTCACGGATCGGCCCCGCTGCCTGTGCCGCAAGCCCAAGATCGCCGCGCGACAGCGCCGCAAGCGCCAGCCCCAGCGCCTCGGTCTCGGCCCGGGCAGAGAGCGGCGCGATGGCCATGAAGATACAAAACAAGATCCGACGCATCGCCTGCACCCTTTGTCTGGCACGCCAAGGATAAGGCGCGAAGGTCACAGCGCAACACACGAACTTGGCATTCTTGCGCACCATCGCTAGTGTCCGCGCGAATTTGCCGAGGCTCGTCGGCCCGGCCCTCTCAAGAAAAGGATGCGTGTCATGTTCCAAGGCTCGATGCCTGCGCTGGTCACGCCGTTCAAGGACGGCGCGGTGGATTTCGACGCGCTGAAGAAA
>JAGYLB010000109.1 GCA_018401055.1 Roseicyclus sp.
GTCAGGAACCGCCGATTAGAGGTCAGGTCTGACGTTTTATGGCCGAAGGCTGAAGGGCGCCGATGTCGTGATGATGTTGGCTACAAAAGGAACAGATGGATAACGCCTTCATCCCGTCGGAACGCGAATATTTCCACCTGGGCTGGAACGCCAGAAACTGGCCATGCCAAGCCCGGCGCCGTGTGGTGCGCCTGGATGCCGCCAGACCAGGGTGATCGTTTCTTTGTTTGCGATGACATCAACCACAGCAATATCAGGAACAGTCGATAAGGCGTTGCCGTGCAGGGTTGGCGTGGACTGGCGAGACCCTGCGCGAACGCCACGAAATGCGCAACGCGACCGACGGCTACCTTTGTCTTTTTGCCCTGTCGGCAGGGGCGAGTCGCCACGCACTGACCGTGCGCGGGGCCTGGCGCCAGTCTGCCGCCGCTGACCGACATTTGATTGGGGACGGAGATCGGCACCGATGCGATCGAGCTCCTTTCCGGTCAGCGACCTGGGCGACGCGTGCGGGCGACTACGTAGGTTGGCCTTTTGCGCCCGAATGATCTCTTCCTGCAAGGCGGAAACCGGCGTCCGCATCGACCTCGATACAGAACAGGTTCTGTGGTGCCATCAACGCCCCTGCCGGATTGCTGTTGGCTGCAGCGAAGTGTCAGCCACGGCTTTGCGCCAAATCATCCCGGCTGCCCAAAGGCGGATGCCGCCATACCCGCCAGAAGTCCACTGAGTACCGACAGCGCCTGGCACCAGATCCTTGACCTGGGGCTGTGCCCTGTCTTGCCGTCGTCTGTCCTGCTCTTGGTGCTGTGGTGGACGTCACCTTCAGCCGCCGGCCTGCTGGCCCCTGACACACCCTCCAGTAGGCGAAACCATGATTCGGTCCTTCGCGACGGCGGCATTCATGGCGCGAAAACGCCTGGCTGGCCGCCATCGCCATGGCGGAGCAGCATCTGGGCATCTGCAGGCCTTGGCGGCGAACGTGCAGGCGCCACGGGGCAGGCTGGCAGCAAACCATCATCGCATCTGCCACGTCATCGGTAAAACCAGATGCTGGTTAGCCGGCGCTGCCAAAGTCTTACTGCATTTATCTGTGAGATCGCCAAGCTGAACACGATCTTTTCGGGTAGGTCAGCGACGGTTTCGGCTGCGACAAGCACCTGTTGAAATACCAGGCCGACACCGGTACGATGACAAGCATCAATCCTCATGACCAAGGCCAGGGGCCGCCGCGGGGGGCAAGACCGGCGGGACAGGCACCTGCGATCCTTTGCGGCGAGACGCAGCACCTGATGCGTAGACGGCGCCCGGCGCTTAGGGCTTATCGGCAGCAGACAGCACCTTGGAAGGATCGCATGACCAGCGCGCTCTTCGAAACGCCCTGTTGATCCATTTGAAGCGGGCACACAGACCCTTGGATGGCTTCCGGATCAGGGGCAGGCTGACCGCATCGCCGGGACCTGGGGCTGGCACGCGCGCGGGCGGCATCGGTTGCAACGGCGCCCGCCCGGCGCGCCCGGCATCGTCGACATCGGCGTCAAGGCGGGCAGAACCGGGTGAACGCCATCAAGGAAAGCTTCCGCACGGCGGGCCGCGCGCTGCGGCGGCGGGCGGCGATCACCACCATGGTCACGCGCCCCGATACCGCCACCCCCATCGACACGCCCGAGGTGCTGGAATTCGTCACCCGCCGGGCCCGCGACGATACAGCGTCAAAGTCGAGCCCGATGGCAGCGCTGACCCGCGCGCGGGCTGGCCGCGAAATGACCGAGATCAGGTTCACTGCACTCGATGCGGGGCCGTGGCCTTTACCAGTGGCGGGCGCGCGCCGGGGGGCGATGCGCGCGTCCTGTCGCCCGCTGCGCGACCTATGCGCGGTCCTTGGGGGCCCTTGGTCATCGGCCGCACCGCAAGGCCGGTCCCTGTCCCGGCGGGCGCGGCGGTGACCTCGGGCAAATTCGCCTCGCTGCCGGGGCCTTCCCGCCGTGCCGCCCATGGCCGAACGGATGGGCCTGGACCGCGACCGCCGCGCATCGTGGAAACCGACCGGCGTGCAGTTACCATGCCAGACCGGTCACCACGGCCTGCGCGCTTGCCCGCCCTGGCGCGGAGCGGGCCAGAGGCCATCGGGTTCTTGGCGTGACGGCGGGCGCCCGTCGGCTCCGCTCGCCTGACCGCTCAGCGCTTGCTGGGCGTGGGCGATTGCACCCGCGCTGCTTCAAGGTCACACCGCCGCTGCGCGACTTTTTGAACCAGCTCGAAAGCGGCGATGGTCGCGAGCGGTGCGCGACAGGCTGATCCGGCATCCTCTGTTCGATGCACCCCCAAGACGAGGTGGCAAGCGCGCTTCCGCCAGAGGCGGCGGCCAGCGCGGTTGGGCGCTCGAAGCGCTCGTTGCCGCCGCCTGCCGCCAGCTCCTGCACGAGGGCGCTGGCCCTGCCCGAGCTCGTTGCCGCTTTGGCGCTGGACCCGGCGCGGCGGCTGGGGCTGGACGGCCCGGGCTGGCTTGCCCCCGGCGCGCCTGCCGACCTGGTGCTGTTCGATCCCGGGCGATGCCCTATGTCCTCGACCGCTTCGCGCTGCGGTCGAAATCAAAGAACACGCCCTTTGACGGGCAGCGGATGCAGGGCCGGCGTCTTGCGCACCTGCGTCGATGGTCGCGGTGGTCCATGACCGCGCGCCGGGAGCAGGTCGCATGATCCCGGTCACTCGAGACCGCGCCGACGCTTTGGCTGCGACGCGGGGCTGCGTGGCCTATCTCCTGGGGTCCGTGCCCTTTGGCATCGTGATGGCGCGTGCCTTTGGTCTTGGCGATCTGCGCAAGATCGGGTCAGGGCAATATCGGGGCCACTAATGTCTTGCGCACCGGCAACAAGCTGGCGGCGTTCCTGACGCTGGTGCTGGATGCGGGCAAGGGCGGCATCGCGGTTCTGGTCGCGCGCGCCGCCCTGGGCGAAGACGCGGCGCAAATCGCGGCTTCTTTTGCCTTCTGGGCCATTGCTACCCAGGTGTTCCTGCGGTTCCAGGGGCGGCAAGGGGGTGGCGACCTTTTGGGCTAACGCACGGCGGCGCTGGCCTGGGCCTGTGGGTCCTCGCGGTCTGCGCCACAATGCTGGGCGGCCGTGGCCGCGATCAACGGATATCTGGTCGCTGTCGGCGCACGGCGGCGGCGGCAGCTGTCGCCTCCTTGGGCCTGGGGCTTTTGGGTCTGCCCATCGGCCGCGTTGCGCTGATGGTCCTGCTGGCGGCCCTACAGTCAGGTTGCGCCACCGAGGCCAGCATCGCGTCTGGTCGCGGGCCAAAGGCCCCGGATCAGGCAAAAACCCTAGTAGCGGTAGGCGCCATAGATCCGGCTCAGATCGCCTGCCCATTCGCCATGATAGGCCTCGAGCAACTCGTCAGCGGGCACACTGGCCCGTCTCGACGCTCTCCTTGAGCGCGTTGAGAAAATGCGTCTCGTCGGGGATCAGGCCATCGGCGCCGGGGCGCGCGCGGGCCTTCAGCCCCGCCTCGGCGATCGGCAACCGCCTCGCGCGCCAGCTGGCCATGTCGACGCCGCCGACCTGCGCCTGCAACCCGTCGACCGAGGCCGCCACGCGCAACGCGTCGCGCGTTTCCGCATCCCAGCCCTTGACCAGATCCCAGGCCGCATCGAGCGCGGACTGGTCATACATCAGCCCGACCCAGAAGGCCGGCAGCGCGCAGAGCCTGCGCCAAGGGCCACCATCGGCGCCGCGCATCTCGATGTATTTCTTGACCCGCGCCTCGGGAAAGATCGGTCGTCAGGTGATCGGCCCAATCGCGAAGCGTCGGCGTCTCGCCCGGCAGCGCGGGCAGTTCGCCTTGCAGGAAATCGCGGAACGACTGGCCCAGCGCGTCGATGTATTTGCCGTCGCGGTAGACGAAATACATCGGCACATCGAGCACGTAGTCGACCCAGCGCTCGAACCCGAAACCGTCCTCGAACACGAAGGGCAGCATGCCGGTGCGTGCCGGGTCAGATCGCGCCAGACGCGGCGCGCGCCAGCGACTTGTGGCCGTTGGGCTTGCCGTCGAGGAAACGGCGAATTGGCGAACAGCGCGGTGGCGACGGGCTGCAGCGCGATGGCGACGCGCAGCTTCTGCACCATGTCGGCCTCGGACCCGAAATCGAGGTTCACCTGCACCGTGCAGGTGCGCCGCATCATCGAGGTGCCCATGGTGCCAACCTGGTCTGCATGTAGCCGGTCCATCAGCTTGATAGCGCCCCTTGGGCATCAGCGGCATGTCCTCGTGCCGCCAGATCGGGGCCGCGCCCAGCCCGATGAATTCCACGCCGATGCTCGTCGGCGACCTCGCGCACCTCGCGCAGGTGTTCGTTCACCTCGTCGCAGGTCTGGTGGATCGTCTCCAAGCGGCGCGCCCGACAATTCCAGCGCACCGCCGGGCTCAAGGCTGACATTCGCGCCGTCCTTGGTCCAGGCCGATGATGGTGCCGCCCTCTAGCGACGAGCTCCCAGCCGAAGCGGTCGCGCAACCCTTCCAGAACCGCCTTGATCGAGCGCGCGCCCTCATAGGGCAGCGGTTCAGCGTGTCGCGGCAATAGCCGAATTTCTCGTGCTCGGTGCCGATGCGCCAATCTTCCTTGGGCTTGCAACCCGAGGCGAGATATTCGGCCAGCTGATCGTGATGCTCGATCGGGCCGCCGCCGGATTGGGGAATGGACATGGACGGGGCTTTCTCGCTCGGGGTGTGTCGAGGCCGAGACGTGGCCCGAGGGCTCTATCGGTGTCAAGGCCAGAGGCGACGCGCGCCGCCACAGCACCTGTTCACCAACGCGCGATCCCTGCCGCGCCGCCAGCAGTCGCTGGGCACCCAGACCGGGCAGGGTCGTGAAGGCATCGAACAACGCGTCGGCCCCCGTGGCATCGACCGGCACGACCAGCATCTGCCCCGGCTCGGTCAAAATCCGCGCGGCATTGCCGTCGGGATCGCGGCGCAGCGCTAGAACGCCAGATCACCGACAGAGACCGCGCCACCGGTCAAGGGCCCCATGCAGAGGGATGCGCCCCTCGACCACCTGCACCACGCCCGGCCCCTGCCCGTCCGACACGAAGCGCGCGCGGCGCACGGCCGGGATCAGCGCCAACACCGGCCCCCACCACCAGCACATAGCCAAAGCCCTGCACGGGTCCGGGGCTGGCCGCGATCCACAGGCCCAGCGCGATGACGGCAGGCCGCAATCACCTCGCGCCAGCGAACCAGCAGCGCCGCCACCTCGGGGCGCAGGAACCCGTTCATGCCCAGTCCCCAGGTTCGCCTGGAACAGGGTCAGCGCCGCGACCGCTGCCGTGTCGGCGCGCAGAATGCGCGGGCCGAGCGAAATCGGCACCACGAAGGGCAACCCGTGCAACCGCGATCGCTCGCCCTCAGAGAACCCACCCTCGGGCCCGATCAGGATGGCCCAGCCCGCGCCCTGCCCCTCCCCGGACCGCGACAAGCTCTTGCGGGGAGGCGGAGCGCCCGCCCGCCCCTCGTCGCACAAGATCAACCGCCGCCCCTCGGGCCAGTCTGACAGCACTGCGTCCAACCGCTGCCCAGATCGCAGACCTCGGGCACGAAGGTCCCGCCGCATTGTTCGGCGGCCTCCACAACATGGGCCTGCAGGCGGTCCTGCCTGATGCGTTCGGCATTGGTGAACTCGGTCTGCACCGGCAAAATCCGTGCAGCCCCCATCTCGGTGGCCTTCTCCACGATGAAATCCGTGCGCGCCTTCTTGATCGGCGCAAACAGCAACCACAGGTCGGGGGCAGCATCAGGGGGCTGTCTGGTCCTCGCACACAAGGCTTCCGCCGCGTTTGCCCGCCTCCACCACGCGCCCGCGCCATTCCCCGTCGCATCCGTTGAAAGCGCTACCTCGGCGCCTGCGCCCAGCCGCATGACGTTGAACAGGTAATTCGCCTGTTCCCGCGACAGGTCGACCGTCTGCCCCTGCCCCAGGGCTGGTCTACAAAGAGGCGTATCTTGGGACGGTCCAACATGAGGCGCAAACTATGAGCGAGGCCCGCAAAATGCCAGAGGGTCAGGTGGCCGATGCCGTACAGGGCAACTGGGTCGACCGGTTGGCCCCGCGCCCACCCGCCCTGACCTGCGGCTGAGCCGCGCCGACCGTCCGATCGGCACATGGCTTTTGCTGCTGCCCTGCTGGTGGGCGATCTTTCTTGCGGCAGCTAGCGCCGGAGACGGCCTCGATGCCTACGACCTCTGGCTGTTTGCAGGATCAAGTCTCGGTGCCTTCCTGATGCGCGGCGCGGGCTGCACCTGGAACGACATCACCGACCGCGATATCGACGGCTCGGTCGCGCGCACCGCTCGCGGCCTATCCCGTCGGGACAGGTCAGCGTGAAACAGGCGCTTGTCTGGCTGGTGGCGCAGGCGCTGCTGGCCTTCCTCATCTTGCTCAGCCAATACGTGAGCGCTCACGTATTGGCTGAGCAAGATGAGGAAGGCCAGCAGCGCCTGCGCCACCAGCCAGACAAGCGCCTGTTTCACGCTGACCTGTCCCGACGGGATAGGCCGCGAGCGGGTGCGCGCGACCGAGCCGTCGATATCGCGGTCGGTGATGTCGTTCCAGGTGCAGCCCGCGCCGCGCATCAGGAAGGCACCGAGACTTGATCCTGCAAACAGCGCAGAGGTCGTAGGCATCGAGGCCGTCTCCGGCGCTTAGCTGCCGCAAGAAAGATCGCCCACCAGCAGGGCAGCAGCAAAGCCATGTGCCGATCGGACGGTCGGCGCGGCTCAGCCGCAGGTAGGGCGCGGGTGGGCGCGGGGCCAACCGGTCGACCCAGTTGCCCTGTACGGCATCGGCCACCTGACCCTCTGGCATTTTGCGGGCCTCGCTCATAGTTTGCGCCTCATGTTGGACCGTCCCAAGATACGCCTCTTTGTAGACCAGCCCCTGGGGCAGGGGCAAACGGTCGACCTGTCGCGGGAACAGGCGAATTACCTGTTCAACGTCATGCGGCTGGGCGCAGGCGCCGAGGTAGCGCTTTTCAACGGATGCGACGGGGAATGGCGCGGGCGCGTGGTGGAGGCGGGCAAACGCGGCGGAAGCCTTGTGTGCGAGGACCAGACAGCCCCCTGATGCTGCCCCCGACCTGTGGTTGCTGTTTGCGCCGATCAAGAAGGCGCGCACGGATTTCATCGTGGAGAAGGCCACCGAGATGGGGGCTGCACGGATTTTGCCGGTGCAGACCGAGTTCACCAATGCCGAACGCATCAGGCAGGACCGCCTGCAGGCCCATGTTGTGGAGGCCGCCGAACAATGCGGCGGGACCTTCGTGCCCGAGGTCTGCGATCTGCAGCGGTTGGACGCAGTGCTGTCAGACTGGCCCGAGGGGCGGCGGTTGATCTTGTGCGACGAGGGGCGGGCGGGGCGCTCCGCGTCCCTGCAAGAGCTTGTCGCGGTCGGGGAGGGGCAGGGCGCGGGCTGGGCCATCCTGATCGGGCCCGAGGGTGGGTTCTCTGAGGGCGAGCGATCGCGGTTGCACGGGTTGCCCTTCGTAGTGCCGATTTCGCTCGGCCCGCGCATTCTGCGCGCCGACACGGCAGCGGTCGCGGCGCTGACCCTGTTCCAGGCGAACCTGGGGGACTGGGCATGAACGGGTTCCTGCGCCCCGAGGTGGCGGCGCTGCTGGTGTCGCTGGCGCGAGGTGATTGCGGCCTGCGCCGTCATCGCGCTGGGCCTGTGGATCGCGGCCAGCCCCGGACCTGTCGTGCAGGGCTTTGGCTATGTGCTGGTGGTGGGGGCGGTGTTGGCGCTGATCCCGGCCGTGCGCCGCGCGCGCTTCGTGTCGGACGGGCAGGGGCCGGGCGTGGTGCAGGTGGTCGAGGGGCGCATCCTCTACATGGGGCCCTTGACCGGTGGCGCGGTCTCTGTCGGTGATCTGGCGTCTCTAGCGCTGCGCCGCGATCCCGACGGCAATGCCGCGTGGATTTTGACCGAGCCGGGGCAGATGCTGGTCGTGCCGGTCGATGCCACGGGGGCCGACGCGTTGTTCGATGCCTTCACGACCCTGCCCGGTCTGGGTGCCCAGCGACTGCTGGCGGCGCGGCAGGGGATCAGCGCGTTGGTGAACAGGTGCTGTGGCGGCGCGCGTCGCCTCTGGCCTTGACACCCGATACGAGCCCCTCGGGCCACGTCTCGGCCTCGACACACCCCGAGCGAGAAAGCCCCGTCCATGTCCATTCCCCAATCCGGCGGCGGCCCGATCGAGCATCACGATCAGCTGGCCGAATATCTCGCCTCGGGTTGCAAGCCCAAGGAAGATTGGCGGATCGGCACCGAGCACGAGAAATTCGGCTATTGCCGCGACACGCTGAACCCGCTGCCCTATGAGGGCGCGCGCTCGATCAAGGCGGTGCTGGAGGGGTTGCAGCAGCGCTTCGCCTGGGAGCCTGTGCTGGAGGGCGGCACCATCATCGGCCTGACCAAGGACGGCGCGAATGTCAGCCTTGAGCCCGGCGGGCAGCTGGAATTGTCGGGCGCGCCCTTGGAGACGATCCACCAGACCTGCGACGAGGTGAACGAACACCTGCGCGAGGTGCGCGAGGTCGCAGACCGCATCGGGGTGGAATTCATCGGTCTGGGCGCGGCGCCGATCTGGCGGCACGAGGACATGCCGCTGATGCCCAAGGGGCGCTACAAGCTGATGGACGGCTACATGCAGACCGTTGGCACCATGGGCACCACGATGATGCGGCGCACCTGCACGGTGCAGGTGAACCTCGATTTCGGGTCCGAGGCCGACATGGTGCAGAAGATGCGCGTGGCGCTGGCGCTGCAGCCCGTCGCCACCGCGCTTTTCGCCAATTCGCCATTCCTCGACGGCAAGCCCAACGGCCACAAGTCGTGGCGGAGCGCGCGTCTGGCGCGATCTGGACCCGGCGCGCACCGGCATGCTGCCCTTCGTCTTCGAGGAGGGGTTCGGGTTCGAGGCCTGGGTCGACTACGTTCTCGATGTGCCGATGTATTTCGTCTACCGCGACGGCAAATACATCAACGCGCTGGGCCAGTCCTTCCGCGATTTCCTCAAGGGGCAACTGCCCGCGCTACCGGGCGAGGTGCCGACGCTCAGCGACTGGGCCGATCACATGACGACCGTCTTCCCCGAGGCGCGGGTGAAGAAATACATCGAGATGCGCGGCGCCGATGGTGGCCCTTGGCGCAGGCTCTGCGCGCTACCGGCCTTCTGGGTTGGGCTGATGTATGACCAGTCCGCGCTCGATGCGGCCTGGGATCTGGTCAAGGGCTGGGATGCGCGAAACGCGCGACGCGTTGCGCGTGGCGGCCTCGGTCGACGGGTTGCAGGCGCAGGTCGGCGGCGTCGACATGCATGCGCTGGCGCGCGAGGCGGTTGCCGTCGCCGAGGCAGGGCTGAAGGCCCGCGCGCGCCCCGGCGCCGATGGCCTGATCCCCGACGAGACGCATTTTCTCAACGCGCTCAAGGAGAGCGTCGAGACGGGCCGTGTGCCCGCTGACGAGTTGCTCGAGGCCTATCATGGCGAATGGGCAGGCGATCTGAGCCGGATCTATGACGCCTACAAGTATTGAGCTTTCAGCCCCGGCGGGCTTTGGGCACAGCCTTTGCCATCAAACCTGCCGCGCCGCATTTGGTGCGACATTCTTGCGGTAATAGGCGCTGATCTCGGCACGGCGCGCGGCTTCACGGGCGGCGCGATCCTCAGGCTCCAAAGGCTGCGCGAAGGCGGGGTGATCGGATGTGCGACGCTTGCGGCCCGTGATCGGATCGGGACCGAAGCGGTTCGTGCCTTGGGTGCCGGGCAGGCACAGCACGATCATGAACCACAGGCTTGCGATCACGGGCAGACACAAAACCAAGAGCATCGCGGCCATGCCTGCGGAACTGCCCAAGGTTGCCGCCATGATTCCGCTTGCAATTCCAGCCAGTACGGCCACCGCCAGCGGCATGAAGATGAACCAGCCGCTGCGGTTCGTGTCGTGCAGGCGCCGGATGGTCACTGAAAGTTGCGGGAGCCATGCCAGCACGATGTAGGCAACGCCGGCATAGAGACTGTAGGTCAGCATCTCCTCGCTTTGTTTCATCCAGGCGTTCAGGCGCACGGGGTCCTGAAGGGCAGATACAAAGGCAGGATCGCGCCACAAGACCGAAAGGAACCCGACCTGCACCGCGATGCCGGCCAGCACGAGGAACAGGAAAAACCACCAATATTCCGCGCGCCGTGCCCGGCCCGAGAAATTGAGGATGTTCGCGTAGCAACTGATGACTGCCGAAACGGGACCCATGGGACCTTACCTTGCTTGCGCTTGCTTGGTGGCGTTCATCGCGGGGCAAAGCGGCAAAAGCGGGGCCAAGGTTGGAAAATACTGGGATCGGTTGTCTATCGGCGACAAAAAGCCCCGCGCGAACCTTGGTCCCGCGGGGCTTTGCTGGCTGGAGTCGTACGCACTCAGGCGGCGGCGTAGCGCGCGCCCGCCAGCGGATCGGCGCCAAAGCGGTTCGGGCCTTCGCTGCCGCGCTGCACGAACCAGTAGATGATCAAGATGAAGCCGAGGAGCGGGATGAACGCGACAAGGATCCACCAGCCCGATTTATCGAGGTCATGCATGCGGCGCACCGACACCGAAAGCGCCGGAAGAAGCAGGCCGAGCGCCCAGACGATCGACAAGGCCGGCATTCCGATGATGGCGGTGTCGATGATGTTGAGGATGATCGAGCCGATAAAGTTGAACAGCACGAACCACCAGTATTCCGAGCGCTGCGCGCGGCCCGAGAAGGTGGCGTATTTCCCAAGGCAGGTGCGGACGGACGTCATGAAATCCATAAGATAATCCCCTTTTTGGTTAAGTCCGGATTGATGCTGGCGACATGTCCTTTCGCCAATGTGGCCAAAGGGTGCACATCCGGCTCGGGGTGACGCAACGGGTGATCATGCACCAGGCGAAGGAAAACCGCCGCGCCAGCCCGCGTCTTGCTCAGGCTTTGGACTTTTTCCCGATCCGCGGCTCCGGTCCCCCGCGATCAGCCTGCGGATGCCGCCTGCGATGGCGCAGGAAGATCAGCGCGGCCAACAGCGCCAGCAGCGCCGCCGCATCGGCCCGGCCAAGCAACAGCGCGCCGCGACGAAGAGGGGGCTCGGTGCAGCGCGAACCAGCCCTGACAACGATGAGATGCGCGTGATCGCCGCGACCAGTGCCCAGATGGCGCAGGCGGCCAGCCCCACGGGCCACGATAGCGCCAAGATCGTGCCGAAGAACGTCGCTACTCCCTTGCCGCCCCGGAAGCGCAGGAAGACCGGGTAGCAATGCCCGAAGAAGGCGGCGAAGCCGCCAATCTGCCCGGCATCCTCGGCTAGCGCCGCGCGCGCCACCAGCACCGCGAGGCCTGCCCTTGCCGGCATCGAGGATCAGCGTCAGCGCTGCAGCCAGCCTGTTGCCCGTGCGCAAGACATTCGTCGCGCCGATATTGCCCGACCCGATCTGCCGCAGATCGCCAAGCCCCATCGCCCGTGTCACCACGATGCCGAAGGGCACCGATCCGAGCTGGTAGGCCAACACCGCCGTCAGCGCCAAAAGCGCGGGCGCCGTCTCGATCGGGGGGATCATATCGCCGTCTCCCGCGCGCGGTCATAGACCACGGCGCCATCCACCCATGTCCGCAGCACGCGGCCCTGCATCCGCTGACCGTCGAAGGGCGTGTTCTTGGATTTCGAATACAGCCCGAAGCGATCAAGGATATAGGGCACATCGGGGTCGAAGAGCACCAGGTCGGCGGGCGCGCCGGGCGCGAGACGCCCGGCATCAAGGCCGAAGCGCCGCGCCGGGTTCAGCGCCAGCGCGCGGAACAGCGCGGGCAGGTCCAGCGCCTCGGCATGGACAAGGCGCAGGGCGGCAGGCAGCAGCGTCTCCAGCGCCACCGCACCCGAGGCCGCGGCCTCGTAGGGCAAGCGCTTGCTTTCCTCGTCCTGCGGCGTGTGCATGGAGCAGATGATGTCGATAAGCCCGTCGCGCGACGGCCTCGACCATCGCCAGCCGGTCGTCCTCGTCGCGCAAGGGCGGCTTGACCTTGAAGAAGGTGCGGTAATCGCCGACGTCGAGCGCGTTGAGCGTCAGGTGATGGATCGAGATGCCCGCCGTCACGTCCAGCCCCGCCGCTTTGGCACGCCCCAGCGCAGGCAGGGCGGCGGCGGCGGTGATCTGGTCGGCGTGGTAGCGCACGCCCGTCAGCTCGACCAAAGCCAGATCCCGCTCCAGCCCCATCCGCTCGGCCATGGGCGAGACGCCGGGCAACCCGCGGAGCGAGGCGAACTTGCCGGAGGTGACGGCGGCGCCGTGGCTTAGGCCGGGATCTTGCGGGTGGCCGACGATGAGCGCGCCCAGTGACCGGGCATAGGTCATGCAGCGCGACAGCACCTTCGGGTCGGTGCAGACGGCATCGCCATCGGTGAAAGCCACGGCACCGGCATCCATGCAGGAAGCCGATCTCGGTCATCTCGCGGCCTTGGCGCGCGCGGGTCAGGGCGGCCATGGGCCGGACCTTGACGCTTGCATCTTGCTGCGCACGGCGGGTGACGAATTCCAGCACTTCGGGCGTATCGATCGGGGTGGCAGTGTCGGGGCGCGTGACCATGGTGGTCACACCGCCCGCCGCCGCCGCGCGGCCCGCGGTGCGAAAACTTTCCTTGTGCCGTTCGCCTGGTTCGCCGATTTTGACGCCGATATCGACGATGCCGGGCGCAAGGCATGCCCCATTGCAGTCGATGCCGCCGGCACGGGGCCCGGGGCCGGTTTCCGCGATGCGCCCACCCTCGATCCGGAGCCAGCCGAGCGTCTCGGTGCCTGCCTCAGGGTCGATCAGGCGGGCGTTTCTGAGCAGCGCGTTGGTCATGGTTCCCCCTCGGGTGCGCGGGTGGCGGTGTTCAGCGCGGCGCGGCGGTCGCGCAGCAGCGCCCAGACCTTGCGCGCGTCATGGATGCGGAAAAAGCCGGTTCTGACGGTCGTGCTGCCCGCCAGCCTTTTGCGGGGTTTGCGCGATCCGGGGTGGCGTGGTGGCGCGGTGTAGGTCACGCTGCCGAAGATCACGTCGCCGGGGCGGCCGTCGATCAGGTCGATGGGGGGCATCTCGGCGATGGCATAGGTCTTGAGGCCCTTCCTGCCCAGAAGATCCTCGGCCACGAAGGCCTGATGGGTTGTCAGCGTATACCACGTCTTGCGCCGCCGCTGCGCCTCGACCCACAGGCGTCCCGCCATGAGGTAGAGGCCAAGGAGGAGGAAGGGCAGGCCGAAGAGCGCGAAGAGCAGCCCGAGGACGGGCGTGTCGGTGCCGCCCAGAAGCGCACCGGTAAAGGCTATCCAGCCAAGCGCGAAGAGGGCGAAGAAAAGACCGAACAGGCTGAGCGGCGAGAGCAGGCCGCGCCAGTCGATGGCGGGGTCCGGCTGGCTCCTGCCACAAGATCGTCTCGCCGTCTTGCAACAGGCCCTCCCAGCCCGACGTTCCCGTCATTGCCGCCCCCGGGCGGCATCGATCCACGCCTTGGTGGCCTTGGCATCGGCCTGATATTTCAGCAGGTGCTTGTCACCGGTCACGGTCACCACCTGCACGGCGGAAAAGATCGTGTTGACCTGCGCGATGTTTTCCAACGCCACTGCGCGCGGGCCGGGGCCGAGCAAGCGACGGTCGGTCAGGTCCCAGCGCATCTTGGTCTCGTCCGAAGACAGGTAGAGCGACCGGACCGCGATGGCGAAAGGCCGCCGACCGCCCGGTCCAGACATGTTCGTTGCCCAAAACCCACAAGATACCCATGCCCGCCGCCATGGCGATGGCCGCCAGCCACGCATTTTCCCGCCAATAGGTCGCGCGGTCGGCGGCAAATTGGGTTTGAACCGTCTCGCCGGGGGCGAGCGGGGTTTCGGGGGTGAAGATGCTGCGGGTGGGCAGGTGGTCATCCATCATGCCACCCACAGGGCGACGAGCCCTACCACGAGCGCCAGCGCCGCCAGCACCCAGACCAGCGCGCCGGGACCCTGCCGGGTGGGGCGCGGCGCAGGGGCCGGGCGCGGCAGGGGCGTGACATCGGCCTTGGGCAGATGGGCGCTATGGTCAGGCCGCGCGAGGGGAGTGAGGCGATGAGCGTGGCCTGCTTGCCCGGCGCGGGTTCCTCGGACAGGGCGCGTTCGGGTACCAGCAGCACATGGCCCTTGATCCCGTTGATCTTGCGCAGCGCCTGCGGCCCGATCGCCTCGGGCGCGAAGGCCATGGTAATGTAGTCGGACAGCACCATGTCGCCGAGGTCCGCGACGGGGAAGAGCTCGATCTGGTCCGTGTCGACCTCGGCCCCAGCCAGTCGGTCAGGAGCGGCAGGTCGGGGCCAGCCCCTCCGCCCGCGTCAGGTGGGTGTGGCGCAGGTCGGGGGCGACGGTGACGGCGAAGATGTGGAGGGTGTCAGTCATCTTCGACCGTGTTGTAGCTTCTGGGCAGGACAGCGATACGCGGCCGGAAGGAAGCATTGAGCTTGCCCGCACTCTGAATCAAGAAGGCGTGCTGACGCTTCCAGTCATTCCTTTCGGCAGGATCGCATTCAGAGAGCCGCTGAAAGATCCTGCGGTCTTGGTTCGGCGAATCGTCCCAGATTAGCGGTCCCGTTTCGGCCTCGATTTCGCTTCGCATGGACTGAAGTTGCCGGAAGTGTTGGTCAGCGTTTCGCCCTGTGATGTAGACCTCTGCCCGTACGTAGCGGTCGCGTAGGTTCATCACCAAGTTCAAACCGAACCCGGTGCGCCCGATACCATGAGAAATCCACATGGCAGGCAGTCCGGAGACCGAGGAGAAACCCGGTCTCACCTCGTCGATGCGCGCGCCAACCGCCGTCCAGTAGTCAAGTTGAAGGGCTTGAGTCGGGCGAAGGTCCTGTGCGTTCTGGGCAAAAGCCGTTCGTTGTTTTTGCAGTCGCTTCCAGTCATTCGGTTTGGCGACAACGTTGAACCGCGGAGCAGGAGCGCTTTCGCCGATGCGCCAAAGCTCGATCTCAACGCCGAACACTTCAAAATCGTCGGCCGACACAGAATTCAGCAGATCGAGAGCGGCTTCGTGTTCCTCTCTGATTTCTTCCGCCAAGAGTATCAAGACGCGCGCCTCCTGACCTGCTGCATAGGTCAAAAGTTTTCCGAGGTGATCATGATTGGTCGTCCCAAACTGGTTCTCGATGACGACGATACGACCGTCCGGTCGGGTTTCTCGGCAAACGATGTCAGCCTTGAAGCCACCAACGGATTGCTCGGTTCCAATGACCTCAAGGCCATCCACACCGAAACCGAGTATTGAGGAGAGCATGTCGATATGACCGGCCAACCATGGTGTGAAATCCCGCGCCTCATGCGGCCAAGCGGAGGTGATCGGGCGCACACGCTCCATTTTTCCAAGCTCGCTCATGCCGCCCCCCGCTCGCGCCGCTCCCGCAGGTTCTCGGTCAGCAGTTCCATCGCCGCCATCCTGACCGCGACGCCCATCTCGACCTGTTCCTGGATCACCGAGCGGTTGATGTCGTCGGCGATGGTTCCGTCGATCTCGACCCCCCGGTTCATCGGGCCCGGGTGCATCACGATGGCATCTGGCTTGGCGTAGGAGAGTTTCTCGGCATTCAGCCCGAAGCGGTGGAAATACTCGCGCTCCGACGGGATGAAGGCGCCGTCCATCCGCTCCCTCTGAAGCCGCAGCATCATCACCACATCGGCGCCCTTCAGCCCCTCGGCCATGTCGCCGTAGACCTCGACCCCCCAATCGGTGGCACCGGCCGGGATCAGCGTGGGCGGCCCGATCAGGCGGATGCGGTTTTCCATCTTGCCCAGAAGGTGGATGTTCGACCGCGCGACGCGGGAATGCGCGATGTCGCCGCAGATGGCGATGACAAGGCGGTGGATGCGGCCCTTGGCGCGTTTGATCGTCAGGGCGTCGAGCAGCGCCTGCGTGGGGTGTTCGTGCTTGCCGTCGCCCGCGTTCAGGACGGCGCAATTCACCTTGTCGGCCAACAGTTTCACCGCGCCGGAATGGGGGTGGCGCACCACCAGCAGGTCAGGGTGCATCGCGTTCAGCGTCAGCGCCGTGTCGATCAGCGTCTCGCCCTTTTTGAGTGAACTGGCCGCCATCGCCATGTTCATCACGTCGGCGCCCAGCCGCTTGCCCGCGATCTCGAAGCTGGCCTGCGTCCGGGTGGAGGCCTCGAAGAACATGTTGATCTGGGTCAGACCCTTGAGCGGTTCCCCGTGCTGGCGGCTGCCGCGCTCGGCCTCGGCATGGACATTGGCGCGGTCGAGCAGCATCGTGATCTCGAGCGGATGTAGGTCTTCGATGCCCAACAGATGCGTCTGGCTGAATTTCATCGTCCCGCCCCGAGCTTGCGCGTTCCCCGCTTATAGGGGCGCGCGGGGCGGGGCGGCAAGGCGTCAGACCCGGCGCAGACGCGCGGTGATGCCTTGACCCTGACGGTTGCGGTGGCGCGTGCGGTAAAGGACCTTGGCGACCCAGCTCATGTAGCCCGTGGCCCAGCTGCAATCGATCACGATGCGGTCGGTCCAGATGCATCCGTCGATATTGGAATCGGGGTCCGGCGTGACGGTCAGGGTGTGATCCCATTGCCGGATCATCCAGCCGAATTCGCGGCTTTGGGCGGTGCGCGCCACGGGGTCGAGGCGTTCGACATGCACCTGGTAGTTGGGGTTGCGCATGATGCCCCAGACCGTGACGTTGAGTGTGTAGGTCTTGCCCTGCTCCATCGACCCCTCGGGCATGTCCTTGTAGACAGCCACGCCGCGTGTCGCCTGAGCCATTTCGGCGAAAGACAGCGCCTCGGCAAAGACGGCATCGGCGGGGCGGGGGTAGCGGGCGGAAACGGTCAGTTCGGTGGGCATGGCAATACCCTGTCACCCCTTCCCCTTGGCGTCCAGCAGGCATAGCCTGAGCCCCATGGACGAGCTTTCCTATCACGACGCGCTGGCGATGCTGGACTGGCAGATCGAGCTTGGGGCCGACGAGGCCATCCTCGATACGCCCGTCGACCGTTTCGCGCTGGAGGAGGTGCAGAGCGCTGCCGCAGCGCCTGCTCCCCGCGTCGCGGCCTGTCGCGCCCGTTGGTGCCGCGCCTGCCGCTGCTCTGTCCGCCGCGCCTGGCGTCGACGCCACCGATCTGGCCCGCCATGCCGCCGCCGGGGCGATGGACCTGCCGGGGCTGCGCGCCGCGATGGAGGCGTTCGGCCACTGCCCTCTCAGCCAGACCGCGACGCAACTGGTCTTTGCCGACGGAAACCCCGCCGCCCGCGTGATGATCGTGGGCGAAGCGCCGGGCCGGGAGGAGGACCAGCAGGGAAAGCCCTTTGTCGGAAAGGCGGGGCAGTTGCTCGACCGGATGCTGGCCGCCATCGGGCTGGACCGCGCGTCGGGCGACCCTGCAACGGCGGTCTACATCACCAACATGCTGCCCTGGCGCCCGCCGCAGAACCGCGACCCCTCGCCCGAGGAATTGTCGATGCTGGGCCCCTTCGTGCGGCGACACATTGAATTGGCCGCTCCCGATGTTCTTGTCCTGATGGGCAATCACGCCTGTCAGGGCCTGATGGGGCGCAGCGGGATCACCCGCCTGCGCGGACACTGGGGCGAGGTCATGGGTCGCCCCGCGATCCCGATGTTCCACCCGGCCTATCTGCTGCGCAAACCGCCCGAAAAGGCGAAGGCCTGGGAGGACCTGTTGTCCCTCAAGGCGAAACTGAGGACGATCTGAGCCCCATGTCACGCATCGACGAAAGCCGCCCCTTTCACCCCGTCCGTATCGCCGTTCTGGCGGTCTCCGATACCCGGAGCCTCGCCGAGGACAGATCGGGCGACACTCTGGTCGAACGCCTGACCGGAGCGGGCCATATCCTTGCCGCCCGCCATATCCTGCGCGATGACCGGGCGGCCATCGCGGATCAGTTGCGCGTCTGGTGCGCGGACCCCGGCATCGACGTGATCCTGACCACGGGCGGCACCGGCCTGACCGGGCGCGATGTGACGATCGAGGCGCACAGGGATGTCTACGAGAAAGAGATCGAGGCCTTTGCCACTGTCTTCACCATCGTCTCGATGAAAAAGATCGGCACCTCGGCGGTTCAAAGCCGCGCGACGGGGGGCGTGGCGGGGGGTACCTATCTGTTCGCGCTGCCCGGATCGTCGGGCGCATGCCGGGATGCCTGGGATGAAATCCTCAAGTTCCAACTCGATGCGCGGCACTTGCCCTGCAATTTCGTGGAAATCATGCCGCGACTGGATGAACATCTGCGACGGAAATGACGCAAGGCCGCGTGTCAGGTCGGTGACCGGGTCGCACGAGATGTGTGACTTGATCACTTGGACCTTCGCGACCCGGCCTCTACCTATGGGTCAGGCACCTTTAGAGGCACTCACCCATGCGATTCTTCCGCCGCGCTCTGGTCGGCTTGTTCCTGCTGGCAATGACCGTCGGTCTGCTGGCGATGGCGGGCAATACGATCTACGGCGCGCTGCAGGCGCGTTGGGCCGATAGCGGCACGCCCCAACCCCAGCGTGAGCGGGTCTTTTCGGCCGAGGTGATGACCGTCACGGTCGGGACTGAAACCCCGGTCCTGACCGCATTTGGCGAAATCCGGTCCCGCCGCACGCTGGAATTGCGCGCGCCCTCCGAGGGCAATGTGATCGAGCTGGCCGAGGGCTTCGAGGAGGGCGGCGCGGTGATCACCGGTCAGGTCCTGATGCGGATCGACCCGGCCGAGGCGCAATCGGCCCGCGACACCGCTGCTGCCGATCTGCGTGATGCCGAGAATGAACTGGCCGAAGCTGTGGCCGCGCTGGATCTGGCGCGCGACGATGTGGCGGCGGCGCAAGCGCAGGCCGCGCTCAGGCAGCGCGCGCTCGATCGGCAGGTGGATCTGCTCAATCGCGGCGTGGGGAGTGCCGCTGCGGTAGAAACCGCCGAACTGGCCGCCGCCAGCGCCGATCAGGCCGTTCTGTCGCGGCGGCAGGCGCTGGCGCAGGCCGTGGCGCGCGTGGCGCAATCGGAAACCGCGCTGGATCGTCGGGGCATCGCGCTGGCCGAGGCCGAGCGTCGGCTGACCCAGACCGTGCTGCGCGCCGAATTCGACGGCATCTTGTCCGAGGTGAATGTGGTCGCGGGCCGTCTGGTCAACCGCAACGAACAGGTGGCGCGCCTGATTGACGCTCAAGCGCTGGAGGTCGCCTTCCGCATCTCGACCGCGCAATATGCGCAGCTGGTCGGCGCGGGTGGCCTGTTGCCGGAGGCCCGGGTTGCGGTGATCCTTGATGTCTTCGGGCTCGACCTGACGGCCGAGGCGGTGCTGACGCGCGAAAGCGGCTCGGTCGAAGCGGGGCAATCGGGCCGCTTGCTCTTTGCCCGGATCGACGCGCCCCGCGGCCTTCGCGTGGGCGATTTCGTCCGGGTCGAGGTGCAGGAACCGCCGCTTGAAAACGTCGCCCGTCTGCCCGCCTCGGCCTTGGGGTCGGATGGGCAGCTTCTGGCGCTTGGGGCCGAGGATCGGCTTGAGGCGGTGGCCGTCGATCTGTTGCGCAGGCAGGGCGACGCGGTGCTGGTGCGCGGCGACGATCTGGACGGGCGCGAGATCGTCTTGGCGCGCACGCCGACCCTTGGGGCGGGCATCCGGGTGAACCCGGTGCGGCCCGAGGGCGAACAGGCCGCGCCGGACCGCAGACCATCGTGCTCGACCCCGACCGCCGCGCGCGGCTGATCGCCTATGTCGAGGGCAACGGATTCATTCCTGCCGATGTGCGGGCGCGCATGCTCGACCAGTTGCAGCAAGACGAGGTGCCCGCCCAGATGGTCACCCGTCTTGAAAGCCGGATGGGAAGCTAGACCGATGCGCGCCCTTCCCCCCCGCGGTGCCGGTATCCTGAGCTATTTCACGCGTCATCGCACCGCCGCCAACCTGCTGCTCGTGATGATGGTTGTCGGGGGGCTTGCCGCTATCCCGCAGATGCGGGCGCAGTTCTTTCCCGATGTGATTTCCGACGATATCACCATCGTCGTCGCATGGGATGGCGCCGGGGCCGAAGATGTGGACGAGGGCATCGTCGCGGTGTTGGAACCCATGCTTCTGGCCGTGCCGGGTGTCGCAGGCTCCGAGGCATCAAGCCGCGAGGGGCGCGCCACCCTCAGCCTTGAATTCGATCCCGGCTGGGACATGGCGCGCGCCGCCGGCGAGGTTCAGGCGGCGCTCGATGCCGTGCGCGACCTGCCCGAAGATGCCGATGACCCCGAAATCCGGCGCGGATCATGGTCCGACCGCGTGACGGATGTGGTCATCACCGGCCCCGTCGCGCCCGAGCAACTGGGCCGGTTCGCCGATGAATTCGTCGTCCGCCTGTTCGAGGTCGGCGTGACCCGCGCCACGATCCGGGGCGTCGCAGCACCCCAAACCGTGGTCGAGGTGCCATCGGCCGCTCTGGTGCGCCATGACGTGTCGATGGCGGAAATCGCCGCCGTCATCGCCGCCGCCGCCTCGACCGCGCCTGCGGGCGATGTGGACGGGGCCAATGCCCGCATCCGCACCGGATCGGCGCAACGCAGCGCCGCAGAAATCGCGGCGTTGACGCTGCGCAGCAACGACGACGGGTCATCCCTGACCATCGGCGATGTCGCCCTTGTGCGCAGCGAAGGCATCGACCGGGAACGCGCTTATTTCGTCGGCGAAAGCCCTGCGATCTCGGTCCGGGTCGACCGGTCCGAGGATGGCGATGCCATCGCCATACAGGCCCTGGTCGAACAGATCGCGGCCGAGCTGCAGACCACCTTGCCCGCGGGCACCACCATCGACCTGATCCGCACCCAGTCCGAGGCGATTTCCGGGCGGCTCAACATCTTGCTCGACAATGCGCTGACGGGCCTTTTGCTGGTCGTGGCGCTGTTGTTCCTGTTCCTGAACGCGCGCACCGCCTTTTGGGTCGCGGCGGGGATTCCGGTGGCGATGACCGCGGCCATCGGGCTGATGTTTCTGGCCGGGCTTACGATCAACATGATCTCGCTCTTCGCCTTGATCATCACTCTGGGCATCGTGGTCGATGACGCCATCGTGGTGGGCGAACATGCCGATTACCGCGCGCGTCACCTTGGCGAAAGCCCGGTGGTGGCGGCCGAGACCGCCGCCCGCCGCATGGCCGCGCCGGTGTTCTCGGCCACGGTCACGACGGTTCTGGCCTTTGCTGCGCTCACCGTGATCGGCGGGCGGTTCGGCAGCATCATCGCCGATATCCCCTTCACAGTCATCGTGGTGTTGTTGGCCAGCCTTGTGGAATGCTTTCTGATCCTGCCCAACCACATGGCCCATGCGCTGGCCCATTCGGCAAAGGTGCATTGGTATGACTGGCCGTCGCGCGTGGTGAACCGTGGCTTCGACTGGGTCAAGGCGCGGCTCTTCCGCCCCGCGATGCGTCTTGTCATCGCCGCGCGCTACCCGGTGCTGGCGGCGATGGTGTTCATCCTCGCCACGCAGGTGGCCAGCGTCATCCGGGGCGATGTGACATGGCGGTTCTTCAACGCGCCGGAACTCTCATCGGTCTCGGGCAATTTCGCCATGCTCGATGGTGCCAGCCGGGAAGACAGCCTTGCCATGGTGCGCGAGATGCAGCGCGCGACCGAGGCCGTGGCGGCCCGCTACGAGGCCGAGCATGGCTTGAACCCGCTGGTCTATGTGCTGGCCGAGGTGGGGGGCAACACCGGCCCTGGCCTGAGCGGGGTCGACAGCAAGGACGAGGATCTTTTGGGGTCCATCGCTATCGAGTTGATCGAGGCCGATCTGCGCCCCTATTCCGCCTTTGCCTTCGTCGCCGACCTGCAAGACGAGGTGCGACAGCTGCCGATGACCGAGGTGGTCAGCTTCCGCGGAGTTCCGCGGCGGGCCGGGCGGCGATGCGATCGACGTGCAGATCTTCGGCGCCGACACCGCGACGCTCAAGGAGGCCGCGCTGTCGCTTCAGACCCAGCTTGCGCGCTTTGCCGAGGTTTCGGGGCTGCAAGACAGCATGGCCTTTGACCGGGAGGAATTGAGCCTGAGCCTGACCCCGCAGGGCGAGGCGCTGGGGTTCGACATCGGGTCGCTGGGCCGCGTGCTGCGCGACCGGCTGGGCGGGATCGAGGCCGCGACCTATCCCTACGGGCCGCGCACGGCATCCATCCGGGTGGAATTGCCCGAGGGCGAGTTGACCGCCGATTTCCTCGACCGGACGCTGCTCCGCTCATCCTCGGGCCAATATGTGCCGCTGGCCGATATCGTGACGGTCACGGCGCGGCAGGGCTTTTCCTCCATCCAGCGCGAAAACGGCATCCGGCTGATCTCGGTCACGGGCGATCTGTCCGAGGATGATCCGGCGCGGGCCGCCGAGATCATGGCCGAGCTGTCGCAGGTCATCATCCCGCAGATCGAGGAACGCTACGGCGTGGCCACCCGCCTTGCGGGTCTGGCCGAACAGGAGCGTGAATTCCTGAGCGACGCGCTGGTGGGCTTCGTTCTGTGCCTGATCGGCATATACCTTGTGCTGGCATGGGTCTTTGCCAGCTGGACCCGGCCCATGGTGGTGATGGCGATCATTCCCTTCGGCCTTGTGGGGGCGATCTACGGCCATATCCTGTGGGATGTGCCGCTGTCGATGTTCACCGTGGTGGGGCTGATCGGGATGACCGGCATCATCATCAACGATTCCATCGTGCTGGTGACCACCATCGACGAATATGCCGAAGAGCGCGGCCTGATCCCCGCCATCATCGACGGGGCCTGCGACCGGCTGCGCCCCGTGCTGCTGACCACACTGACGACCGTGTTGGGCCTAGCGCCGCTGCTCTACGAGCGGTCGCAAGATGCGCAATTCCTCAAGCCTACAGTGATCACGCTGGTCTATGGTCTGGGCTTTGGCATGGTCATCGTGTTGCTGGTCGTGCCCGCCATCGTCGCCATGCAGCAAGATTTCGGCAAGCAGATGACTGCGCTGCGCCGGGCGCTGGGGGCGATGCCGCGCCAAAAGGGTGTGGCGCTGGGAATCGGTGGTCTGGGTCTGGCCCTTGTCGCGCTATTCGCGGTGAGCTTGGGTAGCACCATCGTGACCGGGGCGATGTTCGGGCCGCTTGAAGGCATCGGGGCCGGAATGGGCGCAGCCTTTGGCGTTTTCGTGATGGGTGCTGCGGCGCTGTGCCTGATCGGCTGGCTGGTTGCGGCCGGGGCCATGGCCTTGCGCCAGCGGCGCGCAGCCTGAGCGCGCGTCAGCCGGTGCAGCCGTCCAGTTCCACGGCCATGCGACTGCCGATGATGGTGATCCGCAGGTCGGACCGGTTGAGCGCAAAGGGGCCATGATCGGGCGGCACGATATCGGCGGTGCCCCGCAGCGTTCCTCCCTCGCGCCGCGTGACCGATTCCGAGACCCAGATATCGGGCTGGCGGTGTTCCACCACGATGGTCTCGTCATTCGCCGGTCGACGGGCAACGCTACCGATACCGTCACCTGCAAACCGTCGGCGATGGGCTGCACCGAACAGGTCGCATGCCCCGCGCCCGCCTCGGTGGCGGTCAGGGGGCGTTCGGCAAGCGCCGCTCCGATCTCGCTCACGCGGGTGGTGCCGGGGGGCAGCAGGCCCGCAAGATCCAGCGTGACCGGCATGCAGACATCAAGGCAGACGCCCAGATCAATCTGCCCTGCGATCTCTACCTCTCCGTCGCCTGTCAGAGCGAATTCGACCGGCAAGATCACATCGTCGTAATAGCCGATGGATCGCATGCCATTGGCAAAGAACACCTGCGGGCGCGGCCAGTGAATGGCCATGCCGCTGACGCCCTGCGCCTCGGTCAGACTGATGACCGTGGGCACACCACCTTCGCCGGGCGCGCGCCAATAGGTTTTCCACCCCGGGGCAAGCGCGATCCGCACCGCCGCCATGTGATTGCCGTTGGGCAGGCGCCATCCGGGCAGGAAAGTTACCTGCACGACATCGGACGCCGTGCGCCTCTTCGAATTGCGCATGCGCGGGCAGCGACACAAGCGTGGCGACGCAGGCAAGGAGGGTGGCAAGGAAACGGGGGCGCATGGTCATGATCCGTTGGACCTAGGGAGTCGCGCGGCGTTTGGAAAGTCACGTTTTGGCGACGCCTGCGTGACCGTGTCGCCGGTGTCGCGCTTGATTGCCCGGGGGCAAGGCCCCATGCTCTGACCATGGCCAATTCACCCCCTCGCGAAGACCTGACGGCCAAGCTGCTGATTGCCATGCCCGACATCGGCGACCCGCGGTTCCATGGCAGCGTCGTGTTCTTGTGTGCCCATTCCGCCGAGGGCGCGATGGGATTGATCGTGAACAAGCCGATGCCGGATGTGCGCTTTGTCGACATGCTCGACCAGCTCGATATTCCGCGCGGGGCCGATACACCGAACATGCCGGTCTGTTACGGCGGCCCGGTCGAATTGCGGCGCGGCTTCGTGCTGCATTCCGCCGAATATCGCGGCAGGCAAGATGACCGGCTGGAGGTCGACACAAGCTTTGCCATGACCGCCACCATCGATGTGCTGGAGGATCTGGCGCGCGGCGTAGGGCCCGCCCGCGCCCTGATGGTGCTGGGCTATGCCGGCTGGGGCCCGGGGCAGATCGAGGACGAGATCGCGCAAAACGGCTGGCTGACCGCCGATGCGACACCCGATCTGGTCTTTGGCCCGCCGATGGAGGGAAATGGGCGGCGGCGCTGGCCTCGCTCGGGGTGTCGCCGCTGACACTGTCCTCGGCGGCGGGGCGCGCCTGACGGGGCGTCTTGGGCCTGTCACCGCCGCGCCCTATATCCAAGTGGCAGGAGGGTTCGGCCATGAAGATCACGGTCATCGGTGCAAGCCGCGGCATAGGTCGCAAGGTGGTGGATTACGCCCTGTCGCGCGGTCACACGGTGCGGGCTCTGGCCCGGTCAGCCGACAGCATGGGGATTGCCGCAACGGGCTTCGAGCCTGTCGCGGGCGATGCAACTGACCCCGTCGCGCTGGCCCGCGCCGTTGAAGGCGCGAATGCGGTGATCTTGACACTGGGCGTGCCGCGCGACCTGCGCGCGCTCAAACGCACCACGCTGTTTTCCGATGCGACCCGCGCGCTGATCCCGGTGATGGAGATTGCAGGCCTGCGCCGCCTTCTGGTGGTCACGGGCTTTGGCGCGGGCGACAGCGAGGCCAAGCTGTCGAGCTTTGAGAAAATCCCCTTCAAGCTGTTTCTGGGCCGCGCCTATGCCGACAAGGCCGTGCAGGAAGAGATGATCCGCGCCTCGGGCCTAGATTGGACCATCGCGCGCCCTGGCATTCTGAACGACAATGCCATGAGCGGGAAATACAAGGTTCTGGTCGAACCCGAGACATGGCGGCAGGGCATCATCAGTCGCGCCGATGTGGCCCATTTCCTTGTCCATGCCGCCGAGGATGCCAGCCATATCGGCAAGACGCCCGCGATCCAGCGGTAATCGTGGTCCCGCCCATGGAGTGTGTCTTCGGACGCAGCCAAGGTCTGGCGACCCACCTTATCGCGGCAGCGGATTGAGGCCCCTTGTTGTAGGGCTGCCAATCCGTGATCTCGGGGTAATAGTGCCGCCGCCATGCCTTGACGCGGGGGTTCATCACGCGTTTCCAGACGGGCGGGATCATCGCCGCGATGGTCATCACCGGGTAGCCATAGGGCAGTTGCGGGGCGGCATCCTCGGGGTGGTTTTGCAGCAGCGGGAACCGCCGGTCGGGCTTGTAATGGTGGTCGGAATGGCGTTGCAGGTTGATGAGCAGCCAGTTCGACGCCTTGTGCGCCGCGTTCCACGAATGGCGCGGCAGGACGTGTTCGTATCTGCCGTCGCCCAGATGTTTGCGGGTCAGCCCATAGTGTTCGACGTAATTGGTCAGCTCCAGCTGCCAGATGGCGACGGCGGCCTGAAACGCGAAAAGTGCCACGCCGATCCAACCGCCCAAGGCGAAGGCGAGCGCAAGGCAGATTCCTTGCAGACCCCAATAGCGCCAGAACGGGTTCGACAGGTCAGTCCAAGGCTTGCCCTTTCGCGCCAGCATGGCCTTTTCGGCGGCGAAGGCACTGATCAGGCTTTGGCGCAGCACACGGGGCAAGAAACGGTGGAAGCCTTCGTTGTAGCGCGCCGTTACCGGGTCGCGGGCGGTGCCGACATGGCGGTGATGGACCAGCAGGTGCTCAGAGCGGAAATGGGAATAGAGAACCGTGGCCAGCAGCAGATCGGCCAGCCAGCGTTCCAGCCGGTTTTTCTGGTGCATCAACTCGTGGGAATAATTGATCCCTATGGTGCCCGAGAGGATGCCGACGCCGAAGAAGAGGCCGAATTTCTCGCCCATGGACAGTTGATCCGCACGGGTCGCATACCAGATCAGCGCAAAGATCGTGATGACCTGCAGTGGAAACCAGATCAGCGTGATCAGGCGATACCAGCGCAGGTGTGTGTCCGGCGTCGCGGGATCGGCGTTTTCGGTTTCCAGCCCCAGCACGGCATCGAGCGCGGTGAAAAGCCACCATGTCGACAGCGGCATCACCAGCAGCCACCAGCCGCCCTGTGACGCAACAAGGGCGATCAGCGGAAACAGGCCCAGCGACATCCAGAACGGAGCCGCGCGGGCTATGCTGGCGACCTGAGCGGCGGGCATCATCAGGCCTCGTTTGTACTCATCTGCAAAGATGGAGCGTGGGGCGCATTCGGTCAATCCTCAGGCCATGCGCCTGCCGCCACGTCCCAAGCCTTGCGCATCACCGTAGGCAGACTTGCGGGCCGGAATGTGGCGCGGGGGCGAAACGTGCCGCGCTCCGGTGTCGCATCTTGCGGCACCTCGGCCAGCAAGACCCGCAGGCGCAGGTGGAAATGGGTGAAGGTGTGGCGCACCTCCAGCTTTGGGTCGTGCCAACGGGCGGGCAGTGGCGGTGCGTCTTGCGGTGGGGTCTCGGCCCAGTCGGTGCCGGGCCAGCCCAGCATGCCGCCCAACAGGCCCCGGTCGGGCCTGGGTTTCCAGCAGGACCGCACCATCGGCCCGGCGAACCAGATAGGCGATGCCCAGCCGCGTGGGTTTCGCCTGTTTCGGCGTCTTGCGCGGCAGATCGGCGGCGATGCCCTGCGCGCGGGCGCGGCAGATCGCGATCAGCGGGCAGATGACCGCAGGCGGGCGAGCGTGGCGTGCAGATTGTCGCGCCAAGGTCCATGACGGCCTGCGCGTAGCAACCGGGCCGGGTTTCGGGCGTCAGCCGCTCGGCCAGCGCTTTCAGCTCGGGCTTGGCTGCGGGCAGCGGCGTTTGCACCGCGAAAAGCCGCGCCAGCACACGTTCCACATTGCCGTCCATCACCGCCGCCGGGCGGTCAAAGGCGATGGCGGCGACAGCTGCCGCCGTATAGGGGCCAATGCCGGGCAGCGTGCGCAGCCCATCTTCGGTATCGGGAAAGACGCCGTCGTGCTGATGTGCGACCACTCGGGCGCATTTGAGCAAGTTGCGCGCCCGGGCGTAGTAACCAAGGCCCGCCCATTCGGCCATCACATCGGCGTCTTGCGCATCCGCCAGCGCGGTGACGGTTGGCCAGCGCGCGGTGAAGCGGTGGAAATACTCCTTCACCGCCGCGACGGTGGTCTGTTGCAGCATGATCTCGGACAGCCAGACGCGGTAGGGATCGGGGCGCATGCCATCCGCCAGCGCCTCTGGCCCCACGCGCCAGGGCAGGGCGCGGGCGTGGCGATCATACCACGGCATGAGGGCCGCACTGACCGCGTGATCGGTATCGCTGTCACGCAAGGTTTATCTGCCTTCTCACCCGGCTGTTATTGGTTATCACCGCGTAACCGCATAGATTGCCCGTCAGGACACGAAAGCAACCCATGTCGCGCAAGCCTGCCCCACCTGCATCAGAGCCGCCCCGCCGCCGCAAGCGCGGGTTCGAAAGCGCGGGCGCATTGCTGGCCGCAGCGCTGAAAGCCCCCGCCGAAAAGCGCGGCTTTGGCGAGGCCAAGCTGCTGACCCATTGGCCCGAGATCGTGGGCGAGGATGTCGCGGCCATCGCGCGGCCCGTCAAGATCACCTGGGGCCGGGGGTTCGGCGGCACGCTGGTCTTGCT
This sequence comes from Roseicyclus sp., assembly GCA_018401055.1. The sequence continues at coordinate 28,163 of JAGYLB010000109.1, forward strand.
GACCACAGGCTCGAACGCGCCGGTGCTGGAGATGCAAAAGGACCGGATCGCCGACCGCGTGAACGCCACCTATGGCTACCGCGCCGTTGCCCATGTTCATATCACCCAGACCGCCCCCACCGGCTTTGCCGAGGGGCAGGTGTCCTTTCGCGCCGCCCCGCCAAAGGCTCCGCCCCCGCCCGACCCCGCCCGGCTTGCCCGCGCGATGGAAGGTGTGGACGGGATCGAGGACGCGCGCCTGAGAGAGGCTCTCGCGCGTCTGGCCCGGCAACGTGCTAACCCCGCGACAGACTTAAGGAGAAGACTACCCCATGGATCGCAGGACCCTTTTGATGGGCGCCGGTGTCGGCGTCATGGCCGCCGGAACCTACGCGCTGCTCCGCCCCGCAGGCGCGCCCGACCTGCCGCTGTTGCCGCAAGCGGCCAATGCGCAAGGGGCCGCGGCCTCCACCGATGCTGCGCCGCAAGTGGTCGAGATGGTGCTGGGCAGCCCCGATGCGCCGGTGGAGGTGATCGAATACGCCTCCTTCACCTGCCCGCATTGCGCGACCTTCCATCTCAACACGATGCCGCAGATCAAGGCGAATTACATCGAGACCGGGCAGGTCCGGTTCGTCTACCGCGAGGTTTATTTCGATCGGTTCGGCCTCTGGGCGGGCATGGTCGCGCGTTGCGCCGGGCCGGATCGGTATTTCGGCGTCGTCGATCTGATCTACCAGCGGCAAGATGCATGGCGGCAGGGCGCGCCCGGCGAGGTGGCCGAAAACCTGCGCCAGATCGGGCGCATCGCGGGCCTGTCGAACGAGCAGCTCGACGCCTGCCTGACCGACGCCGCCATGGCGGAGGCGATGATCGCCAACTACGAGGCGAACATGGCCATCCACGACATTCCCGGCACGCCGCATTTCGTCATAGACGGAGATATGCATTCCAACATGAGCTACGGGATTTCGCCGCCATCCTCGACGAACGGATCGCCGCCGCGCAATGACCGCGCCGCTGTCTGGCGTTCGCGTTCTGGAACTTGCGCGCATCCTGGCCGGCCCCTGGGCCGGTCAGACCCTTGCCGATCTGGGCGCCGAGGTCATCAAGGTCGAGGCGCCCGAGGGCGACGATACACGCCGCTGGGGCCCCCCCTTCATCGAGCGCGAGGGTGACCGGTCGGCGGCCTATTTCCATTCCTGCAACCGGGGCAAGCGGTCGGTCACGGCCGATTTCCGCACCGAGGCGGGGCGGGCGCGCGTGCTGGAGCTTGCGCGCGAGGCCGATGTGCTGATCGAGAATTTCAAGCTCGGGGGGCTTGCGAAATACGGGCTGGATTACGCCAGCCTCAGCGCGGTGAACCCGCGGCTGATCTATTGCTCCATCACCGGCTTCGGCCAGACCGGGCCCTATGCGCACCGCGCGGGCTATGATTACATCATCCAAGGCATGTCGGGACTGATGTCGGTCACGGGCGCGCCTGATGGCCAGCCGCAAAAGGTGGGCGTGGCCGTCACCGATATCTTCACCGGGCTTTATGCGTCGAACGCGATCCTTGCGGCGCTGCATCTGCGCCAGACGACCGGGCGGGGCCAGCATATTGACATGAGCCTTCTCGATACCGCGACCGCGATCATGGCCAATCAGGCGATGAACTACCTGACCACTGGGGTCGCGCCCGAACGCATCGGCAACGCGCATCAGAACCTGACGCCCTATCAGGTCTTCGACTGCTCTGACGGCTGGATCATCATCGCCACCGGCAATGATGGGCAATACCGGCGGTTCTGCGCGCTGCTGGGCCTGCCGGAGCTTTCCGAGCACCCCGACTACCTGACCAATGCCGACCGGATCGCGCATCGTGACAGCCTGACATCGGCGCTGACGGCTGCGACGGTAACGATGACCAAGGCCGACCTGCTGGCCGCCTGCGAGGCCGAGGGCGTGCCCGCCGGGCCGATCAACGATCTGGCCGAGGTTTTCGCCGACCCGCAGGTGATCGCGCGGCGCACGCGGATCGATCCGGGCGGCGTGCCGGGCGTGCGCCCGCCGTTCCGGTTTTCCGACGCCGATCTGGCGCTGGAGCGGCCCGCGCCGGGGCTGGGTCAGGATGACGGGGTTGTCTGGTCGGATCGGTGAGCGGCCTTTGCTGCGCCTGAAGGCACACCCTACCCAGCGCCCGGATTCTTGTAGGGTGCGCCTTCAGGCGCACCAAGAACCCGCTCCAAGGCGGCATCCACCGGCCCCCAATCATTGAGCCGCAAGCGCACCGGCACAGTCATCACCTGTGACCTGAGGGAGGGCGGCAGGCGCACCGCGTCCTTTTCCGTCGTGACCACCTGCGCGCCCATCGCGCGCGCTTCACGCAGCATGCGGGTCATCAGCGTGTCGCTGAGCGGCTGATGATCGCTGAGCGCGTGGGTGGCGCGGATATCGGCGCCCATGGCGGCGAGCGTGCGAAAGAATTTCTCCGGATGGCCGATGCCCGCGAAGGCCAACACCTTGAGGCCCTTGATCGGCAAGCCGGTCGGCAAGGGCTCCAGCCGTCCCGTCACATGGTGCACGGGGACAATCGCCCCCCAGCGATCCGCAAAGCGGGCCTGTGCGGCCTCGTCCCCGATCGACAGCACCAGATCGGCGCGGGCGAGCCCCACGCCGACAGGTTCACGCAAGGGACCGGCCGGGATCACCCGGCCATTGCCAAAGCCGATATGGGCATCGACCACGATGACGGACAGGTCATGGGCAAGGCCCGGGTTCTGGAACCCGTCATCCAGAACGATGACCTGCGCCCCTGCCGCCACTGCCGCCCGCGCGCCCTCGGCCCGGTCTTGCGCCACCCATGTCGGCAAAAAGGCAGCCAGCAGCAGCGGCTCATCCCCGGTCTGGGCGGCACTGTGTCGGCGTTCATCGACCAAGACAGGCCCGCTCAACGAGCCGCCATGGCCGCGCGACACGGCATGAGCCACCACCCCCCGGTCGCGCAGGCGTTCGGCCAAGGCGATCACGGCGGGCGTCTTGCCGGTGCCGCCCGCGTTCAGGTTGCCCACACAGATCACCGGCACACCGACCCGCACACGTGGCCCCTGCGCCAGCCGTCGCCGCGTGGCCCCGGCATAGATTGCCCCAAGCGGCGACAGCAGCGCCGAGACCAGCCCCGGTTCCGCGTGCCAGAACCCCGGCGCGCGCATCAACCGCGCGCCCCGCGCCCGGCCTCTGCCGCATCCAGCATGTCCAGCAGCACCGCTTTGGCCCGTTCGGTCACATCGGCACCGGAGGAAACGACCTCCCATGCGGCATGCGCCATGGCGGCGGCGCGGTCGGGCGACAGCAGGTCATCGACCGCTTCGGCCAAGGTCTGCGGGGCGGACACCAGCCGTGCCGCGCGCGCCTCGGTCAGGCGTTGGTAGATGTCGACGAAATTCGTCACATAGGGACCATGCAAGATGGCCGAGCCAAGCGAGGCGGGTTCGAACGGGTTATGCCCGCCGATGGGTTCCCACGAGCCGCCGACAAAGCTGACGGGGGCCAGACGATACCACAGGCCAAGCTCGCCCATGGTGTCGGCCAGATAGACGGGCGCTTCGGCCTCGGGGCCTTCGCCGATGCTGCGGCGAGTATAGGCCCAGCCACCGGCATCGAGCAGCGCCGCGATCTCGTCGCCGCGGTTTGGGTGGCGCGGCACGAGAATCAGCAAAAGCCGCGGGTTGGTACGGATCGCAATCCTGTGCGCCTCCAGCACCATCTCTTCCTCGCCCGGATGGGTGGAGGCCGCGACCCAGACCGGCCGCCCGCCGATCTCGGCCCGCATCGTCGCAAGCTCGGCCGATTTGACCGGAAGGGCGGCGGCCCCTTCCTTGAGGGTACCCGTCACTTCCATCCGTTCGATGGGTAGGCCAAGGCGGCGCAGGTAGATCTCTGTCAGGCTGTCTTGCACCAGCGCGCGGTCAAAGCGCTGCAGCAAGCTGCGCGCCATACCGCGCAGGAACCGCCAGCGGTCATGGCTCGCCTTGGACATGCGCGCGTTGAGAAGCACCATGGGAATGGCGCGCGCCTTGGTCTCGCAGATCAGGGTGGGCCACAACTCGCTTTCGGTCCAGACCGCGACATCGGGGCGCCAATGGTCAAGGAAACGGCGCACGAAAGGGCGCGCGTCCAGCGGCAGATACTGGTGAAAGGCGCGTTCAGGCAGGCGGTCGGCCATCACGCCGGCCGAGGTGACGGTGCCGGTCGTCACAAGGATGGACAGATCGCCGCGGTCCTCGAGCATGTTCCGGATCAGTTCCAGCAGCGCGACCGATTCGCCGACGCTGGCGGCGTGGAACCAGATCAGCGGACCATCAGGGCGCGCCCGGCCCGCGATGCCCCGGCGTTCATCGATCCGCGCGGCGTCTTCCTTGCCTTCGGCCAGCCGCTCGCGCAGCTTGCGTTCGGCAAAGCCTTTCCCGCCACGGGCGGACCAGACCAGATAGAGACCAAGGGTTATCGAGCGGCTCATCCTGCGCTGCCCCTAGCCACAGTGACCGGCACCCGCCGGGTCGCCCGGCCCATTCCGGCATCGGCCCAAGGGGCGGTGTGCGGGCGCTGCGTCAAACTCATGTCCTTTGCAAGATCAGGGGGGCGGTGCGGGCGGCACCCTAGGGAATGGCGGGGCAGGGTCAAGCGCTGCAGGTAGGGACAGCCTTACTCGCACGGATCGGTGCCTGCGCCTATCGTCATGACAGAGCTTCTGACATTCCGGGGCTTGTCAGACAGGTGGTCTCGTCGCCATGACCCTTCGCCTCAGCCTTGTGGCCCTGATCTCGCTGCTGTTGGTGTCGCTGCTGGCGTCGCTGTCGGTTACCGCTGCACCTGCCCCGACCGAAATCGTCGGCCCCCACTAGACGCGCGTCAGACCCGGGCGCGCAGCAAGGCCCCGTGAACACCCGCCGATCCGGCCAGAACCCCGGGCACCTTGGGCACGTCCGCGTTGAACCGCAGCACAGCCCCCGTCGCATCCGTCGCAAGCCCGCCCGCCTCTGCGATGATCAGCGACCCGGCGGCAATGTCCCATTCCCATGTCGGGCGGAATGTCACCATGCCGTCGAACCGACCCTCGCCCACCAGCGCCATACGGTAGGCCAGTGACGGGCGATAGGCGCGCGTCACCGGCGGCACACCTTGCGGCCAATGCTCGGGCGAGAGGGTGTGTTTGGTCGCCAGCACCTCGGCGTCTTGCAGCGCGCAATCGTCTGCCGCGCGGATCGCCACATCGTTCAGCGTCGCGCCATGGCCGCGCGCCGCGGCGTAAAGCTTGCCGCGGATCGGCAGGTAGACCACGGCGGCCACCACCATGCCGCCCTCGACCACGGCAAGCGAATGGGAAAAGGCAGAACTGCCCTCGATGAAGGCCTGCGTGCCGTCGATGGGATCGACGATGAAAACGCGCTCGGCCTTGAGGCGTTCGAGGGTGTCGGGCGTTTCCTCGGAGAGCCAGCCGTAGTCGGGCCGCGCTGCGCACAGGCGGTCGCGCAGCATCTCGTCGACGGCCAGATCCGCCTCGGTCACCGGGCCAGCACCGTCGGGCTTGTCCCATGTCTCGGGGTCGTCGCGGAAAAAGCGCGCGGCGATGCGGCCTGCGCCGCGTGCAGCCTCGACCAGCAGCGCCAGATCCTCCAGCGGATCAGGCACCGGCAAGGGTCAGCCCCTCGACCAGCAGCGATGGCACGACCCGGCTGAGATGCGGGCGCGCATCGTTCGCGGGGCGGATCGTCATCAGCATGTCGCGCAGGTTGCCCGCCACGGTGCATTCGTTCACCGGATAGGTGATCTGTCCGTTCTCGACCCAGAAACCGGACGCCCCGCGCGAATAATCGCCCGTGGTGGCATTGATCGAGGACCCGATCATCGAGGTGATGAGCAGGCCCGTGCCCATCTCGGCCAGAAGCCCGGCAAGGTCGACGTCGCCCTGCGTCAGCGCGATATTGCCGTTGCCGGGGGACGGCGGCGCGGAGGTGCCGCGGCTGGCGTTCGCGGTCGACGGCAGGCCAAGCTTGCGCCCGGTGGCCAGATCCAGCGTCCAGCCGGTCAGCACGCCATCCTCGACGATCACGCGCCGCGCGGTCGGCAAGCCTTCACCGTCAAAGGGCTTGGAGCCCGAGGTGCGGGGGCGGTGGGGGTCCTCGATCAAGGACAGGCCGCGTGGCAGAACCTGCGCACCCTTCAACTCGCGCGCCCAGCTTGCGCCGCGTGCGATGGCGGTACCGTTGGTTGCGGCCAGCAAATGCCCGATCAGCCCCGACGATATGCGTTCGTCATATATCACCGGATAGGCACCCGTCGGCGGCTTGCGCGCGCCTGCGCGGGCCACCGTGCGCTCGTACGACCAGTCGCCCGATATCCTCGGGTGTCATCAGGTCGGCGGCATGGTTGCGCCCGTCGCCATAGTAATCCCGTTCCATCCCCAGCCCCTCGCCGGTGATGGCGACACAGCCCAGCCCGTGGTCGGTGCGCTCATAGCCGCCCGAAAACCCGTTGCTGGCGGCCAGATGCACGCGGCGGCGCGAAAAGCCCGCTTCGGCCGATTGCACTTGGCTGATGCCGCGCACGGCCAGCGCCGCCGCCTCGGCCCGGCGTGCGGCATCCTCAAGCTGCGCGGGGTCGGGATCGGCGGCAGGATCGCTCATGTCGAGCCCCGCCCCATCCCGGACGCGGCTCAGTTGCGAAGGGTCGGCCAGACCCACGGTCGGGTCCTCGGGCGCCAGACGGGCCATGGTGACGGCGCGCTCGGCCATTTCGCGCAACGTCTCTGCACGCGTGTCCGAGGCCGAAACGCAGGCCTGCCGCCGCCCCATCAGCACGCGCAGGCCGATTTCCACCCCTTCGGAGCGTTCGGCCTGTTCCAACTGGCCGCCGCGTACGGCGATAGAGAGCGACGTGCCGTCGATGGCGATGGCATCCGCCGCCTCTGCCCCGGCGCGGCCTGCGGCCTCCAGAAGGGCCTGTGTCAATGCGGCGAGGGTGTCGGACATGCGGCGGCTTCCTGAACTGTGACTGCAGTCGGACCTAGTGCTGTCGGGGTCCCGCCGCAAGACATGCGAAACCCCGCCTGCGCCTTGGACGGCAGGCGGGGTTCGCGCAAGGTCTGCCCGTTACTGCAGCGGGACGCCGTTGGCGGTGATGCCGCCGCCCTCGGTGAACTGGATGGTGGATTCCAGCGTGTCGGGCGTGGCACCGGGCCGGGCGAAGGCGCCCAGAAGGCCGCGCGCCATGGCCAGCTGCTCGATCGGCACCAGCCCCGAGGCCTGCAGCCGGTCAATCAGCGCGTTGCCGCCCGACAGTTGCAGATCGACCGATCCGACCGGCATCGGAACCGGGCCGGGGGCGAAGGTCGCGCTGCCCGAACCGGACAAAGTCGCCCCGCCGACCGAGACGCGCAGCTCGTTCACATTCATGTCGACCAATTCGGCCGGGGATTGCCCGAACATCGCGGCCCCCGCTGCATCGGGGTTCAGCAGGTCGGTCAGAACACGGATGTTGCCCGAAAGATCGGCAATCACGGTGATCGGGTCACGCGGAAAGCTGGCGGTCGGATCGGCCATTGCCCAGACACCATCGCCAACGTTCACGTCTTGAAAGGCAAGCCGCGCGGCGATCGGTTGTGGGTCGGTCGCCGCGGCCAGCGGAAGGCGCAGGGCGATTTCCGCGCTGCCGACAGTGTATTCGATCGGCACCGGCGAACCACCCCCGGCGAAGTAGCTGCTGCTGCCGGTCGTGGTGATCCGGTATTCCAGCGCGCTTTCCGAGAAGACGGTGCGCAGGCTGCCACCTTCGTTCGAGGCGAAGGCGTTGAAGGCATCGGTCGGATGTTCGAAGGTCATCTCGAAACTGGCGCTGGCATAGGTGATGTCGCCGTTGAGGTCGAAATCGGTCGGCATGATCTCGGGGTTGGTGGCCAATTCCGCGAGATTGCCCAATTGCCCCGATCCCGTCAGGCTGGTCGGCCCCAACGCGAAGGTCATTTTCAGCCGCCCTTCCTCGGTGGGGGGGGGCAGGATGTCGATGGCGCCCGCAACGCCCCCGATCTCGGAACTGGTCGTATAGGCGATGTTCTCGGGGTTCGTGCCATCGATCTGGTAGGTCGCGGTCAGGTCCTCGAGCGCGAGCGTCATGTCGATGGTGGGCTGAATCCCGTTGCCGCCCGTGATCGGCCCCTCCTCGAAGGTGATGCGCGAGGCGGCATAGTCGTAGATGCGCGCGCCCACATCACCGCGTGCGGTCATCGTCAGGTCGGGCATGATCATGTTCACGCCAATGTTTACGGGCGGATCGCCGGGCAAGTCCGTGAAGCTGATGGTGATCGCATAGACATCGGACATGTCGATGGCCACGCTGCCGTCCGCGTTCTCGGTCATCACGATCTCGTCGACACGGCCAACGGTCGAAATCTCGCCATCCGAGAAGCTGGAACTGAAGCCCCGTAGCGTCAGGCTGCCGCTGCCCGGCACCACCTCGGCGGCCGTCATGGTCTGGCCAAGCGCGATCGCCTGTGCCTGCCATTCCGCCCAGAGTTCCTCGGCCGTCACGGCCAGCGCGGGCGAGGCGAGGGCAAGGGCAAGGGCGGAAATGGTCAAGGAAAGAAGTTTGGGTCTGGGCATGAGATCCATCCGGGTCTGAAAAGGGCACAGCTGATATCGGGATGTTCGCGGGGCAGGCAGGTCGGGTCAAGTGGGGATAGCCCGACATTGCCACTCCCGGCGATCCGGGGGCTGGCCGGTCGTGTCGCGGGGCGTTAGCACTGGGGTAGAGACCGACAAAAAAATAGGAGACTTGGGCCATGACCGTCGATCTGAAGGGAAAGACCGTGGCGATCACAGGGGCAAGCCGTGGCATCGGTGCCGCCGCCGCGCGGGCCTTTGCCGCGGCCGGGGCCAAAGTCGTCTTGATGGCGCGCGACCGTGACGCCATCGCCGGGCTGGCGGGCGAGATCGGTCCAAGCGCGCTGGCCGTGCCCTGCGATGTCAGCCGCTACTGGGAGGTGGAGACGGCGCTGACGGCGGCGGTCACGACATTCGGCGGGCTCGATGTGCTGGTCGGCAATGCCGGTGTCATCGCCCCCATCGCCTCCATCACGGATGCCGATCCGGACGCTTGGGGCCAAGCCATCGACATCAACCTCAAGGGTGTGTTCCACGGGGCCGCGCGGCCGTGCCGCTGATGCTGGCCACGAGCGGCGGCACGATCATCACCGTCAGCTCGGGTGCCGCAGTCAACGCGCTGGAAGGCTGGAGCGCCTATTGTTCTTCCAAGGCCGGGGCCAAGATGTTCACCGCCTGCCTGCACAAGGAACTGGGCGGCAAGGGCATCCGCGCGCTGGGCCTGTCTCCGGGTACGGTCGCCACCGACATGCAGCGCGACATCAAGGCTTCGGGCGTGAACCCGGTCAGCCAGCTGGATTGGTCCGACCACATCCCGCCGGAATGGCCCGCGCAGGCGCTGGTCTGGATGTGCGGGCCGGAGGCCGACCGCTGGCTGGGCGATGACATCTCGCTGCGCGACCCAAGCGTTCGGGCCGCCGTGGGGGTGGGCCAATGATCGACTGCGTGACCGAAGACGGCCTTTGGACCGTCACGCTCAACCGCCCCGACAAGGCCAATTCGCTGACTGCCGACATGCTGTCGCGGCTGGTCGATATCGTGAGCGAGGCGCGCGTCGATCCGCAGCTCCGCGCGCTGATCCTGACAGGCGCGGGCGACAAGGTGTTTTCGGCAGGGGCCGATCTGGACGAGGCGCGGGCGGGGCTGGCCACATCGCCGCTCTGGGAACAGCTCTCGGGCGGCATCGCGGGCCTGCCCTGCCTGACGGTCGCTGCCTTGAACGGGACGCTTGCAGGCGGCGCTTTCGGCATGGCGCTGGCCTGCGACCTCAGGATCGCCGTGCCCCATGCGCGGTTCTTCTACCCGGTGGCCAAGCTGGGCTTCCTTCCGCAGCCGTCCGACCCGGGGCGGCTGGTGGCGCTGTTGGGGCCTGCGCGGGCCAAGCTGGTGCTTCTGGGTGGGCAGAAGCTGAGCTCGGACGAGGCGCTGGGTTTTGGTCTGATCGACCGGATCACCCTGCCGGAACATCTGATCGAACAGGCGCGCGACATCGCAAGCGATGCGCTGGCGGGCAATCCTGAGGTGCTGCACCGGATCAAGGCGATGTGCGAGGGGCGCTAGCGCTTTTTCCAGCCGCGTCGCGCGCCGGGGGTCTTGGAATGGAATTCGGGCGGGCGATTGGCGACCCAGTCAAAGAAAGCCGCAAGGCAGGGATGGCCGCGCAGCGTCTCGGGCGTGTTGTAATTGCGGGCCAGTTCGGCCTCCGACAGGGTGGCATGAATCTCGTTGTGACAGATCTGGTGCAGCAGGACCGTCGGCCCACCCTTGCCGCCGCGCAGTTTGGGGATGAGATGATGCAGGCTTTGCTTGGCGCCGGGCGGGATCGGGCGCAGGCACAGGGGACAGATGGGCAACTCAATCATGGCAGGTGAAGCTGGCGCAGGCCGCGCGGACGGCAAGGGGCCGAGGCCGTCGACGCTGCTGGTGATAGGGGCAGGGGCCCGCCGCTTATGGCCGCCGATGTTATGGCGCGCGCGGGACGTTCGGTGGTGGTCATCGAGGGCAAGCCGTCGGTCGGGCGCAAGTTCCTGATGGCGGGGAAATCCGGGCTGAACCTGACCAAGGACGAGGAGGCGGGACGATTCGTTTCGGCCTATGGCGCGGCGGCCGACTGGCTCGCCGATGCTGGCCGGGATGGGGCCCGAGGCGGTCAAGGGCTGGGCCGAGGATCTGGGCCAGCCAGTCTTTACCGGATCATCAGGGCGGGTGTTCCCCGTGGCGATGAAGGCAAGCCCGCTTCTCCGGGCCTGGATGAGGCGCGTTGGCGCGGTGGTCAGGACGGGCTGGCGCTGGACCGGTTGGGATGATGGCGGCTGGGTCTTCGAGACGCGGGACGGCGACAGGCGATCGCGCCGCGCGTGGTGGTACTGGCCTTGGGCGGGGCAAGTTGGGCGCGGCTGGGGTCGGACGGCGCATGGTCTGCTCTGCTGGCCGCGCGAGGTGTCGAGATGGCGCCGTTTCGGCCTTCGCGAAGCATGGGGTTTGGCGTGTCGATTGGTCGAGCGCATATGGCCGCGGTGCTGGGCCAGCCGGTCAAGGGCGTGGCGCTGCGCGATGCGGCGGGGGCTGGCACCGGGGAGAATTTGTTGTCTCGGCCGGGGCGTCGAGGGCGGCGGCGTCTACGCTGTGGCGGCCGATGCGCGCGACGGGACGTCCTTGATTGTTGATCTCCTGCCGGATTTGTCCATGGAAGAGGTGGCCCGGCGTCTGGCGGACCGGCCGAAAAAGCGAACGCTCGCGCAACATCTGGAGAAGGCCCTGAAGCTCGACCCGGCGAAACGCGCGCTTGTGCAGGAATTCGGGCGGCCCCTGCCGGAAGGCGCGGCGCTGGCGCGGCTGATCAAGGGGTTGGAGATCCGTCACGCAGGCCCGCGCCCGATGGACGAGGCGATCTCGACGGCTGGGGGTGTCACGCGCGGGGCTGTGGATGACGGGTTGATGCTGCGCACGCTCCCCGGCGTCTTCGTCGCGGGCGAGATGCTGGACTGGGAGGCGCCGACAGGCGGCTACCTCATCACCGGTTGTCTGGCGACGGGGTTATGGGCCGGGCGGCATGCAGCCAGGTGGGCGCGGTAAGGGGGCTCTGCCCCCACGGCCTTTGGCCGTTCCCCCGGGATATTTCTGAAACAGAGAAGGAGGGTGCCGCCCCGTCAGGCCCCCATCGCGCGATGGAACGCCGGGCGGTCGCGCATCATGGCGATATGGTCGCGCAGGCGGGGCTCGGTGATCGGGAATTTCGCGTTGATCGCCCAGCCGCCGCAATGGGCGAGCAGGATATCGGCGATGGTCATGGTCTCGCCCATCAGGAAGGGGCCATCCTCGGCCATGCGGGCCGCAAGACTGGTCTGCGCGCGGGCGAATTCCCATTGCAGACTGTCCTTGATGGCGGGCACGCGCTTGTCCTCGGGCAGGACGAAGCTGTGCTTCGCCGCGGTCCAGAGCGTCGCGTCCATCTCATCGAGGATCATGTGGGTGAGGCTGTCCTGCCGCGCGCGGTCGAGCGTGCCGGGGGCGAAGGTCAGCACTGCGTGGCGGTCGGCGAGGTAGGTCATGATCGCCACCGAATCGGTGATGGGCACGCCATCGGCGACCAGCACCGGCACCTTGCCCGCGGGGCTGATCCGGGTGACCGCCTCGGACTGAGGCGCGGCATCGATATGCTCGTACTCCAGCCCCAGCTCCTCCAGCGTCCAGAGCACGCGGAAAGCGCGGCTCCTGACTGCGCCGATCAGGGTATATCCCATCGCTATCGTCTCCCTCGCTTAAGCATCATGGCGAGCCGGATCAACGTGCGTTCCATCAGCGCCATCTGTGGCGCGCTTTGCGCCGAGCGCAAGGTCAGGTCGGTCTCGACCAACAGGCTGAGCGCGGATTCCAGCTTGTCGCGGCCCCAGACCTGCGCCTGTTTCAGCATCCGGTCGCGGCGCGGGCCGAAGACCGGCGGGCGCTGGGCCTGAAGGCCCGCCGCCGGGCCGCTGGGGTGGCAGGCGGCGGCGTGCAGCGCGCGGAAATGGCGGTGGCCGCGATGCACAGGGGATGCCGGCGTGACGCCCTGCCCCGAGAGGCGCGACAAGATCGGCCCGATTTGCCCCTCTGCCGCCCTCGGCGGTGGCGTTCAGCGCGTCGTCCAGCGCGGCCTCAAGCGTCAGGGGGGCGACGGCGGCGATATCAGCAGGGGAAAGGGGCGTGGCATCGCCGCGTTTGTAGAGCCCGAGTTTCTCGACGGTCTGGCGGAAATCTCCGGGGGGGAGAGCGCGCGACAGCGCCTCCAGATCGCCCATCGCGTCGCGGGGGATGTCGCGCAGGCCCGCCTCGGCCAGCAGCGCCTCGATTTCGGCGCGTCCGGGGGGCTCATCATAGATGGCAGCGGCGCGCGCCGTCTTGTGACCCTCGAACAGCTTGCGCAGGGCGGAGGCAGCCGTGAGTTTTCCCGCTGTCACGATGATCTGCGCATCGCCCGGGCGCCATTCGTCCAGCGCCGTGGCGAGGGTCGGGGCCAGCCCGTCGGTCGCGCCGTCAACGAAGGCGGCGCGGGGGCCGGGAAAGAAGCCCACGGCCTTGACCGCGTCGAGCAGGCCTGCGGGATCGCCGCGCAAATCGGCGGCGGCAAGGCGGGTGAGGCGCATTTCTTCTTCGGCGCCGTTGCCCAGCAGGCTCTTGAGCAGTTCCTGCCGACGCAGCGCCACACGCATCGCGTCATCGCCGAAGATCAGGCACCCGGCCGAGGCGGGATCGGGTTTTCGCGCATAGGCGGCAACGTCGCGGGGGGCGAGCTTCATGCCCAGGCGGCCCGCGCCCGCAAGCAGGCGCGACACCAGTTGATCGGCCAGCGCCACCATCAGCCGGTCCTCGGCGTCGCGGCGCGCTGCGGCGGTGGAGACGGGCGAGCCGGTGGTGGAATAGGCTGTGAAGGTGGCAACCGAGGCCTGCCTGCACCTGCGCGTCGGTGGCGGCTTCGGTCACGCGGAAGGACAGTGTGCCGGTCAGGTTGATGCGGGTGATGGCATTTGTGCCGGTGATGGCCAGATCACGCTGCGATCTCGTGATGTCCCAGGTCAGGACATGGGTCGGCGTCGTGGCGCGACCCAGCCGATCCTCAAGCCGGGCGACAAGCACGAAGCCGTCGCGCGTGTCGGGTGGTTCGATCCTCAGCCGGTCGCGCAGCGCGGGGCCTGCGCCGTCCGGCCCGTAAACCGGCGTGAAGCCGCAGGCCGCGAGCGGCAGGACGGCCAGAAGCGTCAGAAGGGTGCGGCGGTCAGACGACGACATTCACGATCCGGCCCGGGACGACGATGAGTTTCTTGGGCTGGCCACCCGCCAGCGCCGTTGCCACAGCGTCGTCGGCCAGCGCGAGTTTTTCAACCTCTTCCTTTGCCATGTCGCGCGGCACGGTGATTTCCGAGCGCCGCTTGCCGTTGATCTGGATCGGCAGGGTTACGGTGTCGGAAACCAGCATCGCCTCATCGGCCTTGGGCCAGGGCGCGTTGGCGATCAGGCCCGCGCCACCCAACATCGCCCAGATTTCCTCGGCCAGATGCGGGGTCATGGGGGACATGAGCTGCGCCAGTTTCAGCGCGGCCTCGCCGTTTGGCGGCGGCCCCTGGCCGTCGATTTCGCAACGCGTTGGTAAAGGCGTAGAGTTTCGCGATGGCGGCGTTGAAGCCGAAGCTTTCGATGCCGTTCGTCACGTCGAAGATCGCCTTGTGCATGTCGCGCAGCAGCGCCTCGTCCGCCTCGTTCGGCGCGGCATCAGAGGCGGCGATGTCGGTGGCGATGCGGTGGACACGGGCGAGGTGTTTGGCCGTCGCTTCGGCGCCCGAGGCGGTCCATTCCACGTCGCGTTCGGGCGGGCTGTCGGACAGCACGAACCAACGCGCGGTGTCGGCCCCGTACTGCGCGATGATTGCGACCGGGTCGACCACGTTGTTTTTCGATTTCGACATCTTGGCCGAGGGGATGATCTGGACCTCGCGCCCGTCCTTGAGAAAGCCGCAGCCCTCGCGGAGTTCCACCTCCTCGGGGTAGTGGTAGACCGGGCGGCCGTTCGCGTCCTTCGTCTGGTAGATCGCGTGGGTCACCATGCCTTGCGTGAACAGCGCGTCAAAGGGCTCGATCGCCGTCTCGGGCAGGTGGCCGCAGATCTGCATCGCCCGGGCGAAGAAGCGGGAATACAAGAGGTGCAAGATCGCATGCTCGATGCCGCCGATGTACTGGTCGACGTTCATCCAGTAGGCGGCTTCCGCCATGTCGGTCGGCGTCTTGGCATGGGGCGCGGTGAAGCGGGCGAAATACCAAGACGAATCAACGAAGGTATCCATCGTGTCGGTTTCACGCTTCGCGGATTTGCCGCAGCGCGGGCAGGTGCAGTCTCGCCACGTCGGGTGGCGGTCCAGCGGGTTGCCGGGAATGTCGAGCGTCACATCGCGCGGCAGTTCGATAGGCAGGTTTTCCTTTTTCTCGGGCACCACGCCGCAGTCGTCGCAATGGACCACGGGGATCGGGCAGCCCCAGTAGCGCTGGCGCGACAGGCCCCAGTCGCGCAGACGGAACTTGGTCACGCCTTGCCCCACGCCCTTGCCTTCGCAAATCGCGATGGCGGCATCGACGGCGGCTTCGCCTGTCGGTTTCCTCGCGGCCAGTTGAAGGGCAGGGTCCAGCGCACCTTTTCGGCTTTGGGCGGCACATAGGCCGCGCCGCCGTCCTCCGGCAGCACATGATCGCCTGACAGCGGAACGAAGGTCGAGATGACGGGCAGGTCATATTTGCGCGCGAAATCGAGGTCGCGCTGGTCATGCGCGGGGCAGCCGAAGATCGCGCCGGTGCCGTAATCCATCAAGATGAAATTGGCGATCCAGACCGGCAATTCCCATGCGGTGTCAAAGGGATGGCGCACGCGCAGGCCGGTGTCGAAGCCCAGCTTCTCGGCCTTTTCGATGGCCTCTTCGGTGGTGCCACCCTTGCGCGCCTCGGCGCAGAAGGCCGCGACCTTCGGGTCGTGGGCCTCAAGCTCCTTGGCGATGGGGTGGTCGGGCGAGATGCCGATGAAGCTGGCCCCCAGCAGCGTGTCGGGCCGGGTCGTGTAGACCTCGATGCGGTCATGGGTTTTCGTCGGAGTGGCAAGGCCGAAGGCAAATTGCAGACCCCGCGAGCGGCCGATCCAGTTGGCTTGCATCAGCTTGACCTTAGCGGGCCAGTCATCCAGCCCATCCAGCGCATCCAGCAATTCGCCCGAGAAATCGCTGATCTTGAAGAACCATTGCGTCAGCTCGCGGCGTTCCACATCCGCGCCCGATCGCCAGCCCTTGCCGTCGATCACCTGCTCGTTGGCCAGAACCGTCATGTCGACCGGGTCCCAGTTCACCACGGCGTTCTTGCGGTAGACGAGGCCTTTTTCGAGGAAATCGAGAAACAGCGCCTGTTGTTGGCCATAATATTCGGGGTCGCAGGTGGCGAACATGCGTGTCCAGTCGAGGCCGAATCCCAGCGGCTTCATCTGCGCGACCATCGTGTCGATGTTGGCATAGGTCCAGTCGGCGGGGTGGCCGCCGGACGCCATCGCTGCGTTTTCGGCCGGCATGCCGAAAGCGTCGAAGCCCATCGGATGCAGCACGTTGAAGCCCTTCGCCAGCTTGTAGCGCGCGATCACGTCGCCCATCGTGTAGTTGCGCACATGCCCGATATGGATGCGCCCCGAGGGATAGGGGAACATCTCCAGCACATAATATTTCGGCTTGTCCGCCGTGCGCCGCGCGACGAAGGTTCCGGCCGTCTCCCAGGCCTGTTGCCATTTCGGTTCCAGAGTCGCGGGGTCGTAGCGGGACATGTGCGTCGGTCCTTGTGGTCTTGAGGTAGGTCGTGAAACGGGAAACGCCGGGCATCAACCGCCCGGCGTCGTGTTAGAATGGCAAGGCGCGGGCGTAAAGCCGCGTCAGAGGTTGCTGTCCCTGATCCGGATCTGACGCGCGCGAGTCAGGATTGCATCCTCGATCTGGCGGGCGACATCGCGGCTGACCGCACCGCCGCGAGATTGCACGGCAACCCGCAGACTGCGGCGCCTCCAGCGCGGGGTCCTGCACGAAGACTCGTCGCGCGGTACGACTGGCTGCCGCCGGGCGGTGTGCCGAAGCCGAACTGGATCACCCCCGAAAAGGGATCTGCCGCCTCGACCGGCATGAAATCGAGAATCTCGAGCGAGGCGTTCCAAAGGTACCGGTTCACCTCGACGGTGTTGTTGGGGTCGTCCGCACTGGAAAACAGGTCGAAGATGGTGGAACGGTTGGGGTCCTGCAATGCGCCGGCCTCGATCAGCTGCGCCCGCGTCTCGTCGTCCATTTCGTTTTGGAAGAAGCCGCCACCGCCGCCGCCGCCGCCGAACAACCCGCCGCCGCCACACCCGGCCAAAGCGGCCGTCGCGGCAATAATACCTGTAATTTTCGCCAGCCGCACAATCATCTGCCGGTCCCCGCATCGTCGGTTTTTCTGGCGCTTTTGGTATAGGACACCCTTAGACGCGGCAAGGCCCTTTGCCGTCTGGACGTCCGTGGGCGGGGGGGTGACCACACTGTGGCATGTCTGCACCATGGTTGTGGCAAGACGTCGGCGCCGCGGCTGGCTTGCTTGCATTCGGACGGCCAAGGCGCGATGGAAAAGCATACTCATTTCGGACTCCCCGTCTTGAGGTGCACCTTGACTTTGAAACACGAGGGAAAAACCATGAAAAAGGTTCTCTTCGCTACGACGGCGCTGGTCGCCACCGCCGGCTACGCGTCGGCCGACATCACTCTGACCGGTGTGGCTCAGATGGGCCTTCAGGGCGGCTCCGGTCAGGAGACGCAGTTCGTTCAGGACATCGACGTCACCTTCACCATGTCCGGTTCCACCGACAACGGCCTGACCTTCGGCGCCGCTGTTGACCTGGACGAGAACGCAGCAAACGTCGGCACCGACGACGCTGGCGTCGCGATCTTCATCTCGGGCGACTTCGGCACCCTGACCATGGGCGACACCGACGGTGCGCTTGACTGGGCCCTGACCGAAGCATGGGTTGGCAATGCCGGCTCGATCAACGACAACGAAACCGGCCACGCTGGTGCGCTCGGTGCGTACGGCGACGGTGCCTATGACGGCCAGATCCTGCGCTACAACTACGCGGTCGGCGATTTCGGGTTCGCGATCTCGGTCGAGCAGGACGGCACCGGCCTGCGTGACGACGGCTTTGCCATCGGTTTCCGCTACGGCCTCGACCTGGGCGGCGCCGATGTTGACCTCGGCCTCGGCTACCAGACGCTGACCGCAGGTCCGGCCGGCTTCACCCCCGGAAACTTGAGCGCAGTCATCCTGGGCGGCCCGTTGTTTGCGGCAGGCACCGAAATCGACATCATCGGCTTCAGCGCCGCTGTCGAGCTCGACTCCGGCCTGTCGGCTGGCCTGCAGTACACCCAGTGGGATACGGCAGCCGGTGACGCCGACCACATCGCTCTGGGCGCTGGTTACACCTTCGACGCCTTCACTGTGTCGGCCAACTGGGGTCGGTACGATGCAACGGGCTTCGACGTGTCCGGCTTTGGTCTGGCTGCGGCCTACGATCTGGGCGGCGGTCTTTCGATGCACCTGGGCTACGGGTCTTCCGACTACAACGCCCCTGTCGTCGCCGACGTTGACACCTGGTCGCTCGGCCTGTCGATGTCCTTCTGATCCAACCGGATCATCGGATACGGAAAGAGCGGGCCTTGCGCCCGCTCTTTTCTTTTGGCCTAAGGTGTTCCCATGGGTTTGTCAGACATCATTGCCCGCATCGACGCGGCCACCGCTGCCGCTGGTCGCGCGCCGGGTGCGGTCACGCTGGTGGCCGTCTCCAAGGTGCAGCCGCCGGAACGGGTGGAGGCGGTGCTGGAGGCGGGGCAGCGCATCTTTGGCGAGAATCGCGTGCAGGAGGCCGCCGGGCGCTGGCCCGCGTTTCAGGAGCGTTATGCGGGCATCTCGCTGCATCTGATCGGCCCCTTGCAGACCAACAAGGCGCGTCAGGCCGTCGAGATGTTCGACGTGATCCAGACGCTGGACCGGCCCAAGCTTGCCACCACCTTGGCGCGGCTGGCCGACGAACGGGGGCAAAGCCCCGAGGTTTTCATCCAAGTCAACACCGGGGCCGAGCCGCAGAAGGCGGGCATCTTGCCCGACGAGACGGACGCTTTCGTGGCCGAGGTGCGGCGACTGGGCCTGCCGCTTGCGGGCCTGATGTGCATCCCTCCCGTGGAGGAGGATCCTGGCGCGCATTTCGCGATGCTGGCGCAGATGGCCGAACGCAACGGGCTGAGCGGCCTGTCGATGGGCATGTCGGCGGATTTCGAGGCAGCGATCTCGATGGGCGCGACCCATGTGCGCGTCGGGTCTGCGATCTTTGGGGCGCGGGCCTATGAAATTGCGTAGGTGCGCCTGAAGGCAGCACCCTACCCAAGCGCGCCGCAGGGTGTGCCTTCAGGCGCACCTTACCTTCCCGTCAACGCCTCTGGCACGACCAGCCGCGTCTGGAACCCGATGCGCGCCACAATCCAGCGTAGATCCTGTGGGGCCAGCGCCACGCAGCCCGCTGTGGCATAACCCGGCCGCCGCCACGCATGGACAAAGATGCCCGAGCCGCGCCCGCGTTCGGCTTGGGGCCAGTTCCAGTCGGTGATCAGCACGATGTCATAGAGCGGATCGGCCCGGCGCAGCGTCTCGTGGTTCGCGGCCAAGGGCGCGCGGACCATCTGGTTGTAATCCTCATGTTTCGGGTCGTCGCACCACAGATCGCCCGGCCGGATCGGCACCGCCCAGTCGCAGGGCCGCGCAACACGGTCGGGGCGCCAAAGGCATCCGATGATGCAATGCGTGCCCGACGGCGTGCCGCCATCTCCCTCGCGCTCTGCGCGCCCGCAACGACACCGCCCCGCCCGAGCGTGCAGGGGAAGAGCCGCCCGCGAAACCGCAGGCCCATGGGCGTGACGACCATATCCGTGGCTTTCACAGCAGATGTCCCGATTTCGCGCGCTTCACGTTCAGGTAATGCGCATTGTGGCGGTTGGTTCCGGTGATCAGCGGCACACGCTCGGTCACGGCGATCCCTTCGGCTTGCATCATGGCGACCTTGCGGGGGTTGTTCGTCATCAGTCGCACCGCGCCAAATCCCATCCGCCGCAGCAGGTCCGCCCCGATGCGGAAATCGCGCTCGTCATCTTCGAAGCCCAGCCTGTGATTCGCCTCGACCGTGTCGAAACCCTGATCTTGCAGCGAATAGGCGCGCATCTTGTTGGCCAGCCCAATCCCCCGCCCTTCTTGGTTGAGGTAGAACAGCACGCCCGCGCCTGCGCGCCCCATCTCGGCCAAGGCGGTGCGCAATTGCGGGCCGCAGTCGCATTTGAGACTGCCCAGAACGTCGCCGGTGAAACACGCCGAATGCAGCCGCGCCAGAACCGGCGCATCACGGTCGGGACGGCCGATTTCGATGGCGTAATGCTCAACGCCGCCATTGTCGGGGCGAAAGATATGCAGCCGCCCGGCCTCGGACGCTTCCATCGGCAGACGCGCGGCGGCGACGGGCAAGAGCGGGTGGTGCAGCGCAAGATCGGCCGCCGCGGCCTCGGGCGTCAGGCGGGTGGCCATCATTTCTGTCGCAAGGGCCTCTGGCCGGTCGGTCTCCAGCGTGACCATGGCGGGCAAAAGCTGCGCCGATTTCGCCAGCAACAGCGCCAGCCGGTGCAGCCCTGCGGCGCCTTCACGCGCGGTGACCAGCGGGCCCTTCATCGGCGCGGCCAGATCCAGCGCCGGGTCGGCCAGCGCGCGCACCCAAGGGGCATCGACATCGCCCGGCAGGACCACGCGCGCCAGATCGCCGTCATAGGCGCGCGCCTTGAGCGTTTCGGCACGGTGCAAGGTGATCGCGACCTGCGCCCGGCCGGGCAGGGCACGCAGCGCGTCAAGCCGGCCCTGCGTCAGCGTCTCGGCGGCCAGCGCGACAATGCCCAGCGTGCCAGCCCCGATGACCACGGGCAGGCCCACGCGCAGATCGGACCGCGCGCGCGCCACAAGTTCGGATTGGGTGGGCAGAAGGCTCATGGCTTCTGTCTACTGCCAGCGGACAGGATTTGAAACATTCCCTCGCGCCGCGACACGTCGGCGTGAGATTGTCTTTCAATGCGTTGTCAAACGCGATGGCTGCGGCAAAGTGCAGGTCATGTGACACAAGGAGCCCCGGACATGGCGACGCTGAAAAAGATCTTGCTGGTGGACGATGACGACGATCTGCGCGAGGCGCTGAGCGAACAGCTGGTCATGACGGAGGATTTCGACGTCTTCGAAGCCAGCACCGGCATGCAGGGCATGGAGCGCGCCCGCGAGGCGATCTATGACCTCGTGATCCTCGACGTGGGTCTGCCGGACACCGATGGGCGCGAGCTGTGCCGCCTGATGCGCAAGCAAGGCGTGAAATGCCCGATCCTGATGCTGACGGGTCATGACAGCGACGCGGACACCATCCTCGGCCTTGACGCGGGTGCCAATGATTACGTCACCAAGCCGTTCCGCTTTCCCGTGCTTCTGGCCCGCGTCCGCGCACAGCTGCGCACCCATGAGCAGAGCGAGGATGCGGTGTTCCAGCTTGGGCCCTACACCTTCAAGCCGTCGATGAAGATGCTCTTGACCGAGGATGACAAGAAGATCCGCCTGACCGAGAAAGAGACGAACATCCTCAAGTTCCTGTATCGCGCCCAAGATGGCGTCGTCGCCCGCGACGTGCTCTTGCACGAGGTCTGGGGCTACAATGCTGGCGTCACCACCCACACGCTGGAAACCCACATCTACCGTCTGCGCCAAAAGATCGAACCCGATCCCTCTAACGCGCGCCTGCTGGTCACCGAAAGTGGCGGCTATCGGCTGGTGGCCTGACCACCCGCCTCTAGTCTATTGATTCAGATCAAGGTGCAACCTTGAGTTGTTTCGCAAGATGATCTTACAACCTCCCTGTTGGACTTGGCCCGGCTCCTTTGGACCGGGCCGTTTTTCTTGCGGTTCGGCGTGGCGACGATAAAATCGGACCCTGCGCCCGTTGTCGCAGCAAGGCGGGCCTGCTAGCGTCACTGGGGGCGCACGATGGGTCTAGTGTGCCCTGCAGCTTCAACCGACCCCGGAGTTTCCCGAATGCTTTCCCGCCTGCCCATGCTCTGTCTTGGGCTTTCCTTGTCTTGCGCAACCGCAGCCGCTGCACAGGACATTCAGTATACACTGATCAACTCCAGCTCCGGAGTTCTGATGGAGTTCTACACCGGCCCCGTCTCGGCCCCCGAATGGGGCGACGATCTGCTGGGCGCCGATGTGCTGGCACCCGGTGAAAGCGCCACGGTGACGATCGCCGACGGCCAGACCGAATGCGCCTATGACCTGTTGTTCATTTTCGATGACAACACCGAGGTGAGCGATACGGTCGACATCTGCGAACTGGCCAGCTACGAGCTGTTAGACTGATCGGCACCCCGCGCAGGGAGGTGGGTGGCGGTCAAGGGGCCGCCACCTTCCCGAAATGCCCTGCCCGCGCCGATATCCGATATAGGATCCCACGACATGCCCTTCACCCTCGCCACATGGAACATCAACTCGGTCCGGCTGCGCGCCGATCTTGTGCTGAAGCTCCTGGCAGACGAAGCGCCCGACGTGCTGTGCCTGCAGGAATGTAAGTCGCCGGTCGAAAAGATGCCGCTCGATGTGTTCGCCGCCGCGGGCTACGGCCACGTCGTCGCCCGAGGGCAAAAGGGCTACAACGGCGTTGCCATCTTGTCGCGCCTGCCGCTTGAGGATGTGGGCCACCGCGACATGTGCGCCAAGGGCGACGCCCGCCACGTCGCGGCCCGGCTCGACAACGGGGTCACCATCCACAATTTCTATGTCCCCGCCGGCGGGGATGAACCGGACCGGACGGTGAACGAGAAATTCGGCCACAAGCTCGATTTCCTGACCGAGATGCGCGATTGGTTCGGCACCGACCGGCCCGAAAAGTCGATCCTCGTCGGCGATCTGAACATCGCCCCGCGCGAGGATGACGTCTGGTCGCACAAGGCATTGCTCAAGGTGGTCAGCCACACCCCCATCGAGGTGGAGCATATGGCGCAGGTGCAAGACGCGGGCGGCTGGGTCGACATCACCCGGCAGGACATCCCCGAGGGGCTGCTTTACAGCTGGTGGTCTTACCGCGCGCGCGACTGGGATGACGCCGACAAGGGCCGCAGGCTCGACCATGTCTGGGCCACGCCCGACATCTCGAACGCCGCCCATTCCAGCCGCATCCTGCGCGATGCGCGCGGCTGGACCCAGCCCAGCGACCACGTGCCGGTTTTCGCGACATTCGACCTCTGAACCCTTGGCGCGCGGACCCGCGGCGCGCATATAGGGCGCAACGCGCATGGATATGACGGAGACGACGATGCTGGAACTCGGACAGGGCCAGACAGCCGCAACCGACCTGATCAAGGACGGCACAGAGGCGACATTCATGGCCGACGTGATCGAGGGCAGCCGCGAGGTGCCCGTGATCGTCGATTTCTGGGCCACCTGGTGCGGGCCGTGCAAGACGCTCGGCCCGATGCTGGAGGCAGCGGTGACGGCGGCCAAGGGCAAGGTCCGGATGGTCAAGATCGACGTCGACCGCGAACAGCGGCTGGCGGGCGCGCTGGCGCAACAGGGTTTGCCGTTGCAATCCATTCCGACCGTCGTGGCGTTTTTCGGCGGCCGCCCTGTCGATATGTTTCAGGGAGCCATCCCGCAAAGCCAGATCCGTGATTTCATCGACCGGTTGACCGCGCTGACTGGGGATGGCGGGCTGGCCGAGGCGGTCGAGGCCGCCGAACAGATGCTGGCCGAGGGCGCCGCGCTTGAGGCCGCGCAGGTCTTTGCCGGCATCTTGGAAGAAGAACCCGAGCACGCGGGCGCGATGGGCGGGCTTGCCCGCGCGCATCTGGCAATGGGCGAGCTGGACAAGGCCGAGGGCATCTTGAACACCGCCCCCGCCAAAATCGCGACCGCCCCCGAGCTGGAGGCCGTGCGCGCCCAGATCGCGCTGGCCCGACAGGCCGCCAAGGCTGGCCCGCTCGCCGATCTTCAGGCCGCCGTCGAGGCCGATCCGGGCAACCCTCAGGCGCGGTTCGACTACGCACTCGCGCTGTACGCCGGTGGGCAGGTGCAAGAGGCGGTGGATGAATTGCTCGAATTGTTCCGGCGCGACCGTGAGTGGAACGATGGGGCCGCAAAAAAGCAACTCTTCACCATTTTCGACGCGCTCAAGCCGCAAGATCCGATCGCATTGGCCGGGCGGCGCAGGCTCAGCTCGATGATCTTTGCCTGATCGCCTTGGGGGGCTAGTTCCATGCCCATGATGACAGTACATGACCTGCCCGAGACGATCCCGATCTTTCCGCTGCCCGGCGCGCTTCTGCTGCCCCGGGCACGCCTGCCGCTGCATATCTTCGAGCCGCGCTATCTGGCGATGCTCGATGACGCGCTCAAGACGCCCCACCGGCTGATCGGCATGGTGCAATCGCGCGAGGTGCCCGGCTCGTCGGAAAAGCGCCTGCATGCCATCGGCTGCGCTTGAGCCAGGTCACGCAATTCTCGGAAACCGAGGATGGGCGCTACATGATCACGCTGGCGGGCATGTCCCGGTTCCGCATCAAGCAGGAGGTGACGGGGTTCACGCCCTATCGCCGCGTCGATGTGTCGTGGGACGGGTTTGCTGCCGATCTTGGCCCGACCGAGGTCGACCACGGCTTCAACCGCCCCCGGTTTCTTGATCTTCTGGGCCGCTATTTCGACGCCATGTCGCTGTCGACCGATTGGGACAGCATGAAAGAGGCCGAGGATGAGCTGCTGATCAACTCGCTGTCGATGCTTTGTCCTTTCCCTCCCGAGGAAAAGCAGGCCCTGCTCGAGGCACCATCGCTCAGCACCCGGCGCGAGACCCTCGTCACCCTGATCGAGTTTGCACTGCGCGGCAGCGGACCCGAGGAACAGATGCAATGAGCGAGGCGGACGCCCCGACCGACCGCCGCATGCTCGAGGCGCTCGTCTGTCCCATGACCCATGCGCCCCTGAGCTATGACGCAGACCGGCAGGAACTGGTGTCGAAGGCCGCGCATCTGGCCTTTCCGATCCGCGACGGCATTCCGATCATGCTGGAAAGCGAGGCGCGCGCGCTGGAGTGAGGCAGTCAGCCGCGTGGCATGTCCTGAGGCGGTTGCCACGGCGGGGCAGGCGCGCGGTTCAGGATCAAGCCGATCACCAGCGCGATGGCTCCGAAGAACACGCCAAACATCGTGCTCACGCCCACGAGCATGCTCGAAACGAGCGCCGCGCTCATCGCCGCGTCGTCGTCGAGAAGGCTCTGCGCCGTGTGGTCGTCGAACTGTTGCCCCAGCGCCGAGGCCAGCAAGAACGGCATCACGATCAGGGTCGCGGCCAGGCCCAGGAACCCACGCCCCCAGGCCTGACGACCCGACGGCGCCTTGAGCGCGGCAATGGCGGTCCCCATGCAGGCGAGACCCGAAAGAACAGCCGTGAACGCCATGTTGTTGGATGCCACGGCAAAGGTGAAGGCGGTCAGAAGCGATGCTGTTCCCAAAAAGATAGCGGCGATGAAGCGATTCACGGTCATGGCATGCCCCTTGGTCCGGTTTTGCCCGAGAAAATAGACCAAGCATGGCGCAGGGTCAGGTCAGGGTTTCCGTAGACCGCCGCCCTGATCCCGGGCTGCGTTCCGGCTGCTCTTAGCAGCGTGATGTCGCGAACCTGTGAACTTCGATGCGCCCAACATTCTCAGCTCCTCTGCAAGCCGGGAAAGCCGAGTGGAAAACTCCCGCCCCAAACGGTCCAGTTTTCAGAGGCAGGCCATGCCTCAGGATCCGGCTGAAGAAGAAAGATGACGCCTTTACAAAACTAGGTTTGTGGTTATATTTGTCCCATGAGCACAACAATGCCCCATTCCCGCGCGCTTGCCGCCCTTGGCCACGATGCCCGCTTGTCGATCTTTCGCCTGCTGGTGCGGGCGGGACCGGATGGCCTGCGCGTGGGCGATATCGGCGAGCATCTGAGCCTTGCCCCCTCAACGCTGGCCCATCACCTCTCGACCTTGGTCGATGCTGGCCTTGTGTTGCAGGACCGGCAAGGGCGCGAAGTGTTCAACCGTGTCGATGTGTCCGCAATGCGCGGGCTGGTCGGCTTCCTGACGTCCGAATGCTGCTCGGGCGTCACCCTGCGTCCCTCCGAGGATGCCGCATGATGGACAGCACTCTTGCCCTCAATATATCCATAAATCCGGAGATCTGGTGATGACCGACACAACCCTTGCCGCGCCCGGACTGCGCGCCGCGCTGCGCACGATCTGGCAAGATCAGCGCGTGTGGCTGGCCTCGGCGCTGATCCTTGCGGCGCTGGCCGTGACCGACCCGCTGCAGGCGCGCGACAGCGCCCTGTTCGCGGGCACGGCCCTGATGAACACCGCGCCCTTCCTGATCCTTTCCATCGCCATCGCCGCCTGGGCCAATGCGACCGGGGCGGACAACCTGATCGCCAAGGCCTTCACCGGGGCGCCTTTGCTGATGATCGCGCTGGGGGCACTGGCGGGGGGCATCTCGCCCTTTTGTTCCTGCGGGGTGATCCCGCTGATTGCGGCGCTGCTGGCGATGGGCGTGCCCCTGTCGGCAGTCATGGCCTTCTGGCTCGCTTCTCCGATCATGGACCCGTCGATGTTCGTTCTGACGGCGGGTGTGCTGGATCTGGAATTCGCAGTCGCCAAGACCTTTGCCGCCATCGGGCTGGGCCTGTTCGGCGGGCTTGTCGTGCACCTGATGATGCGGGGCGGCGCCTTTGCCGATCCCCTCCGTGAGGGCATCGGTAATGGTGGCTGCGGCGGCGCCAAGATCCGCGCGCCCAAGCCAGTGGTTTGGCGGTTCTGGGAGCAGGAGGATCGCCGTGCGAAATTCGGCAAGACGGCATGGACCACGACCCTTTTCCTTGCCAAGTGGCTGACCCTGGCCTTCATCCTCGAAAGCCTGATGCTGGCGTGGATACCTGCGGAAACCGTGACAGCCGCACTTGGCGGTGATGGTCTCTTGCCCATCTTGACCGCGACCCTTGTGGGCGTGCCTGCCTATCTCAACGGATATGCCGCGCTGCCCTTGGTCGGCGGGCTGATCGGGCAGGGCATGGCCCCCGGGGCCGGCATGGCCTTCCTCGTCGCGGGCGGCGTGACGTCGATCCCGGCGGCCATGGCGGTCTGGGCACTGGCGAAGCCGCAGGTCTTCGCGCTCTATATCGGGCTGTCGCTGACGGGGGCTTTCGCTTCGGGCCTGCTGTTCCAGCTCTGGGTCTCGATGGCCTGAGCTAGAGCGCGCGCCCTTGCAACAAGCGTGGCAGGTCGCCGGTCAGACCGGCGGCCTGCCGCATGAAGCCCCGCCAGCAACGCGGGCACGGCATCACCGCGCGCCCATGCCGATGTCGCGGATCAGGCGCAGCGCGGGGTTGTCGTTGGAAAACAGCCGGTTCACCCCGTCAGTCGCCAGAGCCAGCGCCGCCGTGTCGAACCGCCGCCACGACTGGTAGCGCGCCAGAACATCCGTAGCCGCGATATCCTCGCCTCGCCGGGTGGCATCGGCCAAGACCTCGGCCAGAGCGCCGACATCGCGCAGGCCAAGGTTGAGGCCCTGACCCGCGATCGGGTGTACGCCATGCGCCGCATCGCCCACCAGCGCCAGGCGCGCCGCCACAAAGGCATTGGCGATGGTCAGGTTCAAGGGATAGCTGTAGCGCTGCCCGGCCAGTGAAATCTCACCCAGAAAATCGCCAAAGCGTGGGCGCAAATGGTCGAGGAAATCCGCGTCATCAGCCGCCAACAGGCGGCGCGCATCGGCATGGGTTTCGGACCAGACGATCGAGGATCGGTTGCCCGGCAGCGGCAAGATGGCCAGCGGCCCCGGCGGCATAAAGAACTGATGCGCGATGCCCTCATGCGGGCGCTCATGCGCAATGGCGCAGACCAGCGCCGTCTGCCCGTAATCCCATCCTGTCCGCTTGATCCCTGCGCGCAGGGCGGTGCCCGACCGACGCCCATCCGCGCCCACAAGAAGACGGCTGGTCAAGACCTCGCCCCCCTCCAGCGTCACGCGGGCCGCGCCATCGGTCGATTGTGCCACCACGCTGATGCCAGGGCGGTGCGTCACCAACGGCTCTGCTGCCATTGCGTCAAGCAATGCGCGACGCAGGTGGCGATCCTCCAGCATATGGCCCATCGGGCCTTCTTCCAGCTCGGCGCTGTCGAAATGCAGGAAGAAAGGGGCCGCCCCTTGCCCCGCGCGCCCGTCGCTTGCCTTGATCTGTCAAGATCGGCTGGGCGTGGTCCTCGAGCCCCGCCCACAGCCCCAGCGCGCCCAGCATCCGGACGGAGGCCAGCGCCAGCGCATAGGACCGGCCGTCGAACCCGTCGCCCGACCGCACATCTTCCGCAAGACTGTCGATGACGATGGAGCTCAGCCCCGCTTGCGCGCAGGCCAAGGCAAGGCAGGGGCCGTTGAGGCCGCCGCCGACGATCAGGATATCCGCATCATGTGCCATGCCCCTGACTATGGTCCGCAAGTCGGGATTGTCCATGCGACCCGCCGCCTGTAGCGTCGCCCGCGACATCATGGGCAGGGGGCAGAGATGAGCGATTGGCTGTGGCAAAGCGCGAGCGATCTGGGGCGGGGCATCGGCACAGGGCAGATCGACCCCGTTGATCTGGCCGAGACATATCTGGAGGCCGCTAGCGCACATGAGCACGGTCCCCGCATCTACGCCCGCCTGACGCCCGACCGCGCCCGGGCCGAGGCGATGGCTGCCCGCGACCGGGCAAAGAATGGCGTGCGGCGCGGGCTGCTCGACGGGGTGCCGCTCAGCTGGAAGGACCTGTTCGACACGGCGGGCATTGTCACCGAAGCGGGCTCCATGCTGCTGGAGGGGCGCGTGCCCGACACGGACGCCGAGGTCTTGCAGCGCGCCACGCGCGCGGGCCTCGTCTGTCTGGGCAAGACGCATATGTCGGAACTGGCCTTTGCAGGGCTGGGCCTGAACCCGGCCTATGGCGGCAACACCGATCCCTTGCCCGCGACGCCGCCCAACGTGAACGATCCGGCTTGCGTGCCGGGCGGCTCGTCCTCGGGGGCGGCCGCGTCGGTCGCTTATGGCCTTGCGCCTGCGGGCATCGGGTCGGACACGGGCGGATCGGTGCGCGTGCCTGCGGCATGGAACGATCTTGTGGGTCTCAAGACCACCCATGGCCGCCTGAGCCTGCAAGGCGTCGTGCCGCTTGCCGAAAGCTTCGACACCGTCGGGCCGCTCTGCCGGACGGTCGAGGATTGCGCCGAACTGCTTGCGGTGATGGAGGGAACCAAACCTGCCGACTTGCGCGGTGCAACCTTGCAGGGCGCGCGCTTTCTCGTGCTCGAGCCCTACAGCAGCGATGTGCGCGAGGCCCCCGGTGCTGCCTTTTCGGCAGCGGTCGACCGGCTGGCACAAGCGGGGGCCAAGATCGAGACGGGCACCGTCGCGGGCATTGTCGAGGCGATGGACCTGTCGCCGGTCCTGTTCGCCACCGAAGGCTACGGCACTTGGCGCGACGTGATCGAGGCCGCACCCGACAAGATGTATGCCCGTATCCTCGAACGCTTTCGCGGTGGGGCCGATTTCAGCGCCCCTGATTTCGTGGCGGCGTGGCGCAAGCTGCGCGCGCTCAGGCAGGTCTGGGCGGCGGAAACCGCAGCCTATGACGCGGTCCTGTTGCCCAGCGTTCCCAATCTGCCGCCGCAGATCGACCGGCTGATGACGGACGCGCAATATTACGTCACCGAAAACCTCATGACGCTACGCAACACGCGCGTCGGAAACCTGATGAACCTGTGCGGATTGACCCTGCCCACAGGCGTCGCGTCCTGCGGTCTGATGATGCTGGCCCCCCCCATGGCCGAGGAACGGTTGCTGCGACTGGGCAAGGCGGCAGAGGTGGCATTGGCCTGACGGCCACAGCCGCCTGAAACCTTGCGGCTTTTTCTGGACCGGCCTGCGGCAAGGCTGTAGGCTGGTCACGAACGGGGCACCAATGACCCCGGCCTGAGGCAGTCACATGGCGTTTCCCGAGCGGTTTTCGAACCTGCCCGACTATGCGTTTCCGCGTCTGAGAAAGCTTCTCGACGCTTACCCCGCTGGCGGGCCTGTCATCCATATGTCCATCGGCGAGCCGCGCCATCCTTTCCCCGCATGGGTGGGGGATGAGATCGCGGCTGCGCTTGACGGGTTCGGGCGCTATCCGCCCAATGACGGCAGCCCCGAATTGCAGACCGCCATCGCGGCCTGGATCGCGCGGCGCTACGGCGTCAATGTCGCGCCCGACCGTCAGGTTTTGCCGCTCAACGGCACCCGCGAGGGATTGTTCAACGCCTGCCTCGCGCTGTGTCCCGAGACCAAGAACGGCAAGAAGCCCGTCGTCTTGATGCCCAACCCCTTTTATCAGGTCTATGCCGTGGCAGCGTGGCCGTGGGGGCGGAGCCTGTCTATGTCCCCGCGACCGAGGCGACGGGGGATCTGCCCGATTACGCCAGCCTGCCTGCGGATGTGCTCGACCACGTGGCTATCGCCTATGTCTGCTCACCCGCGAACCCGCAGGGCGCGGTGGCCGATGCCGCATGGTGGGATGCGCTGCTGGCCCTCGCCGAAAAGCACGATTTCCGCGTCTTTGCCGATGAATGCTATTCGGAACTTTACCGCGACACGCCGCCCCCCGGCGCGCTCGAGGCCGTGGCTCGCACCGGCACCGACCCTGAGCGTGTGGTGGTGTTCCATTCGCTGTCCAAACGCTCGAACATGCCCGGCCTGCGGTCAGGTTTCGCAGCCGGTGGCCCGGCCTGCATCGCCGAAATGAAGCAGCTTCGCAACTATACCGGCGCGCCCTTGCCGCTGCCCTTGCAGGCGGTGGCTGTGCGCGCTTGGGGCGACGAGGATCATGTCGAGGAAAACCGCGCGCTCTACCGCGCCAAATACGCCATGGCCGACGAGATCTTGGGCGATGTGCCGGGCTATGTCGCTCCGCAGGCGGGATTTTTCCTGTGGTTGCCAGTGGATGACGGTGAGGCGGCGGCGCTGAAGCTCTGGCGCGAGACCGGCGTGCGGGTTCTGCCCGGCGCCTATCTGGCCCGCGAAGCCGGTGGCCTGACGCCGGGCGCCAACAAGATCCGGGTGGCGATGGTCGCCGAACAACAAGAAATGCGCGACGGGCTGATCCGGCTCAAAGCGTGTCTTTACGGATGAGGGTGTAGGACCGATGGCCTATCAGACCAGACAGCGCGATCCGCTTCTCGACGATCAGACGCATGCCGCGCTGATGCGGCTGGGGCAGCAGGCCACGGGCTTTGCGCTGCTCGGCTCGGCGGCGGCGCTGGTCGCACTGCTTCTGTCCTATGCGCCCGATGACCCGAATTTCATGGCCGCGACCGATGCCGTGCCGCAGAACCTGCTCGGCCGGTTCGGGGCCTCCGTTGCCGCAATCTTGATGATGATCATGGGCTATGGCGCGCTGCTCTTGCCGGTCGTGGCGGCGGCGTGGGGTGTGCGGTTCTTGCTGCAATCGGGCCATGAGCGGGTGATGGGCCGTGCCCTTTTCATCCCGATCGCGGTCGCTCTGACCTCGATCTTCGCCGCAAGTTTTGCCCCCGGCGAGGACTGGACCCATAGTTTCGGGCTGGGTGGTCTGTTCGGCGACACGATCCTTGGCGCGGTGTTGAACGCCATGCCCATGGCGCCCGAGAGCGGGTTGCGCGTGCTGTCGGTCCTGGCCTTTCCAGCCGCCATCTTGCTCAGCCTTTTCGTGGTGGGCGTCAGCCGGGCGGAATTCGGCTGGGGCCTGCGGTTCCTGATCCTTGGCCTGCTGGCGGTCGGCGCAATGGTATCAACCGGCTTGCGCAGCGCCGGGCAGGGGCCGGGCGAGCCGCGACCCATATGGCCGCGCGCCGCGCCGCCCTGCGTGAAGCCCGTACCGAAGCTTCGTGCCTCAGCCCCGCCGCTCGTGCCGCAGCGCGGCCGTGAGGTGCCGATCCGCCGTGCCGAGGCCGCAGCGCCCCGCTCTATGGCGCCCGATCCGGCGCTGCACAGCGTTCCGATCCTCCATGACGACGAGGAGGACGCGGTCTTGCCCGTCCGTCGTACGTCCGGTTTGCTGGCGCGCATGCCGCTGTTGCGCCCTCGCGAGCCCGAGCCGCAGCAGGTGATGACCCCGCCGGCCGCGCCTGCCGCACCCGTGCTGGACCCGACCGCGCGCATCGCGCCACCTGACGAGGATCAGATCCGCGCCCGCATCACCGATGTGATCAAATCCCGCGTGCGTCGCCCGAACAGCGTCGCCGAGGCCGCTGCTAGGCGTCGGGGCGTCCTTCCCGGCGCGGCGCCGCTGCGCCCTGTCGCGCCGCCGGTATCCGCGAACCCCGCGCAGCGAGTCGAGCCGCCGCTGACCGCTGCGCATCGGCCACAGGCGACCGTCATCCCGACGCCCGCGCCAGCCCCGGTCACCTATGCTGCGCCGTTCGAGGAGGAGGAGGATCTGGAAAACCTATTTCTCGATGACGACGGGCCCGAGGCCGCACTTGCGGCCCCTGTCGCCTGCGACCTACAGCCTGCCGCAAACCGAATTGCAGCGCCGGGTGATGCAACGCGCCGTCGCGCGCAAGCCTGTGACCTCGAAACAGGCGCAGGCCGATGCCCAGCCGTCGCTGCCGCTCCAAGCCAAACCCGAGCCGACCTATGAGCCGCCGTCGCTGTCCCTGCTGGCGCCCGCCGACATCATCGAACGCCATCACCTCAGCGACGAGGCGTTGGAGGAAAACGCGCGCATGCTGGAATCCGTGCTCGACGATTATGGCGTCAAGGGTGAGATCGTCAGCGTCCGCCCCGGCCCCGTGGTCACGATGTACGAACTGGAACCCGCGCCGGGCCTGAAAGCCAGCCGCGTCATCGGCCTGTCCGACGATATCGCGCGCTCGATGTCGGCGCTGTCTGCGCGTGTCTCCACCGTGCCGGGCCGCTCGGTCATCGGGATCGAACTGCCCAACCAGCACCGCGAAAAGGTGCTTCTGCGCGAATTGCTCAGCCACCGCAGTTTCGGCGACGGCAACCAGCGCCTGCCCTTGGCGCTGGGCAAGGATATCGGCGGCGATCCGGTCATCGCCAACCTGGCCAAGATGCCCCACCTCTTGATCGCGGGCACCACCGGTTCGGGCAAATCCGTCGCCATCAACACCATGATCCTGAGCCTGCTCTACAAGCTCAGCCCCGAAGAATGCCGGATGATCATGATCGACCCCAAGATGCTGGAACTTTCCGTCTATGACGGCATCCCGCATCTGCTCAGCCCTGTTGTGACCGACCCGAAAAAGGCCGTCGTGGCGCTGAAATGGGTCGTGGGCGAGATGGAGGAACGCTATCGCAAGATGTCCAAGATGGGCGTGCGCAACATCGATGGCTACAACGGCCGGGTGAAGGACGCGCTGGCCAAGGGCGAGATGTTCAAGCGCACCTACCAGACCGGCTTTGACGACGAGACCGGCGATCCGGTCTTCGAGACCGAGGAATTCAAGCCCGTCACCATGCCCTTCATCGTCGTCATCGTCGACGAGATGGCCGACCTGATGATGGTCGCAGGCAAAGAGATCGAGGCCTGCATCCAGCGTCTGGCGCAGATGGCGCGCGCCTCGGGCATCCACCTCATCATGGCGACCCAGCGCCCCTCGGTCGATGTGATCACCGGTACGATCAAGGCGAATTTCCCGACGCGGATTTCCTTCCACGTCACCTCCAAGATCGACAGCCGCACCATTCTGGGCGAACAGGGCGCCGAGCAGCTTCTGGGCATGGGTGACATGCTCTACATGGCGGGCGGTGCCAAGATCACGCGCGTCCACGGCCCCTTCGTCAGCGACGAAGAGGTCGAGGAGATCGTGCGCCATCTGAAATCCTTCGGCCCGCCCGAATATGCCAACAGCGTGCTCGAAGGCCCCGACGACGACCGCGAAAGCGACATCGACGCGGTGCTGGGGCTCAACACCGGCGGCAACACCGATGGCGAGGATGCGCTCTACGATCAGGCTGTCGCCATCGTGATCAAGGACCGGAAATGTTCCACCTCCTACATCCAGCGCAAGCTCGCGATCGGCTACAACAAGGCCGCGCGGCTGGTCGAACAGATGGAAGAGGCCGGGCTGGTCAGCGGCGCCAACCATGTCGGCAAGCGCGAGATCCTCGTGCCGGAACAGGAATGAACATGGGCGGGCAGCCGCTGGGCCGTCGGTGACGGTTGCGTGATGCGGGTTTCACCCACTTCAATCGGCGCGCGAAAGGCATATCTTCACAGCATGAAGCAGCTTGTTCTCGCCCTTGCCGTCAGTCTCGCCAGTGCCGCCCCGGCGCTGGCCGATATCGTGCCCCTTACCGCCCTGTCGCGCTACCTCAACGACATGGATACCGCGCAGGGCAGTTTCACCCAGATCAACGCCGACGGGTCGATCTCCACCGGCACGATCTACATGCACCGCCCCGGACGCGTCCGCTTCGAATATCAGGGCGATGATCTGCTGGTGATCGCGGGCGGGCAGCAGGTGGCGATTTTCGATGGGCGGTCCAACACGCGCCCAGAGACCTATCCTCTGTCGGAAACGCCGCTGAACCTGATCCTTGCGCGAAATGTCGATCTGGCGCGCTCGGGCATGGTGATCGGCCATGAATATGACGGCACCGCCACCCGCGTTCTGGCGCAAGACCCCGACCGCCCCGAGATCGGGACCATCGAACTGGTCTTTACCGGCGACCCGGTGGAATTGCGGCAATGGGTCATCACCGACAATGGCGGCGGCGAAGACCACCGTCGTGCTGGGCGGGTTGACCGAAGGCGGGCGCCTCTCGCCGCGCCTGTTCAATATCCCTCAGGAAATCCAGTTGCGCGAACGCTGATCCTCAGCGGCAGGATTGCAGTTGCACCCTGTAGGTTTCGGACCGCGCGGCGACACGGTCGGCGACGGTGATGAGCCAAGGTTTTGCATTGTAGCTGCCCCGCGCATGAGCCTGCGACGGCCTTCGTGGTAGGCCAGATACTGGTTGCGGGCATCCGTCAGGGGGATGCCGTTGCGTTCGCGCGTCAGCGTCATGTACCAGCCCATAAAATCGGCCGCATCCGCGATGTCGGTGCGCTGTGCGCGCCGGTTGCCGGTATCGGCGATGTATTCATCCCAGGTTCCATCCAGCGCCTGAGAATAGCCAAAGGCCGAACTCATCCGCCCCATCGGGATCACGTCCAGCGCATAGCGGAACGGCGGGCGCGCATCACCGACAAGGCGGCTTTCCTGATGGAATGTCGCCATCTGCACATGCACCGGAACGCCCCAGCGGCGTTCTGCGCGTTCCATGGCGCGCAGGTAGTTGGGGCGCTCGCGCCCAAGCCGCGCAGGCATCGTCGAGGCTGCGGGGGGCCGAAAAGCTGCCGCGCTGACCACAGCCAGCCGCAAGCGCGCATATCGCGCCCAAGAAAAGGGTTCTGCGTTTCATGATCCTGCTCGTGCCCGATATGGTCGTCTTTTTGTTATGGGGACCATAGCCGGAATCGCGCCGGGAGGGAATGCCGGGTTTCCGCTGCTCAAACCAGAAACGCCAATGTGATCGGCAAAGCCACGATCGCCATCAACGTCGAGACCATGACCAAGCCCGCCACCGCATCGGCATCGGCCCGGTAGCGTTCGGCCAGAAGGTAGGACGTGACCGCGACCGGCGTCGCCAGTTGCAAGACCAGAACACCAAAGGCCATCGGGTCGAGGCCAAAGGCCCGCCCCGCCACGACGCCCGCCGCGATTCCCATTGCCAGCTTGGCGCCCGACAGCCAGACCGCGCGCCCGATGCGCCCGGGCTTTAGCCGCGCGACCGCCACGCCCAACGTGATCAGCATCAGCGGGATGGCCATCTGCCCCGCCAGCGACAGCGACCGGGTCAGCCATTCGGGCGTCTGCCAGCCCATACTCAGGAACAGCCCACCCAAAGGGCTGCCCACAGCATCGGCTCGCGCAGCATCCGCCCGGGCGACGCGCCGCCCGCCACCAGCCAAAGCCCCACGGTAAAGGTCAGCACCGCCATCACCGCAAAGACCACCACCGCCAGCCCCAGCCCGGTTTCACCAAAAGCGAATAGCGCCAGTGGCAGTCCGAGATTGCCGGTATTGCCAAAGGCCAGGGGTGCCACATAGGCCGCGCGGTCCAGCCGCAGGGCCGCCACCAGCGCCCAGCTCAGCGCGATGACCACAGTGTAGGCCGCGAGTGCCGCAAGGCTGAGCGCGGTCAGCGCCTCAGGCTCGATCTCGGTCCGC
Organism: Roseicyclus sp.; assembly: GCA_018401055.1. The sequence goes on from JAGYLB010000109.1 coordinate 64,214, forward strand.
ATCAGCGCGGTGAAGATCAGGCAAGGCACCGCCAGCGTCATGCAGATGCGGGTCACGAACTCGGTCGGGTAGTCAAACCCGGCGCGTGCCCAGACAAATCCGGTGCTGGCCAGCACCAGAACCGGGGCCACGACGCCCAGCACTGTCAGGATGATGTCCAACAGATTGTTTCCCTCGACCCTTTGTCCGGACCATGGACATTCCCCTCGGGCGGGCGTTAAGTAAAGGCTTCACGGGAGTATTCCGTCATGCTGAAAGGCACGGCAAAATTCGGGCTCGGCCAAGTGGTGCGCCACCGCAAGCATCCGTTTCGCGGTGTGGTCTTCGACATAGACCCGCAATTCGCAAATACCGACGACTGGTATGAGGCCATCCCCGAAGAGGCGCGTCCGGTCAAGGAACAGCCGTTTTATCATCTGCTCGCGGAAAACGATCAGACCTATTACGTCGCTTACGTGTCCGAGCAGAACCTGGTTCCCGATGACAGGCGGCGAGCCGATCGATCACCCCGACCTTCCCGACCTTTTCGGCGAATTCAGCGACGGGAAATACCCGCTGGAATATCAGTTGAACTGAGATCGGGGCACGGGCAGGGGCACTGTGCCCCCGCCCGCGTGACCCTCAATACCCCAGCGCGATGCCGTCCTTGCGCGGATCGGACCCGCCTTCCAGCACGCCCAGCTCGTGGTCGATGCGGATTGCCTGTGCGCCGCCGATGCCCACCTGCGGCACCGATACCTTGTGGCCCAGATCGGCCAGCCCCTGATGCACCGCCGGGCCATAGCCCTTCTCGACCCTCATCTCGCCGTATTCGCTAAAGCAGCGCGGCGCGTCGATCATCTCCTGCGGGCCAAGGCCGTAATCGACCATGTTGGTCAGCATCCGCGCGTGACCGGTCGACTGGTACTGTCCGCCCATCACGCCAAACGGCATGATGACGCGGCCGTCTTGCTTGAGCATGGCGGGGATGATCGTGTGCATCGGGCGTTTGCCGCCGTTCGCCTCGTTCGGGTGCCCTTCCTCCAGCGTGAAGCCCGCGCCGCGGTTCTGGAACAAGACGCCGAATTTCTCGGATGCGATGCCCGATCCGAAATCCTTGAACACCGAATAGATCAGCGACACCGCCATCCGGTCGCGGTCGATGACGGTGAGGTAGATGGTTTCCTTGTGCATCTCCTCGGTCAGGGCCTTGGCGCTGGGCATGGCGCGCGTCGGGTCGATCAACCCGGCCAGTTTGCGGCCCGTCGCGGGGTCGAGCATGTAGGCCAGCCGCGTCATGTGATCGGCATCCGCCAAAAAGCGGTCGCGCGCGTCATAGGCCAGTTTCGTGGCCTCGGCCTCGATATGCGCCCGCTCCACCCCCCAGGGGTCCATCGCGGGCAGATCGAATTCGGCCAGGATATTGGCCAGCAAGATCGCGGTCGCGCCCTGACCGTTCGGCGGATGCTCGACCAGCTCGATGCCCTTGTAGGTTCCGCTGACCGGCGTGGTGTAATCGCAGGCGGTGCTGGCGAAATCCTCCAGCGTGTGGACCCCGCCAAGCGCGCGCAAGCTGGCCACCATGTCCTCGGCCACCTCGCCCTCGTAGAAGCCCTTGCGGCCTTCCTTGGCGACGCGCCGCAAAACCTCGGCCTGGCCGGGGTGGCGGAACCGCTCGCCCAGCCGTGGCGGTTTGCCGTCGATCAGGTAATGGCGGCGCGCGGTCGGCGTCATGTTGTCGTGGTGATGGGTCCAGTCGAACTGCGCGCGCGGCGCAGCGGGAACGCCCGCCTCTGCGTAACGGATCGTCGGCGCCAGCACGGCATCCAGACCCAGTTTGCCGTGATCGGCGGACAGGCGGCAAAACGCGTCGATCGCGCCGGGGATGGTGACGGCGGCCGGGTGGCCGAAGACCGGCATCTTGGTGTTGCCCCTCAGCGCGCAGCGCGGCGCCCGTCAAGGCGGCGGGCGCGCGGCCCGATCCGTTCAGCGCGATAACCTCTTCGCTGCCCGCAGGCTTGATCAGCACGAAGCAATCGCCGCCCATGCCCGTCATGGCCGGTTCGCAAAGCCCCAGCAGCACTGCGCCCGCGATGGCCGCGTCAGCCGCATTGCCGCCCGCCTGCAGCGTGGCAATGGCGGTCTGCGCCGCCAAGGGGTGCGATGTCGCGCACATGCCGTTCTCGGCATAAGCCGCCGACCGGCCCGGATGATGAAAATCGCGCATATGTGTCCCTCCCTCGCGCCACGGATCTGGGGCGCAACCTACCGCTGGCTGCGGGCAGCGCAAGGGCTGAGCAATGGGCTGATAATGAGGGGCGTGGTAGCTGAGAGACCTCGACGCCGCGCACTGGGTGGGGGCTTTGACACGCGGCGCCGAGGGAAGCTCTGCAGCTACATCGTCTCTATGCCTGTGCAACTGGGCGGCATTGCGGGCGAAATCGGGCAATCAGATGGCATTTCGCCCCAGATGGCCGGGTTTGTCGCTGTGCAGCAAGCGAAAGCGCAGAATGTTCTGGCCATTGCGCCGCGACAGGCTCAAGGCGCGGGTCATTTCCCTGAGCAGCGCCCAGCCAAACCCGCCCTCGGGCAGGCTGTCCGGATCGTCGGGGTCGATGGGGGGCAGTTCGCGCCCGGGCAGGGGGCCATCGGGCATCGCGCGGCCCTTGTCGCGCAGCGTGATCTGCAACCCGCCCGGGTCCCCCGCGATGTCGAGCGCGATCGTCGCATTGGCGATGTCGCAAGGGGCCTGATAAGCGTGTTCGACGATGTTGTTACAGGCTTCCGCCAGCGCGATCTGGGCGCGGGTGCGCAGATCATCCGCCGCACCGGCCGCTGCAAGGGCGGCATCCACCGTCAAGAGCGCCTCTCGCACGGCATATTCGGTCGCGCTGAACCGCAGGTTGACCAACCGGCGGCGCAGATCATCGGGGATCTGTTCTGTCATCGTCATGGCGCGCCGATGCGGGACGCCAGTGCCGCATCAAGATCGGCATGGATCGGAAAGACCGTGTGCATCCGTGTCAGGGTCATCACCTTGGCCACGGCGGGCGTCAGCCCCGACAGTTCCAGCACACGGCCTGCCCCCAGCAGCTTGCGCGCGGCCACAACCGCGCCAAGGCCGCTGGAATCCAGAAACTCGACCCGGCTGAGGTCAAGGATCACATCGCCCGCCACACCCTCGGTCAGGTCGCGGAACCGGTCCTTGAACTGGATCGCGACGCTGGCATCCAGACGCGTCTCGTCGACATGCAACAGACCCAGTGCGCCGCGCGCCTCGAAACTCATTTTCATCGCAGGACCTCCGCTGCTAGGTTGCCCGTGTGGTTAGGGCCAAAACCTTACCAATCGGTGAGCGGCAGGAGGGGATAATGGCGCAGTCGGACGAGGTGGTGATCGCGGGCGCGGCGCGCACGCCCATGGGCGGGTTTCAGGGCGCATTGTCCGGGGCCACGGCGGCCGATCTGGGCGGCGTGGCCATCGCAGCGGCGCTGGCGGATGCCGGGTCTCGCCTGACCGGATCGACGAGTTGTTGATGGGCTGCGTCCTGCCCGCCGGTCAGGGTCAGGCGCCAGCGCGGCAGGCGGGCTTTGCCGCCGGTCTGGCCAAGGAGGTTCCGGCCACGACGCTGAACAAGATGTGCGGCTCGGGCATGAAGGCCGCGATGTTTGGCTTTGACGCGCTGGCGCTGGGCCGATCCGACATCGTGGTGGCGGGCGGCATGGAATCGATGAGCAATGCCCCCTACCTGCTACCCGCGATGCGTGGCGGCGCCCGGATGGGGCATGCGCAGGCGCAAGATCACATGTTCCTCGACGGGCTGGAGGATGCCTATGACCGCGGCCGTCTGATGGGCACATTCGCCGAGGATTGCGCCGAGGCCTTCCAGTTCACGCGGCAAGCGCAGGATGCCTATGCGCTGGGCTCGCTGGAAAACGCGCTCAAGGCCATCGAGAGCGGCGCTTTCGCGTCCGAGGTCACACCGGTGACGGTCACGACCCGCAAGGGCGACACGGTGGTCAGCACCGACGAACAACCGGGGCTGGCCCGCCCCGAAAAGATCCCCATGCTGAAACCCGCCTTTCGCAAGGATGGCACGGTGACAGCTGCCAATTCCTCCTCCATCTCCGACGGGGCGGCGGCGCTGATCCTGGCCTCGGCAGCAGGCCTGCCGAGGCGCAGGGGCTGAAGATCCGCGCCCGCATCCTCGGCCATGCGTCCCACGCGCAGGAGCCGGGCCTGTTCACCACCGCCCCCGTGCCCAGCGGCCCGGAAGCTGCTGGACCGCGCTCGGCTGGTCCGTCGGCGATGTCGATCTGTGGGAGGTGAACGAGGCCTTCGCCGTCGTGCCCATGGCCTTCATGCACGAGATGGGCGTGCCGCGCGAGCAGATGAACATCCACGGCGGGGCCTGCGCGCTGGGTCATCCCATCGGGGCCTCGGGGGCGCGGATCATGGTGACGCTGCTCCATGCGCTTGAGCGTCGCGGGCTCAGGCGCGGGGTGGCCGCCATCTGCATCGGCGGCGGCGAGGGCACGGCCATCGCGATCGAGCGGGTGTGAGGTGGTGTGGATTTGGTGCGCCTGAAGGCGCACACACTGCAACTCCAGGTCGATCTGCAGGGTGTGCCTTCAGGCGCACCACCGCCCCCTAGTCCTCACGCTCGTCTAAGGTCAGCAATTCCGGTGCGCTCAGGCTGCGCGGCACGACCTCCACCCGCGGCGCATCCTGCAATTCGGGCGCAGGCGTCTGCACCACCTGCATCGCCTCCAGCTTGCGCGCGGAAGGTAGCACGCGCGCCTCGAGCGACCCCATCGCCTTGTTGTAGCTGTCCACCGACCGATTGAGCGCCACGCCCACCCTTTGCAGGTTGCCCGCGAAAACCGCCAGCCGCCCATAAAGCTCCTTGGCCTCGCGGTGGATCGCCACGGCATTCGTGGCGACGGCATCTTGCTGCCAGCCTAGCGCGATGGTCCTGAGCAGCGCGATCAACGTCGAGGGCGTGGCGATGACCACTCGGGCCTCCATCGCGCGTTCCAGAAGGCGCGGGTCGCTCTCCACCGCCGCCGACAAGAACACGTCGCCGGGGATGAACATGACCACGAAATCGGGCGTGTCGGCCAACAGGTCGTGGTATTTCTTGGATGACAGCATCCGCACATGATCCGACACCTGCCGCGCGTGGCGCGTGATGGCCACATCGCGCGCTTCGGGCGTCTCGGCCTCCAGCGCATCGAGGTATCCGTCGAGCGAGGTCTTGGCGTCGATCACCAGCGACCGCCCGCCCGGCATCCTCACGATGGCGTCGGGGCGTTGCAACCCGTCCTCGGTGCGGTGGCTGACCTCGGTCTCGAAATCGACATGCTCGGCCATCCCGCTCAACTCCAACACCTGGCGCAGCTGCATCTCGCCCCAGCGCCCGCGCGTCTTGGGGGCGCGGAGCGCCTGCACCAGCTTCCGGGTCTCGCCCGACAATTGCGACTGGCCCAGCCGCAACTGCTCCACCTGTTCGCGGATCGCGCCATAGGCGTCGGTTCGGTGCTTTTCCATCTCGCGCAAGATCGTGTCAAAGGCCCCCAGCTTTTCGCTCAAGGGTTTGACCATGCCGTCGATGGCTTTTTGCCGCGCATCCAGTTCGGCCCGGGCGGTTTCGGAATGGGTGGCAAAGCGTTCGCTCACCCGCTCAAGGAAGGCTGTCGAATTGCGTTCCAGCACATCGCTGGCCAGCGTCCTGAACCGGACCTGCAGCGCTTCGTTGAGGCCCCGCAATTCGTCCATCCGGGCGGCATGGGCGGCCTCGATGGTTTCCAGCCGCGCCTCGGCCTGATTGAGCGCGCCGAGTAGGCCATCGCGTTCCTCCCGTGCTTCGCTCAGAGCCTGTTCCAGCAGCGGCAGCCGTTCGGCGCGCGCCTCCAGCACGGCAATCTGGCGGCGCAGCGCCTCGCCCTCCGGCCAGCCCACGTTCGGCTCCGGCGCAGGCGCAGGCCGCGCCGGATATGCGCCGCCGCCACGGGCCAGCAGCCCAAGCAGCGACAAGGCAAGATAGGCGGGCAGCGGGTCGATGTCCGGGCCGAAGGGCGCACTCTCGCGCAGGCGCATGGCCAGCCCGTCGAGAACGGCAAAGACCGGCCCGTTTTCCATGCCTCACGTCCGCCCGAACAGGCGGTCTATATCCGACAGCGCCAGCGTCACGAAGGTCGGCCGCCCGTGGTTGCACTGGCCCGATTTCGGCGTTGCTTCCATCTCGCGCAAAAGCGCGTTCATCTCCTCGGCGCTCATCCGCCGCCCGGTTCTGACCGATCCGTGGCAAGCGATCCGCGACAGCACCGCGTCCAGCCGCGCGCGCAGGGCCTCGGACCCGCCCAGATCGTCGATTTGATCGAGGATGTCGCGCAAGAGCGGCTCGACCGCGACCGCGCCAAGCAGGGCAGGGGTCTCGCGCACCGCGATGGTGCCGGGGCCGAACGGCTCGATCACCAGCCCCAGCGCCGCAAGGTCCCCGGCATGCTCCAGCAGACGGTCCGCACCTGACCCCAGCGTGACGATCTCGGGGATCAAGAGCGCCTGCCGGGCGATGCCCGCGTCGTCCATCTGACGCTTCAGGCGTTCATAGACCAGCCGCTCATGGGCGGCATGGGCATCCACGATCACCATGCCGCCGTCGGTCTGGGCAATGATGTAATTCTCGTGGATCTGCGCACGGGCAGCGCCCAAGGGCCGCGCGGGTTGCTTCGGGCACCGGCGCGCTGTCCTCGACACGGGCCGACGGCACTCCATGGCGGCGCCTCTTCCGCAAACGCTGGGGCCTGCCAGTCGCGGGCGCGGATCAGGCTGGCCTGCGACGGGCGGTCCATCTGATAGACGCGCGGAGCGGCTGCCTCGGGCCGGAACGCCTCCAGCACCCCCGCCCCGACCGTCGAGGATGCGCGGTGCCCTGCGCCCGCCAGCCCCTGCCGCAGCGCCGTGACCACCAGCGCGCGCACCAGACCGGGATCGCGGAACCGCACCTCGGCCTTGGCGGGGTGGACGTTCACATCCACCCGGTCGGGCGGGCAGTCAAGAAACAGGGCGGCGGCCGGATGCCGGTCGCGCGCCAGCACATCCAGGTAGCCCGCGCGCAAGGCCCCGATCAGTTGCTTGTCGCGCACCGGGCGGCCGTTGACGAAGAGGTATTGCGCCACCGCAGCGCCCCGCGAATAGGTCGGCAGGGCGGCCAGCCCGGTCAGGCGCAGCCCCTCGCGTTCGGCCTCGATCTGGATCGAGTTGTCGACGAACTCCCGCCCGATCAGGCCGCGCAAGCGGGCCGTCAGCGCATCGAAAAGATCGCCGGTCTCAGCGTCGGCACGCAAGATCACGCGCTCGCCATCCGTCATGTCCTTGAGGGTGAAGCCCACGCCCGGTTCCGCCATCGCCAGCCGTTTCACCACATCGGTGATCGCCTGCATCTCGGCCCGCTCGCTGCGCAGGAATTTCAACCGCGCGGGCGTGGCAAAGAACAGGTCGCGCAATTCCACCACTGTCCCGCGCGACAGCGCGGCCGGGCGCACCGGCGCGACATCACCTCCAGTCACGCGGATCTCATGGGCATCTTCGCCCGCAACGCGGCTGGTGATCTTGAGCCGCCCGACCGCTCCGAGCGAGGGCAGCGCCTCGCCGCGAAAACCAAAACTCCGGATGTTGAGCAGATCCGACCCGTCGATCTTGGAGGTCGCATGCCGCGACAGCGCCAGCGGCAGGTCACCCGCGCCCATCCCGCAACCGTCATCGGTGACGCGGATCAGGCTTTTGCCGCCCTCCGCCACCTCGATCAGCACGCGGGTTGCCCCCGCATCCAGCGCATTCTCGACCAGTTCCTTGACGGCAGAGGCCGGGCGTTCCACGACCTCGCCCGCCGCGATCCGGTTGATCGCGGTCTCATCCAGTTGCCGGATGACAGGTCTTGCGACGGAGCGGCTTATTTTGGGGTCGTCAAGGGACATGACGCTAAACCTAGCATGTCCCCCCGCGTTTCTCCAAGTCCCGCCGCGTCAGTTTCCGGGGGATAAGCCCTGCGGCTGGCCCACCACCACGAAATGCAGCGCCTCGGGGTCAAGCAGGCGCGCGGCGACGCGGCGCACATCTTCCAGCGTCACGGCCTCCACATAGGCGTTGCGGTTCACGATATAATCGACCGGCATATCGTCGGACTGCATCGCCGCCAGAATTCCCGCGATGGTCCCGTTCCCGTCGAACCGCAGCGGATATTCCCCGGTCATGTAGCGCTGCGCGGCCTCCAGCTCCTCTTGGGTGATGCCGTTTGCGGCAAGATCCGCCCATTGCGCGCGCACCACCTCGATGGCTTCGGCCACCAATTCGTTCGAGGACGAAAACTGCCCCAGCAGCGCGGGTGACAGATCAGCCAGCGACAGGAAGCTGCCGATGCCATAGGTCAGGCCGCGCGCGACCCTGACTTCGTCCATCAGACGCGAGCCGAAGCCGCCGCCGCCCAGAACCTGATTGAGGACGAAGGCGGCAAAGAAATCGGGATCGTCCCGCTCGATCCCGGCATGGCCGAAAAAGGCTACGGATTGCGGGCTGGGAAACTCCACCACCGTCACGCCGCCTGCCATGTCGTTGACAACCGGGCCGGGACGAGGCGGCGCCTCGGCAGGCAGATCGCCCAGAATGCGGTCGATCAAAACGCCCAATTCCCCGGGCGAGATGTCACCTGCCGCGCCGACGGCGACCCTGCCGCGGGTCAGTGCGCCCCGATGCACGGCGATGAGGTCGTCGCGGGTCAGGGCCCCGATGCTTTCCGCACTGCCTTCTTGCGGCGATCCATAGGGATGGTCGCCATAGGCCATGGCGGCAAAAGTGGTGGCCGCGATGTCGTTGGGATTGCGGGCATTGCCCTCGATGATCGACAAGACCTGCCCCCGCACCCGCTCGATCGCATCAGCATCGAAACGCGGCTCGACAAGTGCGGCGCGCAACAGGTCCGCGGCCGCGTCTCGGTTCTGGGTCAGCATCCGAGCGCTGACCGTCACGGCGTCGCGCGAGGAGTCGAACTCGAAACTTGCCGCCAGCCCTCGACCGCCGCCGCAAATCCTTGCGCGTCCATGTCGCCCGCGCCTTCCTCAAGCAGGCCCGTCATCAGGTAAGTTGCCCCCCGCCGGTCGGCCGGGTCCAGCGCCGAGCCGCCGACGAACCAGAATTCCAGCGCCACGAAGGGGATCGACCCATCCTCGACCAGCCATGCCTCGACCCCGCCGGGCGAGGTGACTTGCTGGATCTCGATATTGGCCCAAGCCGGAAAGCCAAGGACCAGCGCAAACAGACCTGCTGCGAAACGGGCGATCATTGGCTTACCTCCACGGTGTCGGGCTGCGGATCGGATGGGCGCATCAGGTACCCGGTGACGGTCGAGGGGTCATTGAACAGGCGGTGCGCTGCAGCCATCACATCCTCGGGCGTTACGGCGGCCAGAACATCCGTCCAGCTGTCGATATCGGCAAGGCTCAGACCGGTGGTCAAATCCATGCCGTAAGCCCGCGCCAGACCGTCCGTGTCATCCTCCGCATAGATGTCTCCCGCTTCGATGCGAAACTGGATTCGGGCGAATTGATCAGCGTCGATCCCTTCCTCAAGGAAGGTGTCGACCATACGCCACAAATCCGCCTCGGCCTCCTCCAGCGACACGCCGGGCACCGGCACGTTCACCAGGGTGAAGCTGGAGGGATCGAAACTGGTGCTGTCGTAAAAGGCCGCCGCATAAAGCGAGCGCTCTTCCTCGTTTTGCAGCCGCCGCGACAGAAGCGAGGTCTGCCCACCGCCCAGGATCTCGGCCAGATAGACCAGCGCCGCCGCTTCGGCCTGATCGCCGGGTTCGCGCACTGGGGCCAGCATCTGGATCGAGACATAGGGGTTTGCCACCCGCGCATCCTCGTAGACCAGACGGCGGTCGGCGATATGGGGTGGCTCTTGCGGGCGGGGCGCGCAGGGGCAGGGTGTCGGACGCCGGGATAGGGCCGTAATGCTCAAGCGCCAGCGCGCGCACCTCTTCGGGGGTCACATCGCCCGCGACGATCAAGATCGCGTTGTTGGGGTGATACCAGGTGTCGTAGAAGGCCTGCGCATGCTCGATGGTGAGCCCCTCCATCTCATGGCGCCAGCCGATGATCGGGATGGAATAGGGATGGTTCAAGATACAGCGCCGCGCGCAATTGTTCGATGAACAATGCGCCCGCCGAACTGTCGGTGCGCTGGGCGCGTTCCTCAAGGATCACGGAGCGTTCGGTGGCCACCTCGACCGGGTCAAAGCGCAGGTTGCGCATCCGGTCGGCTTCCATCTGCATCATCAGGCCCAGACGATCTGCGGCGACGCGCTGGAAATACCCGGTGTAATCCAGCGCAGTAAAGGCGTTGTCGGACCCGCCATTGGCTTCGACCACGTCACTGAACTCGCCCGAGGCCATGTTCTCCGTCGCCTTGAACATCAGATGCTCAACGAAATGCGCGATGCCAGACTGGCCGGGCGGTTCATCGGCGGCGCCGACGCGGTACCAGACCATATGGGTGACGGCAGGGGCGCGGTGATCTTCGATCACCAACACCTGCATGCCGTTGTCGAGGAAGAATTCTTCGACCTCACCTGCTGCCATGGCGGTGGGCCGTCGGGGCCAGCCCAAGGGTCGATCACGAGAGCGACGCTTCAGCATCGGGGGCATCCTCCAGGACAAGCCACGGGACTTGGGCATAGATAACATCGCTTGCCGAAGGTCGCATCAACCGGGTCTGACGCGGACGTGATGCCTTTGGCCGCAGCCGGCCCGCGCGAGTCCTCGGCCGGGGCGGTGCGGGGCCTAGGCGTGCGGATACCGGCGCGGCGCAGGCGCTCAAGCTCGGCATAGCGATCCAGCGCCTGATCGCGATAGGCGTTGAAATAGACATTGGTGTTGAACAGCCGTTCCAGCACGCGCCCCTGATTGCGCGAGCGAAACTCGAGATCCTCGGCGGCCAGCGTGCCCCGGATCTCGGGCGTCACGCCAAACCGCGCCGCATAGTTGACGACATCGCCCGCAGCCCGGTTCGCGCGTTCGGGGTTGCCACCCAATGCGCGGATCGCGTCGCCCTCGGGGTCGGGGTCGACGCGGTTCACCCCGCCCGGCGTTGGCGGCGCGGCAGCGCAGCCAGATCGGCGGGAATCTCGATCGGGCTGGTCGGCAGGATCGCGAACTCATCCGGACCGGATTCTGTGTTGCGGATGTTCATGAGCCGAGGATCACCCCGCCCGCAAGCCGCCAGTGCAATCAGCACGGCCCCCAGCGTCAGCGTCGTCATCAGGCGCGGCATCGCGAATTCCTTCGTCGGTCTCGGGGCGGGGTCTATCGCAAATCTCACGCCCCGTCACGGCCCATCTTGCTGTCATTGGCGAAGATCAGCAAGCCAAACGCACCCGCAAAGATGCCGATATCGGCCACGTTGAAGGCAAAGGGGTTGTTGATGCCACAGCACGACATGTTCAGGAAATCGGCGACCGCACCATAAAGCAGACGGTCCAGCGTGTTGCCCAGCGCGCCACCCACGACCGCGCCAGCCGCCGCCAGCGCGATGGGCCGCGTCAGCCCGTTCCGCGCCCACCATGTCAGCCAGGCGGTGATGGCGATGGCGATGGCGATCAAGATCCAGCGCGTCATCTCGGGCCCGCCCGAAAACAGCCCGAAGTTGATGCCGGTGTTCCAGCCCATCTTGAAGGTCAGGAACGGCGGATAAACCTCGATGATGCCGCGCGTGGCCAGCCCCATGGCATGGACCACGACGTATTTCGACACCTGGTCGAGCGCGAACCAGATGGCGGCGGAAATCAGCAGCAGTTTCATCTAGCCTCGCCTGTTGTCATGGACCGGGTCTGCGCCCGCCCCTCAATGCCGGAAATGGCGCATGCCCGTAAAGACCATGGCAAGCCCCGCCGCATCGGCGGCCGCGATCACCTCGTCGTCGCGCACCGAGCCACCGGGCTGGATCACCGCCGTTGCCCCCGCCTCGGCGGCGGCCATCAGGCCGTCGGCAAAGGGAAAGAAGGCGTCCGATGCCACGACCGATCCCTTGGCGGGTGTCTCGGACAGGCCCAGATCCGCCCCCATCCGCCCGGCTTTCAGCGCCGCGATCGTGGAGCTGTCCACCCGGCTCATCTGGCCCGCGCCCACACCAACCGTTGCACCGTCGCGGACATAGATGATGGCGTTCGATTTCACATGCTTGGCCACCGTCCAGGCGAACCGCAGATCGGCCAGTTCGGCGCTGGTCGGCGCGCGCTTGGTGACCACGCGCAATTCCTCCGGGTCGATCTGGCCGGTGTCCTTGTCTTGCACCAAAAACCCGCCCGCGACCTGCTTGAACGCCGTGACGGGGGCGCGCGGGTCAGGCAGCGCACCCGGTGGTCAGCAGGCGCAGGTTCTTTTCGTGGCAAAGATCGCGCGCGCGGCGTCATCGGCGTCGGGGGCGATGACCACCTCGGTGAAGATCTTCACGATCTCTTCCGCCGTCGCCGCATCGAGCGGCTGGTTCAGCGCCACGATCCCGCCAAAGGCACTGGTGCGGTCGCAGTCGAATGCCTTCTGATACGCCTCCAGCAGCGTCGCACCGCGTGCCACGCCGCAGGGGTTGGCGTGCTTGATGATCGCGCAAGCCGGGCCATCCGCAGGCGCGAATTCCGCCACCAGCTCAAAGGCGGCGTCGGTGTCGTTGATGTTGTTGTAGCTCAGCTCCTTGCCCTGATGCTGCGTGGCGGTGGCCACACCGGGCCGTCCCGAGCCGTCGAGATAAAAAGCCGCGTCCTGATGCGGGTTCTCACCGTAGCGCATCCGTTGCTTCATCACGTAGCAAGAGCGCGGCGGCGGCGCGGCGCGGGGTCGTCATGCGCCTGCACCATCCAGCCGAGACCGCCGCGTCATAGGCCGCCGTGCCGGCGCATAGGCCGTGCGCGCCAGCCGCTGGCGAAAGGCCAGCTTGGTCCCGCCATTGGCCGCAAGTTCCGCCAGCACATCCGCGTAATCCTCGGGATCGACCACAACGCCCACAAAAGCATGGTTCTTGGCCGCCGCCCGGATCATCGCCGGCCCGCCGATGTCGATATTCTCGATGCAGGTTTCATAATCGGCGCCCGAAGCCACCGTCGCCTCGAACGGGTAGAGGTTGACCACCAGAAGATCGATCGCCCCGATCCCATGCGCCTTCATCGCGGCCAGATGTTCGGGGTTGTCGCGCAGCGCAAGCAATCCGCCATGCACCATCGGATGAAGCGTCTTGACCCTGCCATCCATCATCTCGGGGAACCCCGTCACCTCGGCCACATCGCGCACGGGCAGCCCCGCATCGCGCAGCGCCTTGGCGGTGCCGCCGGTCGACAGCAACTCGACCCCCCGGCCCGCCAGCGCGCTGGCAAACTCGATCAGCCCGGTCTTGTCGGACACGGAAAGCAGCGCGCGCAGCAGACGGCATCGGTATCGGTCATGGGGGGGGGTCCTCTCAGTCCTCTGTCTCGTCCTCGCCCGGCGCGGGCAAAAGGCCGACCGGGCGGGAGAGCGTCCAGCTCACCGCGCTGCCATAGCCGGTCAGCGCGCCGGTGAGAACGATTTGTTTTGTCGCGCGCGGCTTCACCCGCGCCCCGTCCAGATAAACCGACGGCTCCAGCGTCAGCTTCGCCTCGCCCCCGTAGCGGAACACCCAGGTCTCCCGCCCCGCCAACTGGATCGACACGGCAGTGCCGCCCATGTCGATTTCGGCCGCCGCGTCGGGGTGCAGGTGAAACCGTACGGCGTAGCGCAGGCCAAGATCGCCCGGAAGCCGCCTCAGCACCCGGTCGAGCGTCGCGCGGTCGCGTTCGGTCATCGCGGCCAGCCCGTCCTCGCCGCGCAAAAGACTGCCATCGCGGTCAAGCTGCAAGGACCGCAGATGTACCAGCCCATGGGTCGCCCGCCAGCCGTCATGGGACAGCGCGATGCCTTCGGCGGTCTTCATCTCGGCCTCCTGCACCTCGACACGGGTGGGGCCGCTCACGAAATCCTGCCGCTCGGGGTCTTGCCGTTCGCCGCCGCGCGCCAGCCTTGCGCTGGCATAGCCCATCAGCGCCAGCGTGGAATGGCTGGCGCGTGGCTCGCCCCGCCCGCCGCCAGGCCGCGCCAAAGCGCTTGCCCGAACCGCAAGACACGATCACCGGTTGCCGACCCGACACGAGTTCAAAGGCCAAACTCGAGGCATGGGCATCGAAACTGCCCGGTCCCAGATTGGGCGGTGCTGCATCGACGATCAGCGACACACGCCGTCCGCCCATGCGCGCATACCCCATGGCCAAGCCCTTGACGCGCGAGGGGCGCACGTTTGAGCGCGCCAGTGCCGCATCCAGTCGCCCCGAGGCCCCGCGCCCGCCGCCCTGCATCCGCGCCAGCGTGCCATCGGCGTGGCGAAGGCTGCGCAGCGTCGGTGCGATGCGCGCTATGGCCGTGTTCACCGCCGGATCGGGGGCCTTTCCGATATCCTTGAGGATGGCCGCGACCCAGGTGAGCAGGTTGAACACCTCAAGCAGATCCTCGGGATTGCGGGTGGCGATACCGCCCGTCCCGTCGATTTCCGTCGTGCATTCCTGCGCCAGCGCGCGCAGGGCGGGCTGCAGCGCGGTTTCCATGCCGGTCAACGCGCAGGCGGAATAGACCAGCCCGGTCAGCGCCTCGAACCTTGGCAGGCCCGGCCGCGTTCGCCGCCAGCGGGCCTGCAACAGCCCCGCCTGTCGCGCCAGCACGGCAAAGAACCGCCGCCGGTCTTCGGGCGTCTGGCCGTTCATCAGCATCAGCGCATGGGTTATCAGCCGCATCTGTCGCCGCCCCGTCAGGTCGGGCGTCCATCCCGGCCCCGCCCGCGCCCGAAGCGCCATGAGCCAGCCCGACAGCCAATCCTGCGCCGTCTTGCGGCCCGCGCCCCCGGAACGCTGGCCAGATCGTCGAGCCAGTCGAACCCGTGCAGCGCCTCCAGAAACCCTTCGTTCGGCGGCGGCACTTCCCAGGGCAGGCGTCCGCCAAGCTCCACAAGATGCCCGCCCAACACAAGGTTGCCCGCCATCAACTGCCGCCCGCGCGCCTCGGAGCCGGCGAAGCTTGGTTCGGGCTGCCAGATGAAGCCGCGCACGCGCGGGCCGGTCAGCCCGGCGCGCCACACCGCCCAACGGTCGCCCATGCGGCACACGGCCCGCAGGATGCGGGGCGGTGGTGTCGCTGGCGGGACGGTCTGACATAGGCGGGACCTGCTCGGGTCTTGGTTTTTGCGAGGCACGATACGCGGCGCCGCGCGCAGAGTCACGGCAGAGTTCACGGGCGGGTGAGGGCGGCCATGTAAAACCCGTCGATCCCGCCGATATCTGACCAGAAATCCGGGCGCAGGCGCAGCCCGCCCTCGGGGCTGTGCCACGACATGTCACCCCCCAGCGCTAGCGCATCAGCCGGGATGACGCTCAGCCCTGCGTGCCGCTTCAGCGCGGCGGTGATCTGGAATTCCCCTTCTACCGGCAGCAGCGAGCAGGTGCAAAACACCAGCCGCCCGCCGGGTTTCAGCAAATTTAGCGCATGGTCGATCATCCGCATTTGAAGGTGCGTCAGCTGCTCGACCTCGGTCCATTGCTTGACATGGGGCAGGTCGGGATGACGGCGGATCGTGCCCGTGGCGGTGCAGGGTGCATCGAGCAAGATCGCGTCATAAGGCCCGCTCGCATGGTCGCGAAGCGTCGCCGACGATCAGCTCGGCCGACAGCCCGGTGCGCGCAAGGTTTTGCGCCACCCGGTCCATCCGCGTCTGCGACAGGTCCAGCGCCGTCACCCGCGCGCCCATGGCCGCCAGTTGCATCGTCTTGCCCCCGGTGCCGCGCACAGATCCAGCACGCGCGCGCCTGCCACATCGCCCAGAAGCCGCACGGGCAGGGCGGCCGCGGCATCTTGCACCCAGAACGCGCCATCGGCGTAGCCGGGCAGGGCGGTGATCTGCGCGCCGGCAGGCAGGCGCAAGCTGCCCGTGGGCAGGCGTGTGGCCATGGGCAGATCAATCGTCACGCCCGGTTTCACCGTCAGGTCGATGGGTGGCAAGGGCAGATGCGCGGCCTCGATCGCGCGCAGCACGTCCTTGCCCCAACGCTTCTTGACCGGTCCGGCGATCCAGCCCGGCAGCATCTGCGGGGGCTGGTCGGCGAAGCGCTCCTGCCCTTCCAACGCCACCTTGCGCAGCACGGCGTTGATCATGCCCGCCATGCGCGTCGTGCCCTTGTTGGCCTTGGCCATGGTCACGGCGCTGTCGACGACGCCATGCGCATCCTCGCCCGCGACGAGCAATTCGGCGGCGGCCAGCCGCAAGATCAGCAGTGCGGGCAGCGGTGGCTTGCGGTCAAGATAGGGCGCGATGCAGGCATCCAGCGGCCCCAGATGGCGCAGCACCAGCGACACCAGCCGCCCGGCGCGCGCCTGATCGGCAGGGGCCAGACGCGGGCCCACGGGCAGATGCGCCAGCATCCGCTTGTCGCGCAGCACAGCCTCCAAGGCCGTCAGCGCCGCCTGTCTTGCTTCAAGCCCCATGGCCGCAACCCTTGTTCCCGAAGCCCCGGCGCGTATATCACGCCACAGACAACGACAAGGATTTCCGCCATGTCCGACCAGCCCGAGACCCGCGACCTGTCGCACCTGCCGCCCGAAGCGCAACGCGCCCTGGCCGAAGCGGAAGAGCGTCGGAAAAAGCCAAGGCCCTGGATCTGCCGCTTGAGCTGGGCGGGCGCGACGGGCCCGAGCCTGTGCGCTACGGCGATTGGGAGAAGAAGGGTATCGCGATCGATTTCTGATCGCTTGTTCTGCAATGGTGCGCCTTCAGGCGCACCACCGCCGATCACTGCAGCGTCAGATCCGCCGACATGCCCGATCCCTGGTCCGAGGTGAAGCGCAGCGTGTCACCGCTTTCCTGCACAAGCTGGCAATTGTAGCCCAGATCGTCGCCATTCCAGAACAGGTCGCGGCAGAAATAGCCGCCTTGCCATGTCCAATCCCCCGGTCACCGGAGCGCCAAAGGCGCGGCCGATGATCTGCCCCTCGGGCGTCACGTTCAGCCGAATGCCAAGGCGGCGCAGTTCGCGCCCATTGACCAGCGAAACGAAGCGGTCGGCACTGTTGACAACGCTGAACTCCTCTGCCGCGGCCGGACTGGCGGCCGCAGATCAGGAATACGCCCGCAACAACGCCGGGCACGGCAAAGGGCACACGTCAGGCCGACACTCTCCGATGGGTGGTGACGATCAGCGAGATAGAAAGCGCCGGTTCGAAATCAGAGCGACTCGGCGGGTTTCATGCCAATCCCAGCACGCTGAGCATGCTGAACAATGCCCCGGCGCCGCGGCCCCTGGCCCCAGAGCGCGGCCTTGCAGCGCGCCGCGCGCGAAGATGCCCCGGTCGGTGGCGATATGGCTCAGCACGATACGCTCGCCTGCGCCGGCAAAGATCACGTCATGCTCACCCACGATGTCGCCGCCCCGGATCGCGGCAAAGCCGATGTCGCCGCGCTTGCGCGCGCCTGTGATGCCGTCGCGGCCCCTGTCCGAGACTTCGGACAGGTTCACGCCCCGTCCGCGCGCCACCGCCTCGCCCAGCATCAGGGCGGTGCCCGAGGGCGCATCGACCTTGTGGCGGTGATGGCTTTCCACGATCTCCACGTCGAAATCGGCATCGAGCGCTGCGCGACCTCTTGCGCCAGCCGCGTCAACAGGTTGACGCCAAGGCTCATGTTGCCCGCCCGCGACGATCACCGCATGGCGGGCGGCTCGCATCTAGGTCCGCGATATCCGCATCGCTCAGCCCCGTGGTGCCGATGACATGCACGCAGCGCGCCTGCGCAGTCAGGGCGGCATGGGCCAGCGTCGCCTCGGGCGTGGTGAAGTCGATCACGGCCTGCGCCTTGACGATGACCTCGATCGGATCGGCATGCACCATCACGCCGGTTTTCGCACCCCCCAGCGCCTCGCCCAAATCGCGGCCGATCCAACCGTGGCCGGGCCGTTCGGTGACGCCCACAAGATGCGCCTTGTCCGACGCCGTGACCGTGTCGATCAGCATCCGCCCCATGCGTCCCGAGGCGCCCATCACCGCGATGCCCACGCTGTCGTTCATGGCAAAAATCCTCCGCCGCTCTCCGGTGCTGATAGCGGATCACCGCGCGGGCGAAAAGCGCTCGCTTGCGGGCAGGCCCGCACGCCCTAAGTGCGAAGCAAGCAAACGACAGGCACGACATGGCAAAGAACCGGCATTCCGAGGGCGCAGGCCCGTCGCAGCGGCAGCTTCGCGTGGGCGAATTGATCCGGCGTGTCCTGTCGACCGTGCTGACCCGCGGCGAGGTCCATGACCCCGAGCTTAACGCCATGTCGATCACCGTGGGCGAGGTGCGCACATCGCCCGACCTCAAGATCGCGACCGTCTATGTCATGCCCTTGGGCGGCGGACGGCGCGAGGATGCGATCAAGGCGCTCAGCCGCAACCGGGGCGAATTGCGCCGCGCGATCATGCGCGACATGTCGCTGAAATACGCCCCCGACCTGCGGTTCCAGATCGACGAGACCTTTGACCGGATGGACGAGACGCGCGCGCTGTTCGACCGCGACGACGTGCGCCGCGACATCGAGGGGGATAACGCGGAGGACAGCGCATGATCCGCGTCCTTGCCGTTGCAAGTATCGCCGGGAGCTTGCGGCGCGCCTGCCATGGCCGCTTGCGAAACGCATCGTCTTCGACAGTGCGCCCTTCACCACCTGCGCCGTCGATCTGACGCAAGACGAATTGCGCCTGTTCTTGCGTGACGAGGCCGGCGCGATCTACGGTAGCTTTGTCCGTGTCGAGCAATCCTTGCCGCCCGGCCGCCGCCTTGGCGTGGCGATGAATGCTGGCATGTTCCACGAGGATCGCGCGCCTGTCGGCCTCTATGTCGAGAGCGGCGTGGAAGAGATGCGCATCATCACCTCGGACGGGCCGGGCAATTTCGGCCTTTTGCCCAACGGTGTCCTGTGTCTGACGGACGGTGCCGCCCAGATCATCGAAAGCCGCGCCTATGCGGCGTCTCCGCCCGGATGTCGCGACGCCACACAATCGGGTCCGATGCTGGTGATCGATGGCGTCCTGCATCCCCGGTTCATCGCGGACAGCTCCAGCCGCAACATCCGCAATGGGGTGGGCGTGGACGAGAGCGGGCGGATCGTTCATCTGGTGATCTCGGACATTCCGGTGAATTTCCACCATTTCGCGCGCTTCTTCCGCGATCACCTGCAGGTGCCACAAGCGCTCTATTTCGACGGGCGGGTCTCGCGGCTTTATGCGCCGGGCATCGGTCGGGCCGATATCGGGCTGCCCATCGGGCCGATCATCGGCACGGTTGTTGACGTGGCCCCGGCAGGCGGGTAGCCCGCGGTCTTTCCAAAGGTCAGGAGCGGATCATGGGGCGCAGTCGCAAGGGGCGGGATGTATCGGGCTGGCTGCTGGTCGACAAACCCGGCGGGCCTGACCTCCACCGCCGTCGTCAACAAGGTCCGCTGGGCTTTCGAGGCGAAAAAGGCAGGCCATGCCGGTACGCTCGATCCCGATGCCACCGGCATGCTTCCCGTGGCGCTGGGCGAGGCGACCAAGACCATCCCCTATCTCGGCGACGCCCTGAAGGGCTATGATTTCACCGTCCGCTGGGGGTCTGCCACCACGACCGACGATGCCGAGGGCGCGGTGATCGCCACCTCGGACACGCGCCCGACGGCTGACCAGATCCGCGCGGCCCTGCCCGCCTTTGTCGGCGATGTAAGGCAGGTTCCGCCGCAGTTTTCCGCCGTCAAGGTCGATGGCGAACGCGCCTATGACATCGCCCGCGGCGGCGAGGTGATGGAGCTTGAGGCGCGCGATCTCTACGTCGACGCGCTCGACCTTACGGCCACGCCCGATGCCGACCATGCGGAGTTGCATTTCGTTTGCGGCTCGGGCGGCTATGTCCGCTCCATCGCCCGCGATCTGGGCGCGGTGCTGGGCTGCTACGGCCATGTGCGGCACCTGCGCCGTACATGGGTCGGACCTTTCGACATCGAGGATGCCGTGACGATGGAGCGGGTCGAGGCACTGGCCCGCACGCCCGAGATCGACACGCTGCTGCACCCCGTCGCAATGGCGCTGGCCGACCTGCCCGAACTCAAGGCCACCGACACAGGCGCGGCACGTCTGAGGAACGGCAACCCCGGTCAGGTCCTGCCGGGGACGGCCGAATACGGCGATCTGGCATGGGCCTCGTATCACGGCCAGCCGCGTCGCCGTGGGCGGCTGCGCGGGGGCGAATTGCATCCAGACCGTGTTTTCAATCTCTGAGCGAAGCTTTCCCTTGGAAGCACGGCGCGGCATAACCGGCCCATGATCACGCGCCAGCACCTCAAGGGCGATGCCGCCTCCATCGCGGAGTATTCCGATTGCGAGGCCTATCGCTACAGCCTCACCCGGGTCTGGGACGGTGCGGGCCCGCGCGCAGCCTTTGTCATGCTCAACCCCTCCACCGCGACCGAGGTCCAGAACGACCCCACGGTCGAGCGTTGCGAACGCCGCGCCCGGGCGCTGGGCTATGGCGCGTTTCGCGTGCTCAACATCTTCGCCTTTCGCGCCACCGATCCCCGCGTGATGCGCGCCGCCGTCGATCCGGTGGGGCCGGGCAATGACGCGGCCATCATGGGTGCAGTCGATTGGGCGCATCGCGTGATCTGCGCATGGGGCACCCATGGCGCCCATCTGGGGCGCGGTCCGCAGGTCGAAGCGATGCTGCGCGGCGCGGATGTGGCCCTGTGGCATCTTGGGCTGAGCAAGGCGGGCCACCCCAAGCACCCGCTTTACATCGGCTATGACGTGCAGCCGCAAAAATGGGAGCGCGCCGATGTCGGGAATTGAGGGCTTCACCCAAAGCCGGGTCGCGGTGGGCGACCTGAGCCTGTCGGTCCATCGCGGCGGGGCTGGCCCTGCACTGATCTTGCTCCACGGCTATCCCCAGACCCACATGGCGTGGCACCGGGTGGCCCCCGCCTTCGCCCGTCATTTCGACGTGATCGTGCCCGACCTGCGCGGCTATGGCGACAGCGACGTGCCGCCCAACGACCCCGACAACCACGCCTATTCCAAGCGGGTGATGGCGCGCGATATCAACGGCCTGATGGATGCGCTGGGGCTGCCGCGCGCCCATGTCATCGGCCATGACCGGGGCGCGCGGGTGGCCTACCGGATGGCGCTGGACCATCCCGACCGCATCGACCGGCTGGGCATCGTGGAGATTGTCCCGACGGCCGATTTTTGGGCGGCCTGGACGGCGGAGCTCGCGCTCAAGGCCTATCACTGGACCTTTCTCGCCCAACCCACGCCCCTGCCCGAAAGCCTGATCGCTGCCGATGGCCCCGGCTACATCGACCGCACGCTGGCCAGTTGGACGCGGGCGGGCGACCTGTCGCCCTTCGCGCCCGCAGCACTTGCCACCTACCGCAGGCAGGCTGCCGACCCTGCGCGCGTGGCTGCGATGTGCAACGACTACCGTGCGGGCGCCACCATCGACCGCGCGCTGGACGAGGCCGACCGCGCGTCCGGCCGCAAGATCGCGGCACCGCTGCGCTTTGTCTGGGCGCAAAACGGCTTTCCCGCCCGCAGCGGCGACCCGCTGTCCATCTGGCGGGCCTGGGCCGAGGACGTCACCGGCACCAACATCGCCGGTTGCGGCCATTTCGCGATGGAGGAAGCGCCCGAGGCCTTCCTTGCAGCGATGCTGCCGCATTTCACCGGCTGAGCCGTCAGGCCCGTCACGCCGCCCGGTCCGGCATGACCTCGCGCAATTCGATCAGGGCCGGATCAAGCCCCTGCGCGCCGCTGACGCTCAGGATCACCTGCCCCTCGAACAAGATGTTCGCGCCTGTGCCGTCGTCGAAATCCTCGACCGTGATCACCGGGTCGGGTGTCAGGTCGGGATCAAAGATCACCTCGATCACATCCATGCTCGGGTCGAAATCGGTGACATGGCCCGCCACCTCGGCTGTCTCGATATAGCTGCCGGTCACGAACCTGTCGGCCCCGTCACCGCCCGTGGCAATGTCGTGTGCGCCGACCAAGATGGTGTCATCCCCCGCCCCGCCGTCGAGAAGGTCGCCCCCATCTTGATCGAACGTGGCGAAAATGGACCCGCCCGTCGTGAAGGTGCCATCCAGCCGGTCATTGCCCGCGCCGCCCAGCAGCGTGTCGGCGCCCAATCCGCCCTGCAGGTAGTCGCCGCCGTCATCGCCGGACAGCAGGTCGTCGCCCGCGCCGCCGAAGATCAGATCATTGTCATCCCCGCCCGCGATGCTGTCGTTCCCGTCACCTCCGACAAGGAAATCGGTGCCCGCACCGCCCTCGATCCGGTCGTCGCCGTCTTCGCCATAGATCTCGTCGGCGCCGCTGCCGCCCAGCAGCACGTCATCGCCTTCGTTACCGACAAGCATGTCGTTGCCCGCGCCCCCTTCGATCGTGTCATGCCCGACCCCTCCGGTGATCGCGTCATGACCACCGGCCAGCAGCTCTGCCATGGCTGCGCGCGCTTGCAGCGTGTCGGCGTAGGTGCCGCCATCCATCAGATCCGCGCCGGAATAGGCATCGGTGGTGTCATCGCCAAACGTATCGGTCAGAGGGTCGTCATCATCGAAGTCGTCGGTCAAAGGGTCGGCGCTGCCGGTCATCTGCACCTCGACATCGGACAGGTCCATCGAGGCCACGCCCAGCAGGAGCGCCACGGGCAGGCCATTGGCCAGAACGGTGGTCGCATCTGGCGTGCTGTCGCTGTCTAAGGAAATCTCGGGTGCGTCTTCGGCAAGACCGTCGAATTCGAGGATCAGGCGGTCGATGCCGGCCTCGAAATCGCTGATCCGCGGCAAGTCGACATCGATGCCGTCCCCCATCTCCGCAGCCGGCATCGCGACGGCAAAGACATCCTCATCCTCGCTTCCCGTGGCATGATCGCCGGGTCCAAGGCGCAAGGTTTCCAGCTCCGTCCCGCCATCCGGCATGTCCGGCCCTGCCTCGGCGCCCTGGACGGAATCGTCGTCGCTATCGTCGCCGAACAGAAGATCGGCCAGCCCCGTGCCCTCGGTCATCAGCCCCTCGTCATCCACGGTGTCCGGTTCGGCCGCTCCGTCAGCGTCTTGCGGTTCCCCCGGATCACCATCCGAGATCACGCCGCTGACCGCGTAACCCATCGCCAGAAGTATCAGTAGACCACCAGCCGCCAACATCGCCAAACCCCATGCGTGCAGAACCCGAAAAACCGTGTTGCACGTTCTGTGCCGCGAGGAACGCCTTCTGACGCGTCGCACCATCCTTGCCGGTCCGGCGGGGCGATCGATCGCCCGCCGTGATTCGTTCACGGGACTGTGCGAGCGGACCGTGCCGCATCCGCACGAAAAGATGAAGCTGGGCAGACCGTTCACGGTTAAAGCTGGCGGGCTGTTGCGCCCAAACCATGGCAGGTTTCGTCCCGTAATGCGGCGGATGGTTCAAGTTTTCGCGGTTTGGTCGTCCAGCCCCCTTCCCAAGCGGGCGGACCGGGCCTATACGCCCCCATCCGCGCCGGCTTGGTGCGTGATACCTCCACGGGCCATGCTGGACGACATCCCGGCTTGTGCCATCACCCTTTGAACAGGAGACCCCGATGTCGATTACGCCCGAAGAAAAGCAGCGTCTGATGACCGAATTCGCGACCAAGGAAGGCGACACCGGTTCGCCCGAGGTTCAGGTCGCGATCCTGACCAGCCGCATCGCCACCCTGACCGAGCATTTCAAGTCCCACAAGAAGGACAACCACTCGCGTCGTGGCCTTCTGATGATGGTGGCCCAGCGCCGCAAGCTGCTCGACTACGTCAAGTCCAAGGACGAAGCGCGCTACACCGCCCTGATCGGCCGTCTCGGCATCCGCCGCTGAGGCCAACGCGGACGATTTCGGGAAAAGGGCCGCAACATGCGGCCTTTTTCTTTGTCCAAGAACGACAATACCATACCTAATGGTATTTACTTGGCGGCATATCCATACCATTAGGTATGATGAAAAAGGACTCCACCATGCTCCCCTTTCCCCTTGCCGCCGCCCTGTCCACCACTTGGCTTGCCGTGCATCTCATCGCGGGTGGTCGCCAGATCGCGCGGCCGTTGAGGGCCAGCGCGCTAGACCCGGTTGTGCGCGACACGCATTATCTGTGCTGGCACTTCACCTCGGTCGCGATCGGCGCCATGGCCATATTCTTCGCGCTGGCCGCAGGATCAGGTATCGCCGCCTACGGGGTCGCCGGAATGGTTCTGGCGGCGGGCTTCTGGCTGTGCGGCGTGGGCCTTGTCCTCGCCTTGGGGCAAAGCCACGCGGACCTGCCGCAGGGCTGGCTGTTCTTGCCGGTGGCGTTTCTGGGCCTGTGGGGGGTCTTGGCGTGAGCACACGCCTGACGCGCGTGGATTGGCTGGACCTTGGGCTGCGCCAACTGGCCGAAGGCGGGGCCGAGGCGGTCAAGCTGGCCCCCGTCTGCAAGGCTGCAGGCGTGACCCGAGGGTCGTTCTATCATCACTTCGAGGATCACGACACGTTCCTCCAGGCGCTGGCAGGGCATTGGGTGCAGATCCAGACCGACGAGCTTGTGGCGCGTTTTCCCGCCAGCTCTACAGCCGAGGAAAAAGAGCGGCTGCTGACCGACATGGCGATGCAGGTGAACTTCCACGTCGAACTGGGCATCCGGGAAGTCGCCCGGCGCAACCGCGCCGTAACAGCCATCGTGGCCGCGGCCGATGAACGGCGCCTTGAGGTCTTGACGGAGCTCTATGCCGAGCGGTTCCACATCGACCGCGATCGTGCCCGGATGGCAGCGAAACTGGAATACGCCGCCTATGTCGGCATGATCCTCATCCAGTCCGAAATCGCCGAGGCCGAACAGCGCGCTATGGCCGATACCTTCGCCGCGATGATGGCGACATACTTCGGGCGGACATGACACCGGCGCCAGCAAGCAGGGCGCCGACGACAGGCGCGAGACCTGACCCAAGATCGGTGCCAGCACGGCCCGAAATGGGCCTTTGCACTCAAGCGTGTTCTTGCAAATCGCTTTCCAACAGCGAGGAAAACCTGTAAGGCGCGCCCATCTGAGACGTGACGCCCTGACCCCGGCGCATGGCATGATAAGGGGGTCGGCGGCAATGGGGCCGCCATTTGACTGAAGGACCGGGATACGCCCGGAGTGCCTTCGAACAGGAAACGATAGATGTTCAATATCACGAAAAAGTCGATGCAGTGGGGCGAAGAGACGCTCACGCTGGAAACGGGCAAGTGTCGCCCGTCAGGCCGATGGCACGGTCATCGCCACGCTGGGCGAAACCAGCGTCATGGCCAACGTGACCTTCGCCAAGCAAGCCAAGCCCGGGCAGGACTTCTTTCCGCTGACCGTGCATTACCAGGAAAAATACTACGCCGCGGGCAAGGTTCCCGGCGGCTTCTTCAAGCGCGAGGCGCGTCCGACCGAAAAGGAAACGCTGACCGCGCGCCTGATCGACCGCCCGATCCGCCCGCTCTTCGTGCCCGGCTTCAAGAACGAAGTGCTGGTCATGTGCACCGTGCTGTCGCACGATCTGGTCAACGATCCCGATGTGGTCGCCATGATCGCCGCCAGCGCGGCCCTGACGATCTCGGGCGCGCCCTTCATGGGGCCGATCGCGGGCTGCCGCGTGGGCTATGAGGATGGCGAATATATCCTGAACCCGACCGTCGATGACATGCAGGACCTGCGCAACAACCCCGATCAGCGCCTTGATCTGGTTGTCGCAGGCACCAAGGACGCGGTCATGATGGTCGAGTCCGAGGCCTATGAGCTGTCCGAGGACGAAATGCTGGGCGCGGTCGAATTTCGCGCATGAGCAGATCCAGCCGGTGATCGACCTGATCATCGACCTGGCCGAGGATGCCGCCAAGGAACCCTTCGATTTCCAGGCCGCCGATTACTCGGCGCTTTACGACGCGGTGAAGGCTGCGGGCGAGGCGAAGATCCGCGCGGCCTATGCGATCACCGACAAGCAGGAGCGCACGACCGCCGTGTCCGACGCCAAGGCGCGCGATCGTCGCCGCCCTGACCGAGGAACAGCGCGCCGATGCCAACCTTGGCTCGCGCGCTGAAAAGCTGGAAGCCATCGGTTCTGCGCGGCGACGTGGTCAAGACCGGCAAGCGGATCGACGGCCGCGCGCTGGACACTGTGCGCCCGATCGTGTCCGAAGTGGGCATCTTGCCGCGCACGCATGGCTCGGCGCTGTTCACCCGTGGCGAGACCCAAGGCCTGGTCGTGACCACGCTGGGCACCGGCGATGACGAGCAGATCGATCGACGCGCTGCACGGCACCTACCGGTCGAACTTCATGCTGCACTACAACTTCCCGCCCTATTCGGTGGGTGAGGTCGGCCGCGTGGGCTCTCCCGGCCGCCGCGAGATCGGGCATGGCAAGCTGGCATGGCGCGCGCTTCAGGCCGTCCTGCCCGCCTCGACCGATTTCCCCTACACGATCCGCGTCGTGTCCGAGATCACGGAATCGAACGGCTCCTCCTCGATGGCGTCGGTCTGCGGCGGTTCGCTGTCGATGATGGATGCGGGCGTTCCGCTCAAGGCCCCCGTGGCCGGTGTGGCCATGGGCCTCGTGCTGGAAGATGACGGCTCCTACGGGATCCTGACCGACATCCTTGGCGACGAGGATCACCTCGGCGACATGGATTTCAAGGTCGCGGGCACCGAGGCCGGGATCACCTCGCTGCAGATGGACATCAAGGTCGCGGGCATCACGCCCGAGATCATGAAAAAGGCGCTGGCGCAGGCCAAGGCCGGGCGGCTGCACATCCTGGGCGAAATGGCCAAGTCGATGACCGCCCCGGGCGAATTCTCGATCCACGCCCCGCGCATCGAGACGATGCAGATCCCGACCGACAAGATCCGCGAAGTGATCGGCTCGGGCGGCAAGGTGATCCGCGAGATCGTCGAAGCTGTCGGGCGCCAAGGTCGACATCAACGACGATGGCGTGATCAAGATCGCCAGCCCCAACGCCGAGTCGATCCAGAAGGCCTATGACATGATCTATTCGATCGTGGCCGAGCCGGAAGAAGGCAAGGCATCTACAAGGGCACGGTTGTCAAGATCGTCGATTTCGGCGCCTTCGTGAACTTCTTCGGCAAGCGCGACGGCCTCGTGCATGTCTCTCAGATCGAGAACAAGCGCCTGAACCATCCGTCGGATGTGCTCAAGGAAGGGCAGGAGGTCTGGGTCAAGCTTCTGGGCTTCGACGAGCGCGGCAAGGTCCGTCTGGCGATGAAGATGGTCGACCAGGCCACCGGCAAAGAGCTTGCGGAACAGCCGGCAGAAGCCGCCGACTGATCTTGTTTCTGGTCGTCTGACCGGAATTTTGCGGGCGCGTCCGGGACCGGGCGCGCCCGCAGTCTTTTCGGGGGGCTGCGCGCCGGTTGCGCGCCCTCGCCATGTGCTCAGGTTTGAGAAGACGATCAAGGCGTTGATCTTAAAGGAGAACCGTTCTTCCTTTAATCTTCCGGAAAGGATTTGAGCGTGTCGTGCCGGGTGTCTGCTATGCGGAGAAGCTGCCATTCGCTGCGAACGCTCAGTTTTCGCCGTGACCGCAAAGGCCGTCAGTAGGGCGGGCGGGTTGCTAACATTCGCTGCGCGTTCGATTGACTTCATGAGTGTGGCCGAAAGCCCCGTTACTCTCGTCTGCGAGACTTCACGCGACGCACCGTCCGCACGTCAGACGGCCGCGCCGCGAAACAGCGAGGCCAACAGGCTTGACAACGGGGCGCAAGTTGATGTTCTCTTCATGCGACAATTCAGATAGCCCAAACATTCAGGTAAAGGAGTAATAATATGAGTCAAAACCCTAGTTTCAGCCGCTGGTTTTTCGGTAGCACTCGCCAGCGCTGCCGCGGCCACGCCCATTCTCAGCTTCATCATCGACGGCGACACATTCACCCAACCATTCAGCTTTACGAACTTATCCGACGATGGTGAGAACCTCTTAAGATTCGGTATTGATCTGTCCGGAACTGGGCTGGTTTTTGATACAGTGAATGGCGGCCCACCGAATAATAATACACTGGGTGTCCCGTTCACTCCTGTCGGTGGTAGCGCAGCGACAACGGGTCTCATCGGGTTCCCGGTGGTAGCTGATGGTGCGACTTCATTTGTCCTCAACTTCAATGATTTTGGTGTCGGTGAGACATTTTCATTCGACATCGACGTTGACGGTGAGTCGGGAAGCCCGGTCACTGTGCCTGGTAATTTGTTGATTGGTGCCACTGCTTTCGCTGATTTCAGCGATGGACAGCGCTTGATCGGCATCTTCTCCGCAATTGTCGGTAATCCAGATGCTTCCGGCTTCACGGCAACCGGAATTACACAAACACCTGCTGTTCCTCTGCCAGCCGCAGGGTGGCTGTTGCTTGCCAGCATTGGTGGTCTTGGGGTTTACGGACGCCGCAAGCGCGCCTGATCTCGAACTGTTTTACTAAATCGCCCGCGCTAAAGATATTTGGTGCGGGCTTTTTAGTGCCGATCCAGTTTGTGTAAGTTAGGTGCTCAGTCTTAGCATCTGGCGTAAAGACGTTTGGTGTATCTCGCTCGTTTATCGAATCCTGGGCCGATGGTCAGGTTGGGCTCAAAGCGGCCCTTCGACCCCGCGCGCGGTGACCCGACCGCGGTCATCCGCCGCCCCGGTGTGGATCGGCAAAGAAAAACGCCCCCGGATGTCTCCGGGGGCGCAGGACCGTTTAATCAACTCTTGTGGCGGTCAGCCGACCCGCGCGTTGTCGTCACGCTTGATCGCGATGACGGCCGAGCGTGCGAGCGAGCCGCCGTGGTCGGGCCAGTCACCGCCATTGTCGCCGGGGTGCTGGATGCCGACGAACATGGTGCGGCGGTCGGGACGACCAGCACAGGCCGGTCACTTCGCAGCCGTTCGGACCGGTCAGGAACCGTTCGATGCGGCCCGTGACCGGATCGCCCGCCAGCATCTGGTTGTTGCCCATGCCGGCGTATTCATCGGCATTGCTGTCGTCGCCATCGGTCTGGATCCAGATCAGGCCGGTGCTATCGATCACCATCCCGTCGGGCGAGTTGAACAGGTTGCCCTCGTTGATGTTGGCCGAACCTGCCTGCAGACCTTCGGCCACGGTCGGGTTGCCCGCCATGACGTAGAGATCCCAGGTGAAGCTCTCTGCCGCGTGGTCACCGCCCATGGGCCGCCAGCGCACGATCTGACCGTAGCGGTTGGTCTCGCGCGGGTTGACCGCGTTGACCGTCATCGGATCGCCGCCTGCATTGGTGCGCACGGTGCCCGCATCGGTCAGAACGCCGCGACGCGAATTGTTGGTCAGGCAGCAATAGGCCTCGGCGGCGTTCGGGTGCACCGCGATCCACTCGGGGCGGTCCATCGTCGTGGCGCCCACGCGGCTGCCGGCCATACGGGTGAAAACGGCGATATTGGCCGCATCCATGCCGGTGGTGGCAGGGGTCAGCGGTACCCAGCGGCCGGTCATGTCATCGTCGAACACGGCCACGGACAGCTCGCCTTCGACCAGCAGGGTCGAGGTGTCGCCACCGGGAACGTAGACGTCACGGCTCAGCCAGCGGTACATGAACTCGCCACGCTCGTCGTCGCCCATGTAGACGGCGACGCGGCCATCGGCGGCGATGCCATAGGCGGCGTTCTCATGCTTGAAGCGGCCCAGTGCGGTGTGCTTGATCGGGGTCATCTCCGGGTTGGCCGGGTCGATTTCCACGATATAGCCCGCGCGGTGCGGCTCGTTGGGGTTGGTCGCAAGGTCGAAGCGCGCGATCGAAGCCGTGGTAGTTGTAGCGGCCCGGCTCCACGGCGGTCGGCACGCCGTAGCGGCGTGTAAGCCGGCCATCGTTGCGCTGTCGGCCGACGACCTCGGAGGCGGCACCGAAGTAGCCGTTGAAGTTTTCCTCGCAGGTCAGGTAGGTGCCCCAGGGCGTCCGGCCGGAACCGCAGTTGTTGAAGGTGCCAAGCGACGCCATGCCGGTCGGATCGGCCTCGGTCTTGAGCAGGTCGTGACCGGCGGCGGGACCGGAAAAGGTCATCGGCGTGTTGTGGTGGATGCGGCGGTTGTAGGGGCTGTCGACGACAACGGCCCAGCCGTCGGCACCCTCCGCGATCTCCATGACGCTGACGCCCTGGAAGTTCTGCAACATGCGCACATCATCGGCCGAGGTGGGCATGCCATCGCCGGTGTGGGGCAGGTTCACCTCGGGGTTCACGTATTCGCTGTTGATCACGATGATCTCGCGACCATCGACGTTGAACAGCTCCATCCCGTCGGTGTTTTCGCCAAAGACGCGGTCCGACATCTCGACCGGAACGCCGGTCTGCGGATTCCATGCGTTTGCCGCGTCGGAGAACAGCGGGTCACCCCAGCGCACCAGCGTTTTCCAGCTGTACCCTTCGGGAACATGGATGGTGTTGTCGGTCTGCGCCGCGATCGGCGTGAAGGGGAAACGCGAGGCGGGCTGCGCCATCGCGGTGGTGCCTTTCAACAGGCCGGTGCCCATCACGGCCGCGCCCGACCCGAAGGCCAGACACGCCACCCAGGAACCCGCGGCGCGAGATGGCGCGCTCGACCACACGGTCGAAATCCTGCACCTCGGGGCGGGGGAAATTCAGCTCGTCCCATTCGTCTGCGGACAGCTTCTGAATGTCGTGATCGTTCATGGAAAACACTCCCTGGCTTCGTGAACTCGGCTGGTGGCGCGGGTCTAGGTTCGCGCGGTTACCGTTTTGTGACGGCATTTGCGGGTGTGGCCGGGAGCGGTCCATTCAATCGCGGGGGCGGGTAAATTCCTATCGCCGGACGGTATGGGACTGACTGAAACGTGAGGGGCTGGGGACTTGTTCACAAGGACGTAACCGGCGAGACATAAGGGACGTTGTCGTAGCGATCTCCGAACCACACCAAGGAGGTGAGCCAATGCTGACTCGCCGTCATTTCATCATCACCAGTGCGACGCTGTTCTCAGCGCCATCGCGGGTCCGCCCTCGCGCAGGACCGGCGTGTCTTTCGACGCCTCTGTGACACGGCCAGACCCCGATCCGAACGCCAACAACCCGTGGGGTCTGCACCCGCGCTTCATGCCGACGCGCGTGCAGCACCGCGCAGGGCTTCGGCCGGGCGACATCCATGTGGATGCCGTGGCGCGCTATCTCTACCATATCGGCACCGATGGCAGCGCGATGCGCTACGGCGTGGCGATCGGGCGGCCGGGGCTTTACGAGCCGGGCACCTTCCGGATCGGGCGCAAGGCGGAATGGCC
Organism: Roseicyclus sp.; assembly: GCA_018401055.1. The sequence goes on from JAGYLB010000109.1 coordinate 95,609, forward strand.
GTCCTGGACGCCGACCGCGAACATGATCGCGCGCGAACCGCAGGTCTACGCGCAATTCGCCGGCGGCGTTCCGGGCGGGCCCGAGAACCCCTTGGGCGCGCGGGCCTTCTACCTCTATTCCGGAAACCGCGACACGCTTCTGCGCATTCACGGCACGCCGCAACCGTGGTCGATCGGCACCTCGGCATCATCGGGTTGCGTGCGAATGGTCAACGCGCATGTCATCGACCTTTATGAGAATGTTGAGACCGGTGTGACGGCGTTCCTTTATCCGCAGGCGTGAGCTGTCATAGGCCAGCTTTTCAGTGAAAAAGCCCCGGCGAAACCGGGGCTTTTTGCTGCTGAAGGGGGTGTGTCGCTTGTGATCAGCCCGGCATTTTCGTGGTGCGCAGGTAGGGCAGTTTGACGTCGATCTCGCCGAATTTCGCGCGCGCCGCGTCATCGTCGAGGCTGAGCGATACGATCACGTCTTGCCCATGGACCCAGTTGGCGGGGGTGGCGATTGGCACGCCATAGGTGGCCTGTAGAGCGTCGAGCGCGCGCAGCACCTCGGCGAAGTTGCGGCCGACCGACATCGGGTAGGACATCATCAGTTGCACCTTGTGGTCGGGCGAGACGATGAACACCACGCGCACGCTTGCGCTGTGGGCGGCGGTACGACCGTCGGGCAGATAGGCGTCGGCGGGCAGCATGTCGAGCGCCTTGGAGACGGTCAGATCGTCATCGGCAATGATCGGGAACCCTGCCTTTGCGCCCGAGATGGCCTCGATATCCGCTTTCCACTTCACATGCTCATCGGCCTTGTCGACCGATAGGCCGATGACCTTGGTGTTGCGCTTGGCCCATTCGTCGGCCAGCTGCGCGACGGCGCCGAACTCGGTGGTGCAGACCGGGGTGAAATCCTTGGGGTGCGAGAACAAGATCAGCCAGCTGTCGCCCTGATAGTCGTGCATCGCAAAGCGGCCCTGATCGGTCTCGACGGTCAGGTTCGGGAAAATATCGTTGATGCGCAGGCCCATGATGGTCGGCTCCTTTTGATTTGCGTTGTCAATCACTCTTGATATAGGTACTTTGCGTGACAGGTTCACCGCCCAAACCCGAACTCGTTCTTAATAAGACGAGGCATTCCGCCGCAGTGCGGCACAGCGGCCGGGCGTTTTGCGATTTCACCCTCGGCAATATGGTCGTTCGCGGCCTCTGCGCTGTCGCCCTGTCGCCTTGAAGCCCGCGCCGCGGAATGACAGGCTGTGCCCCGAACATGGGAGACGATCATGCACCATAGCACCGAATTCTACATCAACGGGCGCTGGGTCGCCCCGGCCACGCCGCGCCCGCTGCCCGTCATCGACCCCTCGACCGAAGAGGTCTGCGCCACGATCTCGCTTGGCGATCAGGCCGATACGGACGCCGCCGTCGCCGCCGCCCGCGCGGCGCTTGACGGCTGGGCCGCGACGCCCATCCCCGAGCGCATCGCCGCGCTGGAGCGTCTGCTGGCCGCCTATCTGACGCGGTCCGGAGGATATGGCGCAGGCCATAAGCGCGGAAATGGGCGCGCCCATCGACTGGTCGCGTCAGCAGCAGGTCACCTCGGGCGATTGGCATTTCGAAGGCTTCCTTGCCGCCGCGAAAGAGATGGAATGGGACCGCCCGCTGGGCCCTCACGCACCGGGCGAGCGGATTTTCCACGAGCCCATCGGGGTGGTCGCGCTGATCACGCCGTGGAACTGGCCGATGAACCAGATCGCGCTCAAGGTCGCGCCGGCACTTCTGGCGGGCTGCACTATGGTGCTGAAACCCTCCGAGGTGGCGCCTTTGTCGGGGCTGGTTTTCGCGGAAATCGTAGATGCGGCGGGCATCCCGCCGGGCGTCTTCAACCTTGTGAACGGCGACGGGCCGGGCGTGGGCAGCCAACTGTCCGCGCACCCAGATGTCGACATGGTCAGCTTCACCGGATCGACGCGGGCGGGCCGCCTGATCTCCATCGCGGCGGCCGACACGATCAAGCGTGTCAGCCTCGAACTGGGCGGCAAGGGTGCCAACATCATCTTCGCCGATGCTGATGACAAGGCGGTCAAACGCGGCGCCACACGGTGCTTCAATAACTCGGGCCAATCATGCAACGCGCCGACCCGGATGCTGGTGCAACGCGCCCGCTACGAGGCTGCGGTGGAGATTGCGGCACAGGTGGCCGAGGAAACCCCCGTCATCCCCGCCAGCCAGGAAGGGCGCGGGATCGGCCCCGTGGTCTCCGAGGTACAATTCGACAAGATCCAAGCCCTGATCCAGACCGGCATCGACCAAGGCGCGCGTCTGGTCGCGGGCGGCACCGGGCGGCCCGGCCACCTGAACCGCGGCTTTTTCGTGCGCCCCACGGTCTTTGCCGACGTGACGCCCGATATGACCATCTACCGCGAGGAAATCTTTGGTCCGGTCCTGTCGATCATCCCCTTCGACACCGAAGAGGACGCCGTGCGCATGGCCAATGACACCGTCTATGGCCTGACCAACTACATCCAGACCAGTGACAAGGACCGGCTGCGCCGCGTGGCGCGGCAATTGCGCTCGGGGATGGTGGAATGCAACGGCAAGGGGTTCGGCAAAGGCTCGCCTTTTGGCGGCATGAAACAATCGGGCAATGGTCGCGAGGGTGGCCCCTGGGGCATCCACGAATTCCTCGAGGTCAAGACCGTCAGCGACTGGGATTGATGTCATCCGCGCCGCGGTTTCGCCGCGGCGCGGAAATTTGTCGTGGTCCCGTCGCGCAATCCACCTATTTCCGCCAGAGACGGCAGAAGGAAGCGTGGCATGGGCCCGATTGTCTTGATCCTCGGCAGCGGTCCGGCTGCCGTGGCGGTAAGGGGTTGGGACCGGTCGGTTTTCGATCAGGTCGTGGCGATCAACAACGCTTGGCGGTTGCGCCCGGATTGGGACGTATCGATCCACCCCGAGGATTTCCCGCTGGAACATCGCCCGCCCGGCCTGCTGGCAGGCCAGCGCCGGATCGAGGCGCGCGACTACGTGCCCGTGCAAAATGCCTTTGGCGGCTTCGTCTATGCGGGGGCACCATGGCCTTTACCGCCGGGTACTGGGCGCTGGGGGCGCTCAAGCCGCGCGTGATGGCGTTTTTCGGCTGTGACATGGTTTATGCGGCGACAGGGCGCACGCATTTCTACGGTACCGGCACCGCCGACCCGCTGCGCGCCGACATCACGCTGCAAAGTCTTGAGGGCAAGGCCGCGCGGCTGCAGATGCTGGCCGCCGCGCAAGGCTGCGCTTGCGTGAACCTGTCGTGGCAGGACAGTCGGCTGGTGTTTCCGCGCGCCACGCTCGACGATCTGACGGATGCGCTGCCGGTCGCGCCCGATCCGCAGGCGCTTGCCGCCGCGCAGACGCGCGAGGCCCATCTGGGCTACACGGTGCCCTCCGGGCGCTACTGGGAAGAGGCGGATCGCTTTGACGCGGGCGCGCTTGCCGATCTGGATGCCCTGTGGCTGGCGGCGCAGCGCGCCTCGGTCAGAACGGCGTCTTTGCCTGAAACAGAAGCCCTTTCCCGCCGTCGGGATGCCGCAGCTTCAGGCTTTCGGCGTGGAGCATGAGGCGTGGGTAATCCCGCGCTGGCCCTGTCGCATAGAACGGATCGCCCAAGATCGGGTGGCCAAGCTCCAGCATGTGCACGCGCAATTGATGTGAGCGCCCTGTCTTGGGGTAAAGCCGCATGCGCGTCGTGCCATCCTCGATCCGGACGCGCCGCCAATCGGTCTGCGCGGCACGGCCGTTGACGTGGTCGACATGCTGGCGCGGCCGGTTCTCCCAATCGACGCAGAGCGGCAGGTCGATCGTGCCTTGCGGCTCGGCGACCTCGCCCCAGACCCGCGCCACATAGGTCTTTTTCATCTGCCGCTTCTCGAATTGCAGCCCCAGATGGCGCTGGGCATGCGGGGTCAGGGCAAAGACCATCACGCCCGATGTGTCCATATCCAGCCGGTGCACCAGAAGCACGGTCGGAAAAGCACCTTGCAGCCGCGCCAGCAGGCAATCGGTCAGGTGATCGCCCTTGCCCGGCACCGACAACAGGCCCGCAGGCTTGTTGACGATCACGATCTGGTCGTCGGCATGCACGATATCGAGCGGCGCATCCGGCGGCAGGTAGTCAAAGACCGGATTCGGGCCGTTGTCTTGGGCTGTCGCTGTCAATGGCCGGGGTTCGATTTGGCAAAGGCGGCTTTCTGCGCGGCATCCGCTTCGGTCTGGTGCTGCGCTTTCCAGTCGTCATAGGGCATCCCGTAGACGATGGTGCGCGCCGCCTCCTTGTCGATGTCCAGCCCGCGTTCGGTGGCGGCTTCCTGATACCAGCGGCTCAGGCAGTTCCGGCAAAACCCCGCAAGGTTCATCATGTCGATGTTCTGCACGTCGGTGCGTTCGTTCAGATGCTCCAGCAAGCGCCGAAAGGCGGCGGCTTCCAGCTCAGTGCGGGTGGCGGGGTCAAGGTCTGACATGGGATTCTCCTGAGCGTCCTGCCCAAGATGGGTCGGGCCGGGGGATTTGTCACCCCCGGCCGGAACCGCAAGATGCCGGTCAGATAAACGACGGGTTGGTGTTCAGGAACACCCTTGGGCTCAGAATGGCCGGGTCGGTGATGCCCTCGACCACCACCACGGCATCGGTGCCGACGGTGATCAGGATGCTTCCGTCCTGAACGGTGAAGCCGATCTGTCCTGTCGTTGTGCCGGGGTCGATCTCGATCCGGTCCACGGTTTCGAAATCGGTGATCGTCACGGGTTCGCTGGCGGGTTCGCTGTTGTGCGAGATGATGAACAGATCTGCGGTATTGGTGCCGCCGCCGGTCAACACATCGCCGAAATCGCCCACCAGCGTGTCGTTGCCATCGCCGCCCGACAGGAAGTCGAAACGTGGTATCTGCCCGCTTTCGCCAGGGGCCAGCGGCTCTTCGACATTGTTGGAAAAGATCGCCGCCTCGATCCGCGGCCCAAAGCGGTCGACGGTGCCCGCGCCGAAGCGGGTTTCGAGCAACGTCTGGAATTCGGTCGAGAACTCGGTGACAAACGACTGGTCGATTTCCTCAGCCGTCAGTTCCAGACCGATGATGATATCGTCGCCGTCGCCGCCGAACATCCGGTCCTGGTCGGTGCCGCCGACCAAAAGATCGTCACCGTCACCCCCGTAAAGCTGATCTCGGTCGGCCCCGCCCAGAAGCACGTCATCGCCCGGCCCACCTTGCAGGTTGTCGGCCCCGGGGCCGCCCGCCAGCAGGTCGTCGTCGGCATTGCCGACCAGCACATCGTTGCCGAATTCCCCGAACAGAAAATCCTCGCCCGCGCCGCCGGTCAGGGTGTCGTTGCCCCCCGCGCCAAGGATGAGATCGTCCCCGCGCGAGCCGGTGAAGGCCTCGCTGTCTCTGGTGCCCGAGCGGATCACACCATCGCCTTCTGGTTCCGGGGTGGGGGGTGCGGTATCGTCATCATCCCCGCCAAGACCCAGAGCGCCCAGAAGGACCAGCGGCAAAAGCAGCAGCAAAAGTTCCAAAATCGTATCCCCCGATACTTGTTACGCAAGCGAAGGGGTCAATTTTTATCGAATTAAGTCAATAGCCTGCGCGCATAGTGCCCGCTGTTGCAACAATGCAGAGCTTCAGTCGGAACTGTTGCTCAATTCCGCTTGAGCCAGCGCCGCCACCAGAAGCGGGGCCAGCCTTGTCCCCCACTCTTCCTGCGCCTCAGGTGTCTCGATCAGA
>JAGYLB010000110.1 GCA_018401055.1 Roseicyclus sp.
AATACCGAGCCAATAGCGCCGCGTCGCCGGGGCAGGCGTGTGACTACCGACCGTGGGGTCAGCGCAAGGATGCGAAGGTCTGGGGTCATTGGCACGTTGGGGTCAGGGACAGGCGGTGTCGGGCCGGCGCAGGTGCGCACCGGCCCGTCCGGTGTCAGATGTCGGACAGAACGGCCTCGATGCCGATCAGCATTTCGGCGTAAGGGTGTAGCCGCGCGTCGATCCGGCCATATGAACATCTCGAGCGCGTCGATCATCGCCGAGCGCACGTCTGGGCGTTCTGATAGCGATGGATCGTTGGTCCCTCGCCTTCCAGCACGCGGTTCTGCGCCTCGATCTGGATGTCGCTGATCCCGCCTGCGGCCATCAGCATCTCGCGCGCGGCGGTGGAGGGCGGGGACAACCCTCTGGGCGTCGAGCCCAGCGCCATCACGCCTGCCTCCTCGTTCATCAGGCAATTCAAGATCTGCGCCGCGGCTTCCGGGTTTTGGGTATTGGCCGAGATGGCGAAGCTCATCGGACGGGTTTGCGATGAGATCCGCTTGGTTTGCCCCGACCGGGCCAGGCATTGGTACTATGGCGGCGTAAGACAGCCTCGCCGCCGGCCACCGGATCGAGTATCCGGATAGCAGGTCGTATCCCACTGGTAGGTGCCGCCAAGCCGTGGCCAGCGGTCCAGTTCGGGTTTTCCTCGGAGCGGCACGTTGCCGTGGCCCCGGCGACGGCTTGTCGTCGGCGCGACGATGCCGGCTGTCACACGAGGAAACTACATGGGGAAACTTTTTTGGGGAATTCGAGTGGCCGCTCCGTCAGCTCCTCGGCTTGGACCCCGGAGGATCGATCTTCCCGCGGTGCGGCCGCGCCCGGATCAACGCGACCGTTGCCGGTCATCTGGGTGCCGTAAAGCAGCACGATCAGCGTTGCATCCAGATGCGATGCCTCGAAGGGGAAGTTGTCCTCGCCCAGCCGTTCGCGGAACACGGGGCCTGCGGCGACAAGCTCCTCCCATGTCGTCGGCAGCGGCAGGCCCGCGCGCTCCCATGCGGTGGTGTTGAAGGCAAAGAGCCGCGCCGTGGTCGAGACCGGCAGCCCGTTGAGGCGCCCGTTCATCGTGCCGGACTCCAGCTGTTCCGCGCTCCAGTTCGTCAAGTCGATGATATGCGAAAATTCGTTGAGATCGGCAAAGCGCGACCCGTCGGCCGAAAAGATCGGCAGCCAGGGCCAGTTGACCTGCATGATGTCGGGCTCGGTCCTTCCCGCGATCTGGGTCGCCAGACGCTCGAAATGGCCCGAAAAGCCGGTGAATTCCGGCGAGATGGTATGTCCATGACGTTCGCCGCAGATCTGAAGCGCGGCCTGGGTGGCTCGTCGTGACGGCTGTCGCCGCCCCACCAGCTCATCCGCAAGTCTTCGGCCTGCGCCATACCGCAGAGCGCCGATGTGGACAGGGCCAGGGCCAGGGGTTTCATCAGTCGTGTCATCGCGTCCTCCCTTGATGATCAGTCTTGCGTGGCGAGCGAGATGTTGGCCTCGCTCGTGGTATCGAACAGGTGCATGCGATGGCCGTTGGGCCTCAGGCCGATGCGCTCACCGTGCGTGGGCCGGGCCGTCAGGACCTCGGTCGGCGTCACCGCGACCAGCGTTTCGTCGCCGATCCGCACATGCAGGTTGACCTCGTGCCCCATGAACTCGACCGTCACGATTTCGCCGGTCAGCGCACCGGGCGTACCCGGCGGGCAGGTCGCAAGATGCTGGGGCCGGATGCCCATGATCACCGGCCCGTCGCCTGCATTCAGCCGATGCGCCAGCCCCTCAGCCATTGTGACGGTCTGGCCATCGACCGTCAGGGCGGGCAGCCCGCCCGGCCGGGTCAGCACGGCGCGCACCAGGTTCATCTCGGGCATGCCGATGAAACCCGCGACGAAGGCGTTGGCGGGGCGTTCGTACAGCGTCGTGGGATCGGCCACCTGCATGATGCGCCCGTCCTTCATGACGCAGATGCGGTCGCCCATGGTCATCGCCTCGACCTGGTCATGGGTGACGTAGACGACCGTGGTGGCTGCCCTCGTCCTTCAGGCGCTTGTGCAGGTCGGTGATGCGGACCCGCATCGCCGCGCGAAGCTTGGCGTCGAGGTTCGACAGCGGTTCGTCGAACAAGAAGACCTCGGGGCTCTTGATGAGCGCCCGGCCGACGGCGACGCGCTGCGCCTGCCCGCCCGAGAGCTGCTTGGGCAAACGATCCAGCAATTCCTCGATCTCGAGCAGGCCCGAGACGCGGGCGGTCGCAGCCTCGATCTGGGCCTTGGGCTCTCGCCGCAGCCTGAGGCCGAAGGACAGGTTCTTGGTCACCTTCATGTGCGGGTAAAGCGCGTAGTTCTGGAACACCATGGCGATGCCGCGCCTGCCGGGCACCAGTTCGTTGACCACGCGGTCGCCGATCACGATCTCGCCGCCTGTGATGCTTTCCAGGCCCGCGATCATGCGCAGCGTGGTGGATTTGGCACAGCCTGAGGGGCCCACCAGCACCATGAATTCGCCCTCGGCCACATGCAGGTCGATGCCGTGCACCGCCTTGAAGCCGCCGCCATAGACCTTTTCCACGGATTTGAGTTGAAGCTCGGCCATCAGCCTTTCACACCCCCCGTGGAGATGCCCTTGATGAAGTATTTCTGGGCAAGGAAGAACACGACCAGCGAGGGCAACAGCGCCAGCACGGTCATGGCGAGGATCTCGTTCCAGTTGAACGCCTCGGTCGTGTCGATGGCCAGCCGCAGCGCAAGGCTGACGGGATAGTTCTCGATCGACGAGATGTAGATCAGCGGGCCGAGGAAATCGTTCATCGTCCACATGAACTGGAACAGGCAGACCGAGATCAGCGCGGGCGCCAGCATCGGCACGACGACATAGATCAGCACCTGAAAAGTGTTGGCGCCGTCGACCCGCGCGGCTTCCTCCACGTCGCGGGGGATCGACCGCATGAACTGGATCAGCATGAAGACGAAGAACGCCTCCCACGCCAGAAACTGCGGCACGAAGAGCGGCAGGTAGGTGTCGAGCCAGCCCAGTTCCCGGAACAGCAGGTATTGCGGGATGCGCGTGACCACGTCGGGCAGCAGCAGCGTGGCGATCAGGATGGCGAACAACACCTTCTTGCCGGGAAAGTCGAAGCGCGCGAAGCCGTAGGCCACCAGCGTGGATGAAATCGCCGTGCCGATCACCTTGGGGATCACGATGCACATGGAATTCCAGAAGAACCGACCAAACGTATAGGGGGTCGAGGTTTCCCAGCCGTCGATGTAGCCCTGAACCGTCGGGTTCGACGGCCAGAACCACGCGCTGGAAAACATCTCCTGATTGGTCTTGAAGGACGCGCCGATCAGCCAGATCAGCGGGTAGAGCATGACCAGCCCCACGACGCACAGGATGGTATAGCGCAAGCCCGCGCCGATCTTTTCGCGGCGACGGCGGCGGCGTTCGAAATCGGACAGGCGGCTTGCCTCGGACCGGTTGACGGCGGCGGGATGTACGAGGGTCATCGCTCAATCCCTCCTGTCGCCGGCGTAGTAGACCCATTTCTTCGACGACCAGAAGGCGATCAGGGTCAGCACCATGATGATCAGGAACAACACCCAGGCGATGGCCGAGGCATAGCCCATGTCGAAGCTGCGAAAGGCCTTGTCGTAGATGTAGAGGGGAAGCAGGTAGGTGGATCTGAGCGGCCCGCCCTGGGTGATGATGAAGGGGCCGTTGAATTCCTGAAACGCCTGCACCGTCTGCATGATGAGGTTGAAGAAGATCACCGGCGTCAGCAGCGGCAATGTGATGTGGCGAAAGATCTGCCACTTGCCCGCCCCGTCGATCGAAGCCGCCTCGTACAGCGAATTGTCGATGGCCTGAAGTGCCGCGAGAAAGATCACCATGGCCGACCCGAACTGCCAGCAGCGCAAGAGCGTGATGGTGAAAAGCGCGTTGTCGGGATCGCCGAACCAGTTCACGGCCTCGCCGCCCAGCGCGATGATGACCATGTTCACAAGGCCGGTATCGGCGAAGGTGTAGCGCCACAGCACCGCGATGGCGACCGACCCGCCCAGGATCGAGGGCACGTAGAAGGCTGTGCGGAACAGGTTGATCGCCCTGAGCCGGTAATTGAGGATCACCGCGATGAAGAGCGCAAAGGCAAGCTTCAGCGGCACCGTCATAGCAACATAAAGCAGCGTGACCGACAGCGAGCGTTCGAAGATGCGGTCACGGGTCAGCAGGCGCTCGTAATTTTCCAGACCCACCCAGTTGGGCCGATCCAGAAGATTGTAGTCGGTGAAGCTGAGGTAGAGCGAGGCACCGAAGGGAAAGGCGGTGAACAGCACCAAGCCAAGGATGTAGGGCATGACATAGGCAAGCCCGGTGTATCGGCTGGTCCCGCCCATCACGCGGCCTCCGCCACAAGCTGCGTCCGGCAGCCAGCGCGCGGTGGCCTGCAGCATCTCGGCGAACATCGCGCGCGCCTGTGCCTCGGGCAGCGGACGGACCAGCGGGTCGCTGGCGAAGAGCGGAAAGAGCGCGCCGTGATCGCCTCGCAATCAGCGCATCGACCAGCGCCTTTGCCGGGCCGCGTGGTCGGCGACGATGGCGGCCAGCGGGCCGGGAATGGCGCCCGCAGGGATTGCCTCGATGCCGTGCTGCGTGAAGCGGGCGTTGGTTTCGACCACCGTGCCGTCCGGCAGGCCCGTGATCTGGCCACGATTGGGCAGGTTCACGTTCGAGACATGGGGCGCGGCCCCCATCAGCGCCGCGAATTGGTCCAGCATCGCCTCGTCCGAGCGTTTCGCCGCGGGGATGATCCGGCCGTCGATCATCGCCTCGGCCCGCGCCATTCGCGCGGCTCTGTCGCGCAGCCGGTAGTCCACCGGGGTCAGGGCAAAGCCCCAACCATCGGCATGGTCGAGATACTCCTGCGCGGGCAGGAATTCCGCGAGGTGACGGTCGCCCGCGGCCGGGGCAAGGCCGAACCGGCGATGGAGGTCGAACTTGACCCGCGAGCGGGACGAGAAATAGCGCGCGTGTTCATCGTCGCTGTCCGGAATCGCCTCGTGCCAGCCGCGATCGGCATGCGCGCGGGCAAACTCCGCCCAGTGGGCCATCATGTCCCGCCCGTCCAGCCGGATGCCGGTGGCAAAGGTGAAATGGTTGATGCCCACCACGTCGACCTCGACATCGCGGAATCCATGCGCCTCGGCACCTGCCTGCCGATTGGCGATCCACGCGACCTGGCGGCGCAGCTTGGTCACCTCGTGGCACTCGCCCCAGGCGCGGATGCCGAGATGGGCGCGGTGCAGCGCGTCGGTCAGAACGCTCATCGGGTTGGTGAGGTTGCACACGAAGGCGTCGGGCGCATGGCTGCGGATCGCGCGCCCGATCTGGAGCATCATGGGCACGGCCCGCAGCGCCCGCACGAATCCGCCGGGCCCAACCGTGTCACCCACCGCCTGCGGTATCCCGTAGCGCGCCGGAATGCCGATATCGGCGGCCATGTCGTTGAGGCTGCCGGGCAGGATCGACACGACGACCAGATCGGCGCCATCCAGCGCTTCCCCCAGATCGCGCACCGCACGCCAGGTGGCGGGGCGGCCCACGGCAACCTCGGCAAAGCGTGCCCCCAACCGGGCGTTGCGCTCGGCTGCCGCATGGTCGGGATCGTAGAGCCGCACCTCGGCCGCCAACCGGGTATCGGCGGCAAGGTCGGCCATCAGCACCGGCGCCCAGTTGAGCGAGCCGCCGCCGATATAGGCGATCCTGACGGGAATTGGGTGATGTTCGTTTTGCGTCATGTTTTCATCGCATTCGGCACCGATACCTGCGCCCGGCACCGCAGTGCCGCGTCGAATGCGGGCCTCCCTTCCCAGGTTTTCCGGGGTTTTTCCCGGTGTTCTTGGTCTGACGACAAGGCTATGCTTCGAGCACCCGGGTGAAAATGAACTGTAGCTAACAAAAAGATGGATTTTTCCGAACATACCTTTGTCTCCATGCTGCCCACCCAGGCGCTCAGCCTGAAACTGGCGCGCCCTCCGATTGTCATGACCCACGGCCGCAGCTGGAAGATCGACAAGGTCAACCCGGTGCATGACCTCGTGATCTGCCAGTCCGGCGGCGGGCGCTACCGGATCGGCGGCGAGGATATTGCCCTGTCGCCCGGCGAGGCGATGCTGATCCCCGCCTACACACGGTTTCGCGGGCATCATGCCGGGGATGCTACGACCTATACGGGGATCGCGCAGCATTTCTCGCTCGACCTGTTCGGCCGCGAGGATGTGTTGGCGCAGATGCGGCTCAGGCGGCACGTCCGGCTGTCGAACTGGGCGGTGCTGGAACCTTTGGTGGCGCATTACCGGGCCACGCCCGCCGGGGCGATGGCGACCCTGATGCAGCACCACCAGTTCATGGTGATCTTGCTGATGTATCTGGAAGATGCCTTTGAGGGCTGGCGCGAAGCCGCCCCCGACAGGCCGCAAAGCCAGGACCTTTTGTCGATGCAGATCATGTTCGTGGCCTCGCGGCTGGCCGCCGATCCGGTGGGCTCTGGCGTCGACGAGGCGATGCAATCGGTCAGCTTCAACCCCGATTATTTCCGCCGCGCGTTTCGGGACCGGATCGGCCTGACCCCGCAGAAATACCGCGAACTGAAGCGGATGGAATTTGCCGTCAGCCGGCTTGGTCAAGGCCATTCGGTCAAGCAGGTGGCGGCGGAATTGGGCTATTCGGACCCCTATTTCTTCAGCCGCATGTTCAAGCGCTTCATCGGATCGAGCCCGTCGAGCTACCGGCTGCGGCGTGGAGGCATGGACCCCGATACGCCGCTGCCGCCGCTCACATGACCGCACCAATCTGCCACGGCAGGATCTCGTGATCGCCAAGCCCCAGCGCCTCGCTCAGCGTGGGCTTGCCCGAGGCGACAGCAAGGATTTCGGCCAAGATCTCGGCACCCTTGTCTTGCAGGCTGACGCCCGCGCTGACGACGTCGCCGCAATTGAGGTCCATATCTTGGGGCATGGCGGCAAAGAGACGGTCGTTCGTCGCCAGCTTGATCGTCGGCGCAGGTTTCGACCCAAATGCCGATCCGCGCCCGGTGGTGAAGACCACGATCTGCGCGCCCCCGCGATCTGGCCAGTGACGGAAACCGGATCGTAGCCGGGCGTGTCCATGAAGATCAGACCGCGCGCAATCGCCTGTTCGCCGTAGCCCAGAACATCAACCAGCGGCGTGGCCCCGCCCTTGGCCGCCGCCCCAAGCGATTTCTCGAGGATCGTGGTCAGACCCCCCGCCTTGTTGCCGGGCGTCGGGTTGTTGTCCATCGAGCCGCCATGCATGGCGGTGTAGCCTTCCCACCAGTGAATGCGCTCCAAAAGCTTGTCGGCCACCTCGGGGCTGGCCGCGCGGCGAATGAGCAGTTGTTCCGCGCCGTAAATCTCGGGGGTTTCGGACAGGATGACCGCGCCGCCCTGGCCCACCAGCAGATCGGCGGCGACACCCAGCGCGGGGTTGGCGGTGATGCCGGAATAGCCGTCGGAGCCGCCGCATTGCAGGGCGACCGTCAGGGCCGAGGCCGGGCAATCGCTGCGCGCGGTCGCGTTCACCTGTGGCAAAAGCGCCTCGACCCGCGTCCGGATCGCGGCGATGGTGGCGCGTGTGCCGCCGGTGTCTTGGATGGTCAGGCCGTGGAACCGTTCCTGCCCGGTGCCGTCAAAGGCCGCTTTCATCCGGGCGACCTGCATCACCTCGCAGCCCAGCCCCACAAACACCGCCGCGCCGACATTGGGATGGGTAGCATAACCCCAGAGCACGCGTTGCAGGTTGTCCCATCCCGGCCCCTCGGCCGCCATGCCGCAGCCGGTGCCATGGGCCAGCGCAAAGATGCCGTCGATATTGGGATACTCAGTCAGGATGCCGCTCGCGCGGATTTCCTCGGCGGCTTGCCGGATCACCGTGGCGGAGCAGTTCACTGTGGCGCAAAGCGCGATGTAGTTGCGCGTTCCGATGCGCCCGTCGGGGCGGCGGTAGCCTTGAAAGGTTGCGGGCTTTGACACGGGAATGGCCGCGCGCGCGGCCTCAAGATCGACGCCGACGACATAGGCGCGGTCATGGTCCCCGATGGCGCAATTGTGACTGTGGACATGGGTGCCCGCGTCGATGGCGGCCGTCGCATAGCCGATGATCTGCCCGAATTTCCGGATCGGCGCACCCATTGCAATGGCATGGCGCGCCAGCTTGTGCCCGGCGGGGATGCTTCCCTGCCGCTCGATCAGGATCACCACATCATCGGCCGGGTGCAGCAAGATCGGGTCGGGCATCGGGGTCGCTCCGGGGTGTCAGGTCTGGGTCAGGGATTGCACCATGGCACGCGCGCCATGGGCGGACAGCCCGTCCAGCGCCGCGCTCAGCGCGCGTGACAGGCGCGGGTCGCGGGCGAGGTCGGGGGCGAAGACCTCGGTCATGGCAAGATAGGCGGCCACCCGCCCCTCGGCGCTGTCCGCTGAGGCCCATGCCTTGGCCAGACGCGGCGCCAGCGGATCGCGCACGTCGATCGCACCGCCTGCCTCGTCCATGCCGCCTGTGTAGCGCATCCATGCCGCCACCGCGAGCGCAAGGCCGGTGATCGGCCGGTTGGCGGCAAGCTGGTCGGCCAAAGTGCCCAGCAGGCGCTGCGGCAGTTTCTGACTGCCGTCCATGGCAATCTGCCATGTGCGGTGCCGGATGGCGGGGTTGGCGTAGCGCGCCAGCAGGGCGTCGCAATAGGCGGGCAGATCCTCGCCCTCGGGCTGCGGAACGGTCGGCAGGATCTCGTGGTGCCACAGGTGACGGCACAGGGCAGCAAAGGGCGGATCGGCGATGGTGGCTGCGATGGTCTCGTGACCCGCCAGATAGCCCAGATAGGCCAGCGCCGAATGGGTTCCGTTCAGACAGCGCAGCTTCATCGTCTCGAAGGGGGCGACGTCGCGCACCATCTGGACGCCTGTGATTTCCCAGGCAGGGCGGGCGCCGCCGACGAAATCATCCTCGATCGCCCATTGGCGAAAGGGTTCGTGCACCACGCAAGCCGGGTCGTGCCAGCCCGTGGCTTCGGCCAGTGCAGCAACATCGGCGGGTGTCGTGGCGGGCGTGATGCGGTCGACCATGGTGGCGGGAAAGCGGACATGCTCGGCGATCCAATCGGCAAGGCCAGCGTCCCGCGCCCGCGCCATGTCCAGCACCACGCCGCGCACCAACCGCCCGTTGTGCGGAAGGTTGTCGCAACTGAGCACGGTAACGGGCGCGATGCCAGCCGCCCGCCGCCGTGCCAGCGCCTCGACCAGAAAACCGGGGGCTGTAAGGGGGCCGATCCGGCGTCGCCAGATCGGCGGCAATGCCGGGATGATCCAGCCGCAGCCGCCCGGTGGCAGGTTCATGGCAATAGCCCTTTTCGGTCACGGTCAGCGAGACGATCCGCACCTCGGGCGCGGTCATGGCATCAAGCACCGCCTGCGGGTCCTCGGGCGCGACCAGCACCCGCGCCACCGATCCGATCACGCGATGCTGCGGCCCCTCGGGCGCCAAAGTGACCGAGGTATAGGCGCAGGCTTGAGGTGCAAGCTGGTCGCGCACGGTCGCGCTGTTGAGCGACACCGCGCAGATGCCCCAATCGCCGCCCGCCTGCGCCATCGCCTCTTCGGTCCAGATCGCGTTGAAGGCGCGGAAGAAGGCACCGGGGCCAAGGTGGACGATGCCGACCCTTGGCGCGGGCGCTGGCCGCTTCAGGCGCGGTTCATCGGGCAAGCCAGCCTCCATCGACGTTGATGACCGTTCCCGTCACATAGCGCGCGGCAGGCGAACACAGGAAGGCGGTGGTGCCCCCGATATCCTCGGGCGCGCCCCAGCGGCCCATCGGGATGCGGTCGAGAATGGCGCGGGTGCGGTCGGGATCCGCCCGCAAGGCTGCGGTGTTGTTCGTCTCGATATAGCCCGGCGCGACAGCGTTCACGGTGATGCCATGGGCCGCCCATTCATTGGCGAGGATCTTGGTCACACCCGCGACCCCATGTTTGGCGGCCGTGTAGGAGGCCACCCGGATGCCACCCTGAAACGACAAAAGCGAGGCGATATTCACGATGGCCGCCGGTATGTTGCCGCCAGCCAAGGCGGCCCGCGCGAAAGCCTGCGCGGTGAAGAACAGCGCCTTGAGGTTCACATCCATCACCGCGTCCCAATCGTCCTCGGTCAGCTCCAGACTGTCGGCGCGGCGGATGATCCCGGCGTTGTTCACCAAAATCGAATAGCCCTGCCCGTCGAAGATGCCGCCCGCCGCCATCGGATCAGACAGGTCGAGGGCCAGCACCTCGGCCACCCCGCCCGCACCCTTGATCGCGGCGACCGTCTCATCCGCCGGTGTGCGGCCCGCACAGGTTACGCGCGCACCCTGCGCGGCCAGCGCCAGCGCGATGGCCTGTCCGATCCCGGTGTTCGCGCCGGTCACCAGCGCGCGGCGGCCCTCAAGGGAAAACAGGCTCACCGCAAATCCCCCGGCTGGACGAAATCCATGTCGGTGTAATCGACATTGTCGCCAGCCATCGCCCAGATGAAGGTGTAGGATCCGATCCCCGCCCCCGCATGGATCGACCAGGGCGGGGAAATCGCAGCCTGTTCGTTGGCGATGACCAGATGTCGGGTTTCCTGCGGTTCGCCCATGAAATGGATCACGCGCGCCTCGGGGGTCATGCCGAAATATAGATAGGCCTCCATCCGGCGATCATGGACATGAGCGGGCATCGTGTTCCAGACCGACCCGTCGAGCAATGTGGTATAGCCCAGCACCAGCTGGCAGCTTTCCATCACGAGGGGGTGGATGAATTGGTAGATCACCCGTTTGTTCGAGGTCTCCGTCGCGCCAAGCTCCAGCTTCTTGGCCTCGGTGATGCGGACAAGGCGGCAGGTCAGCGCGGCATGGGCGGGGGCGGAGGTGATGTAGAAACGCCCCTGCCCGCCAAAGGTGACAGGCCCAGATCCTTTGCCGAGGTAGAGCACATCGCCTTGATCGAGCGTCCAGACCTGTCCGGCGGCAGCGACCGTGCCAGTCCCTCCGATATTCACGATCCCCATTTCGCGGCGGTCGAGGAAGCTGTCGGTCTTGGTCTCGGCAACCTTGTCCAGAACCAATTCACCCCCGTCCGGCACAGCGCCGCCCAATGTGAACCGATCGTAATGGGTATAGATCAGACGGATCTCACCCGCCGCGAACAGGCCTTCGCCCAGAAAATGGCGGCGCAGGTCGTCGGTGCCGAGCGTGCGCGCGTGATCGGGGTGGACGGCCTGTCGGGTTTCGACGGTCAGCATAGCGGCTCCTTACAGAAAATCGTCGCGGCGCGGGGTGAAGCAATCGATCAGGCGACCGGCCTGCAGACAGGTGCAGCCGTGCTCGATGCCCGACGGGATCACGAAACTGTCGCCGGGGCCGACCTCCACTACGTCATCGCCGATGCCGAAGCGGAAGCGCCCGCTTTCGACATAGGTGGATTGCACGTGGCTGTGGCTGTGCCTTGCCCCCGCGGCCCCGGCCTCGAAGCCGAAAGCGACGATCATCAGATCGGGGCTGTCGGCCAGAACCTGCCGGGTGACGCCGGGGGCGGGGCTGTGGGACGGGAAGCGTTGCAGATGGGTCATGGGCGATCAGGCTCCGTCAAAACAGCGATGGCAGCCACAGCGACACCGCGGGGATGTAGGTGACGATCATCAGCGTGACGAGCGCGGCAAGGTAGAAGGGCCAGATCGTGCGGATCACCTGACCTACCGGCACCTTGCCCACCGCGCATCCCACGAACAGCACCGCCCCCACAGGTGGTGTACACAGCCCGATGCCAAGGTTCAAAATCATGATGATCCCAAAATGCACCGGATCGACACCCACCGCGACCGCCACCGGCAGGAAGATCGGCGTGGTGATGGCAATGAGCGGCGACATGTCCATGAAGGTGCCCAAGATCAGCAAAACGATGTTGAGGACCAGCAAGATCACCAGCGGGTTCGACGACAGTTCCGTCATCGCGGCCGCCAGCGAGACCGGGATCCGCATATAGGCCAGCAGCCAGCCAAAGGATGCCGCACAGCCGATCACCAAGAGCACCATCGAGGCCGTGCGCACCGCGCCCAAGGTGGCGGCGACGAATTCCTTCCAGCCGAGCGTGCGATAGGCCACCAGCGTTATGAACAGCGCATAGACAACGGCGATGCAGGAGCTTTCCGAGGCGGTGAACACGCCAGAGCGCACGCCGCCAAAGATGATCGCCACCAAGATCAGCCCCGGCACCGCGTTCAGCAAGATCCAGCCGACCGCCGCAATTCCGGGAAACCGCTCGGTCGGATAACCACGCTTGCGGGCCACGAGCCAGGCCGTGATCATCAACGCCAGCGCAAGGATCAGCCCTGGCAAGATGCCCGCCGTGAACAGATCGGCGATGGAGATGCGCCCGCCCGCCGCGATCGAATAGATGATCAGGTTGTGCGAGGGCGGCAGCATCAGTGCGATGATCGAGGATACGACCGTGACGTTGACGGCATAGTCCTTGTCGTAGCCGCGCTCCTCCATCTGGGGGATCATCAGACCCCCGATGGCCGAGGCATCCGCCGCCGCCGACCCCGAGATTCCGCCAAAGAGCACCGAGGCGGTGATGTTCACCTGCCCCAGACCGCCGCGCAGATGGCCGACCGCAGCACCCGCCAGCGCGACCAGCCGCCGGGCGATATCGCCGCGCACCATCAGCTCGCCCGCGTAGATGAAAAAGGGGATCGCCATCAGCGCAAAGACCGACATGCCGGAATTGAGCTGCTGGAACACGACGACCGGTGGCAAGCCGATGTAGAGGATCGTGGCAAAGGCAGCGGCGCCGAGGCAGAAGGCCACCGGCGTTCCGATCAGGAGCAGGAAGGTGAAGGTGCCGAAAAGGACGTAGACTTCCATCTGGGGTTCAATCCTGTGACACGGCGGCTTCGCCGAAACGCGCGGTCGGCAGACCGGCAAGTCGGCGCAGGATGCGCTCGACCGAGAAGAGCAACATCAAGACCCCGCCCCAGATCAGCGCCCCGTAATTGAAGGCACCCGAGATGCCGATATTGGGGATCGTGGTGTTCCATGTCGTTTGCGCCAGCTGCGCGCCAAAGACGATCATGCCCCCCGAAAAGGCCATGACGACCAGATCGGACAGCGTGTGCAGCACCGCCTTGGCGCGCGGGCCTAGCACATGCAGCAGCACGTCGAAGCTCAGGTGGTTGCCCTCGCGGATGCCGACAGCAGCCCCCAGAATGATGAACCAGCCCATGATGATGACCGACCCGTTGCCGGTCCAGGTGGGCGTGTCATTCAGGATGTAGCGGCCATAGACCTGCCATGCGATGAAACTGGTCATCGCCACCAGCCCCACCCCGGACAGGTAGAGCGAGACCTTCGCCAACAGCCCGAAGCCGCGCGCCAGTTTCTCGACGATTTCGCGCATGATCGTGCCCCCGCCTGCCAGACGAAAGAGGAGAGCGGGTCGCGCCCTGCGCGCGCCCCGCCCCCGGATTGCCCGGCTTACTCGGTGGCCTGGATGCGCGTCACGAGATCGCGCAACGCGTCGCTCGTCACATGGCGCTCGTAGACAGGCACCATCGCCTCGATGAAGGGGGTCTTGTCGATGTCGTCGATGATCTCGACCCCGGCTGCCCGCACGATGGCCTCGGACGCCGCCTCACGCTCGGCCCAGAGCGCGCGCATGTGCGGCACGGCATCGCGCGCGGCCTGCCGGATCAGGGCCTGATCGTCTGCAGACAGACGGTTCCAACTTGTTTGCGACATCACCAGAACCTCTGGCACGATCAGGTGTTCGTTCAGCGTGTAATAGCCCGCCACTTCGAAATGGCCGGTGGATTCGAAGCTGGGCCAGTTGTTCTCCGCCCCGTCGATCACACCGGTCTGGATCGCGGAATAAACCTCGCCGAAGGGCATCGGCGTGGCGTTGCCGCCCAGCGCATTGACCATGTCGACAAAGACATCGGATTGCATCACGCGAAAGCTCAGGCCCGCCATATCCTCGATCGAGCGGATCGGGCGTTCGCTGTTGTAGAAGCTGCGCGAGCCGCCGTCGAAATAGGCCAGCCCGACAAGGTTGTGGTTGCCGAAGGCGGCCAGAACCTCATCCCCGATCTCGCCGTCGACGACCGCATGCATGTGTTCGACCGAGCGGAAGATGAAGGGCAGCGAGAAAACCTTGGTTTCCTCGATGATGTTGTTGAACGGCCCGAGGCTTACGCGGTTCATGTCGATCACGCCAAGCTGGGTCTGCTCGATCGTGTCGGCCTCCTGCCCCAATTGGGCGGAATGGTAGACCTCGATGCAGATGCGGCCGCCTGAGCGTTCTTCCAGAAGATCGCCCATGTATTCGACGGCGGCGACCGTCGGATAGCCCTCGGGGTGAGTGTCCGACGAGCGCAGGGTGATCTCGCAGGCCATGGCGCCGGTGGCCATGGCAGTCGTGGCGGCCAACGCCGCAAGTGCCGTCTTGTAGAATGTCATGGTCTTTCCTCCCTCTGGTTGCTTTTCACAGGCGATAGGCCTCCCTTGCCAGCCTGTGGGTGAGGTCTTGCGCGACCTCGAACGCCTCGGCCTCCCGCAGTCGGCCCGTACCGACGAGGGTGGCGAGATAGGCACAATCCGACCGCCGGGCCACGTCATGGCGGGCGGGGATCGAACAAAAGGCGCGGGTGTCGTCGTTGAACCCGGCGGTGTTGTAGAAACCGCAGGTTTCCGTCGTCAGCTCGCGGTAGCGGCGGATGCCTTCGTAGCTGTCGAAGAACCACCACGGCGGACCAAGGCGCAGCGCAGGGTATGCGCCCGCCAGCGGCGCCAGCTCGCGGCCATAGGTCGACTCGTCGAGCGTGAACAGGATCACAGTCAGGTCTCGCTCCATCCCCACGGCATCAAGCAGCGGCTTGAGATTGCCCACGAAATCGGTGCGGCGCGGGATGTCGAAGCCCTTGTCGCGGCCATGGGCGGCAAAGACCGTACGGGAATGGTTGCGCCAAGATCCGGGGTGGATCTGCAGCGTCATCCCGTCCTCAAGGCTCATGCGCGCCATCTCGGTCAGCATCTGACCGCGGAAGGCATCGGCCTCCTCCGCCGTGCAGACCCCGCGCAACACCTTGTCGAAGAGCGCGGCTGCGTCGGACGGCCCGAGGTTCTCGGTCCGGGCGGTCGGGTGGCCATGGTCGGTCGCGGTCGCGCCATGCGCGCGAAAGAACGCGCGCCGCGCCCGGTGCGCGTTCAGGTAGCCCGCCCAGGTCGTCGTATCCTCGCCGGTCAGCTCGCCGAGCAGGGCGATGTTGTCCGCGAAGCCCTCGAATTCCGGGTCGACCACAGCGTCGGGGCGGTAGGTGGTGATGACCCTGCCTTGCCAGCCGCTGTCGACAATCATCTTGTGCCAGCGCAGATCGTCCAGCGCCCCTTCGGTCGTGGCCAGAGCCTCGATCCCGAACCGCTCGAACAGCGCGCGGGGGCGGAACTCGGGCCGGGCAAGACAATCTTCTATATGATCATATATCGCATCGGCATTGGCGGGCGTCAGCGGCTCGGTCAGCCCGAAGACATGCTCAAAGGAATGGTCGAGCCACATCGCCGAGGGCGTGCCGCGAAACAGGTGGATACCGGCGGCAAAACGACGCCAGATCGCGCGCGGATCGGCCTCGACCGGGCCGCCGTCGCTGCGCGGAACCCCAAGCTCGGGCAAGGTTGCGCCCTGACTGACGAGCATTCGGAAAACATAGTGGTCGGGCACGACGAACAGCTCTGCCGGGTTCGGAAAGCGCGCGTTCTCGGCGAACCAGCGCGGGTCGCAATGGCCATGCGGGCTGAGGATCGGAAGGTCGGCGACGCTGTCGTAAAACGCGCGGGCAAGGCCACGCAGACGCGGCTCGGGTGGAAACAGACGGTCCGGGTCGGTCAGCGCCATTGGGGGTCGATCCACTGGAATCACGTTTCCCATAACTGGTATTCTAATATGCCAGTTGTGGAAAGCAGATTTTTCCGCTAGGCCTAAAAGGGTCACGCAGGGCAGGATGCGATCCGATGCTTCAGCTTCAACCCTTCCCCCAGGCCACGACCCAGTCGGCCACGGATATGGTGTTCGACACGCTCTATCAGGCGGTGGTTCAGTTGGAATTGCCGCCGGGCACGCGCATGTCTGAAGCGGAGGTGGCCGAACGTCTGGGCGTCTCGCGCCAACCGGTGCGCGACGCCTTCTACAGGCTTGCCTCGCGCGGGTTTTTGTTGATCCGACCGCAGCGCGCGACACTGGTGACAAGAATTTCCGAAGCCGAGGTGCTGCGCGCGGCCTTCATCCGTCTCGCGCTGGAAACCGCCTGCCTGCGGGCGGCCGTGGAACTGTGACAAAGGCTGACATCGCCCGCCTGCGCGACCTTCTGGCCCGACAGGCCGAAGTCGTGGCGCGACGGGACGCACCCGCATTCCATGCGCTGGACGAGGCGTTTCATGCCGACCTTTGCACCATCGCGGGCCAGCCCCGGGTCTGGGATCTGATACAAGAACAAAAGGGCCACATGGATCGCGCGCGGTTCCTGTCCCTGTCCTTCAACCAAGGCGCGGCGCATGCCGAGCATGTCGGTATCGTCGATGCGCTGGAGACGAGCGAGGCGACGCTTGCGCTCGAAAGGCTCGACGCACACCTGAGCAAGGTGCGCGCCCATCTGCCCCAGATCCGCGCCTCCCATCCAGACCATTTCGAGGAGCCTTCGCGATGACGCGCCTGCTCTGCATAGGGGAATGCATGCTGGAACTGGCGCCCGCAGGCGCGCCCGATACCTATCGCGCGGGCTTTGCCGGCGACACGTTCAACACCGCTTGGTATGCGCGCCGCCTCGCGCCAGCCGGGCTGGAGATCGCCTACATGACCGCCGTCGGACAAGATGCCGTGTCGGATCGGCTTGAGGATTTCACCCGCGCCGCTGGCATCGTGCCGGAGTTCATCCGACGGCCCGACCGCACGCTCGGCCTCTACATGATCGAACTGAAGGACGGCGAACGCAGCTTTGCCTATTGGCGCGGGCAATCGGCCGCGCGCCGCTGGCCGATGACCTGACCGACCTGCCGGGCATCGGGCCGGGCGACATGGTCTATCTGTCGGGGATCACGCTGGCGATCTTGCCTGAGGCGGGGCGCGCGCGCGCTTGCTGGCAGCTTTGGATCGCGCGCGAGCAGATGGCGTACGTATCGCCTTTGACCCGAACCTGCGCCCGCGCCTCTGGCCATCAGCGGACGCGATGCGCGCCACCGTGATGGAAGGCGCGCGCCGCGCCGATATCGCCCTGCCCTCGTTTGAGGACGAGGCCGCGTGGTTCGGCGACACGGAAATCGCGGCCACCGCCGATCGCTACGCGGCGGCCCGGGGCAAGCCTGATCGCGGTCAAGGACGGACCCGACGACGTTCTTTTGCGGACGCCGGAAGGCGTGGCTTGGAGTCGCCCCCCGGCCCGCGACGCAGATCGTCGACAGCACGGCGGCAGGCGATGCCTTCAACGCCGGCTTCCCTGATCCGGGCTGGAGACGGGTCTGCGCCCGACCGATGCCGTGCAGCAAGGATGCGATGTGGCGGCGAAAGTCACTGCAGCGCAGGGGCACTGGCCGAGGTCTGACGCAAGGTTGACACCTTCAAGGCGTGCCGCCTCGGATCAACCTCACCCTTTCGGATCGCTCTTGTGCAAGAACGCCTCGACCGATGCGCGATGGTCGCGGGTGGTGTAGCAGATCGCCTGCGCCTGACGGCCCAATGCGAATACCTCCTCGTCCGAGCTTTCGAAGGTCTTGTCGAGGATGGCCTTGGTTAGCGCCACAGCGGCTGCAGATCCTTGGGTCAGTTCCGCCGCCCATTCGACGCAGATGGACAAAAGCGCATCGGGTGCCACGACCCGGTCGACAAGGCCTATAGCCAGCGCCTCTTCGGTTTCCACCACGCGGCCCGACAGGATCAAATCCTTGGCGCGCGACAGGCCGACGCGGCGGGGCAGGAAATACATGCCGCCCCCGTCCGACACGAGGCCGCGTTTGAGAAAGCTCATCGACATCTTGGCGCCATGGGCTGCCACGATGAAATCGCAGGCCATCGCCATATCAAGACCGAGGCCAAAGGCCGCCCCGTTCAGCGCCGCGATGACCGGCTTGCTGCAACCATGGATGACCGCGATGCCGCGATGGGTCTGTTTTCTGCCGCGTCCAGCCGTTGAAAGGCGACCTCGTCTTGCGGCGCATCCAGCCTGCGCGCATTCCGCCGATGTCGCCCCCGAAACAGAACCCCTTGCCCGCGCCGGTCAGGATCACGGCGCGCACATCCGCCGTGCGGTCGGCCCAGTCGAAGGCCGCGATCAGTTCCTGCCGCATCTGGTCATTGATCGCGTTGCGCAGGTCAGGCCGGTTCAGCCGGATGATGGCGGCGGTGCCACGCATCTCGATCTCGACAAAGGCAAAGGAGGGGGCGGCGTGCGGTGTCTGGTCGGTCATCGTCTCTTGATCCTGTTTCGATCCATCTCAGGCCTGTGTCGGATTACGCCCGATCAGCGGCGCGGCCCCCGGCAGATCACCAGAGACCATGACCACATCCTTGAGGCGACGGGCGTCTTCCGCCGCCAGCACGCCCAGCGTCAGTTCATCGTATTTGGCGAACAGATCCGCATCGCTCAGCGGATCGTCGGGGTCGCCTTTCCGGGTCGGCTGGAAATGGTCCAGCACCGTTCCATCCGTCAACGTCACCCGCAACCGCGCCTGACGGCGGCCCGGATAGGCGGCGGCGATGTCCGGGTCCTCGGTCACGCGCACACGGGGCATGAAGGCACGCAGATCGGCGCGCGCCAGCTGCCCTCGGGGGTAAAGGCTGCCAGCCGCACGCCACCCAGATGCAGCAGCGCCGCCGCGCAATATTGCACACTGAAGCGCGCATCGCGGGCGCTGCCCACCTCCATCCGGTCGCAGATCGCCTTGGTCGGGCCATAGCCGGCCACCTCGATCAGCGCGACATCTTCGGGGCCGAAGGCGCGCGTTTCTTGCAGCGCGCGCAGCCCGTCGAGCGTGGGAAAGATATGCCCGCAACAGCCGTGGTTCTTGTAGGTCATACGCGAAATCGGGGTCCAATCGCCCAGACCCGCAAGCGCCTTGTCCCAATCGCCGGTGCCATCGCTGGCGGCCGCCGCGTAGCCATGGGGTGCGTGCAGGCTGTCCGGCGAGCCGGTAATGCCCGCCGCCGCCGCCAGCCCCGCCAGCACCCCGGCCTCGGCGGCATGGCCGCAGTGAAGCGGCTGGTCAGGCCCTTGGCCCTGCAGGTTTCCTGATGCCCGCCCGCGAAGCTTGACGCGATGGCGATCGGCGCCGGCGAATGCCCGCCGCATCCCGCGGCCCTTAAGCATCGCGGTCGATGCTGCCCGCCCCCATCTCGTTGCCCCACGGTCGCGGTGATGTGCCAGTCGCGGTAATGGCTGGGCGCCGCAGCGCGCATGGCGATCGGCAGCCGACCTCGTAGCCGCCGATCACCTGGCGCGGTGAACTGCATCCGCGCTAGCCTTCGGTCTGCGCCACGGCCAGCGCGGCGGATATCGTCGGGCTGCCCCGCGTGATGGCCCCATCGCATTAGTGTCGTCGAATTCCACCGTGTGGCTGGCCCGTGCCGTTGATCAGCGCCGCATGCCGCGCCGACCCTGTCGGGCCGCCCGTATAGGCCACCGCCCGCCCCTCACCGCGTTCGCTGGCCAGCGCTTTGGCCAATGTCACCGCAGGCCCTTCGACGCAGCCGGGCAGCATTGACGCAAACCAATCCAGCACCGCGCGGCGCGTGTCGTGCAGCACCTCAGGCGCGATGTCGCGGTGACGCCAGTCCTCCGCCGCCCCGGCAAGTGCGACAAGGGGGTTGCGACCCATCCCCTACCCCCGCTTCAGCACAAGGCCGCCATCGACGGGCAACAGCACGCCGGTGACGTATTTCGCCTCGTCGGACGCAAGAAACACGGCCGCATTCGCTACATCCCACGCCTCGCCCATGAACCCCATCGGCACCAGCGCGTCGCGTTCGGCGCGGATATCTTCGCGCGGGCGACCGCTTTCCTGCGCGCGGCGTTCGATCGCCATGGGCGTGTCGATCAGGCCCGGCAGGATGGCATTGGCGCGGATGCCGAACCGCGCATTCTCGCCCGCGACATGCTGGGTGAATGTGTTCACCGCCCCCTTGGATGTCTTGTAGGTCACGGTCGGGCGCAGAGAGAGCGAGGCCGTGGACGAGATGTTGATGATCGACCCCGTTCGCCGCTCGCGCATCGACGGCAGCGCCGCCTTGACCAGCATGAACATGCTTTTGAGGTTAAGAGTCATGATCTTGTCCCAGACATCGGCATCAAGATCGGGGGTGGCACGGTCGCCCTTGGACAGGCCCACATTGTTGTGCAGCACGTCGATCCGCCCGAAACGGTCCAGCGTAGTGGCGATGACCGCCTGACAAGCGGCCTCGTCCGTCACATCGGCCTGCACCACCACCGCATCGCCGCCGATCATGGCGCGCGTATCTTCGGCCCAGTCGCGGTTGATGTCGACCAGAACGCAGGTCGCCCCTTCCTCGGCAAAGCGGATTGCGGTGGCGCGCCCGTTGCCCGGCGTGGCGCCCGGTTGCTGCCCCGCGCCTGTCACGATGGCGATTTTGCCCTTCAGCCGTTCGGCCATACCCTGCCCTTCCCTTGCGAAGTGAAGATCAGTCTAGCAGGGCCAAACGCGGCTTAGACCTGAGTGAAGGTCAGGCTCGGCAAAGCGCGGGTCTGATCCGGCTCAGGCCCTTTCGGCAGCGCCGGTGCGGAAGAATTCCCGCGGTTGGCCGACCTGGTCCAGGAGCCAGTCGATGAAGCGCTTGGTCTTGACGCCGACCGACACCGTCGTGGGCCAGATGACGTAGAAGCCCGCGCCCGTTGGCAGACGCATGTCGAGCGGGCGCACCAGCTTGCCCTCGGCGATCACATCGTCAAGCAGGCCCAACTGCCCGATGGCCAGACCGAACCCCTGTTGCGCCGCCGAATAGGTCAGAAGCGAGGTTTCGAAATCCGTGCCACGGTTGGTGTCGAGATCAACACCCACATCGCGCGCCCAGTATTCCCAAGCCCGGCGGCGGTAATGCGAATGCAGCAGCTCCCCCCGCATCACATCGGCAGGCTGCGACAGCCCGTCGATGGAGGCCAGATAGTCGCGGCTGCAGACCACATCGACCTCTTCGTCCCAGAGCTTCCGGCTGCGCGCATCGCGCCAGTCGTCACGGCCGAGTTGCAGCGCCACATCCAGATGGGTGCCCCGGAAATCCAGCGGTTCCACCCGCGTGTCAAAGCGCACCCGGATGTCGGGATGCTGGCGGGTGAAATCCATCAACTTGGGCATCAGCCAGTAATGCGCCACGGTGGGATGGATGCGCAGGTTCACCGTGCCTTCGGTCTCGTGGCTGATCATGCGCTCGGTCGCGCGTTCCAGATCGTCGAACAGGCCAGAGATTTCCTGACCAAAGGCGCGGCCCACATCGGTCAGCTTGGCCGAACGCACGCCGCGTTCGAACAGGCTCACATCCAGAAAATCCTCGAGGATCGCGATCTGCCGGCTGATCGCCACCTGACTGACGCCCAATTCGCGGGCAGCAGCGGTGAATGTCTTGTGGCGCGAGGCGACGGCAAAGGACCGCAGCGGGTTGGGCAGCGGCAGGTTGATGCGGCGGCGTTGCATGATCTGCGGTTATCCTTGCGCGATTTCTAGCCGGTCACCTTGAGTGAAGGTCAGGCTAGACTTCCCCACAGTTCAGCGTCAAGGCAACCCCACGCAGACGCGGGCAGAGGACCCGGGATGACACCGGGACCCAGCCAATCGGCGTCGAAGGACACGCCGCCACCCAGCGGCTGGGGGACAGATATCGGGCCTGCTGGCCTTGCTGGCGGTCTCGGTGGTGGCGGGTTGGGTCTTCGACCTGCTTGGCGCGCCGCTTCCGCGTGGATGATCGGGCCGCTGATCGTGACGGCCATCGTGTTCATGACGCTGGCCCCCGCCGTCACTGTGCCGACCAAGATCAGGCCAGGCGCGCAGATCGTCGTGGCAACTCAGGTGGGCCTCGCGTTTTCGCCCGACGCCTTCCAGATGCTGGCCGAGCTGGCCCCCGTGATGGTCGGAATGGCGCTGGCGACGGGCGTATGCGTCGTGATCGTGGCCTATGTTCTGATGCGCCTGACAGGGCAGAGGTTCTCGCAGGCCTTTCTGTCCACGGTGCCGACAAGCCCGGTCGAAGCAGCGACCATGGCGCAGGATGCCGGCATGCCGGTGACGCCGGTGATCCTGTCGCAGACCCTGCGGCTCGCCCTGGTGGTGATTGTGGTGCCCTTTGCGCTCTATGCCGTCGAAGGCTGGCCCGAGGGGCAGCGCCCGGTGATCACGCTGGCAGCCCCCGACCCTGTCGGTATCGCTCTTCTGGCGCTGATGGGGGTGGCTGGCGCTTGGGTGTTCAAGCGGTTGCGGATCGCCAACCCCAATTTCCTCGGACCGCTGGCCGTGGCCGCCGCCATTGCCGCGATGGGCCAATGCGCCCGCCCCCTTCCCTCCCCTGATCCTTGCGCTTGCGCAGGTGTGGTCTTGGGCACATGGCTTGGCGCGACCTTCCGGCGCGATTTCCTGACCACGGCACTGGCGCAGACGGTGACCAGCCTTGCCTCGTCCCTGGTGCTTTTGGCGCTGTGCTCGGCCTGCGCGATTGGCATCGCGGCGCTGGCCGGGGTGGATTGGCAGGTGCTGGTGCTGGGTGCGGCCCCCGGCGGTGTCGTGGAAATGGCGCTGACGGCGAAATTCCTTGCACAGAATGTCGTGCTGATCACGACCTTCCACCTCGTGCGGATCTTCATCTTCATCCCGAACATCCCGTGGATCGTCCGGATGATCCTCCGCTGGGAAACCCGCCGCCAAGACAGGGAGACACCGAAATGACCCCGCACCGCACCCTGCCCGCCGGGCGCAAGGCCCGCATCGCCGTACTCGACGATTATATGGGGGTGGCCCACCGTCTTGCCGACTGGGACAGCCTTAGGGGCCGGGCCGAGGTGACCTTTCTGCGTGACGCCATCGCGCAAGGCGATCTGGCGCGCAGCCTTGCGCCTTATGACGCGATCTGCCTGTTGCGCGAGCGGACGGATTTCCCGGGCGATGTGTTGCGCGCCCTGCCCAACCTAAAGGTCATCGCGGCGACCGGGCGGCAGAACCGCACGCCTCGACAGCGCGACCGCCGCCGAACTTGGCATCCCCGTGATGACGACCGATGGCAGCGGCAATGGCGCCTATGCCACGGTCGAACTGGCCTGGGGCATGATCCTGGGCCTGATGCGCCACATCCCCGACGAATCTGCCGCGATGCGGGCGGGCGGCTGGCAGACCCGGCTGGGCCACGCGCTTTATGGTCGGACGCTGGGCCTTGTGGGTCTGGGCAAGCTGGGCGCGCGGATGGCACTGGTTGCGCGCGCCTTCGGGATGGACGTGATCGCCTGGAGCCCGAACCTGAACCCCGAACGCGCGGAAGCGGGCGGGGCCGTCTACGCAGACAAGGCAGCGCTGTTCGCCAAGGCCGACATCGTGTCGCTGCACCTTGTTTTGGGACCGACCACGCGCGGCATCGTGACGGGTGCGGATATCGCGCGGATGCAGCCCCATGCGCTACTGATCAACACTGCGCGCGGGCCGCTGGTGGATGAGGCGGCACTGATTTCAGCCTTGCAGTCGGGGAAAATCGGCGGCGCGGGCATCGACGTCTTCGACCGTGAACCTTTGCCGGCCGATGCGCCGATCCGGAGCACGCCGCGAACGCTGTTGACGCCGCATCTGGGCTATGCGGTGCAGGAAACCTTTGAAAGTTTTTACCAGCAGACCGTCGAGAACCTCGACGGCTGGCTTGATGGCGCACCGCGACGCTTGCTCACCCCGAACTGAAAAGGCCGGTCCCCGCAAGGACCGGCCCTCCCATCTTCGTTCTGGCCAAGACTTACTGGCCGATGCCGCGAGCCGCGGCCAGATCGGCCCAGATCTGCATGTCACGCAGATAGATGTCGCGAAACTCGGTCGGCGACAGGTTCCCCGCAAGGGCGTAGTTGTCCGCCAGCAGGGCCTGCATCGACTCGGTCGCCATCGCGGTTGCAAAATCGGTGTTGATGCGTTCTGCCAGCGCCGGGTCCATCCCGCCGGGGCCAAAGAGGGCCACCCAACCTTCCAGTTCCACACCCTCGATCCCGGCCTCGCCGCTCGACTGGATGTCGGGCAGAAGCGGGAACCGCTCGGGCGCAAGCACCGCCAGTGCCTTGACGCGACCATCGTTGACATAGGGCATGACGCTGGCCGTGGTGGAAATATAGGTGTCGCTGTGGCCGCCCATCATGTTGGTCTGCGCCTCACCGCCACCCGAGAAATGGATGACCTCGGCGGGCAGGTTCGCGGCCTGGATCAACAGCTCGGACATGAAGTGGCTGGAGCTGCCGGGGCCCGCGGTGCCCAGGAACATCGGGCGTTCCTGCGCCTCGGCCAGAAAACCGGTCAGGTCGTCCGATTGCACATTCGCGCCGCCGACCAGAACATAGGGGCTGGTGATCAAGAGCGAGATGGGCGTCACATCCTCGACCGGGTCATATTGCAGCTCGGCCTGAATGGCGGGCGCGGTCGTGATCGCGGCGGTGTTGATCAACAGCGTAAGCCCATCGGGATCGGCCTGGGTCATCGACGTGGTGCCGATCATGGACCCCGCACCGGGGCGGTTTTCCACCACCACGGGCTGGCCCCAGATCTGTTCCAGCTCGATCGCGATGGACCGCGCGGTCAGGTCGGTGGACCCGCCGGTGCCATAGGGCACGATGATGGTCACAGGCCCCGTCGGGAATGTGTCTTGCGCGAATGCGGCGGTCGTCGTCAGCAACCGCGCCAAGCGCTGCGGCTGCCAGGGTCTTCATGGTGGTGGTCTCCTCCTCCGGTTGAACTGTCACGCGATTGCGTGTCGAAACGGTCATGAGAACGGCGCCCTCCTCAGCGCCCGCCCCCGACCGATGGGTTGCCCGCTGCGGCCAGACGGCGGCGGCGGCGCAGGATCGCGCCCAGAACCGTCCAGACCAGCATCAGCGCCGCCAATGCCAGAACCGTCCCGGCCAGAGGGCGTTCCAGGATGGCGGTGAAATCGCCCCGGGCCAGAACCATCGCGCGGCGGAACTGGATCTCCAGCAGCGGGACCCAGCACGAAGCCCAGAAGCAGCGGCGCAGCGGGCAGGCTGGCCAGTCGCATGACATAGCCCAGCACGCCAAAGCCCAGCACCATCAGCACGTCGGCCGGGTTGGTACGCACGCTGTAGGCCCCGATGCAGATGAACACGAGGATCGCGGGATAAAGGTAGTGATAGGGCACCAGAAGCAGGCGAACCCAAAGGCCGATCAGGGGCAGGTTCAGCACCAGAAGCAGCAGGTTGCCGATCCAGAAGCTCATGATCAGGCCCCAGAACAGCGCGGGCTGTTGCACGATCAGCGTCGGCCCCGGCTGGATGCCATGCACCATCAGCGCGCCCAGCATCAGCGCCATGGTGGCACTGCCCGGAATGCCCAGCGTCAGCGTGGGGATAAAGGCGGTCTGGTCAGCCGAATTGTTCGCCGTCTCGGGCGCGACGATGCCCTCGATCGCGCCCTTGCCGAAGCGTTCGGGGGTTTTCGACACGCGCTTTTCGACCGCATAGGCCATGAAGGCGGCAATCGACGGGCCGGTTCCCGGCAGCGCGCCGAAAAACGCCCCGATGGACGATCCGCGCAGGCCCGGCATCCACGACCGGCGCCAGTCGTCGCGGGTGGGCAGCATATTCTTCCACTTGGCGCTCGACTTGTCGATCTTGTCGCTGCGCGCCGCGCCGACCGAAGACAGGATCTCGCCGATCCCGAACAGGCCCATGGCCATGGCGCTGATCCCGAACCCGTCAAGCAGGCTCATGGAGCCGAAGGTAAAGCGCGCGACACCGCTCTGGCTGTCGGTGCCGACGGTGGCGATCAGCATGCCAAGGATCACCATGGCCAGCCCCTTAGATCAGCGAGGCATTGGCGATGGTCGACGCCGCCACCAACCCCAGCACCATCAGCGCGAAATACTCCGCCGGTCCGAAGGTCAGCGCGTAATCGGCGATGACGGGGGAAAACAGGCTCAAGATGATGATGCCGAACGATCCGCCCGCGAAGGACGCGATCGTGGTCATGAACAGCGCCACGCCCGCCCCGCCCCTGCTGGGCCATCGGATAGCCGTCAAGGCAGGTCACCGCCGAAGATGTCGCGCCAGGGATGTTGAGCAGGATCGACGCCGTCGACCCGCCATAGGTGGTGCCATAGTAGATCCCCCGCCAGGCTACGATCCAGCGCGGCGGTCGGATCGAGGCAGAAGGCAGGATCGAGCAGCGTCGAGCATTTGCGGCCAGCGGGCATCCGACGCCGGGGATCACGCCCACGAAAGTGCCTAGGAACACGCCGAGAAAACAGAACAAGAGGTTGGTCGGCGTCAACGCCGCTCTCCTGAGACCTGGCGGGCGAGGTTCGCCAGCAACTCCATCAAAACGACCAGTCAAACGCGGGCATGCTGAGACGCAATCCCGCGATGAAGATGCCCCAGGTCAGCGCCGCCATCGCCATGCCGAGGATCAGCGCGCCGACAGCAGAGACCCGTGTTTCCGCCAAGGTTGCGATGAGGGTCGTGGCCAGAACGGACGGTACAAGCCCGAAGCGCTCGATCATCAAGGCAAAGGCCAGAACGGCCGCCGACAGGAAGATCATCGGCCGGAGGCGAATGGCCGCCGCCTCGCCCTTCTGCACCAAGGCCGGCAGCGCGATGGCAAGACCGAAACACGCAAGGATCACCCCCAGCGAGACCGGCATCATGCCCGGCCCCATGCGCGTAATCGTCCCGAGCGAATAGCTCGACAGCGCATAGGCCGCCGCCGCCACCCCCGCGAAGGTCAGCAGCAGGCCTGCAACAATGTCCCGATAGTTGCGATCCAGCACCGCCGCTCTCCCCATCCGGCAGGTTTCAATCCCTCTGACATGGACCTTCGAGACAAGCGCCATTGGGCACAACAGGCGAAATCGCGGGCGAGCATAACAAACGGTAAGGCTCAAACCGCCGGGCGCATGGCTTGCCTGCCTTGCCATGACGCGCGACAAGGCAGGCATGGAACAGGATCTGATCGCCGCTCGGCTGGACGCTCGACCCCGATGACGGGTTTATCGGGCATGTCGGCGGGTTGCGGCGGCGCGAGCTGGGCGGAGATACGCAGGTGGCCTTCATCGCGCGCGATTTCCACGCCAACCGCAACGGGGTCGTTCATGGCGGCATGCTGATGACCTTCATCGACCGCGCCATGGGCCAGCGCGCGCGCAAGGTGACGGGTGCACCGCGCGGCGCGACCGTCAGCCTGACGCATCAGTTTCTGGCACCGGTCCATATCGGCGATCTGGTCGAGATGACCCCGCAGGTGGTGCGCAAGACATCGAAGATGGTGTTCCTGACCGGCACCGCCCATGTCGCCGGCGAACCGGTGGTATCGGCACAAGGCGTCTGGCGCGTGACCTTCAGCGCGCCGTGACGGCCGTCAGGGGGCCAGCACAACCAGCCCATCGGCCGCCGCCACCCCCTGCCCAGAGGACAAGACGAAAAGCGGGTTGATCTCGGCCTCGTCCAGCCTGTCGCCCAGCGCGCCCGCCATACCGGCGAGCGCCTCGACCGCGGCGATCAGCGCGGAGACGTCATGGGCGGGCGCACCGCGCCAGCCCGCTAGACGCCGCGCGATGCGCAACTCGGCAACCATGTCCGCCGCCTCCCCCTCGGCCAGCGGCAGAAGGCGCAGGGTGCTGTCGTCCCACAGTTCTGCCTCAACCCCACCGGCACCAAGTAAAATCAGCGGCCCCAGTTGCGGATCGCGGCGGACGCCAAGGATCATCTCGATCCCACCCGTCACCAAGGTCTGCACCAGATAACCTTCGGGCGCGGGCAGGCCCTGTTCGGCCAATCCGCGGGCCATGGCCTCCATCGCCGCGCCGACGGTCGCAGCCGTCAGACCCACCCGAACACCACCTACGTCAGATTTGTGCGCGATTACGCGCGAGACGAGCTTGAGCACGACAGGTCCGCCCAGATCGCGGGCGGCTTGCTCGGCCTCGGCTTCCGTCTGCACCATCCGACCGGCCGCACCGGTCAGGCCGAAGGTCTCGAACAACGCGCGGGCTTCGACCTCGTTCAGGGTGCCCTTGGGCAGATTGTCGGGGCAGTCGCTCTGGGCAGGCAGAACGGGGCGTGGTGTGGGCAATGGCAGTGCGGCCTTGAGGACCGTGGCGCAGGTTTCGGGCGCGGCAAAGGCCGGCACGCCGTCGCGGTTCAACAGATCGACGATATGGGGCGCATGCGGGCTGACATAGGCGATCAGCGGCCTGTGCTGGCCGCAGCCCCCGCCCGGATCGCGCCCACCGCCACATCGGGCCGCGCCAGCGCCGACGAGCCGACAACGACCACCACCCCGTCGATCCCCGGCGCATCCAGCAGCGCCTGCGTGGCCGCCGTCATGATCGCGGGCTCCACCCCCGCCAGCGTCAGATCGACCGGATTGGAGGTCATCGGTACATCTTGCCCGAGGATCTGCGCCAGTTTTGTAGCGGTCGCAAGATCCAGTTCCGGAACCTCCAGCCCGAGCATGCCGCAATTGTCAGCCACAAGACTGCCCGCACCCCCGGTGGAGGTCAGGATGGCGATGCGCTTGCCCGTTAGCCGCCTTCCACTTGCCAGCATCGCGGGCAGGTCCAGAAGATCGGAAAATGTCTGCGCCCTTACCGCGCCAACCTGATGGAACAGCGCGTCGTAGACGCGATCCTCGCCCGCCATCGCCCCGGTATGCGAGACAGCGGCGCGCGCGCCCTGTTCCGAGCGCCCAACATTGTAGACCACCAGCGGCTTGCCTGCATCGCGCGCGGCCAAGGCTGCGGCGCGGAACCGGTCGACAGAGCGGATGCCTTCGACATAGGCGGCGATGACGCGGGTGCCGGGATCGGCGGCGTAGGCGGCGATCAGGTCGGCGATATCGAGATCCGCCTCGTTCCCGGTCGAGGCAAGGCGGCGAAACCCGATGCCGCGTGCCGCGCCGCGCGACAGCAGCGCACCCAGGATGCCCCCGCTTTGCGACGCGACCGATATGCCGCCGACGGGAATGTCTGCCAGGTTCGGCAGCGCCACTCGCCGACAGGACGATGCCCCGCGACAGGTCCATCGCGCCGATCGTGTTGGGCCCGAGCAACCGCATGTCACCCGCCGCCTGACGCAGCGCATCTTGCCGCGCGCGCCCCTCCTCGCCGGTCTCGCTGTAGCCGCTGGCCAGCACGATCGCGAGCTTGCAACCACGGGCGGACAGATCGCGCACCGCACCCTCGGCCCGTTCGACGCCCAAGAGCACGATGGCCACATCGGGCGCGCCCGGCAGGTCGGCGATGGAGGGGTAGCAGGGCAGGCCGTCGATCTCGGCCACGCGGGGGTTGACCGGCCAGATCGCGCCGGAAAACCCGTGCTTGCGCAGGTAGGCCACAGGCCGCCCCCCGGTCTTGGTCGGATCGGCCGAGGCGCCCACGATGGCGACGCTGTCAGGCGCCCAGAGCGCGGCAAGAGCCTGTTGCGGATTGGTCATGGCTTGGTTTCCCCCTCGATACCCAGTTGCCGCAGATCGCCCGCGCGCCGCCCAGGGCCCGCCATGGCGGCAAAGCCTTCGCAATTCTCGGTCAGCTTGGCCGCATCCTGCCCTTGCGCCCAATGCACCTGGCCCGCCGCGCCAGCGCGGGAAGCCGTAGCCGTTCACCAGCACCACGTCGATGTCGGACGCCCTGAGGGCGATGCCGTCTTGCATCACCAGCGCCGCCTCGTTCACGATGGCGGCCATAGCGCGCAGGACGATGGCATCGGGGGCCAGCGGCTGGCGGATGATCCCCTTGGTCTCGGAGGCGGCGAGGATCAGCGCCTCGACCTCCGGGTCGCGGGCGGGCGCGTCGCCGTCGTAGCGGAAATAGCCCGCGCCGGTCTTGCGGCCAAAGCGCCCCGCTTCGCACAGCTGGTCGGGGATCGTGACATAGCGGTCAGCCGGGTCGCGCATGGCGACCTGAGCGCTGCGCATGTTCCACGCGATGTCGAGACCTGACAGGTCCGCCACCTTGAAAGGCCCCATGGCGAAGCCGAAGTCTTCGAGCGCGGCATCGACCTGATGGGGCAGCGCGCCATCCTCGAGCATGAATTCGCAGGCCAGTCGGTAGGCGGCATAGATGCGATTGCCGATGAAGCCGAACCCGTTTGCGGCCTCGACCGGCTGCTTGCCCAGCATCTTCGCCACGGACAGGCCCGTGGCCATCGCCGCATCACTGCTGTGCGTGGCGCGCACGATTTCCAGCAGCTTCATCACATGGGCGGGGCTGAAGAAATGCAGGCCGATGACCCGCTCCGGGTTGGTAATCGCGTCCGCCATGCGGTCGATGTCGAGATACGAGGTGTTTGTGGCCAGCACCGCGTCAGACCGTAGAACGGTATCGAGCCGGGCAAAGAGCGCCTGCTTGACGCCCAGATCCTCGAACACGGCCTCGATCACCAGATCGCAGGGCGCAAGCGCCGCCAGATCGGTTCCCGCCTCAAGCCGCGCGCGGGCGTCATGTGCGGCGGTGGCGCCCATCTTGCCCCGCTTCACCGCGCCCGCCAGCGCATCGTCGATCCGGGCAATGCCACGCGCCAGCGCTTCGGCGTCCGTGTCCACCAGCACCACGGGCCGTCCCGCCTGCAAGATCGCCGTGGCGATGCCCGCACCCATCGTGCCGCTGCCGATCACGCCCAGGCGCGCAATGGGCAAGGGTCTGGCGCTGCGGTCCGGATGCCCGCGCGCCGCCTCGCGTTCGGCAAAGAAAATGTGGCGCAGGGCGCGCGCCTCGGGCGCCGTGCGCAGTTCCTGAAAGGTGGCGCGCTCAGCGGCCAGTCCCTCGGCGGCGGAGATAGTGCCAGCCGCGCGGACATGGGCGATGGCCGCCAGAACATGGGGCCGCGCGCGGGCTGACGCCTTGGTCACGGCCTCTTCCAGCCCCTCGGCCTCTGGCACGGGGCAATCGATGATGCGGCGCTTGGTGCGTGCCATCGCGCGCGCCATCGCCACCGCCTCGGCCAGCAAGTCGCCCTCGGCCACCGCATCGATCATGCCAAGCGTCAGCGCGCGCTCTGCAGGCACGCGCACCGCGCCGGCGATCAGGCGGATCGCCTCGGGGCGACCGACAAGGCGCGGCAGTTTCTGGGTGCCGCCCGCGCCGGGGATGATGCCCAGCGCTGTCTCGGGCAGGCCCACGACTGTACCCGGCGCCGCGATGCGCGCGTCGCAGCCCAACGCCAGTTCATAGCCACCCCCCAGCGCCGCGCCATGCAGCGCCGCGACGAACGGCTTGCCCGAGGCCTCGATGGCCGCGATCACCTGCGGCATCTGCGGCGGGTCTAGCGGCAGATCGAATTCGCGCAGATCCGAGCCCGAGATGAAGCTGCGCCCGGCCCCGATCAGGACCGCGCCGGTCAGGCTGTCGTCGTCCTCGACCGCCGCGATGGCCGCCAACAGCGCCTTGCGCACCGCATGCGAGCCCGCGTTGACCGGCGGGTTGTCGATGACCAAAACGGCGATGTCGCCGTCACGCTCCAGATGCACCTGCCCCGCCATCACGACGGCACCCGCACAAGCGCGTCCACGGCCACCACGCCCTCGCCCTTGGGCAGAACGATGAGCGGATTGATCTCGGCCTCGACGATATCAGGCGTGGTGGCAAGGCGCGACAGCGCGACGATCGCCTCGGCCAGCGCGGCAAGATCGCCCTGCGGCCGCCCCCGCGCGCCATCGAGGATTTGCGTATAGCGCAGCTCGCCGATCATCTCATGGGCGGTCGCCAGATCGACGGGGGCCAGGCGCAACACGCTGTCGCGGGTGATCTCGGCAAAGATGCCGCCTGCCGCGAGCATGACGATCGGGCCAACCTCGGGGTCGCGGCGGAAGCCAACGAGAACCTCTCCCACGCCCGCCCGCATCCGCTGCACCAGCACGCGCGAGACGGCATGCCCCGGCATCGCGTGGGCCACATCGGCGCGGATTGCGGCCATGGCACCCGTCAGCGCGTCGGTATCTGTCAGGCCCACGCGGACGCCGCCCACATCGCTCTTGTGCGGGATCGCGGCATCCAGAACCTTGGCCACGACCGGATAGGAAAGGGCGGATCACGCGGCGGTTCTGCGGCGTCCGAGCGCCACCCAGTCGGCCACCGGAACACCCGTCAGGCGGCCATAGGCTTCGGCCTCGTCCAGCAGCCGGTCAGCGCCCTCGCCCAGCTTGGGCGCGGGGGGCGGCAGGCTGGGACGACGGCGGGCAGGGGCTGCGGCGCCGCATCGGCGCAGGTCTCGGGGTCCTCGAACACGGGCACCCCCGCGCCCGCTAGCAACCGCGCCGCATCCGGTGCGTCGGGCACGAGGAAAACGCCGAACGGGTGCCCGGCGACGCCGATCAGGTCGAGGGCGGGTTGCACCGCAAGATCCGCATTGAACCGGGCGGAGGAACCCACGCAGACCTGCACATAGTCGTATTCCGGCGCGCTGCGGAACACCTCGATCGCGGCGCGCATCACGTCGTAATTCGTGCCCGCCAGCGTCAGGTCGAGGATGCGACCGGGGTCCATCGTGATGCCCGCCGCAGAAAGCCGGGCGCGTGTCGCGTCAGACGGCGCCACGATGTCGAGACCACGGCCCGCCATCTGGTCGAGCCGCCATGGCCGCCCCGCCGCCCGTGGTGGTGATGACGCCGACGCGACCCCGGCGTGGCGCGGTTGTGGCCGGCACTCGGGCCAGCAGTGGGGCAATCTCGAGCAACGTCTCGAACCCTTCTACGCGGGCAATGCCGCAAGCGGCGAGGAAGGCATCCGCCACTTCATCCGCGCCCGCGAGCGAGCCGGTATGCGATTGCGCCAGTTCGGCGGCGGCATCCGACCGGCCGAGCTTGAAGGCCGCAACAGGCTTGCCGCGCCGGGCCGCCTCCTCGGCGAAGGTGCGCGGGCGGTCGGCATGGCCCATGTGTTCGAGAAACAGCAAGAACCCCGTTACCGCCGGATCGTCGAGGCCCGCCATGCAGACATCGCCGACCGACAGGTCCAACTCGCCGCCGACCGACACAAGGCTGGCAAACCCCAGCCCCTTGCGCTTGCCGCGCGACATCAGCGCGCCGATCAGGCTACCGCTGTGCGAGGCGACAAACAGTCCGCCCTTGGGTGGATCGGGTTCGGCGAAGGCCGCATTGGCCGTAAGCGCCATGCCGTGATGCAGGTTGGCGAGGCCAATGGAGGACGGGCCGAGCACCCGTAGCCGCCCCCGCGCCACCACCGCGCGCAACCGATCGGTGTTGGCCGCCCCCGCCGCGCCCGCCTCGGCAAAACCTGTCGCCAGCACGGTTGCGGCAGGCACGCCCATCGCCTCACATTCTTCCAACGCATCCAGCGCCGCAGCGGCGCCCGTCAGGATGAAGGCGTGATCGGGCACCTCGGGCAAGTCGGACAGGCGGCGGACCGCAGGCACGCCCTGCACCGTGTCACGGTTGGGGTTCACCGGGTGGATGCGGCCCGCGAACCCCGCCGCCTTGAGGAACCGCAAGGGCCGCCCCGATGTCTTGGCGGCATCATCAGACACACCCACCAGCGCAACGCTATCGGGGCGCAGCAGCGCGTCTTGCCAGCGCTTGCCCGCCATCACGACACCCTTTGATCAAAACGGCGCTCGAACACATGTTCCGCGATGCGGTTCTTCAGCATTTCCAGCGATCCACCCGCGATCTGCCAGCCGCGTGTGCGCTTGACGCAATATTCCACAAGGCTTTCGGTCGAATAGCCATAGGCCCCCATCGCCTGCATCGCGGCATTGGCCACCTCGAACCCGGCCTGATTGCAGGCCAGTTTCGCCACCGCCGTGTCAAAGGCCGAAGGCAGGCCGTTGGCATCCCCATCGCGCGCCGCGCGGTAAAGCAGCATCTGCGCGGCCTCGAGCTTGACGATCATCTCGGCGAAACTCCACTGCAGGCCCTGAAACTCGCACAAGGGCCGACCGAATTGCGTACGCTCCGTGACATGGCGGCGCGCGACCTCGTAGGCATGCCGCCCGAGCGCCAGCGACCGCGACGCGTTGCCGATACGCTCGACATTGAAGCCCGCAATCTGCTTCTTGAACCCGCCGGGGCCGAGCAGCAGGTTTTCGGCCGGTATCCGGCAGTCCGCGAAATAGAGCGGGCACCATTCCTCGCCGCTCATGAAGGGGGCAGGCTGGCCGATGGTGAAGCCCGGCGTGCCGCGTTCGACCAGAACCGACCCGATGCCGCTCGTGCCCGGCCCGAAGCGGACATAGATCAAGAACAGATCGGCATGCGGGCTGTGGGTGGAAAACACCTTGGAGCCGTTCAGGATGTAGCCATCCCCATCGGCCCGCGCACTGGTCTTGAGTTCGGTCACGGCAGACCCCGCATCGGGTTCGCTCATCCCCAGCGAGATCAGCTTGCGCCCGGCCAGCAGGTCGGGAAACCAGCGTTCCTTTTGCGCGGGCGTGGCGAATTCGGCGAAGGTGCGGATCGGCCCGAAGTTCCCCGCCTGCGCCACATCGGCGCTTTTGGGGCAGACCATCGCCAGTTCCTGAATCGTGATGACCGCATCCATCAGGGTGCCACCGATGCCGCCATCGGCCTCGGGG
Organism: Roseicyclus sp.; assembly: GCA_018401055.1. The sequence goes on from JAGYLB010000110.1 coordinate 34,867, forward strand.
ATCGTGACGCCCAGCATGCCCATCTCGGCCAGCTTTGCCGCCACGTCCCAAGGGTAGACACTGGAATGGGCACGGGTCAGCGCACCATCAGCAAGCGTGCCTTCGGCGAAGCGTCGGACGGCATGGGCAAGCTCGACCTCGTCGGGGGTCAATGCGGATGTCACGTCGGATGCTCCTTGCTGTCGCGGCGGCCAAGGCGCGCGCCGCTGGTGTTTGGGTTATCCAGCCAGATCAACGGTAAAGGAAAGTAACCGAAAGTGGTGATCGCATAACCTGAGGTCAGTCATGGGCGCATATCACACCCGCTCAACGGCCAGCGCGATGCCCTGCCCCACACCGATGCACATGGTCGACAGCGCCCGCCGTCTGCCCTCGCCTGCAGCTCCAGCGCCGCCGTGCCCACGATCCGCGCGCCCGACATGCCCAGCGGATGGCCCAGCGCGATGGCGCCCCCGTTGGGGTTCACGCGCGGGTCATCGTCGGCGATGCCTAGCGCGCGCAAGCTGGCAAGGCCTTGGCTGGCAAAGGCCTCGTTCAGTTCGATCACGTCGAAATCGGCCTGTGTCAGCCCCAGCCGCGCCATCAATTTCTGTGAGGCGGGCACAGGGCCGATGCCCATCACGCGCGGTGCGACCCCTGCCGTCGCGCCGCCCAGAATGCGGGCGATGGGCGTCAGGCCATGGGCCTTCACCGCCGCCTCGGACGCGACGATCAGCGCCGCCGCACCATCGTTGACGCCCGAGGCATTGCCCGCCGTCACCGACCCGCCGGGGCGGAAGGGCGCGGGCAGCTTGGCAAGCATGTCGGCGGTTGTCTCTGGGCGGGGGTGTTCGTCGGTGTCGACGATCACCGGATCACCCTTGCGCTTGGGGATCGTGACCGGCGTGATCTCTTGCGCCAGCCTGCCGCGCGCCATGGCCGCGCCTGCCTTTTGCTGCGAGCGCAGCGCAAAGGCATCTTGATCGGCGCGGCTGATGCCATGGTCCTCGGCCACGTTCTCCGCCGTCTCGGGCATGCTGTCGGTGCCGTAGCGCGCCTGCATCACGGGGTTGACGAAGCGCCAGCCGATGGTCGTGTCCTCGATCATGGGCGCGCGGGCAAAGGCGCTCTCGGCTTTGGGCATCACGAAAGGCGCCCGCGACATGCTTTCCACACCGCCCGCAAGGATCAGATCGGCCTCACCGGCCGCGATGGCGCGGGCTGCCGTCATCACCGCATCCATCCCCGAGCCGCACAGCCGGTTGATCGTTGTCCCCGGCACGTCTCGGGCAGGCCCGCCAGCAGCGCCGACATGCGCGCGACATTGCGGTTGTCCTCACCCGCCTGATTGGCGCAACCCAAGATCACCTCGTCCAGCGCCGCCCAATCCAGATCATGGCGCGCCATCAACGCCCGGATCGGCACCGCCCCCAGATCGTCGGCCCGGACCGACGACAGCGCGCCGCCGTAACGCCCGATGGGGGTGCGGATGTAGGCGCAGATGTAGACGTCAGGCATGGCTTGCAGGCTCCGGGAGTTTTGCGACCAGTCTAGGGGCAGGGGCGCGCCACAACGGACCTTGGTTTCGCGCAGCCCGACGATTGGTCAGTTTCCACCTTCGCGCCTGCCGCTCCATAACGGACCCGATCCCAGACCGACGGAGCACCCGATGACCCGCGACACGACCCAGCGCCTGCAGGCCCCCGATCCGGCAAGCTATTCCCCCCGCCAGCGCGAAATTCACGACGCCATCGCCTCGGGGCCGCGCGGCTCCGTCCGCGGGCCGCTGGCGATCTGGCTGCACCGGCCTGAACTGGCTTCCCGCGCGCAAGAGCTTGGGCGCTATTGTCGCTATGACAGCTCGTTGCCGCCGCGCTTGAGCGAATTGGCGATCCTGACCATGGCGCGGCACTGGGGTGCCGAATACGAATGGGCCGCCCACAAGCCCGAGGCGCTCAAGGCAGGTCTTTCGCCCGAGGTGGTCGAGGCGATCCGCACCCACGCCGCGCCGCCCTATGCCGATGACGCGGAACGTGTGGTGCATGCGTTTGCCCTCGCGGTGCTGGAAACACGCCATGTGCCCGACGCGCTTTATGCCGAGGCGGTCGCGGTCTTGTGTGAGGGGCAGGTTGTCGATCTGGTGGGCGTGCTGGGGTATTATTCCCTGATATCCATGACCCTCAACGTGTTCCGCGTGCCCCCGCCCGAGGGTTGCGCCCCGGAACTGGGCTAGGAGGCGACCATGGCACGACGTCTTGACGGCAAGATCGCCATCGTCACCGGCGCGGGCTGTGTCGGCCCCGGCTGGGGCAACGGGCGGGCCACCTGCGTCCGCTTCGCCGAAGAAGGCGCGCGCATCTTCGCCATCGACCGCGAGGCAGCGCCGATGGCGGAAACCGTCGACCGCGTCCGCGCGGCGGGCGGCGAGATCGAGACGCATCTGTGCGACGTGACCGACCGCGAAGGTGTCGAGGCGATGGTGGCCGCCTGCCTTGCCGGGTTCGGGCGCATCGACATTTTGGTCAACAATGTCGGCGGCTCCGCCCGCGGCGGTCCGGTCGAGATGGACGAGGCGACATGGCACCGCCAGATCGACGTCAACCTGACCTCCGGTCTATCTGACCTGCCGTAGCGTGCTGCCGCAGATGGTGGATCAGGGCGCGGGCGCGATCGTCAACCTTGCGTCCGCCTCGGGCATCCGTTGGACCGGCGCGGCGCAAACCGCCTATGCGGCCGCCAAGGCGGGCGTGATCCAGTTCAGCCGCGTGGTGGCGGTGGAATATGCCGCGCGCGGCATAAGGATGAACACGGTCGTGCCCGGCCAGTTGCACACGCCGATGGTCGAGACGCGGCTGGCGGGCCAGCGCATGGGCGGCGATGTCGAGGCGCTGCTGGCATCGCGCGTGCGGCGCATCCCGATGGGCTGGATGGGCGACGGGCGCGACACCGCCAATGCGGCGCTGTTTCTTGCGTCCGACGAGGCGCGTTTCGTCACCGGGACCGAGATCGTGGTCGACGGCGGCATGAGCTTGCGCTGCGACTGACACTCGTGCGGGCTAGCAAACGGCGGGGTCGTTAGGGTATGACGCTTGCCGCTGCAAGCTGTGCCCAACAGCCTTGGACGGATTTCGGACCATCAAGCGCAAGCGGGTGAAAACTTTGCAGGTATATCGCGGCTTTCGCGTTGCGCCAGAAATCCGGTGATCTAGGCAGCGGACTCTCGTCTGCGGCCTGCTGCAGGCATGTTCCGACCGGGAAAGGCGCGCGCATCGGCTTCGCGAAAGTAGGCCGCTTCCTGATCAGGATCAGCACAGCCGAAGCGATTGGGTCCACTATGCATCCTGACGACAGCTTTCCCGCATCATCAGGAGACCGACATGCAGGGCTATATCGCGGACATCGAGACTCTGACCGGGGACAACGATGATTTCCGCAGGGTTCTTTACACCGGTCATCACCTGCAACTGGTGCTGATGGCGCTCGAGCCCGGGCAGAACATCGGGGTCGAGACCCACGCGACCCATGACCAGTTCTTTCGCATCGAACGGGGCAAGGGCACGGTCCAGATCGACGGGGTCGCGCGCAATGTCATGGACGGCGATTGCATCATCGTGCCCGCCGGGGCCGAGCATGACCTGACCAATACCGGGAAAAAGGCGCTGCGGCTCTACACGCTCTATGCGCCGCCCGAGCACGTTGCGGGGCTTGTGCAGGCCACCTTTGCCGAGGCCGCAGCTTCGGACGAAGCCTTCGACGGCGTGACCAGCGAATGATCCCGCAAGACGGGCAGCCGTGGTGCCAGACACAATGAAGGACCTTCCCATCGACCCGCCACTGGCAACGGGCCCACACCTCAGCCCGCTCGAGACATTCGGAACGGACCCGGGGGCGTTGCGTGCAAGCACCTTCGTGCCGAAATCCTTCCCCAAGAACGGCCCGCTGGTCGTCGTCCTGCATGGCAGCAGCCAGTCGGCCCAAAGCTATGACATCGGGTCAGGCTGGTCCATCCTTGCCGAGGAACTTGGGGTGGCTCTCCTGTTTCCGCGACAACGACTGGCCAACAATTCCGTCGGAAGTTTCAACTGGTTCATGACCGGCGACACTCGTCGCGGCGGGGGCGAAGCCCTGTCCATCCGCCAGATGATCCGGCGCGTCCTCAAGGACCATCCGATTGACCCCACGCGGGTCTTCGTGACGGGTCTGTCCTCGGGCGGGGCCATGACATCGGTGATGCTTGCGACCTATCCCGAGGTCTTCGCGGGCGGCGCCATCATCGCGGGGCTACCCTATCGCAGCGCGGACAACCTCATTCAGGCGATCTTTCGCATGAACGGCTATGGCATGCCATCGGACCGCCGGCTCAGCGCCCTTGTGCGCGGCGCGTCGAAATTCACCGGCCGCTGGCCGACGATCTCGGTCTGGCATGGCGACAGCGACACCACGGTCGACCGATCCAACGCCCGGTCCATCGTCGGGCAGTGGCAGAAGCTGCACAAGGTGGACGGCCCGCCGACACGGATCGAAACGATAGACGGCGCGGCCCGGCGCGTCTGGTGCGATCCGAAGGGGAGAGCGGTGATCGAGGAATACATCGTCGAGGCGATGGGCCACGGCACCCCGATCGACACGGAAGGGGCGGACGGTCTGGGCAAGGAGGGCAAATACATGCTGGATGTCGGCATCTCCTCGACCCGCTACATCGCGGAGTTCTGGGGCCTGGCGCAAAAGGGCGCCCTGGCCGGGACAAGGTCCGGCACCTGACGGTCTTCCTTACCAGAACGACCGGGACGCTGCTCCACCCTACCCCGGTCAGGTCAGGACGGGTCTGACGCGGGCAAGGGCGTTTGCTGGTGCAAGATCCGCAGCCATGTGCCGTCATCGTTCAGATAGGACGAAGTGCAATAGGCCTCGTAGCGCGGTTCCCTTTCGCGTTCTGCCGAGGCGCGATAGGCAAGCACGGCGATGTCCTTTTCCCGGCTGAAGCATCGTTCGGAAAACTCGACCGAGCGCCATCGCTGCGCCACCAGATCCTCGCGCCAGATCCGGTCGCCCTGCAAGATGCCGACCGGGTAGGGAAAGACGAAAACGGCGCCCTTGGCCGTCATCGTTCGCGCGCTGTCCGCGCCTTGTGTCCAGAATAGTTCCTCGGTCGCCCAAAGCGTGTCTTCTGTCGTCATCATGGTGCACCTTTCTTCGCGTGTTGCTGCGTTCCGTCCGGTTCGGACCCTGCCGCGTCAAACGGATCAACGACGCTCGGACAGTTTGCCCAGCGTCGTCTCGAGCAGGGCCTTCATCTTGCTGGCTGCCTCTTTCGTGGCCTTTTCGACAGTTTCCGATGCGGCCCTCGTCACGACAGGCCGTTGACCTTTGAGCCGCACTTCAAGCGTGCATTCGATGTCTTCGGGTCCCGATTTGCCGGCATTCCAGTCCTGCAGATGGGCCTCGACCCGCGTCACATGCGCCTCGAAATGCGCGAGCCCGTGCCGGATGGTGCCGGTCAAGGCCGCGCTCAGATCGGCAGTGCCGTTGATCGTGTTGTCCGTGCTGATTTCCACATGCATCTCGGTTCACCGTCCTTGTGTTGCGCCGAGGGATTGGCCCAAGGCCATATGGGTATGCTGGCACATCAGGATCGGGGGCGCCCCGACCTGGATCAAAGGCAAGGAAAGAATTCTGGAGAGCGACCCGTCACCCTGTGACCAGACCATCGCCGACCACGATCTGGCGGCGACACAGGCCCGCGATTTTTTCGTCATGGGTCGAGATCAGAAAGGTGGTGCCCTCGTAGCGGTTGATCTCGGCGATGAGGTCCATCACCTGCATGGCAGAGTCGCGGTCGAGGTTGCCGGTCGGCTCGTCGGCCAGCACGAGTTCGGGCCTGTTCATCAGTGCGCGCGCCACCGCCACGCGCTGTTTCTGCCCGCCCGACAGGTTGGTCGAGGGGAAATCCACCCGCGCCTCCAGCCCCATCCGCACCAGCAGACTCACGCCCTCGGGCGCGCGCCTCTGCCGTCTCACGGCCCTCGCGGACGGCGGTGGGAAAGACCACGTTTTCCAGCGCGGTGAAATCGGGCAGCAAGTTGTGGAACTGGAAGACAAAGCCGATGTGACGGTTGCGGAATTCGGTCAGCGCGCGGTCGTCGGCGGCGACAAGGTCCTGTGCCCAGCATCTCGTAGCGGCCCGATGTGGGCTTCATGAGTGTGCCGAGGATGGTCAGGAGCGTGCTTTTCCCCGACCCCGAAGGGCCAAGCAGCGCCGCCATCTCGCCCTGCGCGAGCGTCATGGACAGGCCGCGCAAGACGCGGGTTTCGGCCTCGCCGCTGCCGAAGGTCTTGTAAAGATCGCTGACCGCGAGCAGCGCGCTCATTGGCCGATCGCCGTGACCGGATCGACCCGCGCCGCCGCACGTGCAGGCAGGATCGAGGCGAGGATCGCGCCGATCACCGTCAGCGTGATGGCCAGCCCGTAGGAGCCTTGCGTGATGTCCATCGGCAGGGTGCCCGGCCTCGAAGGCATCGCGCGAGGGAAAGGGCAGCAGCGCCAGATATCCCAGCGCCGCGCCGATGAAGCCCGCCCATCAGCCCGATCAGCGCGCCCTGGGTGACGAAGACGAAGATGACAAATCCCCGCCCCGCCCCCATCGCCCGCATGATCCCGATTTCCGGGCGGCGGCGATAGGTCGACAGCAAGAGCGCCGAGGCGACGCCGATCACGATGGTGATGAGCGCAAAGGATTTCAGGAAATACCCGGTCTGCGCCTGGGCATCGAGCGCCTCCATCAACTGCTCCGCCCCGTCGGTCCAGGGCACGGCATCAAGGCCGGTCAGGGCGCGGATGCGCAGGGCCGTGGCATCGGCGGCGTTCAGATCGGACAGCCTGATCTCGATCCGCGTGACCCCCTGCGGCATGGCAAAGAGCGTGCGGGCGGTCGACAGGCTGACAAAGGCGCGCGCTGGCGTCCATGCATGCCGTTGCCGGTATCGTAAGATGCCGCCCAGCGTCAGCACCGCCGCCACCCCGCCCGAGCATTGCAGCCGCAGCGGTCTGGCCCAGCCGACAGGGACAGGTCGTCGGCCAGCCGCTGGCCCAGCACGATCGTGCCCGACCCAAGCCGCTCCGACCCCTCGACCATGTAGCCGCCGAGGTTCGAGGATCGCGGATTCGCGCCCCGGCTCCAGCCCGGTGACGCTGACCTGCGCGACCTGCGCGCCCCGCGTCAAAAACCCCGCGCCGCCGATCTGCGGCGAGACGGCGACCACGCCCGGCACGGTTTCGATCAGCGGCACCCAAGTGGCGGCCTCGGCCAAGCGTGCGCGCTGCCGCGTCCGGCCGCGTTCGATCACGGACCAGCAGCATGGCCGTCGGTCGACGATCAGGATGGTCGGGTCGCGGTCCTCGGCCTCGATGGTGACATGGCTGATGTCACCCACGGTGCGCGACAAGATGAATTCCGCCAGCCCCCCGATCAGCGCCGACATGAAGATGAAGATGAAGACGCCCACCGCCACCCCCAGCACCAGAAGGGCGGTCTGCGCCTTGCTGGCGGTCAGGTAGCGGGTCGGCGATCTTGAGCGCGTAGAGCATCAGGGCACCGTGACCCGCACCGACTGCCCGTCGGCAAGGCCCGTGGCGTCCGTGACCAGCAGCATCGCCGGGCGCAAGGCCCTCGGTCACGATAAGCCGGGCGGCGGGCCAGTCGATGACCGTTACGGCGCGCGCCTCGGCAACGTCGTTGTGCACCACGAACACGACCGCGCCATCGGTCGTTGCGGAAACCGCGGCGCGGGGCACGGTGATCGCCTCGGCGCGTTCGTCCACGATGATGTTGGTCGTCACCGTCAGGCCGACGGGCGCGCGCACGGGCGCGTCGAACCCCAGCCGCAGCGACAGCCCGCCGGTCGCGGCATCGACGCGCTGCGAAACGAAATCGACCCGGCCCGCGCGCGGCGCATCCTCGCCCGCCAGCTGCAGCAGCGCGGGCAGGCCGGTTGTGATCCGCGTGGCATAGGCCTCGTCCACATCGGCCTCGACGATCAGGTCGTCGAGATCGGCGATGGTCATCAGAACGGTGGCAGTGTCGATGCTCTGGCCCGGATCGACATTCAGGACAAGGATGGTGCCCGCCATCGGCGCGCGGATGGTGTGGTTGTCAAAAATCACCTGCGCCTGATCGACCTGTGCCGTGGCGCGCGCGACATCCTGCATCGCGGTCTGCAGCGCGCGCTCGGCAGCCTCCAGCTCGGTGCGCGCGATGTTCGGCGCCCAGCGCCTCGCGCGCGGGTCAGCGCATCCTGGGCGCGGGCCTGCGCGATCAGGGCGGCGTCCAGCACCGCGACCGCCTGCTGAACGGCTGGCCTGCTGGCCCGCCGCGTCGATCCGGGCGAGCACTGCGCCTTGTGCGACGCTGTCACCCTCCTCCATCGTCATCTCGGCCAGCCGCCCGCCGACAAGGGCGCGCACATCGACCGAATGGCGGGCGGCGATCTGGCCGTTGACGGCCGAGAACGCGCGTGGCTGGCCCCTCGGTCACGGTTTCGACCAGTACGGCAAGGGGCCGCTCGACCCAAGGCTGCAGGTAGAGCCCAGCCCCGATCCCGGCCGCGACAAGGGCGGCAGCCGCCCAAAGCCGGATGCGCCGCGCAGGCGCAGAATGGCGATGGCGTCGCCGGCGGCGCGCAGAGCAGGCAAGCCCGACCGGTCGCTCTCGGTCGAAGCGGTCGGGGCCTGTCCGGTCGCGTCGGTGTGGTGCTCTTCCGTTTGCGGCGCCATGTCCTGTTCCAGCTTTGTCCGATGGCCCGCGTGACACGGCACACGGTCTTGCCCCGTGATAGGGTCTGGCCGCGCGACGGGCTCTGATCTGGATCAGGACGGCGTCGCACGATCCTCATGACGCAGATCAGCAAGGCACCGCGGGCGGGATGGTACCGTCCGGATCATCTGGCGTGAGTGCCTGCCGCGTTCCGCGCAGGCCCCGCCAAGGAAAGGACGCAACATGGGCCATCACGGAAACAGGATCTCGATCGCGCTTGTCGCGGGCACTCTGGCGCTGGCGGGCTGCGCCAACCCCGACGGCACCAATTACCAGCCCGGCACAGGCGCTGATCATCGGCGGCCTGACCGGCGCCGCGGCCGGGCAGATCATCGGCGGCGAACCCGCGCGGACCGTCATCGGCACCGCCGTCGGTGCGGCGATCGGCGGCGCCATCGCGGGGCAATTGCAGGCACAGGAGCGCGAGCTGCAACAGTCGCTGGCTGGATCGGGGCAGTGATCACCAACACCGGGCAGCGACCTGCGGGTCATCTTGCCCGAAGGCGTGACCTTCCGCACCGCATCGTCCACCGTCGATCCCGGCTTCCGTCCCGCGCTGCGGGCGGTGTCCGACAGCCTGCGGCGCCACCCCAACACGCTGGTGCGCGTCGTCGGCCACACAGACAATGTGGGCGGCGCCGCCTACAACACCCAGCTCAGCGAGGACCGCGCCCTTGCCGTCGCGCGCGAGCTGATCGTCAACGGCACCGATGCAGGGCGCATCGTGGTGTCGGGCCGGGGCTTCTACGAGCCCGCAGCTTCGAACGCCACCGCGGCCGGGCGTGCCCAGAACCGGCGGGTAGAGATCATCATCACCCCCAATTGACGATCTGTCCCGCAAACGGGCGCAAGACGGGCCGGGGCCATCCCTTGCCCGTTTTTTCTTGTCGGGCCAGGAGTGGTTTTTGTGAATAGAAGGGCCGCCACCAACCTGCATCAGTCCATCCGCCGCGCAGAGGGTCCATGGTCAGGAAGACGGCAGGATACCTCGCCGTCGCGTATCTGTCTCGAGTAGCGGCGCAGTTCCCCGTCAGGCGACTGTACCATTCAGCCCATCTTGCCGGGGGGCTGCGCCCGTTTCACAGATCAGGAAAGGATCATTCCGATGGACAACAAGACACCCGACCAGAAGACCGCCGAGAAGATGAAGACCGTCAAGGCGGCATGGGATGCTGCGCCCTCGGGTCCCAAGAAGGACGCGGCCCTGACCCATTACAAGGCAGCCGAGAAGGCACAGACCAACCACAAGGACGCCGATTGCAACCGCGAGCTTGACGCGGCGAGCCACGCGCTCGCCTGAACCGGCGAAACCGCGATGCGTACTCCCCGGGACGAACGGTCCCGGGGGGCGGTCAGGGCAAAAAGGGCCGCGTCTGGTCGAGATATTCGGGATCGAACCCCGCCACCCGCGTGAGCCGGGCGATGTCGTCGAAATCGACGCGCCCCTTCTGGAAGGTGACCAGCCCGTCTTCGCGCAATTGCCGCAGCACGCGGTTCACATGCACGGCACTCAGGCCCAGCACATCGGCCAGATGGTATTGCGTCAGCGGACACTCGAAACCCGATAGGTCCCCGATCCCCACCAGTCTCAGCCGGGCGCCCAGTTCCAGCAGGAAATGCGCCGTGCGGATCTCGGCAGGGCGACGGCCCAGATTGACCAGATGTTCCACCACCATCGCCTCGTCCCGCGACGCCGCCCAAAGCACAGCCGTGGCCAGCCGCGGCGCATGGGCGAAACTGTCGAGGATATCTGAGGCCAGAACCTCGGAGGCTTCGATCCGCGTCACCGCCTCGACGCTGTGGTCGGAGGTGCGGAACAAGATGCTGCGCAGCCCCAGAAAATCGCCGGGGATCTGGAAATCCACGATCTGGCGTTCGCCATCGGGCAAAAGCTTGTAGGAACAGGCCCAGCCCTCCGCGAGGACAAAGGCCGACTGGTTCTTCTCGCCTTCGTGGATCAGCTCGTGGCCCACCTGAAAGGTCCGTCGCCGCCGGTGAAACCGCGCGAGCATCTCGAGGTCAGGCGCGGATAGCGCGACGAAAGCCGAAAGTTTGCTGGTCAAAGGGGTCTGGAGGGTCAGCATATCTGTATCCCTCATGGGTCAGTACGGGCTTGCATGCTTCCACCGGTAGCCGGGGGAAAAAGAGGCGACGCTGCTTTGTATCAGCCCAGCATACGCGATTTTGTTCATTCTCGCGAGACGTTCCGATCCGAGCGCGCCAGATCGCCCGGCCCCTCACTCAATCGAAAGCGAAATCGCCCATGCCAGTGCCCACAGACATCGCCGGATCAGCCGCCCTGTCCATCTGTGAATCGCTGCTTCTGGCGCTGAACGATGGCAAGATCCTGCCGGAACGGGAGATCCTCGGGATATTGCGCGACGCCGCTGCCGCCCATGAGGGCGTGCCGGAGTCGGACAAGGCCGAGATGCACAAGGCTGTTGCAGCCCTCATCAACGGTATCCTTGCAGGTGGAAATTCGGTGCGCCGACCTTGACAGGCAGAGGCGCGCCGCTTGCATGCGCATAATCTTGCAAGGGAAAACCCCGCCACCCTAGAGACGGAGCGGCGGGGTTTGCTTCGGCGGCGTGGTTCCCCCGTCGGGCGGGGTCTCTCTCGCCGTGACCGCCTATGCGTCATGATTTCCGCAGCGCGTCCTTGGCCTTGCCGTAGGTTTTCTGGATGCTGCCCTCGGCCTGCTCGATCTTGCCCTCGGTCTCCAGCGCGGCATCGCCTGTCAGCTTGCCGATGCCTTCCTTGGCCTTGCCGGAGGCCTGCTTTACGGTTCCCTTGACGCGGTCCTTGTCCATGATCCGAAATCCTTTCGTTGGGTGTGCAAAAGCGCGGTCTGCCCGGTGCGGGGGTGGTCGCGGGGATTTGCGCAAAAAGTCCCCGCCCGCGGTCATCGCCGGTCGGCGGCAAGGCGTCGCCAACATGCATCAGCCGGGCGCCGATTGGCGCGGCCTTGGCGGCATCAGCCCCGGCGTGCCAGCAAGAAAGCGCCGAGAAAGGCCGCGACCGGAAGGATCGGCCGGGTCGTGCGCAAAAGGGATCGGGCCAAGGCCAGATCGGCTGCGGCGCGTTCCGTCGCCAGTGCGATCCGGGCCGCCCTGCGCCGGGCCCGGGCGCGACCGACAAGCTGGACCCCAAGCGCCAGCCCGGCGAAGGCGACACCCAGCAGGCAGGCCGCCAGCGGAAAACCGATGACGCGCGACAGCGCCACCAGACCTGCCGACAGCACAAGCCCCGAGGCCACGGCAACAAGCGCCGCCGTGACAAGCGCGGTGATGGCCCGGTCGCCCGCATCCCCGAGGGCAGTGCTCGCGGCCTCGCGCAGCGGGTCCCAAAGCGGAAAGGCCATGCGCCGTCAGCCCTTGCCCGCGATCATGCCCAGAAGCAGCCCCACGCCCACGGCGATGCCGACAGCGGTGAGGGGATGCTCAATCACGGTTGTCGTCGCTGTGGCACGGGCGTCGCGTCCGGTTTGCCCGATCTGGCGTCCGGCCTTGCCCACGCCATCGGACAGGTCGTCGGACAGGGTGGATACGAGTTTCGCCACATCCGCCCGAAGTGCCTCGAGCTGATGGCTCAGATCGGTGTCGGAGGCGGGGTCGCTGCGGTCCTTGGTGATGGCGGCATTCATGGGATATTCCCCTATTGTTCGGATGCCCCGGAAGGTGCCGGGGCTCACATGGCTTCGGGGTCCCGGCGCGGCGCGCCGGGGGCGGACGCTTCAACGCAGTCCGAAGAACCCGAGGATCACAATGATGACCACCACCAATCCGACGATGTAGATGATCTGGTTCATATGCGGTCCTCTCTGATGCAAGGCAGCCCGGAGAGGACCGCCATTCCCGTGTCATCTCGCCTGTCTTGCACGGCACGCGCCGCAACATGGATCAGTCCGGACGGCGATTCAGGGACATTTCACCATTCTGGGCGGCGCTCTAGCCACCCGACCCGGACGACAAGGTGAGTAGGGTGCGCAGCAGCAGCAGGAGAGCCGCAATCAGCGCAAGGATCGGGCCGATATTTCGCAACCGGACGCGCGACATACCCTGAGACCCCCGCCGATAGGGCCGATGTCGGATCGCGGCAAAAGCCCTATCAGCCGGGGCAGGACCCCGTCGTTGGTCGTCCCGAGGGCCGGCACGTCGCGGATACGCGACAGGTGAGCCCCGAGCCGCGCCGTCGCGCCGTCGCGGGACAGGTCGGACAGCGCCGCCGCCTCATCCCAGGGATCGAGGCCGAGGCGCGCGAGGGCCGACAGGACGGTGACGGAATTGCCGGCGCTGTCCTCGCCCAGTTCGGCATAGAGGAACCCGTCGAAGGGCGTGCCGCCCTGGCGCAGGAAATCCATTCTGGACATGGGGCCGTTCCTTTCGCGGACTGGCAGCTCGCGAGCGCGGGATGCGTCGGGCGCGCCAGCGTGCAAGACTGGCGTGCCGTGCTTGCCTTTCGCAAAGCCCTACACGAACCGCGGCGACGCCCCACTAACCCCGATCAGTGCGGCCGGCGCTGGTCCGGCCTAGGGTGCAGGTCAATCCGGGAACCGCTTGGCCATATCGGCATCGCCCCACGAAAAGGACCCTTCCATGCCTCTCATCAATCTTGTCGTGACACTGATCGTCGTCGGCGTGCTGCTGTGGCTCGTCAACACCTACATCCCCATGGATCGCAAGATAAAATCCATCCTGAACGCGGTGATCGTGATCGCCGTCATCTTGTGGTTGCTCACCGCCTTCGGGGTGCTGGACGGGCTGCGCGGCGTGACCGTAGGCGGCTGAGGTCGGCAGCGCTCAGGCCGCCGTCACGCTGACCTCTACCTCCATCGTCACGAGATCGGACGGCGTGCCATGGAAACTGCCCGCGACGGGCGCGATTTGCGACATGCGCCGCCCGACCGCGACCGGGATCAGGTTCGCCGCGCCGACGGCCCGGTTGGTCGGATCGAAGGTGATCCAGCCCGCGCCGGGCACGAAGACCTCGACCCAGGCGTGGGTGGACCCCGACCCCGCCGACCCAAGGCTCATGCCCTGCGGGTCATGGAGATAACCCGAGACCAGCCGCGCGCCGAGACCAAGCGTGCGGCAGGCCTCGGCCATCAGCACGGCAAGGTCGCGGCAAGATCCACGGCCCCGATCAAGCGTGTCGAGCGGGCCTTGCGTGCCTTCGGTCTCGCGCACCTCATAGGCGATGCGCGTGGCGATGCCGGTGCTCAGATCCTTCAGAAGGGAAAGCGTATCTGTCGGCCTGCCCCGCACGAAGCCCGCGACCCAAGCCCCAAGCTGGCCTGCCGGATCGACATATTGCGGGCTCGCCAGTGCGCCGAGGTCGGTCCAGTCTTCATCGGAATAGAGAAACGGGTAGTCGATCGCCGAAGCGGCTATGGCAAAGACCGGCCAGGCCGGCGCACAGAGCTCGACCGTCGTGCGCGCCCGGATGTCGATGGTGTCCGAGGCGGACAGAAAATTCACTGTAGCGATCGCATTGCCGGCCACGTCATGCGCCCAGTCGATCCGCGCCTCGGGTGTCACCTGCAGGTCGAAAGCAATCAGGCCGAGATCGCGGGTTTCGCGCGGGCGCAGCATCAGGCGGTGCGGTCCGGGGACGACCGGGTCGCGGTAGCGGTAGGTCGTGGCATGACTGATGGTGACGCGGTCCATCTCTGCGCCCTAGCCTGACCGGCCCCGTGTCTGCCCGCCACCCGGCGGCAGCGTAGTGCGCCAGACCGTGCTGGCCTTGCACCGGGCGCAAATGCGTTCGCCAAACCCCTCGCTGGGAAAGATCGCCCTGCATCGCAGGCAGGGTCGGTTCGCGGCCACGTCCCGATGGACGGGTTCTGCTGTCGGGGCGGTCTGTGACCAGGGTTTCATGTCTTTTCCTTGTGCTGAGCCGGCGCCTGCGGCGAGGCGGCGCGTGGTGCGGTGTTGCCGGTTGGATGGAGGTCCCGCGCCCGGTCCTCCCTTGCGGCCTTTTGGGCAATGGTCGGCATGCCTTCGTTCTCGGCCGCCTGTATGGGGAAGGCATCCGGACCCGTTCCAACGCGCGCCGTCATGTCGGGGAAAGCCCAAGCAGGGCTGCGTCCGCGCGCGCAGGTTCTTCCTGAGGTCGTCGCCTTGGAGCCTTCTGGACCCCACTGTCCATCTTGGGCGCGTCCTGCACTGCATCGGGCGAGGCTGTCTTGAAGGGCGATGATGAACGCGTGGCCAAATTTGTTCTCCGATGCGGGGATGGACAGCGACCAAAGGCAGGCCTTGTCTCGTTCACGGCCCTTGCCGCAGCGCGCCTTTACATCGGTCTGCGGCAGGCCGGACGACGAGCGCTTTGCCCCCCGGACCGACCCTTCCGATCCGTTCAAATTGCCCCCATAATCTAGCACCTTTGAAGGGATGCCGTCCTAACCCATGTCAGGCTTCCCCCTCGGTGCGAGCAAGCCGAACTCGACCGCGGGCTCTGCCGCAAAGATCCCTTTGCCGCTAGGAGCGCCCGGATCAACGACCACTGACGGACTGCGCCTGTCCGGTTGTCCCGAACCCGCTGCTGAGTCGTTGCATGAAGGCCACAGCCACGATGAGGGCTGGGGTCGCGACCAGCGCACCGGCCGCGCCCCAAAGCCAGGCACCGAAAAAGATCGTGGCGAAGACCGCAATGGGCGCGATCCGGATGCGCGCGCCCACGACCATCGGGGTCACGATGTGACCTTCGATGACGTTCAGCACGACCACGGCCACAAATGGTGCGAAGGCGATGATCGGAGGGTCATCGGACGCAATTCCGACACCCAGCGTGACCAGCGCGAACATGGCGATGCCGATGAAAGGCATGAAGTTCAACAGGCCCGCCGCCGCGCCCCAGAGGGCGGCATTCGCAACGCCCAGCATCTGAAACGCCAGAGCGATGCAAAGGCCGAGACCAACGTTCACCACCAGAATTGCCAGCAGATAGCGGGCTACATTGCTCTGGACGTCGCGCATCGCCCTTGCAACGGCGCGCCGGGTCGAGCCATCCGCGAAGACTCCCATGCCTGCCCGAGCCAACATGGCGCGGTCACGCAGCATGTAAAACGTCAGCATGGCCCAGAACACCGCGCCCGCGACGACACCCGGCACACCGATAGCCCATCCGGCCATCAGGTTCTGGCCGCCTTCGACCAGTCTGCCGACGGCGTCGTCTTCCCCGTCCGCCGCGGGCGCAGCATCCGGGTCTGCCGTCAGCGTCCCCGGCCGGCTAAGGTCGGAAAGCTCGTCAACCGCGGCGTCCGATGGTGGGGCCAGTGCCGCAAAGATCCGACGAAGTCGTGCCTCGATCTCTCGCAGGATTTCCGGGGCGCGTTCGTTCATGGCTTCCGCCGAAGGCATGAGGAGATACACAGAGCTTGCCACTGCCGCAAGGATGCCACCGACAACGATGGCGGCGCACAGCGACGGCGGGGCACCGCTGCGTTCCAGCCATTTGACGGCAGGAGCGAGCGCGATTGCGCAAAGAAGCGCAAGGACGGCGGGAACCGCGATGAAGCTGGCGGCATCAAGTGCGGCGATCGTCAGAATACCCGCGATGATGCTCAGCAAGGCGGTTGGCAGCGTGTCCCGGCCCCGACGCGCAACATTACGGGCGGTCGACCGCTTCTGACCCTTGGTCGATCCGAGGTTGGGCTTTTCATCCGTCATGGACGCAGCATAGCTTCTGAAGGTCCCGGTACGCCCGTCATCCGACCCATTTCCAAGCTGCGGGATCCCGGAAACGCCTTCCTTTCAAGCGGAGCGAAACATCCACTGCGAGCCTGCATCGGGGCTTTGCCCAAGCGATCTTGAGCAGCCGGTTTCAGGCAGGTGGTCAAGACCGCTTTGGCAAGGTCCGCAGGCTGGGCCCGAGACATGGCCGCCAGTCTCTTACCCCATCACTTTGCACGGACTTCGGCGGCATGGGCGCGCAGGATTTCACGCTCGCGTCCGGTCCTGTCGGTGGCGTTGACGGCCCTTTCGGACGCCCGGAAACCCATTGCGACGGTCAAAAGCAATAGCGCGAAGATCGCAAGCGCGACGAAAAATCCAAACATGATGGTGTCTCCTGAGGTTTGACCCGGCACTGGCCCGTTTGTGGGACGAAGTGCGGGGGTGCGCCCGGCCTGCGCGACACGTTTGCCGGAGAATGATGGGCCTCATCGCGCCTTGCAAAGGGCGGGGCCGCCGTATTGCGAGGCGGGGTCGGCAAGGACTGCGAAATCCGGGCCGCCGATGCCCGCTGGCGACCGCCGAACTTTTCGGGACCTTGCACGGCTCTGTCTCGTTCAGACATCTCTCGTTGGAGAAACGCGCTCGATCCGAATGCGTTCCCGCGCCCCTTCTGCAAACCTTCGGTGCAGGGCCGGATCAAGCGAAGCCGGTCCCGCCTTCAATGTGTCCGGGCGCTTTCCAAGGCAGGCAGATTTTCCCTGGAGGGGTGCCGCGAGACACCTTCGCCACGGCGGGCACGCGGCGTTTGGGTGCCTGCATCCATTTCGTCATGGGCAAGGATCACGCTCAGCGTTGCCCTGCTCCTGCTCACACGGCTCTTGATCGTGCCGATGGTGCAGCCGCAGGCATCGGCTGCTTCAAGTTGTGAGAACCCGTAAGCCCCCATCAACACCAGCGGTCGGCGTTGGGCGCGCGGCAGTTGTCCGATGGCTGCGATCAGTTCCTTGAGCGCGATCGCATCCACCTGTCGCGGCGGCTCAGCAAGCGCTTGCGCGCAAAGGCCATCCACATCCTCCACCTCGCGGCGAAGTTTGCGCAGGTCCGAGAAGAAGGTGTTGCGCATGATGGTGAACAGCCATGCGCGCAAATTGGTCTCCGGTCGATAGCTGGCGCGATTGGTCCAGGCTTTCAGGAGGGTCGCCTGCACCAGATCCTGCGCCCGATGCTCGTTCGATGTCAGCTTGAGAGCGCGGCGTCGCAGGGCCGCGACCTCAAGCGGCAGAAGGTCATGGAATTCATGCTTGTGATCAATCATGGGAATACGCGCCTTCGGTTGATCGCAGACAGGCGGCTCCTGCGCACAGATGCGGCCGGACGCCTGAAAGATCGGAAATGGGACAAGGGTTCGAGCGGGGTGATCGTCGGACAAGGTGCAGCCCGACACATCCCTTTGGTTGCGCCGGACCGGTTGCCCCGCTTTTTCGAGCTAAGTGGGGGCATGTCGGGAAGCGTCGCCTGTCAGGCGGCGGCTTCGGCATTCAGGCGCGTTTCGGCCAGCTTGGACAGCGCCCTGTCGGCCCCGTATTCCTGATCGAGCGTTTCCTTGAGCAGGGTCGCGGCCTTGGCGTGGCCAAGCTGCTTGGCCCAAGCCACGAGGGTGCCGTAGCGCGCGATCTCGTAGTGCTCGACCGCTTGGGCCAGCGAAATGAGGGCGGCGTCCATCGTATCCTTGTCGTCGATCTCGGCCATCAGGTTCTCGGCTTCCTCGACAAGGCCCACCATCGCATCGTACCGGCGCCGCGGGCGGGTTTGCCGAGAATTTCGAACACTTCCTCTAGCCGCGCGACGTGGTCCTCGGTCTCGTCCCGGTGCGATGACAGGGCGGCTTTGAGCTTGGGATCGGTCGCCTTGCGCTCCATTTTCGGGAGCGACTTGAGGATCTGGCGTTCGGCATAAAGCACGTCCTTGAGAGTATGCAGAAACAGGTCGTCGAGAGTTTCGATTGTCATTGGGGCAGCTCCTGTGAAGGGTGGGTCAGTACTTTTGGCACTTTTGCGCGCCAATAAAGCAGACGTGGATCAGGGGAGGTTTCGGCGCTTGGTCAGATCATTGCGTTTCGAAGATGTGACCAATGCGCGGCTGTGCTGTCGTCGACATCAGTTGCATGCAATCAAGCGGTTCCGCTCCATCGCGGGATCCCATTTGGTCAATTTTGCGGGAATGTCTGAACCGCTTTGGCTGCGACTTGATCTGACGGGAGAACCCGAATTTCCTGATATTCCGTAAAGCTTCGAATTCTTCCACGAGCACGCGAATGAAAAGCTCTGCCTGATTTTCCTTGGGCATCTGGGTCTCCTTTTCCAGAAGGGTCACGTCCGGTAGTCTTGAGAGAGAATTGCGGATCAAATCAGAAGGGCAATGATGATCACGACGAGAAGCGGCGCTCCGAGAAGCCAGGCGATTATCGCGGGCATGGTCTATCCTTTCGGCAGGTGAATTTGGCGGCACATCAATGCCGCGCAACCAGCACATCCAGTCCGAGACCCTCGTCCCGGTGACGACCACCGGCGGTCGCGGCAAAGAAGGCAGCGATCGCACCGATCAGCAGCGTCGCGGCGGCGATGAAGCCGAACACCACACCGGCGACGCGGGCATCTTCCAAGGCATCCATCGCGGCGGTGCGGGCCTCCGCAATCTCGCCGTTGGATCTCGTCGACGCGGGCAAGCGCCGCCTCTTGGTCAAGGTCGGTGTTGGCTGCCACAAGTTGCGCCAGATAGGTGCGGTCGCGATCTGCCATGTCGCCGCCGGTCAAACTGCGCGCGAGAATTCCGGCGACCTCTTGCTGGACGGCGGGATCGATGTTGGTCAGTTCCGCACTGCCTTGGCCGTTCGGTGTCGTCGTCCCATTGGCGCCAGTCCCGGTGTCGCCCGTCGCATCGCCGATCACGCCGCCGACCACGGGGTTGGCCCCGTCATCTGTTGTGGCTGGTGCGTCATCGCCTGCGTTTTCGCCAGTTTCGGCGTTTTCTCACCGGCTGCGCAGCATGACGTTGGCAAAGTAGTCAGACGAGGCCACGTCCGATGCGACGTCCGTGACAGTCCCGGCCGCCGAACCTACGGCGGAGGCGCCCGCACTCAACAGGCCGCCCACGCTGGCGGTGGCCAGAACGGTGCTCACCAATGCGCCGACGGCCCAGACCATCAACCCATGGGCTCCGTCGCGCACCCCGACCTCATCGGGCGTTGCATCGCTGACCCGGCGTCGCATCCGACCGGCAAGATAGCCGCCCGCGCCGAAACCCGTGATCATGACCCAGACAAACCAGATGCCCGAGGCGATGGCCAACCACGCAGCCGACACGCCTTCGCCCCCGTAGGGCGAGGTCAGCGACAGCCCGAGACCGGCACCGAAGGTGACCAACAGAAACGAGATCGCGAGCGCGAAGATGCCACCGGCGAGGATGGCGGACCAATCAAGGTAGGACCCTTCGACCATGGGCGCTGAGACTGAATGAAGCGCGGTATCTTGCTGTGGCAGAGTTTCAGAAGTCATCGGCGTAATCCTTGGTCTGGGGCATGTCTTCAACGCAGGTCGGGCTTTAACGCAGGCCGACGAAGCTGAGCAAAGCTATGACGATGACAACCGCGCCGACGATATAGATGATCTGATTCATGATGGTCTCTTTCGATTGGATTCGATTGTGCCTTTGCCGCGTCACGCCATGCGACTGGCCTTTCCGTCATTGACGGGCGAAGCGCACGGTGCCCAAGCTGCATGGCAAGTCCCGTCCGCTTCAAAAATTGGCTGGGTAGCCCGAAACTGGCTTGCGTCAGCGCAAGCTTTGGGGACTACAGCAGTCTGACATTCCACCAATTACCAAGTGGACCACCCAGCCGTTTACGAGGTACTGAAATAGCAACGTTCTACTCTTTACGTCACAAATCGAAGCGGCTTATCACGCTCCGTCCTTGCACATTACGGATCCTGGTGGGGCGCCGGTAGAATCGGAATCTACTCATTTCTGGCGAACGGGCTGGTCCTGGCGGAACTGTGCCACCGCAATCACCGATGGGCAGTCGCGTCTGTTTGTGTTAAATGATGGTCGGCACTGCGGCTGCCAAAATGGCATCCGACAGCTTTGTCCGGATCGAGATTTGAGTCTGGCGGTTGACCGAAAAGGAACAGCCAGTGCTTAAGGGCAAGTCACACAAGCATTTTCCCGTTGTCGCCATCGGGGCCTCCGCCGGCGGGCTGGAGGCGTGCCGCGCCTTGCTTGGCGACATGCCGGGTGATGTGCAGGCAGCGTTCATCTTGATCCTGCACCTCGACCCGACCCATGACAGCATGATGGTCGACCTTCTGGCCCGCCACACCCGCCTCGATATCGTGCAGGCCTCGGAGGGGCAGGCGCTGAAGCCCGGTTGCCTGCACGTCATCCCGCCCGGCGTCTTCCTGACGGTCGCGAACCGGACCATCCACCTGTCCGCACCCGAGGGCGGGAAGGCCGTGCGGCTGCCCTTCGACGTTTTGCTGAAATCCCTGGCCAAGGATGCGGGCTCCTCCGCCGCATGCATCGTCTTGTCCGGCACCGGCACGGACGGAACATCGGGGATCGAAGATATCCATGCCGCAGGGGGCCTCGTGATCGTGCAGGACCCCAAGGAGGCGGGATATCCGGGCATGCCCGACAGCGCGATGGCCACCGGCAAGGTGTCCGAGGTGCTGGGAACAGACCAGATGGCCGGCGCCGTCACGCGCTTTGCTCAAGAGGTCACCGATGGCTCCGTGCCAACGGATGACAAGGTGGCCGATCCGCCGCCCCCCGCACGCGCCGCTCAAGGCTACGATGATCTGATCTCCTTTATCGGGCAGCATGCCGAACAGGATCTGTCGCTCTACAAACGGGGAACGCTTGAACGTCGCATCGCGCGGCGGATGGCACTGGTCGGGATGGGGTCCGACGATGTCGGAGGCTATCTTGCACTGTTGCGATCTGATCTTGCGGAGCGCGATCATCTGGCGGCGGACCTCTTGATCCATGTCACTAGCTTTTTCCGCGATCCTGCGGTCTTCGCCCATCTGTCGTCGAAGGCGATTCCCGACCTGCTCAAGGCGCTGCCCGCGGATTGCCCGCTGCGTATCTGGGTGGCGGGCTGCAGCACCGGCGAAGAAGCCTACAGCCTTGCTATGCTCTGCCTTGAGGTCATGAAAGAAGCGGGGTTTCGCGGCCAACTTCAGATCCTCGCCTCGGACGTCGACCGCGAGGCGATCGCCACGGCGCGCGCCGGTCTTTATCCCAAAGATATTGCGGCTGCAGTGTCCCCCGAACGGCTGGCGCGCTTCTTCGTGGAGGAAGAAGGCGGATGGCGCGTCAGCAGCGGCTTGCGGGATGCCATCGTCTTTACCGTCGCCGACCTTTTGTCGGACCCGCCGTTTTCCAAGATCGACCTCGTGTCGTGCCGCAATGTGCTGATCTACCTTGGGCCCGAGGCGCAGAAGCGTGTGATCGCGCGCTGCTGCTTTGCCTTGCGACCGGGTGGCCTGTTGTTGTTGGGCGCGGCCGAGATGCCGGGGCCAGTGACGGCTGCTTTGCCGTCGAGGACAAGGCGGCAAGGCTTTGGCGCCGGGTCGGGAGAAGCCCGCCCGCCGACCTGCATTTCGCCACCGGCCGGCGTGAAGGGGTGACAGTGCCGACCGAGCTTGCCCCGGTGCGGCGCAGCGCGCTGGCCGATCTGTGTCGCCGCATCGTGATGGAGCATTACGCCCCGGCTGCGGTCTTGATGAACACCCGGCTCGAGGTTCTTTATCTTCTGGGTCCGACCGAGAAATACCTGACGATCACCCAAGGCCATCCCGATCCCGGCATGATCGGAATGCTTCCAAAGGTCCTGCGCGCGCGGGTTCGGGCGGCGGCTGCGGTTCCTGCAACGGCGGACAACCCCCTTGTAACTGTTTCGGGTGGACGCATCCTTGGACCGAACGGGTTCGACATTGCCCTGCACGCCGTCACCGCCGGGTCGGAGCCCCTGTTGCTGGCCTGCTTCATCGACAGCCCATACCCGGCACCAAGAACCACCGAGACTGAGGCCGCCGCCGATCACGCCCGGCACACCGGCGATCTGGAGGCCGATCTGGAGGCGACGCGCAACGACCTGTCCGATGCGCTGCGCGATCTGGAACAGGAGGTGGAGGCCCATGGCGCCGACGCCGCCGAAGCCTTGTCGGTCAACGAGGAATTCCAGTCTACCAACGAGGAATTGCTGGCCTCGAAGGAAGAACTGCAATCGCTCAACGAGGAACTGACCGCGCTCAACAGCCAATTGCAAGAAACCCTCGAACGGCACCGCACCACCGCCAATGACCTGCAAAACGTGCTCTACAGCACGGACGTTGCCACGTTGTTTTTGGATCTCAACCTCAACATCCGCTTCTTCACACCTGCCGCGCGCCAGATCTTCCGGGTGATCCCGACTGATGTGGGTCGCCCGCTGTCGGATCTCGCTTCCGTCTCGCGGGATGATGCGCTCGATTCGGATTGTCGAACCGTGCTTGCTTCGACCGAGGCGACCGAGCGGGAAATCGAGGGCGAGGGGGGGCGATGGTTCTTGCGCCGCGCACAGCCCTATCGCGCCGAAGGCGGCCGCGTCGAGGGTGTGGTCATCACCTATGTCGACATCACCGAGCGCAAGCGCATCAACGCCGATCTGGTGGCCGCCATGACCGAAGCAGACCGGGCCACACGGGCCAAGTCGCGCTTTCTGGCCGCGGCAAGCCACGACCTGCGGCAACCGCTGCAATCCATGGCGCTGCTGCACAACCTGTTGTCGCGCAACAAGCGCTCGACCGAGGGGGCGCGGCTGGCCGCGCTGATGGACCTGACGCTGACCTCCATGACCGCGATGCTCGATTCGATGCTGGATGTGAACCGCATCGAAACCGGGATCGTCCGCCCCGACATGCGGCCCGTCGCCATTGGTCCGGTGATGCAGAGTCTGGCCGAGGAATTTCGCACGCCCTGCGAGATCAAGGGGCTGAAACTGCGGGTCGTGCTCTGCAAGGCCTGGGTCAGGACCGATCCGCAGCTTCTGGCGCAGATGCTGCGCAACCTGTTGTCCAACGCGCTGAAATACACGCCCAAAGGCGGGATCTTGCTTGGCTGTCGGCGCCGCGGCGGGGATTTGATGATCCTCGTGTGCGACACGGGTGTCGGCGTGGCGAGTTCGGAAACCGAGACGATCTTTGACCCCTACCACCAAGGCAAGATCGCAGCCGCCCTTGCGGGGACCGGGCTTGGCCTTGGGCTGTCGATCGTCAAGCGTCTGTCAGAACTGGTGGACCACCCGATCTCTGTCTTGTCGACGCCCGGCAAGGGGTCATCCTTCATGATCAAGATGCCCATCGTTGAGCCTGCACTCAAGGGAACCGACACGCTGCAGAATGCGGCTGCGCTGGCGGCTGCAGTGCGGCAGACGGGGACGATCTTGATGGTCGAGGACGAAGAACCGCTGCGCGGTCTGTTGGCCGAAGTCCTTGAGAAGGAGGGACATACCGTCATCACGATGTCGGATGCGAAATCGGCGTTGGCATGGGCGAGCGGCGCAGCCTCGGCGCCCGATCTGCTGCTGACGGATTACGACCTGCACGGCGGCAGAAGCGGCCTGAAACTGGCGCAGGACCTGCCCGACGTTCTGGGAACGTCGGTGCCCACGATCATCTTGACGGGTGACATAACCACCGAGACGCTCAAGAGCATCGCGGCCTCACCCTGCCACCAGATCACCAAGCCGGTGATGCCCGAGGTCTTGCTGGCGACGATTTCCGATCTCATCCGCAAGGCCCGTTCCGAAAAGACCAGGTCCGACCTGTTCCCCCGCACATCCGGAACGACCATTCATGTCATCGACGACGATCCGATCATCCGCGAAGCCATGCGCCGCCTGTTCGAGGCAGAGGGTTACATGGTGATGACCTATGCCTCGGCCGAGGGTTTCCTCGCCACCCCGCGACCGGAGGGTGCCGCCTGCCTGTTGATCGACAATCTTTTGCCGGGCATGGATGGCGTGGCCTTGATCGACCGTCTGCAGTCCGAAAACACACGGCTGCCCACTGTGATGCTGACCGGACACGGGGACGCGGCCCTTGCCGTCGCGGCCATGAAGGCAGGCGCCTCGGATCTGATCGAAAGTCTACCAGTGCCGCCGACCTTCTGGCCAGCGTGCAGCAGGCGATTGCGGCGTCAAAGGATGGCAAGGACGGAGGCGTGCCGGGCGAAACGCGAAAGGCCGCGCGTCTGAGGTTCCAGGATCTGACCAAGCGCGAACAACAGGTCATGGCAAAGGTCCTCGAGGGCGCGCCCAACAAGATCATCGCCGCCGATCTGGGGATCAATCAACGCACGGTTGAGAACCACCGCGCCGCGGTGATGCGCAAGACCGGGGCGGCATCGCTGCCGGAACTGGTGCGGCTTGCATTGTTCGCGGATGTGATGGGCACGTAGCCGCATCGCGCTTCGTCCAAACAATAGCTCCGATGGCCGGAACGCTCCTGCACTACCGCGCGTTTCCTTGATGCATCCGGTCCTCAGCGGGCCTTGCGTGCCCGATGGCACGGGTTGGCCATCGAAGCATCGGTGACCGGTCACGACCCGGCAGGGGGCACCTGTTGCCAGACATCCCGACCCACGGGATCCAAGGAGATTGTCATGACAAATCATGCAACCACCAAACACGGAATGGGCACCGGCGGCGCCTACGGTTTCGCCCGCGAAGGCTATGCCACTGCGCATGCCCATGACCTCACCACTGCCGATGTCGAAAGCGCGCATGTCTATGGCCGCGACGACGAGACCATCGGGTCGATCAACTCGCTGAAGGTCGGCACGGATGGCAAGATCACCGATGCCGTGATCGACGTCGGCGGTTTTCTGGGCATGGGCGCACATTCCGTGTCGATCCCCTTCGGCCAGCTCACAGTCTTGCGTGAAACCGAAGGCTCGGACGTGCGGGTCCATCTCGACACCACCAAGGAAAAGCTGAAGGCGATGCCGCATCACGACGCGTGATCCGGGCAGGTTTGCCGACGCTCTGAACGAAAAGAGGCCGCACAAGCAACTTGTGCGGCCTCTTTCGTCGTCCGGTATCAAAAGGGTCCGGCCCGACCCTTGCGGAAGACACCACAAGGGTCAGACAGGCGCTGGTGTCAGTTCGACGCCTGATATTGCGGCAGATCCTGGATCTGGTCGCGGGTGGCATCCACGTAGATGCGCACGTCATCATACCCTTCGGTCGACAAGATGGTCAGCTCGTCAAAGCCCAGCGAAGCCTGGCTGCTGCCGATCCCGAGAAAGCCGCCGAAATCGATGATCACGTCGGTGATCTCTCCGGCGTCGTTGATGATCATGTCGGTGACCTCGCCGACATCGTTGTCGTTCGCGTCATAAACCGTTTTGCCCATAAGCACCTCAGTCGAGACCTCGGTCGCTTCGACGCGCGCATAGCCATCGCGTTCGATTTGAGGCGCCGCAAACCCGGTCTGGCCCTCACGGACGGTGTCGCTCTGCTGCTGCCCGTCCGGCATCGCCATCGCCGAACGATCATACGAAGGGTAATCGCGCATCATCTCGGCGTCGGTGCTGACCACGATGTAAATCTCGGAGCGGTCATCGGGGTCCGTCGCGAAGCTGATCTGATCCATGGTCACGGCGACATCATGCTCGCCCATGCCCAGAAAGCCACCGACGCCGATCACGAGGGCGCGGACTTCGCCGGTGTTGGACAGCACGATCTCGTTGATCTGGCCGATGTTGTCCATGTCACCCAGATCGCCACGGTCCATCGTCGCCATGGCCTGCGTTCCGTCAGCATTCCGCGTCGAGGCGTCGCCGGAGGGCGTCATGCCCTGTGCCGTGCGGCGCGCATAGACCTCGTGGCCCATCAGTTCCGAAACGAACAGATCGGATGTGCCGCGCTGATCCAGAAACCCCTGCATTTCCATGTTTTGCTGCGTGTTCGCCGGGTTTTCGACCGGTGCCTGCGTTTGCGCCGATGTCAGGGCCGGGGCACCCAGTGCGATCACAAGGGCTGTCGTGGAAAGTAGCATTTTCATGCGGAAATCCTCCTCGGGCGAGGTACGGATCGATTGCCGATCGCTTGCTCGCCCAACACCAAGACAACGCCCGCCGGCGATGTCCGTTCCCTTTGCCGTGATCGCCCCATGACAGCGGAGTGCTCCTCCCTCTCCCGCGGTCGCCCCGCGCGGGGCGTGCTTGCATGCTGCAGGCAAAGACGACCGCGGACATCGACGGAACGTTCCGGTTGCTGGGCAGTTGTCTGTGCAGGGGCTGTGCGCCAACGACCTGGAAACACCCCCTGCGCATTGTTCGGAAAGGATACCTGCATGGAATGGAGTCAGATTGCCGAGAAATGGGGCCAGATGGCGCTGCGCCTGCGCAACGACAGCCCGAGCGGAACGACGATGCTCGGCGCAAGCCGGGTCAACGATCCGTCGGTGCGCATGGCCGGAACTTCTCCTTCCAGCGACGGTCTGTCCCCCATGACATCAGCTGAAGGGACAGGGAACGATCGTGGCCTGACGCCAGACCGGTGATGCCGGCGGATCGCACGCCGCAACCGGACCCGCGGCAAACTGGGCTTCTGGCCCGGACAAAACGCTTGTGGCCGCGGCGCCCGGCAAGCCCCTGGACCGATGAAGCGCCAATCCGGGCCGACCTGTTCGGGGCAGAGCGGTTGGAACACCATGCCATCTCGCTGGCGCAGGCGCAGCCCGTCACCGACCGCAGCGTCTGGGTGACGCCCCTGAGCGTCAGGGTGCGCGACAACTCGGCCGTTCTGCTGTCGGCCTATCGGTCCTGCACCTTGGCGGTGCAATCGGGCCAGACCGTCAGCCCGGCGACCGAATGGCTGCTGGACAACTACCACCTTGTCGAACGGCAATTGCAGCAGATCGCCCGCGACCTGCCGCCCGGCTATTACCGCCAGCTTCCCAAGCTCGCCACCGGACCGTTCGAAGGTTACCCGCGCGTCATGGGGATCGCCTGGGCCTATGTCGCGCATACCGACAGTCTGCTGAACGGGCCGCTGCTGGCGCGCTTCGTGCGGGCCTACCAGACGGACGAGCCTCTGACGATCGGCGAGCTATGGGCGGTCGCCATTACCTTGCGCATCGTGCTGGTCGAGAACATGCGCAGGGTGACGGACCGGATCGTGGCGGAACAAAAGCACCGCGAGACCGCCGACGATCTGGTGGACCGGGTCACCGGCCGCGCGGGCGAATACGGCCCCTCCGTTTCCCCCGATCCGTCGTTTCGCGCGCTGGCCGATGCCACGCAGGCGCTGGAGGGTGCGCCCTTGCCCGAGGCCCTTGCCGCGCGCATCGCCCAGCGTCTGCGCGGGTTCGATGCTGCTGAAACGCCGCTGCACGGCTGGCTGCACGACTGCCTGAACCGACAGGGCCTGAGCGTCGAGGACGTGGTGCTGCGCGCCCAGAACGAGCAAGGCGCGTCCAACGTCACGATGCGCAACATCGTCACCAGCATGCGGCTGATCTCAGAAATGGATTGGCCCGACGTCTTCGAGGCGGTCAGCCCGGTCGATGCCAAGCTGCGCGCCGCGTCGGATTTCGCCGCGATGGATTTCGCGTCACGCGACCTCTATCGCACTGCGATCGAGACGCTGGCGCGCGGCTCTGGCGCAACAGAGATCACGGTGACCGAAGCGGCGCTTGGCCTCGCGGCCGCCGGTGCGACACCTGCGGCGCGCGATCCCGGCCATGGTCTGATCGGGCCGGGGCGTCCCGCGTTGGAGCGTGAGCTTGGCTATCGCCCCAAGCTTGGCCCAAGACTGCGGCGGATGCTGGGGCGTACCGGCTGCGCGGCTATCTGGCGGCGCTTGGGCTGGCAGCACTCGCGATCCTCGGGGGGGCACTGGTGTTGACCGGCGCGCAGGGCTGGCTTGTGGCGCTACTGGTGCTCACAGGTCTTGCCCTGGCCTTCGAGGCCGGGGCGGCACTGGTGGCCCTCGTGGTCACACGCACCGTTCCCCCGCGACGCCTTCCCGGGCTGGATCTGGCCGAGGGAATACCGACGGACATGCGTTGCCTTGTGGCCGTGCCCGTCTTGCTGAGCAGCATCGAGGATGTCGCCGCCTGCATCGAACGGCTGGAGGTGCACCACCTGTCCAGCACCGGGGGCGCGGTACACTACGCGATCCTGTCCGATGGCCCCGATGCAGCCACCGAGGGCCTGCCGCAGGATGCCGACCTGATAGCCCATGCCCGGCACGCGGTGGCCCGGTTGAACGAAACCTATCCCTCGCCCGGGGGCGACAGGTTCGTATTCCTGCATCGCCACCGTGTGTGGAACCCGAAAATGGGCCTCTGGATGGGTTGGGAACGCAAGCGCGGCAAGCTGACCGAGTTGAACCGCCTGCTCCGCGGCGCCACCGACACCAGCTTTGTCGCGCCCTGTGCCGTGCCGCAAGATGTACGCTTCGTCATCACGCTCGACGCCGACACACGGCTCTTGCGCGACACGGTGCGTCGGCTCGTCGGCAAGATGGCTCACCCCCTGAACGCAGCCCATGTCGATGAGGCTACAGGGCGGGTGAGCAGCGGCTACGGCATCTTGCAACCGCGCGTGACACCCGCCCTGCCCGTGGGCACCGAAGGGACGCTCTACCAGCAGCTCAACGCCAGCCATGGCGGCATCGACGCCTATGCCGCCGCGATCTCGGACATCTATCAGGATCTGTTTGGCGAAGGCTCCTTCACCGGCAAGGGCATCTATGACGTCGATGCCTTCGCGGCGGCGCTGGATGGCCGTGTGCCCGACAACGCCATGCTCAGCCATGACCTGTTCGAGGGTGATCTGGCCCGGGCAGGGCTGGTGTCCGATATCGAGGTGGTCGAGGATTTTCCCGCCCGTCACGACATCGCCGCGCGCCGGCAACACCGCTGGGTGCGGGGGGATTGGCAACTTCTGCCCTGGCTGACCGGCCATGCCGCGACCGGGAACGCGGCGCTGTCCGCGCTCGGGCGGTGGAAGATCATCGACAACCTGCGCCGCTCGCTCACCGCACCGCTGGCGCTGGTGGCCCTTGGCGCGGGATGGCTGCTGCCACTGCCCGCCGCCGCAATCTGGACCGCGCTTGTGCTGCTCATGCTGGCGCTGCCCTACGTCTTGCCGCTGCCCTTCGCACTGCTGCCCGGGCGGGCGGGCATCACCGCCCACAGCCATTTTGCCGCGCTGGCCGGGGATGCGCGGACGGCGGTCGGGCGTATCGCCCTCGATATCGCGCTCTTGCCCGATACGGCCGCCCGGATGGGCGACGCGATCTGGCGCACCGGCTGGCGGCTTTGGGTGACCCGCCGCAACATGCTGGAATGGACGACGGCGGCCCGCACCGCGCAACGCGGACGGCCAACCTCGCTGGGGCAATACCGCGACATGGTCGTGGGCGTCTTGCTGGGTCTGGTCGTGGCCGGGGGCGCATATGCGCTCAACCCCGCCGTGGCGCCGCTGGTCGCGCCGTTGGCCCTTTTGTGGCTGATTAGTCCATTGATCGCGCTTTATGTCAGCCGCCCTCGGCCCACACCCGAGACGGCCCGCCTGTCCCATGCGGACGGGATCGCGCTCAGGCTCGTCGCGCGGCGCACATGGCGCTTTTTCGAGACCCACGTGACTGCCGCCGACAACGACCTGCCCCCGACAATTTTCAGGAAATCCCCCGCCCGGCTCTCGCGCGGCGCACCTCGCCCACCAACATCGGCCTTTACCTGCTCGCTACCACGGCGGCGCATGATCTGGGTTGGATCAGCCGGGCCGAGGCCACAGCCCGGCTGGAACGCACGCTGGCCACGATGCAGCGCATGCCGCAATTTCGCGGCCATCTCTACAACTGGCATGCGACCGATGATCTGCGCGTGCTGGACCCCGCCTATGTCTCGTCGGTGGACAGCGGCAATCTGGCCGGGCACCTGATCGCCGTGGCGCAGGCCTGCGCCGAGTGGCAGCGCGCCCGCTGTCCGAAGCTGACTGGCGCGCCGGGCTGGCTGATACGTTGCGGTTGGCCGATCGTGCCCTGAACGACGGGCCAGCCGCCGACCCCGACCTGGTCAGCCTTTTGGCAGACCTGACCTCGGCCGCGACGCAACATGCCCCGCTTGACCGGCTTCTGAACCTGAGCGCCGATGCACTCACACGGGCGCAGGCCACAGCGATGACTGGGTCCGAGGCCGGATACTGGGTCGGGGCCGTGCATCGCTGCCTGACAAACCATGCCGAGGACCGGGACGCGTCGCTCGACCAGCGCCTTGCCGCCCTCCAGCATCAGGCCCATGCCTTCGCCATGGGGATGGAGTTCGGCTTTCTCCTCGACGAGGACAAGAAGCTCCTGTCCATCGGCTTTTCGGTCGCCACCAACCAGCTTGACCACAGCTGCTACGATCTCTTGGCCTCAGAGGCGCGGCTGGCGAGCCTGTTCGCCATCGCAAAGGGCGATATCCCCACCCGGCACTGGTTCCGTCTGGGCCGCGCGGCCACGCCGATGGGGGCGGGCGCGGCGCTGATCTCGTGGTCGGGCAGCATGTTCGAATACCTGATGCCGTCGCTGGTGATGCGCGCGCCCGAAGGGTCCGTTCTGGCCGAGACCAATCGCCGGATCGTGACCCGCCAGCAGACCCATGGCGCGGCCCTTGGCATCCCGTGGGGCATATCCGAGTCCGCCTACAACGCCCGCGATCTGGAGATGACCTATCAATACTCCAACTTCGGCGTACCGGGGCTGGGCCTGAAACGCGGGCTGAACGAGAACCGCGTTATTGCGCCCTATGCAACCGGGCTGGCCGCGATGGTGGCGCCGGGGACGCCCGGCGCAATTTCGACCGGCTGGCAAGTCTCGGTGCCGAGGGGCGGCTGGGCTTCTACGAGGCGCTCGATTACACCACCTCCCGCCTGCCCGCAGGCGCGGATTGCGCCATCGTGCGCAGCTTCATGGCGCATCATCAGGGCATGACCATCACCGCCATCGCCAATGCCGTGCAAGGCGGGCGCCTGCGCGCCCGGTTCCATGCCGAGCCGATGATCATGGCGGTGGAGTTGCTGCTGCAAGAACGCGTGCCGCGCGACGTCACCACAGCGCCGCCTCGTACGGCCAAGGCGACTGCGCCGACGCTCGATCCCGACCAGACAGCCGTTGTCCGACAGTTCGTATCGCCGCTGACGGCCACGCCGACCGCGCATCTCTTGTCGAACGGGTCCTACGGCGTGATGCTGACACCCTGCGGGGCGGGGTTCAGCCGGTGGCGCGGCCTTGCCGTGACCCGCTGGCGCGACGATCCGACCACCGCGCAGCATGGCGCCCATATCCTTGCACGCGACCGTGTCGGGGGCGGGCTGGTCTGCGTCCGCGCAGCCGGGCCTCGACCCCGGCCGCAGCGGGGCCAGCCACAAGGCGGTGTTCAGCGAGCACGAAGCGGTCTTCACCCACAGCGCCGGGTCGTTGACGACGCAGACCGAGATCGTGGTGTCGGCCGAAGACGACGCGGAGGCGCGGCGGGCGACGCTGACCAACACGGGCCGCACCAAACGCGAGATCGACCTCACCTCTTGTGCCGAACTGGTCTTGGCGCCGATGGCGGCCGATGTCGCCCATCCGGCCTTTTCCAAGCTTTTCGTCGTGACCGATTTCCTGCCCGAGCTTGGGGTCCTGATCGCCACACGCCGCCGCTGCGCGCCGGGCGACCCCGAGGTCTGGGCCGCCCATATCGCCGTGGTCGAGGGCACCGAAGTCGCCGCCATGGGTTTTGAGACCGACCGCGCGCGCTTCATCGGGCAAGACGGCAGCATCCGGCAGGCGGCGATGGCTGGGCGCAGGCTGTCGCAGACGACGGGCACCGTGCTGGACCCGGTCTTTGCGATCAGGCGCTCTGTCCTCGTGCCGATGGGCGGCGCACGCGCGTCACCTTCTGGACCATGGTCGCGGATGATCCCGACACGCTTCTTGATCTGGTCGACCGTCACCGCGACCCCTCTGCTTTCGGCCGTGCCGCGACCCTGTCCTGGACGCAGGCGCAGGTGCAGTTGCGCCATCTTGGCGTGACGCATGGCGCGGCGGCCGATTTCCAGCGGTTGGGCGGCATGCTGATCCGCGCCGATGCGCGGCTGAGGGCACCCGCCGCACGATCACGCTGGGGGCCGGGCCACAATCGGCGCTTTGGCCCTACGGGATTTCGGGGGACCTGCCCATCGTGCTGTTCCGGATCGAGGACGCGCAAGACGCCCCCCGCCTGCGCGAGGTGCTGGCGGCGCATGAATACCTGCGGATGCGGGGCTGCGCCTTTGACCTCGTGATCCTGAACGACCGCGCGGCGTCCTATGTGCAGGACCTGCAAACCTTGATCGAGGGCGCGGTCCGGTCCGCAGGCGCGCACCCGCGTCCCGACGCGTCCTCCGGTGGGCTGGTGGGCGCGGTCCATGTGTTGCGCAGCGACCTGTTGCCCGAGGCACGCGCGATGCTGCAGGCCACGGCCAGCGTCGTGCTGAGCGCCGCGCGTGGCAGCATCGGCCAGCAGATCGACGCTCTCCCGCCTGTCCGCGGACCGCGCCCCCGGCCCGGATCGCGTCACCAAAGCCTCGCGCCGACGCCCAAGGTCTTCGAGACCAAGGCGCTGGAGTTCTTCAACGGCACCGGCGGGTTTGCCGATCAGGGCCGCGAATACGTCATCGTCTTGCAAGATGGGCAGACCACCCCCGCCCCCTGGATCAACGTCATTGCCAACCCGCAGTTCGGCTTTCAGGTCTCGGCCATGGGCAGCGGCCATGTCTGGGCCAAGAACAGCCGCGAGAACCAGCTGACGCCATGGTCGAACGACCCCGTCACCGACCCGGCAAGCGAGGCGATCTGGCTCCACGACATCGAGACCGGCGAGACCTGGACGCCGACCGCCCTGCCGATCCGCGACGCCGGGCTTTACGTCGCGCGCCACGGTTTTGGCTACAGCCGGTTCGAGCATGAGGCGCACGGGATCGACGCCGCCTTGGTGCAGTTCGTGCCGCTGGAGGACCCGGTACGGATATCCCACCTGACGCTGCGCAACACCTCGGGCAAGACGCGTCGGCTATCGGTCACGGCCTATGCGGCATGGGTTCTGGGGCCGTCGCGCGGCGCGACGTTGCGCCATGTCGCCACCGAACATGACCCGGAAACCGGCGCAATACTCGCGCGCAACCCCTACACCGCCGCCTTTCCGGGCCGCGTCGCCTTTGCCGACATGGGGGCCGCGACCCATAGCCACAGCGGCGACCGGGCCGAGGTTCTGGGCATCGGCGGCAGCATGGCACGCCCGGCAGGCATCGGGGCGGCGCCGCTGTCGGGGCGCACAGGCCCCGCGCTTGACCCCTGCGCGGCGCTGCAACGCCATGTGACGTTGGCGCCCGGCGAGACGGTCGAGGTGCTGATGCTGCTGGGTCAGGCCGAGACGGCAGAGGCCGCCCGCGCCCTGATCGTGCGCCATCGCGACGCCAACCCGGCAGAAACGCTGGCGGGTGTGAAGCGCCATTGGGCCGGATCTGCTGGGCGCGGTACAGGTCAGCGACGCCCGACCGCGCGATGGATATCTTGCTCAACGGCTGGCTGCTTTATCAGACCGTCGCCTGCCGCATCTGGGCGCGGGCGGGTTTCTATCAGGCCAGCGGCGCCTATGGCTTCCGCGACCAGTTGCAAGACGGCATGGCGCTGGCCGCCCTGCGGCCCGAGATGACGCGCGCCCATCTGTTGCGCGCCGCCGCCCGCCAGTTCCCCGAGGGCGACGTGCAGCACTGGTGGCTGCCCCATTCGGGCCAAGGCGTGCGCACGCGCATCTCGGATGATCGCGTCTGGCTGGGCCATGCCGTGGCGCAGTATGTGGCGGTAACCGGTGACACTGGCGTTCTGCACGAGGAGGTGCCGTTTCTCGAAGGCCCCGAGCTGCAGCCCGGCGCGCATGACGAGTTCTTCCTCCCTACCCTGTCCGACCAGACGGCGACCCTGTTCGAGCATTGCGCCCGCGGCCTCGATCAGGCCATCGCGCTGACGGGCGCCAACGGCATGCCGTTGATCGGAACCGGCGACTGGAACGACGGCATGAACCGCGTGGGCGAAGGCGGGCAGGGCACATCGGTCTGGCTGGGCTGGCTGCTGATCGCCACGATCGACGCCATGGCGCCCCATGCCGGTACCCGCGACCCGGCGCGCGCCCGGGTCTGGCGCGATCACGTGGCCAAGGTCGCGCAAGCCATTGAGCGCAGGGTTGGGACGGCGCATGGTATCGGCGCGGCACCTACGACGACGGGGCAATGTTGGGCTCTGCAACGTCTGACGAATGCCGGATCGACAGCATCGCGCAATCCTGGGCCGTCCTGTCGGGCGCGGCCGATCCCGACCGCGCACGTCAAGCCATGGCGTCGATGACCGAGAATCTGATCCGCCCCGACCCCGGCCTTGCCCTTCTCTTCGCGCCGCCCTTCGACACCTCGGATCGGGACCCGGGCTATATCAAGGGCTATCCGCCCGGGTTGCGCGAAAACGGCGGCCAATACAGCCACGCCGCGATGTGGGCGATCCTCGCCCATGCGAAACTGGGCGATGGCGATGCGGCAGGCGCGCTCTTTGCCATGCTGAACCCGATCAACCACGCGCTGACCGCGAACGATGCGGCGCGCTACAAGGTGGAGCCCTATGTGGTGGCGGCCGATGTCTATTCGGTTCCGCCCCATGACGGACGCGGCGGTTGGAGCTGGTACACAGGATCCGCCGCGTGGATGTACCGCGCGGGGATGGAGGGGCTGATCGGGCTGACGCGCGCGGGCGACGCGCTGATCCTTGACCCGTGCTTTCCGCGACACTGGCCGAAGGTTACAGCGAAGGTCAGAATGGGAGGTGCCAGTCTGGCGATCACCATCGAAAACCCCAAGCTCACGGGTCGTGGCATCGTGGCGGCAACGTTGGATGGCATGACGATGAACCCCTATCATGGGACCCTGCGGGTGCCGCTGGCCGCTGGCGCGAGCGGGCAGAGGCAAACGCTGAACGTGGTGCTGGGGTGATTGCACCGCGGCGCATTGCGCCGCAACGCCGCTTGTCCAGCACGATGCTTGTGCGGAGCGGCCTAGACTTCCTTGGCCGAAGGATCGGGCACCATGCCGTCCACCTCTGCCGCACGGGTTTCATCCCAGCCAGGGTCTTGTCGCTTGATGCGGCGCGAGATGAGGTAGCTTGCCGGCCAGGCCAGCACAAAGCCGGTCGCGGCTGCAGAGCCTATGGCAAGCCAAGAATACCAGCCAAAAGCCAGAACTGCGATGATCAGCCCGCCCGTCAGGGCGGAGCCCACGATGAGAGTCAGAACGATGCTGAGACGGTCCATGTCGGGTCCTCCATGTGTGGATGGGGAACGCCGGAGCCAGTGAAACCGTTCCGAGCAATCCGGATGGAGTATCGACAGGACCCTCCGCACCCGACGATGGGGCCCGCTTTCCAGTGACCAGGGTTCTGCATGCAATTCGGGGCAAAGGATGCGCCATGCGGCCCAATCTTGTCGCTTGCTCGGCCGAGTCGGGACTGTGGTCATTGGCGGGATGGACGCTCGGGGCGTGCAAGGTCGCGGTGCGGTCGATTGCAACGTATTGCCGCATCCCGTCAAAGGCTCGGTCGAGCATGACCTCGAATGTCACGCGTCGATAGAGCACAAGATCGCTGCGTATCGACGGTTGCTAGGGTGCCCGGGTTGAAAAGACCGCCAGACGGGCCTTCAGCCAGTCCGGATAGAGCACGGCGGTCTGCGGGTCATGCTCGCGGGTGACCTTGGTAAGGCCTTCCATGTCGAACTGCTGTATGTCCCCGGCCTTTTTGGCCCGGATGATCTGCCCGTCGATAGCCGGCGGCACCTGCCGCCAAGCCCGCAAGGCGACCGTGGCCGTCGGATCTTGGTCGCGTGTGGCTTCTTCGTCGAGCATCCGGGTGATGGCCCGCTGCAGCTTGTCACCGATCTAGGCCGTAAAGTTCACGATGTTGATGGATTCAGGGATGTGGTGGATGTAGGCGATCAGTGCACCAACGGCGGTGGGCGTCAGCAGCACCGCGAAGAACACCGATATTTACGGGACAAAGGTAAGTGGCGACTTTGCCCTGTCGGTGCTGTCGTGCACCGCGGTGAACCCAGCGCGACGGTCACCACCAGATCGAACGCGTTCATCTTGCTCAGCATGCGCTTGCCCGATGTGCGCAGCACGAAGATCATGACTGCGAAAGCAGGGACACCTCCGAGAATGATCCGGAGCAGCCCCTGCCAGTTGCCGAAGAAGACAGGCTCGGTCTTGATCCCAGTAGCCCTAGGTCACGCACGTCGGCGCAAGAAGCCCCAGATCACCAGCACGATAATGGCGCCGACGGCTGCCCCGACCAGACCCGCGCCCTCGTCGGGGCCATACCAGCCGAGGCTTTGACCCAGATAGGTCGCCACGAAGGCGCCGACGATCCCGAGGATGGTGGTCAGGATGAAGCCAGAGGGCTCATTGTCGCCCGGCGTCACGAATTTCGCGATGATGCCGGCGACAAAGCCGATGAGGATCGTCCAGATGATGCCCATGACGCTGTTGTCTCCTCGTGAGTGTTTTGTGGTCACAGCTACAACCCGACCGGCGCGATTGCGTTCCCTTGGCCGCGACAGGGCGCGCGGTTCCTGACTTGGCTATCAGATCCGCCGTGCCGCGGGCGTCAGATCCGCCTGTGTTGCAGGAAGAACCGCAGCATCTCGCGCGAGGCATCGGGCCCCTTGGGGTCGGTGTAGCTGCCTTCCGTGCGACCACCGGCCCAGGCATGGCCCGCGCCGTCGATGTCCCAATGCTCCGTCACGCTTCGGCCAGAGGCGTCATCATGGCGGGTTTGCCGATAGCTGCGTCCGCCCGCCGAATTTTCTGATACAAGAACTTGTGTCAGGCCATCCGTGGTCTGCATGGCCTGTGCCAGCACCGCCTTCCCGTTTGCAGGGTGCACGGTTGTGTCGGCCGATCCGTGAAACACGATGGTGGGAACACGCAGGCGTCGATTCCCGGCGCGCGCGCCGCCTTGCATGGCGGCAAAGGCGGAAGGGACATCTTGCGCACTGCCGACGGGCAGCCCGGAATGCACACCTACCGCCGCGAAAACATCAGGGTAGGCCGCGCCAAGGATCGCCGCTGCGGCCCCGCCTGCCGATAACCCTGCCGCATAGACGCGGGCTGGATCAGCGGCGTGATCGCGCAAGATGTCGTGCACGATCCCCGCGATCAGGGCCGGTTCGCCCCGGTCACGTCCCTGATCCTCGGGTCGGAACCAGTTCCAGCATTTCTGGGCATTCGCCCCGCCGGGCTGTGCGGGCCAGGCGACAAGAACGCCGAATTCCTCGGCCAGCGCGTTCGATGCCGGTCCTCCGCCGCGAAATCCTCGGGCGTCTGGGTGCAGCCGTGCAGCATAACGATCAGCGGCATCGGTCCGTCCGGCCGGGTGGCGGGCTGCTACAGCCGATAGTCCCGCCGCCCCTGAGGGCCGGTATGCGTCATCGACAGGAATTGCGCCCCGGCAGGCAGATCGACGGGCACCGGGGCCCACGCCCCGCGCGGCGGCATGCCGCCCGCCGAGATGCCACGCAGCGTTTCAGCAAGCCCTTTGCGCGCCTTGCGCAAGGTAGGACCGACGGCGGTCTGGGGTTCTGTTTCCGTCCCGTCGACGCGGGTGAAACTTCCCTCGATCGTGTCTGAGGCGGTCGCGTCAGACGGATCATCCCGGTCGGCTTTTCGATGCAGCATCGACCGGATGAGGGCCGTTGCCCTCGATGAGCTACCGGCTCGGGTCAGTTCGGTGGCGCCGGCCATGCATGGCGAAGAGATTCGGTCATCGGGTGCTTTCTGGAATTCCGGGTCAGGTAATGCGGTCGGCAAGCGCCGCCTTGACCGGTGCTGGGGCTTGCAAGGTGCCAAGGACCGAAAGGGCAGCGATGGTGTCGCGGGCAAGGTCCGCACTGACATCCGGCGCGATGATGACGAGGCCGAGAACACGAATATCCAGCACTTGCCCCGCCGTCCGCGCGGCCACCAGCTCGGCGCGGGTTATGGTGCGCAGGCCAAGATCGACGCTCTTGCGCACGACGATCTGGCGCAGGGTTTCCGCGTGCCGCTCGATCTGGTTGCGGATCGCGGTGCGGATGAAATCGCTGCGGTTGGAATAGAACCCTTCCTGCACCAGCAGCTCGATATGGCCCAGATCGACATGGCCAAGGTTGATCGTGATCTTCTCGGACTCGGGTGCCTTGACGGGCGTTGCGCCGGCCTGTGTCATGATCAACCCCCCATATACCATCCGTCTGGATGGTATATGGCTGGTCTGTTACCTCAAACAAGATGGACGGCGAGGAATTCGCACAAACGCAGAGGCCCCGGTGCTGTTGCGCACGGGGGCGTTCCACGGTCCTGGATCTGTAGGTGTTGGGGGTGACGGGGATTGCTCGTGGGCTTTGGTGTAGGTGATATCGGTCACCCAGACCTTGTCTGGCGCATCCCCTTGGAACTCCGATCCAGAGGATTGGCCGCGACCAGAGTAGGGGCGCGCGCCCCTGGTCACGCCTCTTACCCTCGCCGTATGCCCAGGGCGTGTGGGGCTGATGTTCCAAGACACGGCGCCGTTTCCGCATCTGTCGGTCGGCGAAAACCTCGCCTTCGGGCTGGCTTCATCGGTCCGGAGGCGCGCGGCGGTTAAGGCGGCGCTCGCGCGTCGCACTCATGCGCATGCTTCTGGCCGAGCCGCGCGCCCTATTGTTCGATGAACCCTTTTCCAAGCTCGACGGCGCCCTGCGCGATGACCTGCGGGCCTTTACCTTCGGGCATATCCGCAACCGCGGCATTCCGGCGCTGATGGTCATCCACGACCCCGCCGACGCAAGCACAGCCTCCGGCACGCTCATCGATCTTGGGCAGCCGGATGCCGGGTTACGACCCCGCCGCCGCTGCGCCATGATGCGTGCCATGGCATGCGCCGCAGCGCCGCTACACCCCGGTTCCGTTTCGATTGCCATGCCAGCCGGGTGCGCCGGCCAAGCGTCGGGCATATGCTGCGCTTTGGGTCCTGCCCGACGGTCTGATGACTGGAGGCGTTCCAACCACGTTCCCAAGCTGTGTTGCATTACCGTCTACACGCAGCCGTACAAAACTGTAGGTTGCGACAGTCCCACCATCGAAATGGCCGGTTGCATGCACGATTTTTATTCCGACACACAGTCCCGACCGACCCGCGCAATGCGGGAGGCCGCCCTCGATACCCCCCTCGGGGACGAACGGCACGACGCAGACCCGTCAACGCTGGATTTGTGCGCGCGCGTCGCCGGCATGCTTGGCATGGAAGCAGCTGTTTTCCTGCCCTCGGGTACGATGTGCAACGAGATCGCGATCGCAGTTCACACCAGCCCGGGTGACGAGGTGATTTGCACCCGTGAAAGCCACATCATCTTCGCCGAAAGCGGCGGGCTGACCGCGCTTTCAGGCGTGATGATGCACCCGATCGACGGCGAACGGGAATGTTGACGCAAGAACAACTTGCCGGTGCGATCCGCCCACGGTCGGCCCATGCCCCGCGCAGCCGCCTTCTGGTGGCCGAGCAGACCGCAAACCTTGCAGGCGGTGCGATCTGGCCGTTGGACCAGTTGAATGCCGTCGCCTCGGCTGCAAAAGCGGCGGGGCTTGCGACCCATCTGGATGGGGCACGGCTTTTGAATGCTCAGGTCGCGACCGGAGTACCCGCAGCCGAATATGCGCGCGGGTTCGACAGTGCGTGGATCGCCTTCACAAAGGGGCTCGGCTGCCCGGTCGGGGCGGTGCTCGCGGGCTCGGGCGACTTCGTGGAAAAGGCGTGGCTTCTCAAACGGCGTTGGGGCGGTGCCATGCGCCAGACCGGCGTTTTGACCGCCATGTGTCTTTACGCGCTGGATCACCACGTCGACCGTCTGGCACAGGATCATGCTCTTGCGAAATCCATAGCCGCGCGCCTTTCGGACCTGCCGATCATAGCCCGCGTGATGCCGGTCGAAACGAACATCGTGATTGCCGATCTTGACCAACAGGCGCCCGACGCGCGTGAAACATCCCGGCGTTTGCGGGAAAAGAACGTGACAGTGACCGTCGTCGGCCACAGGCGCATCCGCATGGTGACACATCTCGATGTCGGCCCCGTGGACGCGGACGCCCTGATATCGGCATTGGGCGCGATCACGCGGAGCAGTTGAGCAAACCAACAGTTTCTGCGCAAGGCAAGCTGCCGAGCCGGGAGACGGCGACCGGGCGCTTTCGCATGAAGCTGGGCCTGCAGTTTCGTTCCGGTGAACGGCCGCTGTCCGGCCCCCAGCGACGATGTTCGCCGCTCTGCCGGTCTCGGCCGATGATGGTGAAATTCTCCTTCTGGTCAGACCACGGCGTCTGGGCGTCGATGATGGCGGTCTTGCAAAGTATAGGGTCACCGCTGCGGACGATGCGGGCTTCCATGTCTTGCGGCGTTATTTCGGGATGTCCCTTCGGGCCGGGCGTGTCATTTCGCGCCAATGATGACAGGGGCCAGCGTGGTCATGGCATGGACCCCGTTGCGTCTGCGCGGTGTCGACATCGCTCGCGATCGAGCGGATCGTCAGAATGTCGCCATCGAGCAACAAGATCGTCGTGCTGCCGGTCGTCACGCCCGCGTAGGCCGTAACCCAGCCGACCGCGCGACCCAGCGAGGTCAGGTCCAGCTCGCAAGTCGGGTCGCGCGCCAGGCACAGGGCGCGCATGTCCTCGGCGCGGGTCTGCCCGCTGCGGATCCGGTCCTCCGTCCCGTCGGTCTGGCGGCCGATGAGGATGTCAATGGCGGTCAAGCCGCTGCAATCCGTGCAGGCAATCGTCAGCCGGTCGGGATCGTTCTGGATGGCGACGAAAGTGCCGCCCCGATAGCCCGTAACATCGACCGAAAGGCGGGTGAGGTCGGGCGCGGCGAAACCATCGGCCGAGGCGAGACCCGGCAGCAGGATGCATGCCATGGCAGAGATCACATGTTTCATGAACTACCCCCGTGAATGAGGACCTGTTTCCAGATCGCGATCCCGTCCCGCAGTGCGCATTCCCGACCCAGACCCTAGAGACTGTTGATTTGCAGACAGAAATGCGCCGGGCTGTTACCAAGACTTAAGCCACTGTTGAATATGGATTTCGGTTCATGCTGGGGTCAAGTGCTCTGCCTCCTGCGAGCTGGGCCGTTTGAAGCTGCAGTTTTGGGCGTGGCCTTCTTGACCGAGAGAGGAGCGCAATCGCATGCAAGCACCGTAGAAGAATTGCCCCTCTCGGAGGTAGCAGCAGATGGGCCGTGGTTCACCTGCCCTCAACGTGCCAAGCTGCTGGCCAAGTCCGACCTCGCACGCACGCGGCTGACGTCCCGGGGCGTGGTGGGGCTGTCGGT
The DNA here is from genome assembly GCA_018401055.1 of Roseicyclus sp. Next base: position 76,833 of record JAGYLB010000110.1, read on the forward strand.
GGCCATCGGGTTTCTCGATAGGGTCGGGTTGCGACACCAACCTGAACCAAGGACGACACGCGATGACCAAACCCATGATGGACCTTCGCGCGCTGATGGAGAAGAGCGCCGATGCCGGTCTTTGCGAAGACAGCAGATGGATCGACCGGTCAGGACTTGTATGCAGAGTTGCCTGTGACGCGGCACATTTGGGAGATTGCTAAAAGCTATAAACATGGCTTATAATGTCGACACATAACTCGCCGAGTGCTCTTCTAGAGAAAACGCAGGTTGGCCGTCCATTTCAACAAAGGACCCAAAGGCATGCGAAACAACACGCTGACCCGCACTTATGACCCCTGGCCCGATGGGGTCCAGCCCAGCGTTCCGATCGAGGGCTACACCAACACCTGGACCCATACGCCGTCTCAGGCAGCCTTCAGGCGGCCGGTCACACGCACGGAGGCGACGGGCCCTGCGGACCTGTGGCGCAAGCTGGCTTGCGGCGACAGCAATCTGGCGAAAACCGCGACCGGCAAACAGGCGCAGGGTCTTCTGATGCGGGTGGCGGGCCGCATCCTCGATGAAGATGGCTGCCCGATCCCGAACGCGGTGGTCGAGTTGTGGCAGGCCAATGCCGCCGGGCGCTATGCCCATGCGATGGACCACCGCGAGGCACCGCTCGACCCGAATTTCCTTGGCCATGGCCGTGTCAGGTCGGATGAAAACGGGGCTTATTCCTTTCTTACAATCAAGCCCGGTGCCTATCCGGTTCCGGTCAAGGACACGTGGTGGCGCCCGCCGCACATCCATTTCTCGGTGCTGGGCCCAAGCTCGCTGTCGCGGCTGGTGACGCAGATGTATTTCCCCGGCGATCCGCTGAACGACTGGGACCGCATCTTGCAATCCGTGGGCGACCCGGCGGCGCGTCAGCGACTGATCGCAACACAGCTTCACCCGGCCGAGGTCGGGGACGACCACCTTGGCTTTCAGCACGACATCGTCTTGCGCGGGCGCCAGGCGACACCGGAGGCATGATGGAGCAGCTACAGCACACGCGCCGGTTTCCGCTCTCGCAGCACACCATCGGCCCGTTCTTCCCGGCCGACTACTTTCAGCCCGGCGACAACGACCTGACCCGGATCACGGCCACCGCAGCACCCACCACCAAGGGCTCGGCCTTCACCCTGACCGGAACCGTGATGAAGGAAGGCCGCGAACCCGTGGCCAATGCCATTCTCGAGTTATGGCAGGCCGATGCGGCGGGCCGGTTCCGCCATCCCGAAGACCCCGAGGCTGACAAGGCAGACCCCGATTTCCTGGGTTGGGGCCGCGCCTGGTCGACCGACGACGGCGCCTTTGCCTTTCACTCGATCCGCCCCGGCGGCTACGCGGAAAACGGCCAATGCCGCGCGCCGCACCTCAACATCATCGTCATGGGCATCGGCCTGATGCGGATCGCGGAAACCACACTGTTCTTTCCGGATTTCCCGGAGGAAAACGCTCAGGATCCGCTTCTGTCGATGCTGCCCGAGGACCTGCGCCACATGCTGGTCATGCGGGAAAATGGCATGCTGGATGGCGTGCGATCCTACGGTTTCGACATTCTTCTGCGTGGCAAGAGGGGCGAAGAAACGCCCTTCTTCGAGACATGACCGGCGCGACGGCCCTACCCGCCTGTCGCCTGCCCTTGCAGTGCCAGGCTGTGCAGCCGCGTCAGCCCATAGATGCCGTCCATCGTCGGCGTGGGAACATCCAGTTTGCGCGCAAGTTCGATCAGCGCCCCCAGAATGGGCTCCAGTTCCAGGGTGCGCCCCGCTTCCGCATCCTGGAGCATCGACGTGCGGAAGGCGCCCAGTTTGCGCGTGGTCGCGATCCGGCCATCGATATCATCGAAGCCGGTCAGACCGATCCGTTCGCCCAAGGCAGACATCTCGCGCATCATGGTGATGGCCAGGCCACGCACTCCGGCATCCTCCAGCATCTGCGACAGGTCCGCTCGCGACAGAACGGACAGGGGGTTCATGTTCGAATTGCCCCAAAGCTTCCCCCAGACATTATGGTGGATAGCCTCGGAGGCGATGGCCGGAACCCGGCCGCGTGCAAGCTGCGCCGCGATGCTTAGCCGCTTGGTCACCCCGGCCAGCATCGCCCAAGAGCACCTCGTTGGCGGCCACAAGACGGATGCTGCCCGGCGCTTCCACAAGGCTCGCCGCGTGGACCACGGCCCCCACGACCCGGTCGGCTGGCATCAGGCGCGACAACACACCGCCGGGATCCGTCGCCTCCAGATGCAGACCCTGTGCCGGTCCGCCAAATGCCTCGAAGAACCACCACGGCAGACCGTTGATCGCAGCGACGACCGTTGTCTGCGGACCCAGTGCGGCCGCGATCACGGGCGCAAGCGCGGGCAGATCATGGGCCTTCAGCCCCAAGAGCAGGACATCGGCATCGCGCAGATCGGCCGGATCATCGGTGGCGCGCACCGCGAAGCGCCGGGAGGAGGCGCCATCGACAAGACCAAGACCTTTCGCCTTGAGGGCCGCCAACGTGGCCCCGCGCGCCAGAACCACGGCTTCGGCCCCTCCGTCGATGAAGCCAGCGGTCAGCCAGCCCCCGATCGCACCCGCGCCGATGACAGCCAGTTTCATGTCCGTTCTCCTTTTCGGCCCGTTCAGATGGGAAACTGGCGCTACCTTGGCCCAGATTGCAGAATTGCACCATGACATCCAACTTGGCCGATCACTCATCCCTCACCCACGGCGTATCAAGGCGTGTGACACGCGATGGCGCCAGGATTGCCTACCGGGTTTTCGGCGACGGCCCCGCTGTCGTTCTAATTCCGTCGCTGGGCCGCGGGACCGAGGATTTCGACCCCCTTGTATCCGATTTCATGCAGGCGGGCCTGCGCCTGATCCTGCCGGAGCCGCGCGGCATCAACGGCTCCACGCCGCTGCATGACAGCGACACGCTGCATGACATGGCCGCCGATATCGCCGCCATCCTCGAAGCCGAGGCCGCCGTCCCGGCCGTTGTGGTGGGACATGCCGCAGGCAATTGGGTGGCGCGCGTGCTGGCTCATGACCGGCCTGACCTGACACGCGCCGTGGCGCTCGTGGCCGCGATCGTGACCAATACCGTGCCCGAGCATGTCAGTGCGTCCATCTCGGCCAGTTTCGACATGTCGCTGCGCCCGGACGAGCGGCTAGCCCATCTTCAACGGGTCTATTTCGCGCCCGGCGCCGATGCCACGGTCTGGCTGGATGGCTGGTGGCCCGAGGTCTCGGCCGCCCAGCGCCGCGCGGCGCGGCAGACCCACGACAAGTCCTGGCTGCGCGTCGCCGACCGGCACCCAACGCTCTATCTGGGCGCGCAAGATGACGCGATCTCGCCGCCGCCCGATCTGAGCGCGTTGCAAGATGCGATCGGACCGTACGCGACCCTGGCCGTCATCGGGAACGCCGGCCACGCGCTTCTGCCCGAGCAACCGAAGGCCGTTGCGCGGGAATTGGCGGGCTGGATCGCCAGCCTTCCGCCCCTTGACGGGTGATCACCGCCTCAGACCGCCTCAACGGCCAGCGCGATGCCCTGACCGACGCCGACGCACATGGTCGAGCGCGCGCCGTCCGCCCCTCGCCTGCAGCTCCAGCGCCGCCGTGCCTACGATCCGCGCGCCCGACATGCCCAGAGGATGGCCCAGCGCGATGGCGCCCCCGTTGGGGTTCACGCGCGGGTCATCGTCGGCGATGCCCAGCGCGCGCAAGCTGGCAAGTCCTTGGCTGGCAAAGGCCTCGTTCAGTTCGATCACGTCGAAGTCTTCTTGCGCCAGCCCCAGCCGCGCCATCAGCTTGTGGCTCGCGGGCACCGGCCCGATGCCCATCACGCGCGGCGCGACCCCTGCCGTCGCGCCGCCCAGAATGCGGGCGATGGGCGTCAGGCCATGGGCCTTCACCGCCGCCTCGGAGGCGAGGATCAGCGCCGCCGCGCCGTCGTTGACGCCCGAGGCATTGCCCGCCGTCACCGACCCGCCGGGGCGGAAGGGTGCGGGCAGCTTCGCCAGCATCTCGGGCGTGGTATCGGGGCGCGGGTGCTCGTCGGTGTCGACGATGACGGGATCGCCCTTGCGGCGGGAATGCGCACCGGCGTGATCTCTTGCGCCAGCCTGCCGCTGGCCATCGCCGCGCCTGCCTTCTGTTGCGACCGCAGCGCGAAAGCATCCTGATCGGCGCGACTGATCTTGTGATCTTCGGCCACGTTTTCCGCCGTCTCGGGCATGCTGTCGACACCGTAGCGCGCCCGCATCACCGGGTTGACGAAGCGCCAGCCAATGGTCGTGTCCTCGATCGCGGCCGCCCGCGAGAATGCGCTCTCGGCCTTGGGTATGACGAAGGGCGCGCGCGACATGCTCTCGACGCCCCCGGCGATCATCAGATCGGCCTCGCCCGACCGGATGGCGCGGGCCGCGGTCATCACCGCATCCATCCCCGAGCCGCACAGCCGGTTGATCGTCGTCCCCGGCACCGTCTCGGGCAGGCCCGCCAGAGCAAGGACATGCGCGCGACATTGCGGTTGTCCTCGCCCGCCTGATTGGCGCAGCCAAGGATCACCTCGTCCAGCGCCGCCCAATCCAGATCATGGCGCGCCATGAGCGCCATGATCGGCACCGCCCCCAGATCGTCGGGCCGAACCGACGACAGCGCGCCGCCGTAGCGCCCGATGGGGGTGCGGGTGTAGGCGCAGATATGGACGTCACGCATCGCCGGATTTCCTTTGCTCGATCTCGGCCCGCGCGGCCCTGAAGGGGGCGAGCATATCTTCCACCGCGCCGGGCAGATGGCCCTTGCCCACGGCTTGCGCGACGGCCTCGCCCATGCCAGCAATCCGGGCGGGCGGCTGCCCCGAGGCCCAGCAGAGCGGTCCGCCCGTCCATCGCGGAAAGCCGTAGCCATGCACCAGCGTCACGTCGATGTCACCGGGCCGCTGCGCCACTCCTTCGGCGAGAACCAGCGCGGCCTCGTTCACGATCGCGCCCAATAGCCTGTCCTCGATCTCTCGCGGCGTGAAGGACCGCGGCACGATGCCCTTGGCGGCCCGCGCCTCGGCCAGAATGCCCGCCACGACATCCGACGGCTGCGCCCGGCCTGCGCTGTAATCGTAATAGCCGCCGCCCGTCTTGCGCCCAAAGCGCCCTGCCTCGCACAGCCGGTCGGGGATATCGACATAGCGGGTCCGGGGATCGCGCGTCGCGGCCTGCCGCTTGCGCATCATCCACGCGATATCAAGGCCGGACATGTCGCCCACCGCAAAGGGGCCCATGGCAAAGCCGAAGCCGGTCGCGGCGCTGTCCACGGCTTCAGGGCTTGCCCCCTCCTCGAGCAGGAATTCGGCGTGGCGCCGATAGGCGGCATAGATCCGGTTTCCGATGAACCCCTCGGCCACGCGGGCGACGACCGCCTGCTTGCCCAGACGCTTTGCGACCGCCAGCGCGGTGGCGAGCGCGCGGTCGGAGCTGTGCTGCGCCCGAACCACCTCGAGCAGCGGCATGACATCGGCGGGGCTGAAGAAATGCAGCCCCACCACGTCGCTGCGGCGTCGGGTGGCGGCGGCCATGTCGTCGATGTCGAGATACGAGGTGTTGGTCGCGAGGATCGCACCGGGTTTCACGATATCGTCCAGCGCGGCAAAGAGCGCCTGTTTCACGCCCATGTCCTCGAACACGGCCTCGATCACCAGATCGCAATCGGCCAGATCGCCCATGCGGTCGCTGGCCGTCAGCAAGGCCTTGCGGCGGGCAGCGGCACCGGCCTCCAGCCGCCCTTTGGCGACGCTTGTCCTCCAGCGCCTGCACGACGGCGCTCGCAGCCTTGTCGCGGGCGGGTCCGTCGCGTTCGACCAGCGTGACGGGCAGCCCAGCGGCCAGCAACGCGCGGCAGATCCCTGCCCCATCGTGCCCCCGCCCACCAGACCCACCCGCGCGACCGCGGCAGGCGCGGCATCCAGCCCGTCGATCCGGGCGGCAGCGCGTTCGGCAAAGAACAGATGGCGCAGCGCAAAGGCCTCGTCCTGCGGCCTGAGTTTCTGGAACGCGGCGCGCTCGGCCAACAGCGCTTCTTGCGCGCCAGCAGCTCGGCCGAGAGCTTCACCAGCCGGATCGCCTCGGCCACGTTCGGGCGGCCCTTGCCCCGGCGCAGCGCGGCGGCCTCCAGCCGCTTGCAGGGCGTCGGGATCGGCCATCGGCACGGGCAGGTCGCGGAGCCGCCGCTTCACCGGCGCGGCCCGGATCGCGGCGCGGGCGGCGGCGATCAGGGCATCCGCCCCGTCGTCCTTTGCTATTGCATCTATCACGCCGAGCCCCAGCGCCTCGGGGGCCGCCACCCGCCGCCCGGAACAGACCAGCGACATCGCCTCCGCCACGCCGGTCAGCCGCGGCAGGCGTTGCGTGCCGCCCCGCCCGGGGACCATGCCCAGCGTCACCTCGGGCAGGCCCATCACCGCATCCGGTGCGGCGATGCGCAAGTCACACCCCAGCGCCAGCTCGAACCCGCCCCCCAGCGCCGCCCCGTGGATCGCGGCACAGACGACATGCGGGCTGTCCTCGATCGCAGCGATCACCTGCGGCAGTTCGGGGGCGGCCAGCGGCGCGCCGAATTCGCGGATGTCGGAACCCGCGATGAAGCTGCGCCCCGCCCCGAGGATCACGATCCCCTCGATGGCGTGGCGCGCGGCCTCGGCCAGACCGGACAAGAGCCCCGCGCGCACGGCGGTCGAGCCTGCGTTTACCGGCGGATTGTCGATGGTGAGAATGCCCAAACCATCGCGGACATCGAAGCGGACAACGGGATGGTCGGAGGTTTCGCTGGTGTCGGGGATCATGGAAAGGCTCTTCATTTCGGCAGGTCAAGGCTGGCGCGGGCCAGCACGTTGCGCATGATTTCGGTGGAGCCGCCAAAGATCGTGGTCGGTCTTGCGGCCAGATAAGTGCCCGCCGCATCGAACCTGCGGTCGGCATCGTCGGTCGGTTTCATCCCCGCAAGACTGCCCGCGAGCTGCATCATCTCTTCGGAAATCCGCTGGTAAAGCTCGCTTTGGAAGATCTTGAGGATCCCCGCCTCGGCGCCGATGGGCTCGTCCTTGCGCAGACGCTGCACAAAGGTCTCGAACAGATCGCCCAGATCGGCAAGATCCATCGCCAGCACCGCAAAGCGATCTTGAAAGGCAGGGTCATCCCAGATGCCGGTTTCCTTGGCCATGCCCTCAAGCCGTGCCAGCGCATTGGCCGACAGGCGCGGGGCGCCGATGAAGACCCGCTCATGCCCCAGCAGCGCCTTTGCGATGGTCCAGCCCCGGTTGACCTCGCCCACGATGTTGCCGGCGGGGATGCGGACCGCGTCGAGGAAAATCTCGCAGAACTCCGCATGCCCCTCGAGGTTCGCGATCGGGCGCAGGGTGACACCGGGCGCATCCATCGGCACCAGAAGAAAGCTGATCCCGGCCTGCTTGCGCGCGGTCTTGTCGGTCCGCGCGAGGACGAAAGCCATGTTGGCATCGTGCCCAAGGGTGACCCATGTCTTCTGACCATCGATCACCCAGGCGTCGCCGTCGCGGACGGCCGTGGTCCGCAGCGCGGCAAGGTCCGATCCCGCGCCGGGTTCGCTGTAGCCCTGCGCCCAGATATCCTCGCCCCGCAAGATGCGCGGCAGGTAATGGTCGCGCTGCGCCTGCGTGCCGTGTTGCATCAACAGCGGCCCCAGCATGACCGTGCCGATGTCATGCACCCGGGCGCAGCCGAAACGCTCAAATTCCTCGATCAAGATCAGGTGCTTGCCCGCGCCAAGCCCCATGCCGCCCAGATCCTGCGGCCAGGTCGGGGCGATCCAGCCCCTGCGCGCGAGCGCGCCATACCACGGCCGCACCTCGGACCAGCGCAGGCGGCGTTGGGCAAAGCGCGGAATCTCCGGGTAGTGGCTTTCGACGAAATCGCGCACGATTTGGCGAAAGGCGTCATCGGGCATCGCGTTGAAATCGGGATGCGGCGGATGCTCGGCAAGGAACGGCGGAAGATCCTGGTCGTGCGTCATGCCGCGGCCTCCCGCAGGGCCATGAACTGCGCGCGCAGGCGGAATTCGGGGGCGAACTGGCCAGCCTCGACCATCAGCTTTCGGGTGAACAAGCCGATGTCGGCCTCGTCCGTGTAACCCATGGCGCCGTGCATCTGCACCGCCTCGCGCGCGACAAGCCGGGCCAGACCACCGGCGCGGGTACGCGCCCGCAAAACGGCCATCCGGGTCCGGCGCTGCGCCTGCCCGGCATCGAGGGCGGTGGCCGCGGCATCGATCACCGCGCGCGCAAGCTCCAGCTGGACCTTGATCTCGGTCGCGCGGTGCTGCAGCGCCTGAAGCTGCCGATCGGCAAATCGAACTGTGTCCGCATGCGCAGGTGGTCGAGCGTGATCTCGAAGGCCCGCGCGGCGGCACCCTGCAGATAGGCGGCCTGCAGCAACATCGCGTCGTGCAGGCACTTGTCCATTGCGGCACAGGGATGCACCTCGCAGGCGACCGCGTCGAAGGTCAGCGTCTCGCGAAAGGTGCCATCATGCATTGCTATCCCGGTGATCGTGAGACCCTGGGCATCACGGGGCACGAGGGCGATACCATCGCGGGCGGTGACCACGAACAGCTCGGCCCCAGACGGGATCGCGATCTTGATGCCGGTCAGCCGCCCGCCGCAGACCGTGACGCCCGCCTTCGGGTCTGGTGCGTCGGGCGCAGCCTGCCACGCGGGCAAGACGATCACATCGCCCGAAAGGACCGGCGCCATGTCGAGGTTCAGCCCCGCCGCCTCCAACAGATCGAGGGCGAAGAGGGACGCCAGATAGGGCTCCGGCACCAGACCACCGCCCAAGACGCGGGCAAGCGCCACGGCCTCGCGCACCCCGAGGTCCAGACCGCCCGCAGCTTCGCCGACACGCAGGCCGAGCCAACCCAAGCCGGCCATGGCCCCCCAAGTATCGCGCGAAAACCCCGGCGACTGGAACCGCGCCGCCCGAATCCGGCTCAGGGACCGGTCCACCGACACCACGGCGCTCGCGCTGTCGGTCAGCATGCGGATGGTCTCGGACGGGTCCGTAGGCTCATCATGCATTTGCGGATCTCCTGCATTCCTTTTAAGCTATAAGACTAGCTTAAAGAAGATGTCAACCGGGCTGGCTTGCCGCGGGGACCTACCCCGATGCGATCAGCAAGATGGCATCGGCCAGGATCGCCGGTCGTCCGGCCTCACCCACCTCGATCGTGGAGGACAGGCAGACGCGCGTGCCCAAGCGGCGCGGCACGGCACCGGTCACCGTCTGGATCAGGCGGATCGGCGTATCGACGGGAATCGGTGCCGTGAAGCGCACGCGATCATAGCCGTAGCTCAAGCCCGCCCCACGCCTCTCGATCCTGAAGAGGCTGCGCTGCCATGCGGGGATGAGGGACAGGACATAAAGACCATGAACGATGGAGCGCCCGCCGGGCGCCTCGCGGGCGGCCCGCGCCACATCGACATGGATCCAGTGATCATCACCGGTCAGGGCAGCGAAAGCGTCGATTTCGCCTTGGCCAATGGCGCGCCAACCGGTTGGCCCCAACAGTGCACCAAGATGGGCCTCGAAGCACGCCGGTGTTTTCAAAACGAGCATGCGACATACTTTCTGGTCGAAATACCTTTGCAGAACTTTGAAAAACTATATAACTAGCTTTTAAATGGGTCAATGACGCGGGCGGCAAACCATTCAGATGACGGCACAGGGTTCCCCTTCAAAGACCATGACGATCCGCCGCGACGGCTATGACCTGCAGGCAAAGGTCGCGCCGCCACAGGATGCAGGGGCGGCATGGATCGTCTTCGGCAATTCGCTGGTCACCGATCTGACCATCTGGGACGCACAGGCGGCTGCCCTGGCGGGGCGCTTCCGGGGTGTTGCGCTACGATCAGGCGGGGCATGGCCGATCCGGCGTGCCGAACCGACCGATAGGTTTCGATCATCTGGGCGCCGACCTGCTTGCCGTGATGGACGCGGCGAGCGTCGCGCGGGCGATCTACGTGGGGCTGTCGATGGGTGTTCCGACCGGGCTTTCCGCCCATGCCGTTGCCGCAGAGCGGTTTTCGGCACTGGTTTTTTCCGACGGACAGGCCAGGACCGCGCCCGGAGGCGCCGCGGCCTGGGCCGAGCGGATCGAGGTTGCGCGCGGTTCGGGGATGGAGGCATTCGCGACGGCTACATCCGCACGCTGGCTGACATCGGGGTCATCCCCAGATCTGCGCGAAAGGCTGAACCGGATGATCGCGGCGACACCGCTCGAGGGCTTTGCGGCCTGCGCGACCGCCTTGATGGACTATGACTATGCCGCGGAGCTCTGGCGCATCGCCGTCCCGACCCTTCTGATCGCGGGGGCCGAGGATGGCGCGATGCCCGAGGGGATGGCCCGCACCCTGAAACCCGCGATCGCGGGGGCCCGGATGGAAATCATCGACGGCGCGGGGCATGTGCCCTGCTTCGAGCGCCCGGAAGCCTTCAACGCCGTCCTGTCGGGGTTCCTCGAAACCGTTGGCGAGGGGGCCATGCGATGAAACTGCACTGGTCCCCGCGCTCGCCCTTCGTGCGCAAGGTGAACATCGTGCTCGCGGAATGCGGCCTTGTGGATCAGGTGGAGCGCGTCCGCTCGATCGCGGCCTTCGCTGCGCCCCCGAACCCCGAAATCCTGAAGGACAACCCGCTGGGCAAGATCCCCGTACTGATCACCGAGGATGGGCAGAAGCTGTTCGATTCCCGCGTGATCTGCGAATATCTGATCCTTCGGGCCGGGCGCGAGGATCTGCTGCCTGCCGATCCGGATGTGCGCATCTTGCATCTGCGCTGGCAGGCGTTGGCCGACGGCTTGACCGACATCCTTCTGCTTTGGCGCACCGAGCGTGGGCGCGGCGATCATGCCGATCCGGTGATCCTGTCAGCCTTCGAGACCAAGACCCGCGCGGCGCTGGCCCTGCTGGACGCCGAAAGCGCCGATCTGGCACGAGCCCTTCGGCCTTGGCCATATCTCGGTCGTCTGCGCCCTGGGGCAGCTTGATTTCCGCTATGCCGACTGCGGCTGGCGGGGGGCGCTACAGGGGCTTGCGGGTTGGTATTCCACCGTCGCGCAGCGCCCCAGCGTGGCCGCGACCGCCATCGTCGATGACGACACCGGCCCGACCAATGCGGCTGACGCCACCCCCTCCTTCAGCTATGGGACGACGTGATGACAGGACCCTTGAGCCATATCCGAGTACTTGACCTGTCCCGGATCATGGCCGGGCCATGGGCGGGGCAAGTGCTGGCCGATCTGGGTGCCGAGGTCATCAAGGTCGAGCGCGCGGGCGAAGGCGACGACACGCGCAAATGGGGCCCCCCCTACCTCAAGGACCGCGAGGGGCGCGACACGGCGGAGTCGGGCTATTACCTGTCGGTCAACCGCGGCAAGAAATCGGTCGAGATCGACATCGCCTCGGCCGAAGGGCAGGCAACGGTCAAGGCGCTGGCCGCGACGTCGGATATCGTTCTGGAAAACTTCAAGGTCGGCACGCTGGAGCGCTACGGCCTCGGCCCCGACGACCTTCGGGCGGTCAAACCCGATCTGATCTTTTGCTCGATCACCGGCTTCGGGCAGGATGGCCCGCGCGCCAAGGACGTGGCCTATGACTTCATGATCCAGGCCATGGGCGGGCTGATGAGCGTGACCGGCACCCCCGATGACGAGCCCGGCGGCGGACCGCAAAGGTGGGCGTGCCGATCGTCGATATCTTGACCGGCATGTATGCGGCCGTTGCCGTGCTGGCGGCACTGGCCGATCGCGACCGGAGCGGCAAGGGCGATACGATCGACATTGCGATGCTCGACGTCGCCACGGCAATGCTTGGAAACCAGGCGATGAACCACCTTGTTTCGGGCGCGACCCCGGTGCGGCGCGGCAACAAGCACCCCAATATCCAGCCGCAAGACGTGTTCCCGGTGCGGGACGGGCATATCGTGCTGGCGGTCGGCAATGACGAGCAGTTCCAGCGCTTTGCTCGCGCCATCGGGCGGCCCGAGCTGTCCGATGATCCCTGCTATGCGACCAACCGCGAACGGGTCCGGAACCTGTCGACGCTTCACCCGCTGATCTGCGCCGAGCTGCGCAAACGCGACCTGTCGGATTGGATCGCGGCGCTTGGCACGGAAAAGTGCCCTGCGGCCCCATCAACACCGTGCCGATGGTCTTTGCCGACGCGCAGGTCCGCCACCGGCAGATGCTGCGCGACCTGCCGCACCCGCTGTCAGGCAAGGTGCCCTCGGTCGTCAGCCCGATGCGCTTCGAACGCGCGGCGCTCAGCTTCGACCGGGCGCCGCCGGTGCTGGGGGAACACACCCAAGATATCCTAGCCGCACTTGGCTTGAGCACGGAGGCAACAGGCTGATGGAACCCCGCATTCCCCTGATCAGCGCGGACGACCTGACCGAAGCGCAGCGCGCGGTCTATGACAAGATCGTCGCCGGCCCGCGTGGAACGCTGGTCGGACCCTTGCGCGCGGCCCTGCACAACCCATCGCTGGCGGACCGCTGGCAGGCGATGGGTCAGGTCCTGCGCTATGAGACATCCCTGCCGCGCGACCTGAACGAACTGGCCATTCTGGTCACCGCACGTCATTGGAACAGCGAGTTGGAATGGACGATCCATGCCGGTGCCGCGCGTGAGGCGGGCCTGAATGAAGCGCTGATGGAGGCGATCCGGCGCTGCACCCTGCCGAATTCACCCGCGAGGAGGAACGCGAGGTCTACGAGTTCAGCCGCGAGCTGCTGGAAAACGGCAAGGTCTGTGATGCGACCTATGCCGCCGTGCTGACCCGTTGGGGCGCGCTCGGCGCAGTCGAGGTGACGGCGCTGGTGGGATATTATTCCATGGTGGCGATGACATTGAATGCCCATGGCATTCCCTTGCCCGGCCATATCCCTGCCGAACTGAACAGCGACCCACCGACCCGGACGTCATTGCCGGCAAGTCCGCGTCGCGCGGCTGCGGAATAGCAGCGCCCAAGATGTTCTACGATCCACGGCACGAAGACCACGGGCTGGCCCATTCACCATGGACGGCGCTGGTCGTGCCGCGCCCGATCGGCTGGATTTCCACCCTGTCGCCAGACGGGATCGCCAACCTTGCCCCCTATAGCTTTTTCAATGCGGTCTCGGGCGCGCCGCCCTTCGTGATGTTCTCATCCGCTGGCCGCAAGGACAGCCAGACCAACATCGATGCCACCGGGGAATTCGTCGTGAACATGGCGGTGGCGGACCTCAAGGATGCGATGAACCTGACCTCTGCCGCCTTCGCGCCGGGCATCGACGAATTCGACCGGGCCGGGCTTGAAAAGGCACCTTGCCGCAATGTCAGCGTGCCAAGGGTCGCGGCATCGCCCGTGGCGCTCGAATGCATCCTGAACAAGGTCGTGCCCCTGACCGCGCGCGATGGCACCAAGGTCCGGTCCGAGGTCATCTTTGGCGAGGTCGTGGGCATCCATATCGCGGATGAGGTGATCGTCGACGGCATGCTCGACATCGCCCGCATCCGCCCGCTGTCGCGGTTGGGATACATGGATTACGCGATCATCGACGAGGTGTTCGCGCTGGCGCGACCGGATGTGACGGGCTGAACGGCGGTGCGGCCCGTCAGCCGATGATACCGCCTGAGCGAAGCGCGTAGATCTCCGCGTCGCTCATTCCGAGGTCGGTCCTGAGCACCGCATCCGTATCGGCCCCAAGATCCGGCGGTGCGCGGTCATAGACATTGGGAGTGTCGGAAAAGACGATGGGGTTGGCGATAACATCCACCTCACCGGCAGAGGCATGGGTCACGCGGCGTCGCAGGTGCCGCGCCTTCACCTGCGCATCATCCAGAACGTCGTCGAAACCGTTGATCGGCCCGGCGGCGATGCCGACCTGATCCAACTGGTGCTGCAGTTCCGTCGCGGTCCAGCCCGCGATCCGGTCCTGCAACAAGGGCACGAGTGTTTCCTTGTGCCGCACCCGTTCAAGGTTGGTGGAAAAGCGGGCATCCCCTGCCAAATCGGGACAGCCCAGCAACTCGCACAGGCGCGCGAATTGCGGGTCGTTGCCGACGGCGATCATGATCGCTTTGTCGGACGCATCGAAGGCCTGCCATGGGCAGGTGATCTGGGACGCGGTGCCGTTGCGCATGGGCAGCTTGCCCGCCGAGATGTAGTTCATCGCCACATGAGATGCCGCATGCAACTGCGCGTCATAAAGCGCGATATCCAGATGCTGCCCCCGGCCGCTGATCTGATCGCGATGGTGCAGCGCCGCAAGGATGCCGATGACGGCATAGCAACCCGCGTTGATGTCCGAGATCGAGTAGCCGACAAGGTTGGGCCCGGCCCCCGGCGCTCCATCGGGCACACCCGTAACGCTCATCACACCGGTCATCGCCTGAAATATGGGATCGTAGCCGGGCAGATGGCTGCGCGGGCCGGTCTGGCCGAAGCCGGTGATCGAACAATAGACAAGGCGCGGATTGATCGCCGCCAAGCTTGCGTAGTCGAGGTTGAACCGCGCCAGGTTACCGACCTTGAAGTTCTCGATCACCACATCGGCCTGCGCGGCAAGGCGCGACACGATATTCTGTCCCTCGGGTTTCGACAGGTCCACGGCAAGGGATTTCTTGCCGCGGTTCATCGCGAGGAAGGAGGACGTCAGCCCGGTATCGCCCCCCTCGGCATCCAGATGCGGCACCCCCATCCGCCGGACGTCGTCACCGCCCCGCACATGTTCGATCTTGATGACGTCGGCCCCGAAATCGGCCAGCATCTGCGCCGCCCATGGCCCGGCAAAGACGCGGCTGAGGTCAAGAACTCTGAGATGGGACATCGCACCGGCCATGAAGGCCTCCCGGTTTGGGCAGGGGTGCCCGCCTACGTATAAGCTAGCTGTTTGACTTTAATACGGCGCGCCTTGATACCTCAAGTCAAAATATAATAAGCTAGCACAAATGGATGATTGGATCGGCTGCCGGTCCATCGCGCCAAAGCAAGCATCGGGGAAACAGATGTCCGAAACAGGCAAGCCATCGCAGGCCGCAAAGGCCATCCGCAAGAGCGCGGTCGCGCGTTACCTTCAGCTTGCAGCCCTGTTCCGCAGGCGGATCGAAACCAGCGAATGGCCGGTCGGGTCGCGCATCCCCACCGTCGAGGAATTGGCCAAGGAATGCGGTGTAGCGAACATGACGATCCGCCAGGCACTGAGCCTGCTGGAGCAAGAAGGCCTGATCGAGAGGTTCCGCGCCAAGGGCACTTTTGTGCGGAAAAGCAATCGTCGCGATCTGTGGTGCGAGGTGCAGACCGACTGGAACGGCCTGCTCATGTCGCGCGACAATGCCGAGATCGAACTCCTCGGGCTCGAGTCGGGCACGCGGCCGACCGACTATCCCGTCGGCATCGCTGCACTGGCGCCCTCCTACCTGCATCTGCACCGACGCCACAGCCGCGATGGCGAAAGCTTTTTGCTGGCCGATGTCTTCATCGACGAAAGGCTCGGCGACAAGATCGACAGGGTCGATTTCACCGCAAAGACCTCGATGCGGCTGATCGCGGATATCCCCGGTCTCAAGATCGTTGATGCGCGGCAGATCCTGACCGTCGGTTCGGCCGACCCCGAGATCAGCGATCTGCTGGGCGTATCGCTTGGCGATCCGGTCGCCTATGTCCAGCGGATCGCGGTTGCGGAGGACGGCACCATGGCGCTTGTTGCCAACGGCATCTACCGGGGCGACATGGTGCGGGTCGAAATCAAGCTGACCTGAGGGGCCGGGGCCTACGCCTCGCCCTTGGGGAAATCGCGCGGGGCCCGCGCGCGCATCAGGTCGCGCAGCACGCCATAGATCGACCACAGCAGCAACAGCGCCGACAAGGCCAGGATCGAGCCCGTCAGCGGATCGGAGATCATGCGCATCGGATCGCCGCGCGCCATCAGCATGGCGCGGCGCAGGTTCTCCTCCAGCATCGGGCCCAGAACGAAGCCGAGGATCAGCGGCGCGGCGGAATATCCCGCGCGCTGCAAGAGGTAGCCCAGGCCCCCGAAGATCACGACCAGCGCCACGTCGAACACGCTGGTGCGCATGCTGAACACCCCGATGCAGATCAGCGCGATCACGACGGGGTAGATATACTTGTAGGGAAATTGCAGCACCCTGACCCAAAGCCCGATCAACGGGATGTTGAGCACCAGCAAGAACAGGTTCCCGATCCAGAAACTGGCGATCAGCCCCCAGAAGATCGTCGGGTGATCCGACACCAGAAGCGGCCCCGGCGTGATGCCGTGGATCATCAGCGCGCCCAGCATGATCGACATGGTCGCACTGCCCGGAATGCCGATGGTCAGCGTGGGGATGAAGGCGGTCTGGGCGGCTGCGTTATTGGCGGATTCAGGCGCGGCGACCCCTTCGATGGCACCCTTGCCAAAACGCGTCTTGTCCTTGGCCACTCGGATTTCCGTGGCATAGGCAAGGAACGCGGCGATGACGGTGCCTGCCCCCGGCAGCGCACCCAGAAAGCCCCCGATCGAACTGCCGCGCGCCATCGGCCCGAGCGTGCGGCGCATGTCGGCGCGGGTGGGAATCATGGACCGCAGGGTGACGGCCTCGGTGATCTTGCGCGTGCCGGCCTCGCGCACCGATCCGACGACCTCGGCGATGCCGAAAAGGCCCATGGCAATTGCCACGAGGCTGACCCCGTCGCGCAGTTCCAGAAACCCGAAGGTGTAGCGGAACGCGCCCGATGTCACATCGGTGCCGACCGTTCCCAGAAGCAGGCCAAGGACCACCATCATCAGCCCCTTGACCAGCGCGCCACCCCCCACGGTGACGGCCGCGACCAGCCCCAGAAGCATGAGCGCGAAGTAATCCGCCGGGCCGAAACTGAGGCCCACCCGCGCGATGGCCGGGCCAAAGCCCATCAGCGCGATGACCCCGACCGAACCGCCGACAAAGGAGGCGATGGCCGTGATGAACAGCGCCACCCCGGCGCGGCCCTGCTTGGCCATGGGATTGCCGTCAAGACAGGTGACCGCCGCCGACGGCGTGCCCGGCAGGTTGAGCAGGATTGACGCGATCGACCCGCCGTATTCACCGCCGTAGTAGATGCCCGCGAGCAAGATCAGCGCAGTCGTCGGCTCAAGATAGAAGGACATCGGCAAGAGCATGGAAATCGCCGCGAGCGACCCCAGCCCCGGCAGGACCCCGATGAAGGTGCCCAGAAACACGCCGAGAAAGCAGTACATCAGGTTCTCGACCGTCATCGCCGTGGCGAAACCCAGAAGGATGTTTTCCCACATGACGCTCAGGGCCAGTCGAACAGCGGCATGGTCATGCCGAGGAAGCGGGAGAACAGGAGCCACGCCCCCGTCGAGGTCACGATGGCAAGGATCAGGGCGGCGCCCCAGCCAAAGCGGCGCTGCGACAGGGTGGTGATCCCGATGACGACGAAGAAGGCGGGGATCATGCCGAACAGCGCCATGGTCACCGCAAAGCCCGCGACCGCCGCAAGGATCGCCATGAAGGGCCGCCAGTCGAGCGAGGTCACCTCGGGTCGTCTGGCGGCCGAGATCATTTCGATCACCGCCAGCAGCGTCAGGATCCCGGAGAGCATGACCGGAAAATAGCCCGGCCCCATCCGCAGGGTCGACCCGAACTCATAGCCCAGCCCGATCACGAAGGCCGCCAACCCGATCAGGGCGAGGATACCGGCAACCACGAAGCGTAGGGAAAGGATGCTCATGGGACAGCCCCTGCCGATGGAACGGGCGGCCCCGCGGGGGGCCGCCTTCGGGACATTGCTACTGGGCGGCGATGCCCAGTTGGTCGATAACACCGGCCCAAAGGGCCCTGTTCTCCTCGAGGAACTGCGTCGCCTCCGCCGGTGTGGTCAGCGTGGGCGCAAGGCCTGCGGCGACAAAGGCTTCCAGCACGGTTGCGTCCTGTTGGGCCGCGTTCAGCGCGTCGGCCAAGGCAGCCTGCACCTCGGGCGGCGTGCCGGAGGGCGCGACGAGCAGGTTCCACAGGGTTGCGGAATAGCCCTCGAACCCGCCTTCGGCCACGGTGGGCACCTCGGGCATCAGGGGCGAGCGATCCGGCGAGGACACGGCAAAGGCCACGATTCCGCCTGCGCGCAGCTGTTCGGCGGCGCCCGGTGTGGTCAGCATCGCCACGTCCACATGGCCGCCCAGCACGTCGTTCATCAGGGGCGTGTTGCCCTGATAGGGGATATGCAGCATCTCGACGCCGGCGACATCCAGCAGGTATTCCATCGCCAGATGACCCGGCGTGCCGATACCCGATGTGCCGTAGGTCAGACCCTCGGGATTTTGACCGGCAAAGGCGATCAGGTCGGGCAGGCTTTGTGCCTCAAGCCCGTTGCGACCGGCGATCACGAGGCCAAGCGTGCCCATGACCCCGATCACGTCGAGCTGTTGTTCAAAATCATAGCCGGCATCCGTACCCATCGCCTCGAGCAAGATCGAAGTCCCCAGACCGCTGACCCCAAGGATGTATCCATCAGGGTCAGAGGCCGCGACATGTGCAATGCCAACTGCACCACCCGCGCCGGGGCGGTTCTCCACGAGCACGGGCTGGCCCAGCGTGCCGGTCATGTGCTCGGCCAGAATACGGGCCACCACATCGGTCGACCCGCCGGGCGGGAAGCCCACCACAAGCGTGACCGGCTGGCTTGGAATTCCTGCGCGGCGACCGCTCCGGCCGCCAGCGCGACAAGCCCGCCGGCTGCGAAAGCCGCCAGGGTGCGCCGCGCGATTGTATTGAGTGTGTCCGACATGTGATCTCCTCCCGTTCAGCTATGGCAGCGTGCAGATGCGCCAACATCTTGCCTGCTCTATAAAGCTACTTTATTAACTTTTATCAATCAGGCCCTCGACGCAAGAAAAACTTGGCCCTCGCCCTACAAATCATGCGCACCGTCGACGGAATCCGGTCGGCCACTCGTATCACCCCTCGGAAACCGCAAATGGAGGTCGCGAGACATGACTGAACCCACCGCGACCCGCCGGGACATCTTGGCCGGCGGCCTTGGCGCCCTCGGCACTCTGGCGCTGGCCCAGCCCCTTGCCGCCGCAGAACCGACCCCGGATGCGATGGAGGGGCCGTTCTATCCCACACCGGTGATGCGACGGCTGGATGTGGACAACGACCTTGTGCGGATCATCGGCGCAGTCCGGGAGGCGGGCGGCGAGGTGATGATCCTGCGCGGGCGCGTCACCGATGCGGATGGCACCCCGCTGGTGGGACATCGGGTCGAGATCTGGCAATGCGACATGAACGGCAAGTATCTGCACAGCGGCGACCGTCAGGCCATCGAGTTCGATCCTGCTTTTCAGGGCTTCGGCCATGACATCACTGGCCCCGATGGCGCCTACCGGTTCCGGACCATCAAGCCGGTGACCTATCCGGGGCGCACGCCGCATATCCACGTCAAGGTCTTCGACGGCGACCTGGAACTTCTGACGACGCAATTCTACATCGCCGGTCATCCCGCCAATGCGCGCGACCGGCTGTTTGCCCGCATGTTGCAGGCCGAAGCGATGGCCGTGTCGATGACCTTTTCTCCCGGCGCGGATGGCGATGAAACCACCATCGACATCATCATCTGATAACGGATCTGACCGGGCCCAAACCCCGATGGCAGGGGGCGCTCAATCGCCCCTTGCCGCACGCATCTCGTCAAGAATGGCCTGCCGATTGTGCAGCGCCGCCTCGGTCGTCTGGTCGTAGATGCTGTTGCCATGCGCGTCGATCCCGACCGTCAGGGGGCCAAGCCGTTCGACCTCGATCCGCACGATCCGGTAATGCGAAATCATCTCGGGCCAGCCGATGCCGGTGACCGTCTTGATGCCTGCCGTGATGATCTCGGCCCCGCCGCCCAGAAAGGCGAGGTAGACACAGCCCGTCTGTGCCATCGCCCGTGCGCTGTCGGCGCTCAGGCCGCCCTTGCCGCCCGTGGCGCGCAGTCCCAGACCGGGGATCAGGCGCGGCATGTGACCGTTGAACCGCGTGCTGGTCGTGGGGTTCATGTAAACGATCCTGAGCGCGCCGTCAGTCCCCTCCTCGTTCAGGCTGCCCAAGTGGAACAAGGCCCCACCCTGCAGGTCGAAGGGCAAGGGCTCCACCCCGTCCAGACACCCAATAAGGCGGTCATGCGTGGGCATGCCCGCGGTCGCAAAGATCTCGCCCGTCAGGTAGACCAGATCGCCGACCCGCAGCGCACGCACGTCGGCGTCGGTCAAGGGCAGGGTCAGGTCGTGCTCGGTGATGGTCACTCGCCCCACTCCATCCGCCCGTCGCCCCAGATCTTCACGCTGGTGCGGCGGTTGATCCAGCAGTTGAAGGCCACTGCCACAGGCGTGAACCCATGCCCGCTGGCGTAATCCACATGCACCCCCAGAACGGTGGTATCCCCGCCGGTGCCCATCGGGCCGAAGCCCAGCGAATTCACCGCCTTGAACAACCGCCGCTCCATCGCCGCCAGCATGGGTTCCGGGTTGGTCTGGCCGATGGGGCGCAGGGTCTGCTTCTTGGCAAGCCCCGCGCAATGATCGAAGGTGCCGCCGATGCCCACGCCCATCACCACAGGCGGGCAATGCTGCGCGCCGGCCTTGATCGCCACATCGAGGATGTAGGTCTCGATCTGCTCCAGAGACGGAAAGGTGAACAGCTCCAGAGCCGCCCACCGCCCCGATCCCAGTGCCTTGGGCGAACAGATCATCTCGACGTAGTCGAGACCGCTTTCGAAATCATAGCTGACGATCGGCATGTCCTTGCCGTGATGGCCGCGCTCGAGCGTCAGCGGGTTGGTCACATGCTTCAGGATCGGCGGGTCGATGGTGGCCACAAGCTCCTCGTAGCCGGCCCGGATCGATGCCTTGAAATCGCAGGCAAGCAGGGCGGCAGAGCCGATCTTTACGAAATAGACCGGCACCCCGCTGTCGGAACAGACGAACCGGTCCTTGCGTTCGGCCAGTTCAGCGCTGCGAAGCTGAAGTTCCAGCGTGTGACGCGCAGTCTCGTTGGTCTCCGTCTCCATCGCGCGGGCAAGGGCCGCCTTTGCATCCTCGGGCACCTTGCGCAGCGCGCGGGAATACAGCTCGCGCGTGGCAGTGTGGATCATCTCGTCGGTGATTGGCATGGCAGGGTCCTCGCCTTGCTCAAGGGGGCGGCGGGGGCGCAAGTGTCAGCAGGCGCATGATTTCCGCAACAAGATCGCTCCGGTTCTCATGGGTGTAGACCGCCGCATGGGGCGACAGGATGCAGGTAGTCAGATCGCGGAATCTGGGATCGGGCGTGGGTTCATTCTCGAACACATCCAGCGCGGCGCCCGCGATGTGGCCCTGTTCCAGAGCACCGATCAAGGCAGGTTCATCGACCACCGAGCCGCGCGAGACATTGACGAGAAAGCCCTGCGGGCCAAGCCTGCGCAACACATCGGCATCGACCAACCCCCGCGTCTGAGGCCCGCCCGCACAGGTCAGGACCAGCACATCGACCCCGTCGGCCAGTGCCCCCACATCTGTCACAAAGGTCCAGGGCACGTCCTTTGGGCTGCGCCCGGTGTAGGCGATGTCACAGCCAAGGGCGGCCAATTTCACGGCAACACGTGCGCCGATCCGGCCAAGACCCACCACCCCGATCCTGCGCCCGGACATGCGCCAACCAAGGGGCGCGCGGGCACTCGCCCAATCCCCGTTGCGCACGAAGCGGTCGTTGCTCACGATATTGCGCAGCAATGCATAGGTCAGAGCCACCGCGCAGTCGGCGGTATCCTCGGTCATCACATCCGGCGTGGGCTGCAGCGCGATGCCCCGCGCCGCCAGATCGACAAAGTCGAAATTCTCCAACCCTGCCCCGACGCTGGCGATCATCCGCAACCCGGGCAAGAGATCCAGCAGCCCGGGCCCGATCCCGCCATTGGCAGAGGTCAGACCGTGGGTGATGCGCGCCCGCGCCTGCGGGTCCAGCGCGGCCAGCGCGTCGGCCCCCAGAAGCGTCACGCGACCCTCGATCGCGGCCCGCAGATCGGGGGGAATACGCCCCAGCACCGCAACGAAATGCGTTGTTTGCATCACGGCTTGAACACCGGCGGGCGTTTCTCGCGGAAGGCAGCCATGGCCTCGGCCGTGTCCTCGGAGGTCGACAATGCCTTGGTCTGGCCCTGCTCGAACCGGTAGCCTTCGTAGATCGAGCGCCCTTCGGTGATCTGGAACGACGCCTTTGCCGCTCGCACGGCCGACGGGCTGGCCCGCGCGATGTCGCGGGCGATGCCCAGCGCGGTCCCGAGAAGATCTTCGGGCGCGGTGCAGGCAGAGGCGACCCCCATCCGAAGCAATTCCGGCCCATAGACCCGGCGCGCGGTGAAGATCATCAGACGTGCGTCGGACTCGCCGAAATGGCGGCGCAGATGCGCAACGCCCCCGGCGAGGCCGACGTTGACCTCGGTCATCTGGAGATAGCCCTGTTCCGAGAACACGAGGATGTCGCAACAAAGCGCCGTCACGCAGCCCGCGCCGATCGCCGCGCCGTTGACCGCGGCGATGACCGGCTTGGGGCACTCGAGGATGCAGTCGAAACTGGCCCTGACGCGGCGGTTGTGCGCGGTGTAGTGACCCGGGTCTTGTGTTGGACGCTCCGACAGGTCGGCACCGGCAGAAAACGCCTTGCCCGATCCGGTCAGCACGATGGCGCGCACATCAGTCCGGTCGCCCAGATTGTCCATGACAAGCTGCATCTCGTCGCGCAGCTTGTTGTTCTGGGCGTTCACGGGCGGGCGGCTTATGGTCACCGTCGCGACATGGTCGCCGATGGACAGTTCAAGGGTCTCGAAGGTCATCGGCAGTCTCCACCGGCGGCACGGAATGGGCGAACACAGCCTTTTTCTGGCACAGCCCCCGACCCGAAACAAGCCAAACATATAATAATATAGCTTTTATGGGGCAACCCCTTTCGGGGGCGAGTTTCCACGCCAAGGCTCAGGCTTGACAGCCGTTGAAGAATCAAAAAACCATGTTTATGACTTTATGTGAATGGGGAGAGAAAAATGAACACCACCAGAACATTTATCGTCGGCCTTGCAACGGCCGGTCTTACGGCTACCGCCGGTTTTGCCAACACCTGCCCGGCTGGTTACCCCGCCGGAAACATCAACTTCCTCGTCGGCTTCGGCGCGGGCGGCGGCACCGATCTGACGGCCCGGCGCGTCGCCAGCGACATCGAGGCCGCGACGGGTTGGACCATCGTGGTCGACAACCGCCCCGGCGCCAGTGGCGGCGTCATGGCGCGCGGTTTGCTCGACGGCGAAGCTGATGGCCTTACCATCGGCGTGGTCAGCAACACCACCGTTGCCATCAACCCCCATGAAACCGCCGATATCGGCTACACACATGAGGATTTCGCCTATCTCGGCACCGGCATGGTGCTGAACTACGGCCTCGTCACGCTGGCCTCCAACCCCTACGACACGCTCGAGCAATTCATCGACTTCGCCCGCACCAACGGCCGCGCGACCATTTCGGTCGGCGCGTCGAGCCACACCATCGCAGTGACAACATTGGCCGAGCATTTCGATGTCGACCTTGTCGCGGTTCCGGGACAAGGGTCCGCCGCCGCGCTGCAAGAAGCCTTGGGCGGGCATGTCCATGCCACGATCCAAGGCGCGGCCCATGTGCCCCAGATCGAGGCCGGCGAGATGGTGCAGCTGTCCACCCTCACGTCGATGCGGGCGGATTACGCACCCGACACGATGACCGCCATCGAAAGCGGTGTGGACCTGTCCATCGAGGGGCACATCATCTTCATCATGCATGGCGACACACCTGCCGAAGTGCAAGCCTGCCTCGCCGACGCCATCGCGACCGTCACCTCGTCCGACGCCTATGTCGCCTTCATGGCCGACCAGGCCACCGTGCCCGGCAACATGGGCCCCGAGGGCACCGCCGCCTGGGTCGCCGAGGCGTCTGCCTTCTACGCGGCCCGGTCGGCGCGATGATCCATGCCGACCGTCTGCAGGGCATCGTCGTCCTGGGCTTCGGCATCAGCCTGCTCGTCTGGCTGGTGCCAAGCTATGTGACAGCGGTGCCCGGCGACCCGCTGGACCCGTCCCTGTTTCCGAGGGCGGCAGGCTGGATCATCTCGGGGCTGGGGCTGGTGCAGATCGTGCTGGCCCGCCCCGGCGGGTCAGTTCCCACGGCGCGCGAGGTTTTCGGCGTCATCGCCTTCATCTTGGCGCTTGTCGTCGCGGCCTTGCTTCTACCGGTGCTGGGCTTTCTGCCCATCGCCTGCGGCCTGATGCTAGCCAGCCTCGTGCTGCTCAGGGAACGCAGGCCATTCTGGGCCGCCACGACACTGATCGGTGTTCCGGTTTTCGTCTGGGTCCTGTTCACCGTCTTGCTCTCGCGCCCCCTGTCCTGAACCGCTGAGGCCCCGTCGTCATGGTCGATTTCTCCCTTCTGATCGCTGGGTTCGCAGATGTTTTCACGATCACGAACATGCTGTTCATCCTCTTCGGTGTGGCCTTGGGCCAGATCGTCGGGGCCATTCCCGGGCTCAGCATCATCATGGCCTTGGCCATCGCCGTGCCGCTGACCTATGGGCTGGACACATTGACCGCGATTGCCTTCCTGATCTCGGTCAACAAGGGCGGCACGGTCGGCGGCGCGGTGCCCGCGATCCTGCTGGGTGTGCCCGGATCGGCCGAATCCGCGGCAACTACCATGGACGGCCACCCGATGGCCAAGAACGGCAAGCCGATGAAGGCGATGAAATACGCGCTCTATCACTCGGTCTCGGGCGATCTGGCCAGTGACATCGTCTTGATTTTGCTGGCGGCACCGCTGGCCATCGTCGCGCTCAACATGGGGCCGGTCGAAATCACGGCGCTGATGATCCTGGCCTTCACCGTCATCAGCGGCCTGGTCGGGGATTCGATGATCAAGGGGCTGATCTCGGCCAGTTTCGGCATCCTGATCGCCACCATCGGCCTTGATCCCGGCATGGCGACGCCCCGCTTCACATTCGGCCTGCTCGAGCTTTACGATGGCGTGCCGTTGACTGCTGTCAGCATCGGCGCCCTGGCCATGAGCGGCGTTCTGGTCGGGCTCTTGGGCATGCGCGCCTCGGACAAGGTGCAGCAATCGGCCATTCCGATCGGGGGCCGCCCGCGCGAGGACACCATCGTGACCTTCGCCGAATTCTGGGCCAACCGGGTTGTGGCGTTCCGGGCCTTCGTGATCGGCACCATAATCGGTGCCATTCCCGGCCTAGGATCGACCACGGCAGGCTTCCTCAGCTATTCCGTGAACAAGCAGGCCGCCCGCGACCCCGAAGCTTTCGGCACCGGCGACGCCCGCGGCATCGCCGCCTCGGAGACCGCCAACAGCGCGGTCGTGGGCGCGAACCTGATCCCGCTGCTGACCCTTGGCATCCCCGGCAACATCGCGGCCGCACTTCTGGTGTCGGCCTTCATCATTCACGGCATCCAGCCCGGCCCATTGCTGTTCCAGCAACAGGCGCAACTGGTCTACGGCATGTTCGGGGCGATGCTGGTGGCGAATTTCTGCAACCTGGGGGTGGGCCAGTTTGGCATGCGGTTCTGGGCGATGATCGTGTCGGCCCCGGGCACGGTGATCTATCCTGCCGCGCTGCTGTTGTGCTTTGCCGGGGCCTTCGTGATCACTGGCGCGACCTTCGGAATCTACGTGATGATTGCAGCCGCGATACTGGGCTACCTGATGCGAGCCTTCGGCTATTCCATCGTGGCCTTCATCGTCGCCTTCTTGCTCACGCCCCAACTGGAAAGCGCTGTGGTGCGGGCGCGGCTGATAACGAACGATGATCCCACCGCCCTTCTGGGTCATCCGATCGCTCTGGTGCTGATCGCGATGTCGGTCGGTTCGATCCTCTACCTAGGGCCGCGCAAGAAAAAGCCGCTGCAGCCGGAGATTCCGACCCTCACCGGCCCGTAATGGTATCCGCAAGCCACCTCTGTGGGGCCACGTCGTTCAGCTTGGCGGCCTCGATCATGGTCAGTGAAAAGGTCGGCGCGGGCGACCTTGTGCCTCGCATCAGTGCCGCCCATCGCCGGAACCCGATGGCTAGCGGAGTGACGGTATCTTCGGCGCGACTCCGGGGGCATAGTTCTCCCCGGGCAGGGAGATTCGAACCATGGCATCCAGACGGGACCCCGCGCAGCTGTCACTCGGGCCGATCCTGTCCGGGGCCATCCCGAAGGACGAATGGGACGAGATGCTTCGCCTCGGCCGCTCCGTGCGTTTTTCGAAGGGGCAGACGATCATCGAGCAGGGCACGAAGGCAAGCACTCTCTACCTGATCCGGGAGGGGCGGGTGGAAATTTCGCTGAGTTCCGCCGACGGGCACAAGGTGGTGCTTAGCCACATGGGTCCCGGCGAGGTTCTGGGCGAGATCGCCGTCCTCGACGGGTCGCCAAGGTCGGCCAGCGGGATCGCGGCAAGCGAGATGGTGGACCTGACGGCGATCGACAAGGCCCGTGTCCTGCGCCTGCTCGAGACGAAGCCCCCCATCGCAATTGCCGTGATCCGCGAACTCTGCGGGCGAGTGCGCAACGCATCGGAGATGTTCGAAGTAAAGTCCGAGAAGAGCGGGCGGCTCAGGCTTGCCCGCGCGCTCCTGCGTCTTGCGGCAAAGTGGGGGGAGGAAGGCGACGGCGCGCCGGGCACTCGAAGATTGCACGGTTTCTCGCAGAGCGACCTCGGCGATTTCGCGGGGCTCGCGCGGGAGAACGTGAACCGCTACCTAAAGGGCTGGGAAGAGGAAGGCCTGATCGAGCGCAGCGAGACGGGTCTTACGCTTCTCGACATCGATGCCATCAGCGATCAGGCAGGATACTGAACCCGGCGGACGCGGACAGGCGCATCGAAGCCCTTGACCTCGATCGTTTCGTCCGCCGTGCCGATGCCGTCGGCTTCGGCCACGGCTTGTGTCATGACCACCTCGCCCGGGCGGGCGGCACTCGACAGTCGTGCGACGAGGTTGACAGCCTCGCCGAAAACCGAAACGTCGCGGAACCCGCCGTTATTGGCCTGAACGGAGGCCATGAAAGCCTCGCCGCTGTGCAGGCCGACCCCCACGGGGATCCCTGCCTCGGTGCTGACACGGGCGACATCGCGGCCGGCCCGGGCCGCCCGGGCGATGTAGTCGGGTCCCGAGAAGCCGGGCGGCCAGTTCGCCACCACGCAATCGCCGTAGAAGGCGAGAATGAAGCCATCTTCGTCGTTGATCGCCCGCGTGGCCAGTTCGAGGAATGTGTTTATCCGCGCCGCAATCTCTGCGGGCGGATGGCTGCGGGCGAATTCGGTCGACTTGCGGATGTCTGCGTAGAGCAGCGACATGGGCACCTGCGCGCCGCCGGGATGGCTGGCGAGGAAGGTGTCGCAGGCCGAGCAGAAATTTGGGTTGCGCTTGGACGGCCGCTTGCCGCGAAAGCGCAGGAAGAACCCCCCGATCCCCGCGAAAGGCGCCTTACTGTACAGCAGCGCGGCGGGCTAGGCAGATTCAGGTGATAGCGGTGCTGGTCCAGGAGATCGGCGGCGCCGACCGCGAATACATGTCTCCAGACCTCCTCGTACGCCAGTTTCCTGCGTGAAGGGGGCGTCGGGCATGAGCGCGTTATCTCCAGTATCGCCTCGGCATCAGTGTGACGATCATCGACATGCCCGCCGTGCTCTCGATCAGTTCCGGGCTGTTGCAGACCTCACCACTATAGAACCATGTCGGCCCCGCCTTGACCAGTCGCGGCGGCTGCAATCCCCGGTAGAGCGTGGCGACGTTGTCCCCTTCCCCAAAGGGCGGGGCGGCATGGATCATCAGCCTCCCGTCGGCATCGTAGCGGTCAATCGCGGGAAGGCTGACACAGGTCCCTGCCTCCAGCATGTCGGCATCGAGCCAGTCCGGCGCGCGTTCGAGCGACATAACGTGATCGACGTCGAGACCGAAGAGCGGCAGGTCGTCCGGCCCGGTCAGGAGGCGGCCGGTCTGCAGATTCGTCATATGCGCTTCGTCACCCTTGCCGAACACGAGATAGCTCGCCTTGGCCGGCGCCACATCGCGAAGGCTGAAAGGGCGGTAGAGCACGACGCGTTCAACCGTGACCGCCACATCGGCGATCATCGGGATCGTGTCGTCGAGGTTCCACGGGAACCAGTCCGGCGGCGGAGGCAGTGTCTTGGGCCCCCGGAAGCCGAAGAAGATGTTGCCAGTGCATCACGCCGCGCGTGCCTTCCCACACAACATTGCCGGAGCCGAGCGCGGGGATCGAGAATTTCTCCTCCGGAGTCTCGCCGTTGCAGAAGAAGAAACCGGCGTCGGGATGCTCGGTGCGCAACCGCAGGTATTCGTCCCGCGCCGTTTCGGGCAAGGTGATGCGCAGGACGACCTGGTAGCGGTGCTTGTCGCAATGGTACTGCGTCAGGTGGACCGCGAAGAGGGTCTCGGAGCCCATGATGGCGAAGGCGTGCTGGCAGGGACCGTTGCGGACATCGGCACCGGGGATGCCATGCGAGATATTGAGGTGGACCATCAGTCAGGCTCCTTGCTGCACGAGGGTTGCGCGGGCGTCCAGCACGGTGCGGCGCAGAACCTTCATGAGTTCAGGCAGGAAGTTGCCCTTCGACGTATCGGTGACCCAGGGGTCCTGCATCGTCGAGATCAGCACCCGGATCGGGTCCTTGCCCGGCGAGACCTTGGCGCGCGACAGGAACGTGTCGCAAAAGGCCGGGCCGTAAACGACGGGCGCGATCAAGGTGGAGGTCACCAGCATGTCGACGTCGGGCACCTCGCCGCTGACGTTCACCTCCTCGACCGACAGCGCCTCGAACACCGCGAAGTTGAGGTCGTTCATCGCCCGGAGGTCGGTGTTGGGACGACCGGCCTCGTCGAGGAAATTGAACGCATAGGCAAAGACGGTCAGGTCCGGGCCGATCTGGGCGAACAGCGCCGCGAGATCTGGGTCGGCCTTCAGGATATCCAGCACCGCCTCGTTAGGGATGTCGCAGAGCCTTGCCAGCCGCGCCCGCTCCTCCGCCACCGCTTCAGCGCTGCCGCCGTGCCGTTCCGAAGGCAGACGGGGAAGCGGTATGACGAAGAAGGGATCGCCGGGCTCGGGAAGGGTGGAGACGCCGATGAAGAAGCGCTTGGCATTCCACGCACAGCGACCCAGAAGCTCACCGTATCCTGACCGGTCGAGCGGGATAGTCGTGCGCGACAGCGCCACGCCCGCGGCAGCCGCTCCCGGCTTGAGCCCTCGATCCCATAGACCCCTACCGATGGCGCGCCGCCTTCGTGAAACACCACGGGCGCGGTATGGGCGATGAGGTAGATCATCCGCTTGTCGCGGTAGCACAGGGCGCCGGCGGGATAGGGGATGTACCCGCTCTTGTGCGGGTCGACGGTGATCGTGTCGGCGTGACCGAGGGCGTTGAGTTGCGTCCGGACATGCGGGCTGAGCCGCTCGATGGGGGTCATCGTGTCGCCGCCGTTCGCGGGCGCGCGCAGCATCGATGCGAAGTAGCCGCCCCAGGCAGCGTCCGCATGCAGTGTCAGGCAAAGGCCCCGCGCGGCGAAATCGTCGCGCAGGTCCAAGATGGCGTCGAGCGGGTCGACCGCGCTTTCGGCGGTGGAGCCCGCAACGGCGGACGAGCTGGATGACCGGGCTTTTGCGGCGAGGCACGCCTCGAGGGATCCGCCGCAGCGCTGGCACCGACATGCGCGCATCGGCATCGACCGGCACCGGGCGCAGGGCCTGTGCGCCTAGCCCGAGGATCGTGACGCCCTTGTTCCACGAGTAATGCGCCGTGGCGGGGACCAGCACGACGCCGAGGCTCAGGCCCTGCAAGACTTCCTGCTGGAAGCTGGCAAGGCCCATCGCCTGCAGCGACCATTTCCCGAGAGCCGCGCCGACGGCTTCCTTGTCCACCCCATGATCCTCTACCATCCGGCGCGGCAGATCGAGGATCTCGGAGTTGGGGAGGTTCACGAGGTCCCATGGCTCAAGGTCGAGCAGCAGCGGACGCGCCCCGGCCCCGGTCGTCACCTGGATCGTGCGGGCCTCGGCCAGCGTCGGCTCAAGCCGGATCGCGCGTGCAAGTGCGGCTGCCTGAAAGCGCAGGTTGCGCGCAGCCCACATCGCCTCGGTGTTGGCGACGGAGCCATCGCAGGTGATATGGCCCCATGGCTCGGGTTTCGTCTCGCCTTCGGACGGAGGCGAAGTGTCGTAGCCAAGCATCCGGCACAAGTCGCGCCCTGCCTCGATTTCCAGCGCCGTCGTCACCGGCGAGGCCTCGGGCGCGACGTTGTTGGGGTTGAACATCATCCCGGCGAAGTATCCCAGTGCCCCGGGCATCGTGATGTCCCAGTTCATGTGGCTCTGGTTGCGGTAGCTCGTCATCGGGGTCGAGGCGCGTAGGGCCCGCGACAGGGCGTCGAGGTTCTCGCCAAGCCGCTCGATCGTCGCGCCGAAGGCCGGGCGGTCGCGTGTCGCGTCGTCGATGAACGGCGGGTCGCCGGGGTGGAAGGCCGCGCGGGCTGCGGCATGCGCGTCGAGCGTGCGGACCAAGAGCGCGCGCATCTCCTGGAGGTTCTCGCCCTTGGGACCCAGGAACCAGGCCCCGGGCTCGGGCACATCCGGGCTGCGCAGCCCGAGGTCGGAGGCGGTCATGCGCGTGCGCGGCTTTCGCGTGACCCTTTCCCAATCGGTTCCCATAGCGGTATCCCCGTTTGTTCTGTTCGTCAGACGCATGAGCCCCGACCCGCCGGGGAAAGGTGGCCGCAAATCCGTCTCGGAACAACGCTTATTCCGATCCGGTCCCTGCCGGTGTGACGTGCATCACAGCCGCGGCCCCCGGTCTGTGGCAGCCTCTACTAGTTCATCCGATCTTGCGGAGTTTGCCATGTTCATGAAGTCGGCGCTTTTTTCGATCGCCACAGCCCTCCTTCTCCTCCCGGTCATGGCGCAGTCGACGACCCTTCTCCACATCGACGGGGTCGAAGATGCCGAATTGCTGCGGCCCGGGGATACCGACGGCCTCGCACTTGTCTTCGACCTTTCGCAAGATGTGGAGGGCATGTCCGTCTCGATCCCGACCTTGTGTTTGAACGGGCCCTGCGACGTCGAGATCTACCTGCTGAGGCGGAACGTGTTCGACGGGATCAGCTTCGCTTCGCTGATCGATGTCTCTGATGCGCCGGGCGGCGGGACGATGACGCCGTTCAGCGGGCTCGACCTTTCGGCGGGCATTTATTCTCTGGTGGTGGTCGGGCGCGGCGGGTTCTTTGGATGGCTGGGCGACCAACCCCCTGTCGAGACCGAGACGCCCTTCGCCTCGGTGGTTGCGGTGGGGGCCATCGAGACGCTCAATCCCGGAACACCTCCGGCCTCGACGTGGTCGCCCTTCGGCCGTTTCGTGCCCGGCGTCACGCTTGAGGGAGCGCTCGCACCGAACGCGCCGGCACCCGTCCCCCTTCCGGCCACGGGCCTCATGCTGGCGATGGCGGGCGGCGCGTTGCTGGTGCTCCGCCGACGCTTGGACCGCAACACTTCCTGACTTGATGGCATTTCATGACGTGTGACGGCCGGCACAGCGCCGGCCGTCTTTTTGTGTGAGCGTCAGGTGACCCCAACCCGGACTCAAAGGACCCGCTATGAACCACCTCTTGCACGCCGTGCCAGACTCCGAAGCGCTCGACAGCGACCGTCTGTTGGGCTGGGACACCGTCTTTGGCATCCGCTATTCCTACGTCAACGACGCGATCGCCGCGAGTGGGCGGGTCCCGCCCTCGTTCAACCAGACCTCCCGAGATGGCGACGACCCGCTCAACATCTCGGGGAGCTTCGACACCTGGAGCCTGACAGTCGGCGGCACCGGCCACGACATCATGATGAGCCTGATAGTCCCGAGCATCACCCTGCTGCGCACGGGCCACATCGCCCAGACGCGGACAAACGTGGAATACATCGTCAAGGTCACGCTGACGACGCGGGCCGCCGGCGAGGGACCCGATGGCGGGCAGCTGGTCGATTTCGTGATCGCGGGGCGCAATGCGCCCGAAAACCGCGAGATCACGGTGGAAGAGGTGATCTACGAAGGCTCGGAAAGCGACGGGATCGTGCGGTTCATCCTGCGCGGCATGATGGAGGACTGGCTGAACGACAACGCGCAGCAGTTCGATTTCGTGTTCTCCACCGTCAACCTCAATTCCCGCGCCGGGCAGGACCATTGGCAATGGCTGCGGCCGACCTCGACCAGCTACGCAGTGGTCGATGACGGAAGCTCGATGGCGTCGGGCATCTTCGCCGTCCTGTGCATGACCGAGGACCGGCCGCCATCGCGCGACCAGGTCATCACGATGGACACGGTTCCGGCAGGCAGCAACGGCGCCTTCCTGATCTCCAAGGAGCGGTTCTTGTCACGCATCCTGCGCAAGGGGGTTGGCGACATGATCGACGGCCCGGTCACGCCGGATGCGTCGCGGGTGTGGCCCGACGACTATTTCGCGCTGACCGACGACGAGACGATGCTGACCAACACCGACGACCTCCGGATAGACACGCTGGTGCTGAAGGAGGGCGACGATCCGGTGTCAGCGGTCATTCCCGCGCGCACGTTCCAGACGCGGCTCTACGACACGTATCTGGAGGTCCATTTCGAGGATCTCCGCCATCCCTACAGCCATTTTCCGGGGCTCGGCTACCTGCTCGACGTCAGCCACGAGATCCGTACCCGCAATGTCGCCTCGCTGATCAACGGCAGCTTCGGGCTCAACCCCGGCACGAAGGAACCCGATCCCGACTTCAAGATCGCCACCCACAAGATCACGGCTGTCAAGACGGATGCGGGCAAGGCGCTCGACGTGATCCTCTTCGTCTCATCGGTCGTGCTGCTGCTCCTGCCTGCGGCGGGATGGGTCTGGGGCCGGTTCACGGCGGCCGCCGCCGAAGAGATCGAGGGGGCGCGGCCGCCGCGCCGACATTGCAGCCGAAGCGGTCCCGATCGCCGAGGAGGTCGTCGTCGCCGACGCCGCCGGGGCAGGGGTGGCCGAGGCCGTCATCGCGGGCGAGACCGCGACGCTTGGCCAGCGGCTGGCGGCGATGATCACGATGCGCCGCGCCGCGATCATGGGGGCGATGTCCTTTTGTCGGCTGGTCGGCGCAGAACCTGCTGCCGATCCTCGTGGACAAGGATATTCAGGAGGAATTGCCGAAGTTCGATGAATTCGCCGCCGAGATCATGAAACCGGTGTCCTGGCCGTATTCCTCGGGCTTCGATGTCCGCGACATCGTCTTCGACAACGGCTTCATCGCCCATGGCGAGCCGCATTTCGATGAAAGCCTGATCTGATCAGGCACTCCGCACGGGCCGGGCCGGACGGCCGGCCCGTATCCGCGTTTCCAATTCCATGGAGACCTTCACCATGACACATCTGGCTCAGTTGTCCGCCCTCGGTGTTACCAGCTTCGGCTGGGATCTCGTCTCCTCGATCCGGATCGAGGCGCTCAATGCCGCCATCACCGAAGCCGGGCGCAGCCCCGCGGGATTCGAGGGACCCGCCGACGCGGCAACCCGAGTGCGCGCCGCCTTCGGACCTTGGCAAATCTCAAGCGAGAGCGACGGTGCGCTTTGTGCATGACCCTGCCGCTGCACGATATCGAGATCACGGTGTCGGGCGCCCCACGCGCGTTCGCCTCGGGCGAAGCCGGGATAGACCTTCGTCTCGTCTACCTGCCCCACGATCCCAATGGCACATCACTGGACATCGCAGGCGATCGGGCGCGCAAGATGCTGCTGGTTATCGACACCGGCACCAACGAGGCAAGGGCACCCGTGTCCGTTACCCATGTTGATATCGACGACCCGCACAAGTTTGACGACACGATCTTCGTCCAAGCCGCGCTGGAGCGATGGCTGGGCGACAACCTCGCCGTCTTCACCCATGTGCTGGCCGCCGTCACCCTTTATGAGACGGTAGACAAGAGCGGCGACTACATCTGGATGAAGCCGACGTGGCTTGGCTATGCCTTCGGGCGGGATGCCACGGACCCTGCGCAATCGATCCTCAGCGTCCTGTCGCAGACCGGCAATCGCTCGGCCGACGACCTGCCGCTACAGACCGTCGTAGACGCGCTCCCGGCAGGAGCCGAGGCGGGTTTTCTGGTCTCGCGCCGCCGTTTCCTGCGCGACGTGATCTTGCCCGCGCTGCCCGCCGCCTACCCGGGGCTGAGCACGACGGACCTCAAGCTGCTGCCCGATGATGCCGGGTTGACCCTTAAGGCGCCCGTGCAGTTGCACGACATCCCCTATGAGGGAGAAACCTACAATCCCGAACTCCTGCGCCTCGATATCGAGCTCTACGACACGTTCGTGCGCACCGTGATGGAGACACGGACCAAGGTCTCGTGGGGGGTCTGGGGACATTGCCGGATTTCCGGCAGCTATGGGTTCGAACTGGTCGACCGGCCAGATGGCAGCCGCGGCATGCGCGTCGTCCAGAAGGAGGCGCCGATCGAGAAATCCTGGAAGGAGGTGGAAGAAGGGGCGAAGATCACCAAGTTGATCCTTGCCATTATCGCCGCCCTCTCCGGATTGATCATTGCGATCTGCACCTTCGGCTTCGGGGTCGCGGCAGCCGCGCCGCTCTATTTCGCGATGTACGGGGGCATGATCGGGTTCACCGCTCTCCTTGGCAACGAGATCTTCACAGGCGAGACCAGTCCGGCCCTGGACCTGCTGGAGACCCGGATCGACGAAACGCTGACATGGTGCACGGGATCGGTCTTCACGCCCGAATTCATCGGCCTGCACCACGCCCTGCAGATCGGGGGGCGGACAGTCGGCGGCACGCGTGCTGCGCGGCTGCGGACCGGGCCGCCGCTCGCCGTCGCCTTCCAAGATCTCTATGCCGGGACGATGGAGGCGCGGCGCGGTGTTTGACCTCGGCGAATGGGACCTGCTGACGCTGACTGACGTACGGATGGTCAACGCGGCGATGGTCGCGCGGCAAAACGAACTGATCACGAGGTTCAACCACCACAGCGAAAGCTTCCGCATCAAGGGCCGCTTCGGGCCATGGCGCATCGTGCCAAGCCAATCGACGCAGATTCTGCAGGTCGAACTTCCGGTGACGGAGGGCGAGTTGCGCGTGCCGGGCTACCGCGTGCCCACCCGCCTTGGCGGCATCACGCTGCGGGTGCGGCTGGCCCTGCGCCTTCTGCCGGTAGGATCCCGGGAGGAGGTCCACGATCTTGTCTTCGACTTCGACGAGTTGGAGGACGATGAGGGCGCGGTCCGCGCGATCTCCTACGACGATCCCGAAGGGCAGCTCGAGGGCATAGAGGCTGTGATCTTCAAGCTCGCCGTCGCGCGCTGCCTGTCGGCCAATGCAGCGGAGGTCTCCTTCGTCTTCGGCTCGGTCAAGTGCCGCGGATCCCTGCAAGACGAAAGCCTGCGCCTGCCCTATCAGGGCTGGGCCAATGTCGAGACGACCGGCGGACGGCACTACCTCGCGCTCGGTGCGGCCTTCAATGCCCCGAAGGCACCGTTGCAGAACATCGACCCCGAGATCCTCGTCCGACGGGCCTCGGCCTACGTGGCGATGTCCCGCACGTTCCTGATGACGCGTGTGATCTACCCGTCGCTGGATCAAGGGTTCAGTCCACCGATCCCATTCCGGCACGCAGGCACCAAGGCCTCGAACATGGTGCCCATCGACCTCGGGTCCCATCGGCACGGATCGTGGATCGTGCGGCCCATCGTGCGGCGACTGGTCATCGAGCAGGGCCAGAAGGCGCTGACCGCCCGGGCAGAAACCACGACCGCTTTGCCGATGGACGCCCGTCTCGAAAGCCTTGTCGAGTTGAGCATGCCGTTCCATTTCGATGCCGGCACGCGCAGCTTGAGTTTTCTGCCGGACCCAAATCCACGCGACCGGCACCGGGTCATCGGCTCGGGTCCCTTCTCGGGCCTGGTGGCGTTCCTCGTCACGCTGATTCTCGGCCTGAACGTCGATGCGCTGAAGGCGCTGGTGAAGGTCTGCGCGGGGCAACTTCAGGGGACGAACCTGAAGACCGTGACCCTGGCCGAGTGGAACAGTGTGCGGGATTTCCGCATCGATACGGCCGACTTGAACGGGGCGCTGGTCCTGAGCGACACCCGCGACGCGGTCGGCCCCGGATCGGCCGCGGCTCCAGTTGGGTGAACGCCACTACGAAGCCAGACACTCCCGCATGGAAGGGGGCCCTCGGAGTATTGAACTAGGTTCCAGACCCATAACCGGTAAATGACCGTGACGACCAAGATCATGGCCCTGGCCGATGCGCTCGGCAACCTGATCGACTTCCGCCTGCTGCCCGGGCAGGCCCACGACCTGCGCGGAACGGCGACGCTGCTCAAGGGACTTGCATGCGGCCAACGCCTTGCCGACCGCGCGTTCGACGCCAACTGGGTGCGCGACGCCCTGACCGGGTAGGGGATCGAGCCCGTCATCCCGCCAAAGTCCAACCGCCGCTTTCCCGCAGAGTTCGACCGCGACACCTACAAATGGCGGCACCTGATCGAGAACCTCTTAGGAAAGCTGAAAGAATACAGAGGGATCGCAACGCGGTGGTGCAAGACAGACGAAAGCTTCGGCGCTTTCATCTCCATCGTGGCAACCATCATTCGCCAGAGGTGAGATGCCGTCCCTGGGGAAGACGACGGTCGGAGATATGCTGCCTCGAAGAAGCTCGAGATCATCCGTTCGATGGAGGTGTCGCACGTGCCGGCGAAGCGCAGCTCGGCAAAGGCCGCGCCGCCGAGGAAGAAACAGTCGAACTCCGCGCGGTAGCTGGACCGGACGATGCTGTCCCGCGCGGAATGTTCATGTTTGGCGCTAGGCCTGCTGGAGGTGGCGACGAACAGCTGCTCGAAGCCGAACGGCTGCAGGTCCTGGTGAAGCCTCGACCAGAGCGCGGCGGCTTCATGGCAGGCAAGATAGGGCTTGATCTGGGCTGTCGGCGTCGTCTGCATCGGATGGCTGCCTGGTTGCCACCCTTGCCGAATCTAGGATGCCACAGCCAGGGAGCATCAAGGATCGCCATGCGCGCGGTGGCGCGGTTTCGGCGGATTCTCACCGGTGGAGCGGGGACGAGGCGTGTGCGTGGTGCGCGGTGGTTTGTGGGGCTCGAAGGGCTGAGGCTGTGTAAAAACCCAGATTTATGCTATGCTTACCCACGATTTGGAGGGTTCGCATGGCGGGTTTCATCGAGGGGGTCAGCCGGGATCAGACGACGCTGTTTCCGGAGCGTCTGGACGAGTGGATCGGGGAAGATCACCTCGCGCGTGTGGTCGATCTGTTCGTTGACCAGCTCGATCTGCCCTTGCTCGGGTTCCAACGCCATGCCGCCGCGCGCACGGGGCGGCCGGGGTATCACTCGGCTGTGCTGCTGAAGCTGTTCATCTACGGTTATCTGAACCGGATCCCCTCCAGCCGCCGTCTGGAATGTGAGGCCAGGCGCAATGTCGAGGTGATGTGGCTGACCGGGCGGCTGGTTCCAGATCACAAGACCATTGCAGATTTCCGGCGGCAGAACGGTCCGGCCATCCGGAAGACCTGCGCGAAGTTCGTCGATCTCTGCCGCCGCATCGGTGTTCTGAAGGGCGAAGTCGTCGCCGTTGACGGGAGCAAGTTCAAGGCGGTCAACAACCGCGACCGGAACTTCACCAAGGGCAAGATCGCCAGCCGCCTCGCCCATCTGGAAGCCGAAGTCGGCCGCTACATCGAGGAGGCCGACCGGATCGACCGTCAGGAAACCGGCGCGGCGCGGGCCGAGCGGGCGGCACATCTGACGGGCCGATATCACCGGATCCGCAAGGAGATCGAACGTCTGCTGGCTATGGACAAGGCGCTGGCCGATGCCCCTGACGGGCAGATATCGCTCACTGACCCTGACGCGCGCGCCATGGCGACACGCGCGCAGCATAGCGGGCATGTCGGCTATAACGTTCAGAGCGTGGTTGATGCCGAGACCCATCTGATCGTGACGCATGAGGTCACCAATCAGGGGCATGACCGGGACCTGCTGACCAAAATGGCCACACAGGCGAAGGCCGCATTGCAGCGCGAGGAGCTGCACATCCTTGCCGACAAAGGCTATTTCAGTGCGCTCGAAATCCTTGCCTGCCACAAGGCCAGCATCACCGCGACCGTCCCCCGATCGGACACATCCGGCGCCCGTTCAAAGGGCCATTTCGTGAAGGCCGACTTTGCCTATGACCATGACGCCGATGTCTATCGCTGCCCGGCGGGGCAGGCGCTGACGCATCGCACGACTACCGAACAGCAGGGCCTGCAGATGCGGCGCTACTGGACGAACGCGTGCAAAGCCTGCGCCCTCAAAAGCCGTTGCACCTCCGGGAACGAACGTCGGGTCTCCCGATGGGAACATGAGCATCTTGTCGAGGCCTCGAATGCCCGCCGTCGCAGCCCGGCGTCGCCGATGAGTGTCCGGCGGTCCACGGTCGAGCACCCGTTCGGCACGATCAAGTCCTGGACCGGCCCCTGCCATTTCCTGACCCGGCGGCTTCGGGGCGTGCGCACGGAAATGGCGCTGAACGTGCTGGCCTACAACATCAAGCGCATGATCTCGCTTGTCGGGATCAAGGGGTTGATGGCCGCAATCCCGGGGTAAATCGGGCCAACAGCGGCTGTAACCGCCGAATCGACGCGCTCCAGCACCCCCGGCGCCCCGGACGCTCCATGAGCTCGCTTGCGACCACATCGAGCCGTACTCTACTCGCTGGCCAGAATCGCGCCGGCCCGCGGCTCAGGTGGCCGAGTTTTCACACAGCCTCGGCGGAAAGCGGACACAGCCCAAGATCAGCCGGCACTCTCCGAATTGCCGGGTGATCGGCTAAGCCGACGTTCGCCTCGACAGCACGCAGGGTAGATTTCGCCCGATGCTGGCCCGTCTATCGTTTGCTCCAGAATGCGCCGCCATCAGACCCATCAAGTCAAAATCCGCCAAAGCCAATCCCGAGCGCGATGATGACTGTGCAGGCGACCGTGGGGCCGAGAACGGCGACGACGAAGATGTCGCCGTAAGCCTGCCTGTGCGTCATGCCGCAGATGCCCAAAAGCGTGATGACCGCGCCATTATGCGGCAAGGTATCCAAGCCACCCGTCGCCACCGCAACCACCCGGTGCAACAATGCGGGGTCGACGCCCTGCGCCATGGCCTGATGCACAAGCGCCGGTCCCAGCGCGTCGAGCGCGATCGACATGCCGCCCGAGGCCGAGCCGGTAATCCCCGCCAGCGCGCCCGAGGACAGGGCCGCCGAGATCACGACATGCCCCCCCGACAGGCCATCGAGGCCAAGCCGCAGCACCTCAAACCCCGGCAGGCTTGCGATGACCGCGCCAAAGCCCACAAGGCTTGCGGTGTTGAACAGCGGCAGCAGCGCCGAGGTCGCGCCCGCGTTCAGCGTTTCCATCATGTTGGGCGGCCGGCTGAGGGCAAGCGACAGCGCGAGTGCAACCGAAAGTGCGGCGATCACAGACCATAGCCCGCCGACCCGTGACAGGTCGGTCGCGCCGTAAAGCGGCAGGGCAAGGTATCCGGTCTCGCGAATGGGCAAGACCAGAAGGCTCATCGCCAGCGTGACGATCCCCACCGACAGGATCGGCACCAGCGCCACCCAAATCGGCAGGGGCCGGTCGCGCGGCGGGCTGTCGGGTGCCTGCGGCGGCGCATCCCCGCAAGCGCCCGCGCGCGGTAACGCAGCCATGCAAGCCCCAGCGCCAGCATCACCGCCCCGGCGATGACCCCCAACCCCGGCGCGGCAAAGGGCGTGGTTCCGAAGGTCGCCATCGGGATCGCGTTCTGGATCGATGGCGTGCCCGGCAGCGCCGTCATGGTGAAGGTAAAGGCCCCAGCGCGATGGTTGCCGGGATCAGTCGTGCGGGCAGTCCGGTCTGCGCGAAAAGCGCGCGCGCCAGAGGCCAGGCCGCAAAGGCGACGACGAACAGCGACACCCCGCCATAAGTCAGCACCGCGCAGGCCAGCACCACCGCGAGCATTGCGTTCGAGGGTCCCACGGCGGCCGCGATGGCCTGAGCCAGCCGCTCGGCCGCGCCCGAGGCCTCCATCACCTTGCCAAAGAGCGCCCCGAGCAAGAACAGGGAAAGAAGGCCACCACAAAGCCCCCTGCCGCTTCCATGAAGACCTGCGTGTACGCGGCCAGCACCGGCATGCCCGACACCAGCGCCGCAAGGGCTGCGAGCAGCGGGGCCAGCACCAGCACCGACAGCCCGGCCCAGGCCCCGGCGATCAGCGCGACAAGCACGATCAAGATCAAGATGATGGACACGCGGCCTCCGATGCTGCATTGCAGCATAACCCGAAGCCGTGCGATATCCAAGCCTGTGGCGCAGGGCCGGTCAGGCAGGTTCCGCGCATTCCGCGGCGACATGGGCGCGAAGCGCGGTCTCGGGGATCTCCTCAAAGGCTGAGCATAAGGCCGCGCAGCCGGTCGAGCCTTGGGGCCATTTCAGGCGGATCGGCCGGAGAGGGGGCATGGCCAAGTCTGAGGAGATCCGGGCGCCCTGCCGCCTCTGTCACGATCCTGGCCAGTGCGCCGAGACTGCGGGGCTGGCCCGATCCGATGTCGCAAGGCCCCGACAGGCGACTGTCCATCAGCGCAAGGATCAGCCGCGCGACATGGGGCGTCGAGACGACATCGCGGATCAGCCCTGCCGCGCGCACCTCGGCGGGGCGGCCCGCGCGGCAGGCGGCGATCAGGCCGGGGATCAGGCGGCGTGGGTCCTCCTGCGGGCCGTAGAGGTGAAAGAGCCGCGCCCAGACCAGCGCCGGGCCGCAGGTTGCGGCAAGTTCGTCCTGCAGCGCGGCCTTGGCCTGTCCGTAGGGGGTCGCGGGGTCGATGGCGCGCGCCTCGTCCCATGCGCCCGTGGCCGCCGCGTCGTATTCGGCGCAGGTTCCCAGCGCCACGACGCGCGTGCCGCCCGCAGCCATGACGCGGCGCACCAGATCGGCGGAAGCCTCGCGCCAGAGCGCATTGGCGGGCGAGGTCCAGAAGGCGCCATGCTCCACCTCCCAGGCGCAATGGATCAGGCGCGGGGCGAGGCCCGCCAGCTGGGCGCGATCCTGCGCCACCAGCAGATCGGCGCTGTGCCAGGTGACGCCGGGCCGCGCCGCGCCGGGGCTGCGGCTGACGGCGTGAACGGGGATCTGCGCGGCGCAGAGGGCCGCCAACACCTGCCGCCCGACAAAACCCGTGGCTCCGGTCAGAAGAACAGGATCAGCCATCGGACAGGTCCGGCCAGCTGCGATCGCGATCCGACATCACGGCGGGGGCTGCGGGCCAGTCGATCCCGAGGGCGGGGTCGTCCCAACGTGCGCCACGCGCTGCGGGGGCGTGATGGGCCCCCTCGATCAGGTAGGAGACCACGGCGCCCTCGGTCAGGCTGAGGAAACCATGCGCCACGCCGGGCGGGAGAAACAGCGCGCGCCCGTCCGCGGCATCCAGACGGACCGCGTGCCAGCAACGGAACGTCGGACTGTGCGCACGCAAATCCACCGCCACGTCCCATGCGGCACCGGCGACACAGCGCACCAGCTTGGCCTCGCCGTGAGGCGCATCCTGCCAGTGCAGGCCGCGCAGCGTATGGGCATGCGGATTGGTGGACAGGCTGGCTTGAACGGGGACAAAGGCCACACCGGCGGCGGCGAAGCTATCCGCGCACCACGCGCGGCGAAACCCGCCCCTTGGGTCGCTGTGTTCGGGGCTTTCGACCTCAAAAACGCCAGGGATGGGGGTGGGTAAAACTTGCATCAATGCCGCTCCATCCGGGGCACGGCGGTCCAAAGCCCGCCGGTGAAGCCCGCTTCGCGCCATTGGCGGAGCACTTCGGCGCGCAGGTTCCACGGCAGGATCAAGATGTCGTCGGGGTCCATCGCCCGAAGTGCTTCGGGCGAGACGATGGGCACATGGGTGCCCGGCAGGCGCTGCCCCTGTTTGGCCTTGGCCTTGTCGGCGACGGCAAGGAACGTGCCCGGCGCCACACCGGCCGCATTGAGAAAGGTGTTGCCCTTGGCCGCCGCGCCATAGGCCGCGATCTTGCGGTCCATGTCCTGCATCGCGGCAAGCCAGGCGCGAAAGCCCTCCAGCACCTCGGCCACCTTGGGGGCGAAACCGGCATAGATCGCGTCATCCCCCAGCCCGCGCGCAGCTTCTTCGTGCCGCAGCGCCGAAAGCGCGTCGGAGGGGGGGCGCGGATTGCGGCTGACAAGGTAGCGGATCGAGCCGCCATGCGTGGGCAGGCGCGCGATGTCGAAGACATGTAGGCCATGGCGCGCGAACAGATGTTCGAGCGCCATCAGCGACCAATAGGCATAATGTTCGTGATAGATCGTGTCGAACTGCACCCCGTCGATCAGCGCCAGAAGATGCGGTGCCTCGACAGACAACACGCCTTGGGGGGCAAGCAGCGCGGCAAGGCCCGCGGTGAAGTCGTTCACAT
The DNA here is from genome assembly GCA_018401055.1 of Roseicyclus sp. The sequence goes on from JAGYLB010000110.1 coordinate 119,468, forward strand.
CAGGCACATGGGCCAGCACGTTGTTGGCCACGACCAGATCGGCGGGGCCATCGGCGGCAACATCGCGGCCCATTTCGGCGGTCAGAAAGGCGGTGAGTGTCGGCACGCCCGCGGCGCGCGCGGCCTCGGCCACGCCGCCAGATGGTTCGATCCCGAGACAGGGGATGCCGGCGGCCACGAAATTGCGCAAAAGATAGCCGTCGTTCGAGGCCACCTCGATCACGCGCGCGGCAGGCGTCAGCGACAGCCGCGCCGTAATCTCGGCGGCAAAGCGCGCGGCATGGTCGAGCCATGAGGCCGACATGGAGGAGAAATAGGCGTAATCGGCGTGAAAGATCGCGCTCGCGTCCACCACATGATCCAGCTGCACCATCTTGCAGGTGCCGCAGACCACGGCCCTGAGCGGAAAGCGCGACTCAAGCGCGGGGTCCGCGCCCGGCGGCAGATAGGCGTTCGAGACCGGATGCTGCCCCAGATTGCAGAGTGTCGGGCCGAAAGCCCCGCCGCAGGACCGGCAAGCGATGACGGGGGTGCAGGCGGTCATGGCAAAGCCTCGGACAGGAACTCGGAGATCGCGGCGTCGGTCTCAGCCGCCGCATCGCCGCCTTGTCGCCACAGATCATACCAGCGCGCGGTATCGGCCACGGCAGCCGCCGTGCCGAACCGCGGTGCCCAGCCCAAGGCAGCGCGCGCAAGCCGCTGTCGAGCGCAAGCCTCGGTGCCTCGGGCAGTGGCTTGGCGGGTGACGTGACCGGCAGCGCGCGGCTCGTCGCCTCCTGCCAGAGGCGCAGGAGGTCGGAAACCGTGATCTCGGCCTCGGCAGGGCCGAAATTGACGGCTTGGGGGCACGCCCCTCGGCCAGATCCTCGGCAAGGATCAGGTAGCCCGCAACCACGTCCAGCACATGCTGGAAGGGACGGGTTGCAGCCGGATTGCGCAGGGCGAGCGGGCGGCCCGCCACTTCGGCGCGGACAAGGTCGGGGATCAGTCGGTCGCTCCCGAAATCGCCGCCGCCGATCACATTGCCCGCCCGCGCCGTGGCCATGGGCGGCAGATCGTCAAAGGCATCGCGCCAGCAAGACACCAACCCCTCGCAGGCCGCCTTGGACGCGGCATAGGGATCGCCACCGCCCAAGGGATCGCCCTCCACATAGGGGCGGCCCGCTCCGGGGGAGCGGTAGACCTTGTCCGAGGTCACGATGACGGCGGCCGCAGCGGGCGACGCGCGCAGGGCCTGCAGGACGGTCATCGTTCCGGTAACGTTGCTTGACCATGTGCGGACCGGATCGCGGAACCCTTCCGACACGATGGGCTGGGCGGCCATGTGCAGAACCACCGCCCCTCGGCAAGGGCGAGGCCCCCCAGCGCATCGGGCCGCGCCAGATCGGCGCGCAGATCCGACGCCAGATCACGCCCCGCGCGCAACAGGTCATAGGCACCCGGCCCCGGATCGGGGTCGAGCGCCACGCCCGTCACCCGCGCCCCAAGAGCGGCCAGCATCCTCGCAGCCCAAGCCCCCTTGAACCCGGTGTGGCCGGTCAGAAGCACGTCGCGCCCCTGCCAGAAATCGGCGGCGGGCCGCCTTACCAGATCTTCCACGGTGCCTGCCCCCCGTCCCACAGGCGTTGCAGGGTATCGCGGTCGCGCAAAGTGTCCATGGGTTGCCAGAAACCGCGATGTTCCCAAGACATCAACTGTCCGTCGTGGGCCAGACCGCGGAGGGCTCTTGTTCCAGCACGGTCGCATCCCCCGCGATCCGGTCCAAGACGGCGGGAGACATCACGAAGAAGCCGCCGTTGATCAGCCCGCCGTCGCCCGCAGGCTTTTCGACGAAGGCCGTCACCGCATCGCCCGCGCGTTGCAATGCGCCGAAGCGACCGGGCGGAACCACGGCGGTCACGGTGGCCTCGCGCCCATGGGAGCGGTGAAAGGCGATGCTGCCGGTGATGTCCACATCCCCCAGACCGTCGCCATAGGTCAGGCAAAACGCCTCCTCTCCGCGCAGGAGGTCGGCGACGCGGGCCAGCTAAGCCGCCTGTCTGCGTGTCCTCGCCGGTGTCGATCAGCGCCACGCGCCAGGGCTCGGTCGCGGGGCGCAGCACCTCGACCCCGCCGGTCGCCACATCGACCACGATATCGGAGGAAAGCGCGCGTAATTCAGGAAGAACTCCTTGATCTGCCAGCCGCGATAGCCAAGACAGATCACGAAATCGGTGATCCCATGCGCCTCGTAGGTCTTGAGGATATGCCAAAGGATCGGCCGCCCGCCGATCTCGACCATGGGCTTGGGGCGAAGCCCCGTTTCCTCGGACAGGCGCGTGCCGCGCCCTCCTGCCAGAATGACGGCTTTCACTCGAACGCGACCTTTCGTGCCAGATCGTAGAAGTTTCGCGCGAAGCGCTCGGGCTGGCCCAAGGGGTTCGCCGCGATCTGCGCCCGCAACCCGTGGCGCAGATGCAGCCGCCGCGCCGGGTCGGCGGCAAGGGCCGCGGCTATGGCGACGTAATCCGCGGGGGTGTGGACCGCCAGATCGCCCAGACCCGCATTGGTCAGGTTGGAATAGGACAGCCGCTCGGGGAAACCGGGACCGACGAGGCTGATGGTGGGCACGCCCATCCACAGCGCCTCGCAGGTGGTGGTGCCGCCGACATGGGGGGCTGTGTCGAGCGCGATGTCGATTTCGTTGTAGTGACGCATATGGTCACCGCGCACGCCGATATACTCCAGCCGGTCCGGATCCACATCGCGCCGGGCAAAGGCTGCGCGGGTGTTGGTGACGAAGCTGGGCGTGGCCGCTTCGGGGCGCAGGAAGACAAAGCGCGATCCCGGAACCCGGCGCAGGACGGACGCCCACAGATCAAGGCAGAGCGCCGTGTACTTGTAGGGGTTGTTCGCGGTGCCAAAGGTCAGATGGCCCTTGCGCGCCTCGGGCGTGGCCTCGGCGATCGGCACGGGCCCGAACATGCGCGACAACGCGACCCATGTCTCGGGCATCTCGAAGGGGCGTTCGATCAACAGGCGCGGATCGGCGGGGCGCAGGTATGGATCGGTCAGGATCAGGTCGATCCGCGACAGGCCCGCCGAATGCGGATAGCCCAGCCAACTAGCCCCAAGCCGCGCAGGGCGAAAGGCCATGATCTCGAGCTTGTTCATCGCCGTCGATCCGCCCAATTCGAACAGAATGTCGAGCCCGTCGGCCGCGATCCCTTCGGCCACCTGCCCCGAGGGGCGGCCGGGCCAGTGGCGAAATCCCGTGACCCTGTTCGCGATCAGGGCCTGCACCTTGTCGGCGGGTCTTTCATAGAAGGAATAGCAAAAAACCTCGACCGTGTCGGGGTCGTAGCTTTCCAGAAGCGGCAGCGCGAAATAGGTCACCGGATGGTGGCGCAGGTCCGAGGACATGAAGCCGACCCTGAGCTTGCGATCCCCCTGCACGGCGGGGCTGCCGGCGGCACGGGCGTGATCCCGGCCTCGATTTTCCGGCCCCAGTCGCGGTGCCAGTCGACCAGCGAGATCCGATCCTGAAGCGTCGCGACCTGCCCCAGTTCGTAGTGGACCGAGGAATGGCGCCCCTCGGCCTGCCAATGCGGCAAGAGGTCGGACAGATCGCCCGTCGCGGCCATCCTGTCCTCGTCCATGACCCGCATGAGCACGGTGCGAAGGGTGCGGGCGGCGGGGCGCAGGCGGTCGGGGAAGCGGTCCATCAACTCGCAGGACAGGGCATAAGCCTGTTCGATATGCGCCGCCTCGTCGTCGTAACGGCTGCGCACAAGGCTGTCGATCCGACGCTCCAGCAGATCAAAGGACTTGGGGTCCCCCTCGGCCGCACGGGCAAGCGCTTCGTTCGCGGCGCGCCGATCGCTGTCGCCAAGGATATGGGCCAACAGGAAATTGCCGTCCACATGGGTGCGATTGCGCGCGATCACCTGGCCCAGAAGATCGACCGCGCGGGCGCGATGGCCCGCCCGATGGGCATGGCGCGCGACTGTCACGGTCAGATCGTCGTCGCCGGGGGCAGCGGCCAACGCCTGGTTCAGCAGATCATCCAGTTCGGCCGTCTGCCCAATGCCGTGAAGTGCCTGCACCAAGAGCGCAAGCGCCCGGCGGTCGGTCGGCGCGATCCGCAACGCGGTGCGCAGACTGCGCGCTGCCTCGTCCCATTGCTGAAGCGCCAGATCCTCTGCCCCGAGGAGACGCCACAGCTCGGCCGATTTCGGAGCGATCTTCAAAGCCCCGCGATAGGTTTCGGCGGCGCGCGCGTGATCCCCCATCAGCGCCAGCACATTGCCAAGGTTTTGCCATGGCGACATGTCCGAGGGGCGCATCCGCCGCGCCTTTTCCAGCACCTCGACCGCCTTGGCCAGACGCCCGGCACGCTTGAGAAGCACGCCCATCAGGTTCCAGACCGCCGGATCCTTGCGATTGCGCTCGAACCAGAGGCGGTAGACGGCCACGGCCTCGTCAGCGCGGCCCAACTCGGAAAGCGCAAGCGCATGGCCATGCGCTGTCAGCTTAGGCGATGCGCCTGCGGCCGCTGCGCGCCTCATAGGCAGCAACAGCGCCTGCGGCATTACCGGCTTTCGTCGCGGCGGCAGCTTCGGTCAGAGCGATTTCGGCCTCGGTCAGGCGGGGATGCGACATTCCAGCCTCAGGCAGCGGGCCAATACGTGCAAGGTCCGGTCCGACGCTTGCTGCGGTTTATTTTGCCATGCCTGCCCATCATTCGCACCCCGTTTTTTGCTTTGCTTTGCATACGGAGCGGTCGGCGCTCTTCATCCGAGATCTCGGCAAATTTTTTTTTCACGCAAGAAGGGGATGCAGCAGGCCGCCCCCTCCGTAATCCATACGACACTTCAAAAACGCGCAGCAATGTATCTGAACGACCTACCGCACCATCCTGATGCTGGCGATCCGGCACCCGGCTTCATCCAGCGAACGCCCGTCACGCCGCGGTTTGCCTTTGACAGCGTGGCCGGGCGCTATCTGGTCCTGTGCTTTCTGGGCAGCGGCAGCGACCCGCAGGCGCAGGGGGCCTTTGCGGCCGCGCTGTCGCGTCGCGACCTGTTCGACGACACACGGGCCAGTTTCTTTGCCGTGACGCAAGACCCGCGCGACGAGACGCTCGGCACGATCGGAAATCGCCCGCCCGGCATTCGGGTTTTTTGGGATTTCGATTGGGCGGTCGCGCGATCCTATGGCTGCATCGGCCCCGATGCCGGGCCCGCGACCCCGTGGCAGAGGGTGGCCCGAGCTTGGTTTGTCATTGATCCCACACTGCGGGTGATTGACCGCATCCCCTTTCGCGACGATGGGTCGGACATGGCCGAGGTGTTGGCACTTCTGGATGCCTTGCCGCCGCCCGACATGCATGCGGGCCTTGCCGTGCCGCCCCCTGTTCTGATCCTGCCGCGGGTTTTCGAGCCCGAACTCTGCCGCCACCTGATCGGCCTTTACGAGGCGCAAGGCGGGATGGAAAGCGGGTTCATGCGCCAGATCGACGGACGGACGGTTGGGGTGATGGACCCGGGCTTCAAGGTGCGGCGCGACATCACCCTGTCCGATCCCGGTCTGATCGCGGCGATCCAGAAGCGGTTCATCCGCCGTGTGGTCCCCGAGATCGCCAAGGTCCACCAGTTCCACGTCACCCGAATGGAACGCTACATCGTCTCGTGCTATGCATCAGAAGATGGCGGGCATTTCTCGGCGCATCGCGACAATACCACGGCAGGCACCGCTCATCGCCGCTTTGCCGTGTCGATCAACCTGAACGCGGATTTCGAGGGGGGCGAGGTGAGTTTCCCGGAATACGGCCCCCGCGGCTTCAAGGCGCCCCCCGGTGGGGCGGTGGTGTTTTCCTGCTCGCTCCTACACCGTGTGAGCGAGGTGTCGCAGGGACGACGCTATGCGTTCTTGCCGTTTCTTTACGACGATGCCGCAGCCCGCATCCGCGAACGCAACGCGGGGCTCGTGGACGCGCGCGGGGCAGTGGGCCCCGCTGCGCCCGAACCGGGCCCGACCGAAACGGGCCCGACCGAAGCGGGCCCGACCGAAACGGGCCCGACCGAAACGGGCGCGGCATGAAAGGGACCGCACGCCTCGATGTCACCGCCCATCTCGACGTTTTGCGGCGCTATGCGCGCATCCTGACCCGGAACGGGTCCGAGGCAGATGACCTTGTTCAGGGCGCGCTTTTGCGGGCGATCGAACGGCAGGACAGTTTTCGGGAGGGAGCGGATCTGCGCGTCTGGCTGATGACGATCTTGCACAACCACCACATCGACCGGCTGCGCAGCCACAGCGCAGCAACCGCACGCGAAGCCGCATGGGCCGATCTTGCGCCGGGCTTTGCGGCCCCCGCTGGCGAACATGCGGCCCGGCTCGAGCAATTGCGCATGGCGCTTCTGAGCTTGCCCGAAGACCAGCGCGAGGCCTTGCATCTGGTGGCCATCGAAGGCCTGTCCGTGACGGAGGCCGCCGATATCCTGTCTGTGCCCGCAGGAACCGTGATGTCGCGCGTGGGCCGGGCACGGGCCGCACTCCGCCGTTGGGAAGACGGCATGACGAACCCGGGCAAACGCATCAGACTGGTGGGAGGTACCGATGACCCGGCCTGAACCGGACGTGACCGAAGCCGATCTCGAGGCGCTCTTGATGGGGCAACTCGATCCCGAACGCCGGTTTGCCATCGCCGACCACCTGGCGCGCCACCCACAGGACGCCGCGCGTGTTCTGGCCGATCTCGGGATGCAAGACGGGCTGCGCATGGCCTTGGCGCAAGTCGACACGCCCCCGCCGATGATGCAGCACACAGCCCGGCGGCTTTCGCGCGGATTGGGACGCGCGCGCCACTGGCCCCTGCGGCTTGCGGCTGCGATTGCCCTGATCGCAGTGGGCTGGTCGGGCCAATCGCTGTGGTCAGACCTTCGCGAGCTGCGCCAGCTGGCGAATGTGCGCCCGCTTGCCGAAACAGCGCTGGACGCGCGCGCGGCAGTGGAATTGCGCCGGTCGCTGGCGATGGCACCGGCGCAGCTTGACGCTGCACAAATGGCGGTGCGTCTGGGGCTGAAGTTGCCCAGATTGCCCAATGATTGGCAAGTGCGCGATGCCCAGGTGGTCGCGACGGCCGAAGCGCCGGGCCTCGCAGTGGTGATCGATACGCCCGACATGGGCGAGGTGATGCTCTTGAGCCTGCCGCACCGCGAAGACGGTGTGATCAGCCCGCTCATGGCTTTCGATCACCGTGGCAGCGTCGTTGCTGTGTTCGAACACGGTCCCTTCGCCTATGTCCTGCTGGACGCCACCGCGGGCGAACGTGCCGAAGTATCGCGCGAGGCCGAACGCCTGCTAAGTCGCCTGAACTGAGCAGCGGGCTAAACGAAGGACGGCGGTTTTGGTCGAGGGCAGCTTGGTATCGCGTGGCCGTGCGGGGTTTGCCTATTGGCCTCTCGGCCTAAGCCCAGCTTCCACAGGGTGTAGCATCACCAGACTTGACGACAGGACGAAACGTAAAGGCGGCCAAGTGCCGGAACTTGAGTATCATTTGCAGGAATGGCCTTGATCGACCCCACGAGAGGGTTGAGCTTGGTCTAAAGGCTTCGGCTTTGGCTCGCAGAAAAGATGCTCAACGCGAAAAATGCCTCCTCATACACGAGTTACGGGTTCGAGGAAACTGCGCTGCGGCGCATTGATCGTCCTGATCGGCGGCTTTGGGCCGTAAAGACGAGCAGGGTGACCTTAGCTGGCCGTTGCCAGCGCATAACCCTTGTCCACCTGTTGGAGGATCGGAGATCGAAAAGCGCCGCGCACGAGCTCTGGCCTTGACAGCACGTCGCTCCAGGCTTTGCCTTGTTCCATCGCCACGGCGATCCCGACTGGCGCGATCCCTGCCTTGCCCAGCAATCGCAAAACAGCCGCCATCGAGGTGCCAGTGCTCACGACATCATCGACCAAAAGCACCTTGCGGCCTTCGAGCAGGGGCAGCATGCGCGGGTCGAGGTATATGGTCTTGCCCTTTTCGGGCGAGGTGATCGACCTGATCGGCTCGGAGAGCGCTTCAGTGTACCAGAATTTGCGCGATGTGCCGAGCGGCACCATCCGTCTGTGCCCCAAACGACGCGCCACGGCGTTGGCCAGCGGAAGTCCGAGCGTCGGAACCCCGACCACGACATCGGGCGCTATGTCGCGCCACTGCCCGGCCATGATGTCGGCCAGCGCATCCTCGACCGAAAAGGCGGCCTGATTGATGATCAGCGAAGCGACCGCACGCCCGGACCCATCCGGCAAGTCCCGTATCGGCAGCAGAAGTTGCCGCCCATCTGGCAGCGTGGCGGGAAATCCGTTGCAATAGATCTCGCCCGGTCCGTTCGGATAGGTGCCACGGGCGACAATCTCTTGCCAAAACTCATGCGGTGCCAGGCTCATCTGGGGCTTCCTTGTCTCGCATGGGGCAATAGGCCAGAACTAGGATGTTCGTAGAATAAAGAGGACCGAAACGCCATGACCGGGTCTTTCGTGATGATGCCCGCTGAGCACGCAATGCTCATTGCCTTGCGCCGCGATCTGCACGCGCACCCCGAGCTTGGGTTCGAGGAAGTGCGCACCGCGGAAATCGTAGCGCAAAAGCTGGCCGAGGCCGGCATCGCGGTGGACTGTGGTCTTGGCAAGACAGGGGTCGTCGGCACGCTGAGGGTCGGCGACGGGCCGGGGCGGATCGCGCTCAGGACGGACATGGACGCGTTGGCCATGCCCGAGATGGTTGACCGGCCCTACAAGTCCACGCAGGCCGGCAAGATGCACGCCTGCGGGCATGACGGGCACACCACCATGCTGTTGGGTGCCGCCCGGCATCTTGCCAGAACACGAAACTTCTCGGGCACCGTGCATTTCATCTTCCAACCCGCCGAGGAAGGGCGCGGCGGCGCGCGCGCGATGGTGGAGGACGGGTTTTTCGACCGCTTTCCCGTCGACCGTGTCTATGGCCTGCACAACATGCCGGGCCTCGACCCCGACGAGATGGCCGTGGTGACAGGGCCGCAGCTGGCCTCCTCCGACAGTTGGGAGGTCATCTTCACCGGCACCGGCACCCATGGTGCCAAGCCCCATCTCGGGCGTGATCCGATCACCGCGGCGGGCCAGTTCCTGTCCTCGCTCCATGCCATCGTCGCCCGCGTCGTCGACCCGCTGCAACCTGCCGTCGTCAGCGCCTGCGCGGTGGAGGCGGGGAATTTCAACGCGCTGAACGTGATCCCCGACACCGCTCGGGTCGCGGGAACGGCACGCGCCTATGCGGCCGGGGTCCGCGACCAGCTGGAGGCCGAGATCGGGACCATCGCCCATGGCATCGCGCAGGCCTTCGGCGTGACGGCACAGTATCGGTTCACCCGGCGGATCCCGCCTGTCGTCAACGATGCCGAAACGACCGCCCGCGCAGTTTCAGCGGCCAGTGCGGCGCTTGGTGGCAACCGTGTGCGCACGGCCTTTCCGCCCTCCACTGCGGGGGATGATTTCGCCTTTTTCACGCAGCATGTGCCCGGCTGCTACGTCTGGCTGGGCAACGGCCCGGCGGTCGAGGGGGCGCTCCACCACAACTCAGCCTACGATTTCAACGATGCGGCCATCGTTCCCGGTGTCGCGTTCTGGACGCGGCTGGTCGAGATGGATCTGCCCGCCTAGACCGCCGCACCCAGCCCCTGCCACAGGAGGTCAAGCGCTGCGCCCGCTTCGATCCGCAGGGCGACCTCGATCTCCGCCCCATCCGGTGCTTGCACCAACCGCCCCGGATGCGCGTCGCAATCGACGGCAAGGCGCAGCTGCTCGGTGCCCGAAGAGCGCGGGCGCGAGCGCCATCAGCATCACGCAGGGATCATGCAAAGGGCGCGAACTGCGGTCGGCATGGCCCGCGAAATAGGCCCGGATCAGGTCGGCGGCGAGGGTGGCGGCTCGGCTGTTCCGAAGGTGGCGAGCCGGACAAGATCGTCAGGCGTCGCCCTGAGCTTGCGGGTCACGTCCAGCGGGATCAAGGTTACGGGCACCGGTCCGCCAAAGACCACGCGCGCGGCCAGCGGGTCGGCCGCCATGTTGAATTCCGCAAAGGGTCCGGCGTTGCCGGGCTCGTTTATCGTTCCACCCATCGCGATGATGCGGCCAATCCGACGGTAAGCCGCGGGCGCCTCGTGCGCGAGGTGGGCGAGGTTGGTCAACGGGCCAAGCGCAAGAATGCACAGGCTGCCCGGCAGGGCGGCGCGCAGATGCGCGTCCATGAGGGCGATGGCCGTTCGGCTGTCCGGTGGGGCCAAGGCCGGGGGCAAGGGCACACCGCCTAACCCATCTTCGCCGTGGATCGCAACCTCGCTGCGGCCGTCGCCCGCCAAGGGGCCCGCCGCGCCCGCAGCGTAGGGGATGCCGCCCTGCCCCATCGCGGCCAGCAGGCCACCGACATTCCGTGTCGTGGTGGAAATGCCGATATTTCCCGCGACCGCCGTGATCGCCTCGACCGTGATGTCAGGAGCGGTCAGGGCGTAGAGAATGGCCACGGCGTCATCGAGGCCGGGATCGGTGTCGATGATCGCGCGCATCGAACCGGCGGCGGTCATGGCGCCACCGGGCCGTCGATCTCGGACAAGGCCGCAAGCACCCGGACGAAGGATCGGATACCGCCGGTATAGCTCGACAGATCGTATTTCTCGTTCGGGCTGTGTATGCGGTTGTCGAACCGCGCGAAGCCAACCAGCAGCGTGTCCATACCGAGCAGTCGCTTGAATTCCCCCACGATCGGGATTGATCCGCCGGTTCCCGCAAGCGCCGTCTCGGTGCCCCATTCCCGGCTCAAGGCCGCGCGCGTCGCCGCCAGATAGGGGCTGTCGAGCGGCAGGGACAGCGCCGGGCTTGCGCCATGCGCAGTGAAGCTGACCGAACAGTCGGATGGCACATGGGCGCGGACTATGGGCGCGGAACGCCTCGCGGATGCGCGAGGGGTCTTGCCCGGCCACAAGCCGGAACGACACCTTGGCCGTCGCTTTGGCCGGGATGACCGTCTTGAAGCCCGGATCGGTGTAGCCGCCGATCACTCCGTGGATTTCACAGCTAGGCCGGGCCCAGACCTGTTCCATGATCGAATAGCCGGCCTCCCCCGCCGGGATCGACAGACCGATATCGCTCAGGAACGCGTCCTGGTCGAAGGGCAGCCGCTGCCATTGCGCCAAGACCTCGGGGGCAAGATCCTCGACACCGTCGTAGAAGCCCGGCAGCGTTACGCCGCCATCGGGGCTACGCAAGGTCGACAGCACATCGGCCGCCACCTGAAGCGCGTTGCGCGCGGCATTGCCGAACATGCCCGAATGCAGGTCACGGTCGGCGGTGGTGATGGTGAACTCTTCCCCCACAAGGCCGCGCAGCATGGTGGTTATGGCGGGCGTCTCGCGGTCCCACATGTCGGTGTCGCAGACCATCATCACATCGGCGCGCAACTCGGCCGCGGTGTCCCGCAGGAACGGGCCGAGGCTGGCCGAGCCGGATTCCTCCTCGCCCTCGAACAGCATCGAGACCTTGATGGGCAAGCTGCCGGTGACGGCCTTCCATGCCCGACACGCTTCGATGAAGGTCAGAAGCTGGCCCTTGTCGTCCGAGGCGCCGCGCCCGACGATATGGGTGTCGCCATCCGGCGCGGGGCGCAGCACCGGCTCGAACGGGTCGGTGTCCCACAGCTCCAGCGGATCGACAGGCTGCACGTCGTAATGGCCATAGAACAGCACATGGGGGCCGGTCGCGTCGGTCTGGTGCGCCACCACCATCGGATGGCGCGCCGGTCGGGCGGACCGACGCGTCAAACCCCAGGCCTGCCAATTGATCGGCCAGCCAGTCTGCCGCGGTGCGGCAATCCGCGGCATGGGTCGGAACGGTCGAGACCGAGGGGATGCGGACCAGATCGAAGAGGCGCGCAAGGCTGGCCTCCATATGGGCATCGGCATGGTCGAGCACGGCCTGCAACGTGTCGGTCTGTGGTGCCATCGGCGTCATCCTTTCCCGGCGCGTGCGGCGTCGATGGCGGCAATCTCGGCGCGGAACTGCCCGGCCACCTGATTGGCATCGGCCAGCACGGCCGCGGGCTCCAGCGTTTCGACGCGGCGGTCGCGCATCAGCCATACGCCATCGACCATCACGTCGCGCACATCTGTGGGCATCGTCGCAAAGACCAGCACCGAATAAGGATCATAGATCGGCTGCATCCGCGGCGCGGACAGGTCGATGCGGATCAGGTCGGCGGCCTTGCCGACCTCCAGCGATCCGGTTTGCGCATCAAGACCCAGCACCCGCGCGCCCTCGATCGTCGCCATGCGGATCACATCGCGCGTGGGCAAGGGCTTGCGCGAGCCACCGCGCAGCTTGCCGAAGATCGAGACCACCCCGAATTGCGAAAACAGGTCGAGCGTGTTGCCGCTCATCGGGCCATCGGTGGCGATGCCCACCGGAATGCCCGCGCGCCGCATATCCTCGACGCGCGCGATCCCGCGCCCCGCCTTGCCGTTGGAGCGCGCGTTATGGGCAACGCCGGTGCCTGTCTGCGCTAGGATGTCGATATCTGCGTCCTCCAGCAGCAGGGCATGGGCCGCGATAGTGCCGTGCTTCAGCACGCCCGCCCTCTCGCAGACCGCCGTGGTGGTCATGCCATGGGTCTCGGCCGCCCAGGCGACCTCCGCTACGGTTTCGGCCAGATGGATCATCAGCCGCGTTCCCGGATGCGCCGCGTGCCATAGCGCGGCGCGTTCCATCACGGCCATCCCGGTCGAATAGGGCGCGTGCGGCGCAATGGCGGCGGTGACACGGTCCAAGCCCGCGCAATGCTCGGCCAGCGCATCGCAGAGCGCGAACCCCTCATCGAAGCTGCGATGGTCGGGCGGGTCGAAATCGGCCAGGGTTTGCCCCACCACGCCCCGCATCCCCGAGCGGTGGATGACATCGGCCACCTCGGTCTCATGGTAATACATGTCCGCGACGCAGGTCACGCCGCCCATGATCATTTCCAGCGCCGACAGGGCGGACCCCGCGCGCACCATCTGGGGCGATACGAACTTGCGTTCGAGCGGCAGCATGTATCGGAACAACCGGTCGTCGACATCCTCCCCCAGCCCACGGAACAGCGACATGGCCATGTGGCAATGCGGGTTCACCATGCCCGGCATCACGATATCGCCGCCCATGTCCCGCACCGTGTCGGCCTCGGGCAGAGGGCCGTCACCAATCCCGGCGATGCGGCCATCCTCGATCAACACCCAACCACTTAGATACTCGGTCATGGCGGCATCGACCGTGAGGACCCAGGCGTTGGTCAGAAGCGTTCTCATTCCGGCGCCAGGATCGCACATTGATCGGGGTTGGGCGTCAGCGTCACACGCGCGCCCGGCTCGAACGGGTTAGCGAGCGAACCGTTGGCGACAAGGCGCCCTGCTCCGGCCTCGCATTGGTACTGATAGGCGCGGCCAAGATAGGTGCGCAGACCCAGCGTGGCAGGCAGACCCTCGGCCCCGGGGGCGTTGGTCACCTGCAACCCATCGGCACGCGTTGCGAGGATGAAGTCGTCGGGGATCGCACCCAGCCGGTCCTGCGACAGGGTAAGCGGCGCACCGTCACGGGTCACGGCCCGCACGATAGGCCCGTCGCGGCCTGTCACGGTCGCATCGATCAGGTTCTCGAAGCCTACAAAGCGTGCGACGAACCTGTTGGCGGGGCGCTGATACAGCGTCTCGGGCGTGTCGAACTGCATGATCCGGCCTTGATCCATGATCGCGACCCGGTCCGAGATCGAAAATGCTTCTTCCTGGTCATGGGTCACGTAAAGCGCGGTGGTGCCGTTGGCGCGCTGCAACTGCCGGATCTCGACCCGCATGTCGACGCGCAGCTTGGCGTCGAGGTTCGACAGCGGCTCGTCGAACATCAAGAGCGGCGGCTCGATCACCAGCGCGCGGGCCAGCGCCACGCGCTGCTTCTGGCCGCCCGACAACTCCCCCGGAAGGCGGTCGGCCAGATGCGACAGGCCCACGCGGTCGAGCATCGCCATCGCGCGGCTCTTTTGTTCGCTGGCGGGCAGCTTGCGCTGTTTCAGGCCGAAGCCGACGTTGTTGAGAACGCTCAGATGCGGAAACAGGGCGTAGCTCTGGAACACAAGCCCGATGTCACGGCCATGCGCGGGCAGGCGCGTCAGGTCCTGATCCCCCAGCCTTATCGTGCCGCGGGTGGGCTGCATGAACCCCGCAACCAGCCGAAGCGTTGTGGTCTTGCCGCAGCCCGACGCGCCCAGAAGCGACACCAGCTCGCCGTCGGCCACGTTCAGCGACAGATCCTCCAACACCTTGGTGGCACCGTAATGGGCGGTGATCTTTTCGATTGAAAGCGGCAGGGTCATCCGGGGGGTCTTCCTACTTCGCCACGACGGTCAGGCCGAGCGTCCGCTCGACGATGATCATGACGACGATGGTGAGCATCATCAGCAGAACCGACACCGAGGCGATGGTCGGATCAAAGAACTGTTCGACATGGGCAAGGATCTGGATCGGCAGCGTCGAGATGCCCGGCCCGGTCAGAAACAGCGAAACCGACACGTCGTTGATCGAGGTGATAAAGGCCAAGATGAAAGCCGCGATCACGCCTGACCGGACATTGGGCAAGACGATGGTGAAGAAGGTCTTGACCGGAGGGCTGCCAAGCGAAATCGCCGCTTCCTCGATCGAGAAATCGAACGAGGCGAGCGCGGCCGAAATCACCCGGACGACGTAAGGCACAACCAGAAGCGTGTGCCCGATCAGCAGCGTGGCAAAGACCGGCAGGCCGAGACCTACGTTGACCGATCGCAGCAGCGAAAAGCCGATGACGATCTCCGGCACGAGGATGGGCAGCACGAAGAGCGTCGACAGCCAGCCGGGCAGCGCGATGCGGTGCCGGTTCAGCGCGTAGGCCGCCGGTATCCCGATCAGGAGCGCGATGAAGGTACCCAACAGTGCCACCTGCAAAGAGGTCACGATGGTCCTGCGAAATGCCGAGACCTCCCAGATGTTTTCAAACCAGTGCAGCGTCAGGCCCTGCGGCGGAAAGGCCAAAAATGTCGTGTCCGAGACCGAGGCACCGAAGATGATGACCAGCGGTCCGATCAGGAAGAAATAGACCAGCACGGTCATCAAGATCAGCACGGGGTGGATGCGGTTCGGCATGTCAGGACGCCATCGGGTTCAGGCGACGGGCGATGCGCGTCATTACCAAAACGGTCGTCACGATCACAACAAGCATGATCGCCGCCACAGTCGAGGCGCTGACCCAGTCGAAGCTGACCAAGGCGCGTTGGTGCAGGAATGTGCCCATCATCATCTGACGCGTGCCCCCCAGAAGATGTGGCGTGGCGTAGGAGGTGAAGCTGGCGGTGAAGACCAGTACCGCCCCGACGATCAGCCCCGGCGTCGCCAGCGGCAGCACGATCTGCAGGAATGTCCGCGTCGGCGAGGCCCCGAGCGAGGCGGAGGCCTGCAGCAGATCGTCGGGGATGTTCTCCAGAACGCCGATCAGGACCAGGATCATCAGAGGGATGAAGATGTAGATCAGCGCGATCACGACCGATGTCTGCGTATAGAGCAGGGCGATCGGCCGCTCGATCACGCCCAGCCATTCCAGCGAGGTGTTCAGCACCCCGTTGCGCCCCAGAATGATCAGCCACGCAAAGGACCGCACGACCACACCCGTCAGCAACGGAAAGACGGCCAGAATGATCAGGACCGACTTCATCCATGGCGGGCAGCGCGATACGACATAGGCGGTCAGCAAGCCCAGTGCGAGCGAGACCACCGTGGTGATCGCCGCCACCTCGAAGGTGCGCCACAAGACGGTGCGCTGAAAGGGGGAAGCGAAGAACTCTTCGTAAGGGGCGAAAACTCCGCCCGGCGCGGTGAAGGTCGCGCTGATCGTGGCCGCGACCGGAATGACGAGGAACAAGGAAATCGCAAGGGTCGTGGGCGACGACAGCATCCAGCCTGCGAGACGTTTCATGTCGGTTCTTCCGATAGGGCGCGGCGGGCCCCCGGGCGGTCACCCGCCCGGGGGCTCGTCTGCAGAGGCGCGGCTTACATGCCGAAGATTTCGTTCCAGCGGTTGATCCAGTCATCGAGCGCCGCGTTCATCGGCACGTAGTCGACGCGGTTCAGGCCGGCAATCATTTCGTCCCCATAGGTCCATGGCGCGGCCTGTTCCGGGGTCAGGTCCACGTTGGTGTTGACCGGCGCGTCGACGCCACGTTCGGCCAGCGTCTGCTGGATCTCGGCCGACAGGACGAAGTCGAGGAACATATGCGCCAGATCGACATTCTCGGCCCCGGCGGGAATGTTGATCGTGTTGAGCGTGGCGATATCGCCATCCGCCAAATCGGCCCATACGACCGAGGGCACGGCTTCCTGAAGGCGGCCAAGCGCGAAGTCCTGCGCCATGGAAACGGTGATTTCCCCTGTGGAGAAGAGGTTTATCATCTCCGAGCCGGTGTTGTAGTTCGTCACAACGTTGGGAAGGATGCCGGTGACTTCGGCAAAGGCGGCGTCAGGGTCGGCATAGGGGTCGACGCCCACCTTCTCGGCTGCGCGCAGCACAACCATCGGGCCTGCGGTCGTGGTGATGCCGGGCAGCGACACCTGCGACGCGAGGTCTTCGCGCCACAGATCGTTCCACGACGTGATCGGCTCGGCGACTTCGTCGGCGTTGTACACGATGCCGACGCGGCCGATGGTGTAGGCGGGGCCAAATTCACCCTGCGGTGCCTGCGCAAGGTCGTAGATCTCGGCGATATTGGGAACCTGCGCGCGGTCGACGGGCTGGAACAGACCCAGATCGATCCCAAGCTGCGAAAAGCGATCGGTCAGGTAGATCACGTCGACCCCTGCCCCCTCGCGCAACTGCAGACGGCTGAGACGGTCGGCGTTGTTGCCGGTCTCGAACACGACCTCGCAGCTGCACATCTCCTGGAACGGGTTGATGATGATCTCTTGCAGTGCGTCCCCGTTGAACCCCCACCAGGACACGGTGAAGGTGCGATCTTGCGCCAGAGCTGGCGTCGCCGCCAGAAGCGCCGCGGCCGATACGGTCGCAGCGGTCAGGCTCAGTCGTAGCGTCATGATAATCCCCCGTTAAAGAGATGTCCTTTTCCCTGCGGACACCTTTGTTCAATTATTGAGCCTAGAAAGCACCCGCCCTCAGCGCAAGCCATTGCCCCGCGAAAACGGGCGAAAAGAGAGGGGCGACCAATTCTTGGGCAGTCACCAGACAACCGGATGCGTCTGCCCTGTGGCCACGTTCACGAATCCCTGCGGCGCGAGGTCCGAGGGCGCGACGAGAACCCACCGCCAGGGCGCGCAGGTCAGGGTGGCGAAGGCGAGGCGTTCGGGGAAACCGGGGAACCAGCGTGGGCTGAAGCTGGGCTCGTACATCCACTCGATTTTCGCCCCTTCGGCGTAAAGCGCCTGCATCTCGGCGTCCAACTCCTCGGGCGGGCGGCAGGTCATCAGCCCGGCGACCTCGTAGCGGACCGTGGCCGCCAGTCGCCCCTCTCGCACCAGCGCCCAGCCGCCTTGCGTCTCGCGCAACGCATTCACCGCTTGCGCCATCGCCGCGTCGCAGGAGCCAACGACCCAGATGTTGTGCTTGTCATGCCCCATGGAACAGGCCAGCGCTGTCCCGAGCGTGCGCGGCCCGGTGCCGAGCCAGAACATCGCCGAGGTCCGGCCCTCGCCGGAAAAGCGGTCGACGACGGCGAATTTGGTCACGTTGCGGTCCGGGTCGCGCTCTACGACCCCGTCGCGCACGGGCAATTCCATGGTGATGAAGGCGTCATCCCAGTGGAAGGGCCGCAAAATGGCGGCCTGCATCGTCTCGCGTCCCTCGGCTGCCGGAATGGCGAAATCCTCCGCCGTCAAGGCGCGGTCGATCCGGACGGTGCGCGTCGCCCAATCGGGCCAGTCGATGCGCGGCACGGGCGCGAGGTAGCGTCCAGCCTCGGCCACCTTGCCGCCATCGGCCCAGACCTGCCGGATCGAGACCTTGGCGGGGTCATCGAGCAGCACGATATCGGCGAAACGGCCCGGCGCGATGGACCCGACCCAAGGCGTCAGGCGCATGTGGCGCGCGGGGTTGATCGTCACCATCTGGATCGCGATCTCGGGCGGCAGCCCCGCCTCGATCGCCAGACGGACGTTGTGATCGGTCGCCCCCAGCTTCAGAGTATCGGAACAAGACCGGTCATCGGTGGTCAGCGCGAAATGGGACCAATCCTGCAGTCCGGCCTCCAGCAGGCCCTTGACCATTTCGGTCAGAGAATGGGGCCGCAGTTCCATGAAAAGCCCACGCCTGACCTTGTCTAGAACCTCTGGCGCCGTCCATGCCTCATGATCCGAGGCAGGCCGCGCCGCCGCGAAGGCGTTTATCGTGGCCATGTCCCGGATGCCCGCGGCATGCCCCTCGATCACGCCGCGCTTCTCGAAGGTCGCCTCGATCATGCCCCAGAGCCGGTCATAAGACGGGTTTTCGGGGTTCCAGACGGCGGGCCAGTCCATGACCTCGTCAAGCCCCGCCACCATCAGGCTTTCGGTCAGAAAACCCAGCTGTTCGGCATATCCGAAATGCCCGCCGCCCCATTCATAGGCCGTGGGCGGCACGGCGGAACCTGGCAGCGGAAAAATCTTCTGCGGGCTGCCGGCACGCCGCGCCATCAACCAGAAATCCAGCGTCCGCGCCCCGTTGACGTTGGAGAACTCGTGGCTCGCCTCACAGGTCCAGGTATTGCCATGCGGCAGCACCAGCGCCGCTTCCCATTCTGGGGTAACGTGGCTGCTTTCGATGTGCTTGTGCACTTCGCCAAAGCCGGGCACGGCCATCAAGTCGGGCTCATGCACCTCTTGGACGACCTCTCCGGGGTAGGAGCCCGCTGGCCCGACATATGCAATTCGGCGGCCCGAGATGACGATCTCCTGATCGGTCAGCCACATTCGCGAATGCACGTCGAGCAGTCTGCCTACCCGCAGCCGCTTGTCCGCAGGACGATGGCCCAAGGCCACGCGAACCAGCCGCTGGCGGATCTTCACTTCGTCGGCGGCGCGGATCAGATCGTCGGTGGGCAGCGTCAGCGTTGTCATGTCAGCAGCTCCCGTGGCGCTGGGTCCGCGATGGACGCCTTGTAAAGATCGACAAGCAGCCCTTGATCGACGGCTTCAACGAGGGTGCGTCGGGGCGTCCCAAGGCGGCCGGTCGGATCCACGACCGTCATGCCGCGTGTGAGGCCAGGGGCAAGCGCCACGTCCACCGAGGCTTTATGGGATTTGGTGACGATCGCAGGGTCGATGGCCACGGCGGCGGCCAGCGGATCGACGAAGCGGAAATGATCGCCGCCGCCAAAGCTTGCGATGGTCTCGCGGGCGTGCATGGCAAGCGCCAGCGAGAATGCCTTGACGGGTCCGTCAGGCACATCTGCAAAGATCGCGTCGACCTCGGCCCCGGTCAGCCGATGGGCGGAGCAGGTTTCCCAAGGCACGACCACGATGTCGATATCGGCGGAAAAGACGATGGCCGCTGCTTCCGGGTCGGCGAAAACATTGAACTCCGCGGCGGGCGTGATGTTGCCCCGCCCATGCAAAGTGCCCCCCATGATCGTGACCTGCCCTACCCCCACGGTGCAGTCCGGGGCCAGCCGCAGCGCCATGGCAAGGTTTGTGAGCGGCCCGATCATCAACAGATCGACCTTTTCCCCCTCAAGAAACGCCTTATGCAGCGTCGACAGCAGCACGCGCACTCCGTCTTCGCTGGCCGGCGCAGGGATCACGCTGGGCCGAGGTGCCCCACCAAGGCCATCAGCCCCGTGGATGTGGGTTGCATCCAACGGTGCCTGGATCATGGGCCGATCGGCACCGGCATGCACGGGAATATCCCCCTTGCCCGCCAACGACAGCACCGAGAGGATATTGCGCGTCGCATCGGGCAAACTGACATTGCCGAAGGTCGTCGTGATGAGATCGGGCGCTCGACCCGCGGCGATCAGCATCAGCAACGCCTGCGCATCGTCGACGCCGCCATCGGTATCGAGGATGGTCAATCGGTTCATGGTCCGGCGGTCTTCCTGATGGCCAAGGGGTAGATGCCCAAGAAGCAAGGGACGCCGGATATGTCCAGAACCATCGTCATGCCGACCGCACCGCCCTCATGCTCGGGTGCGGCGATCGGGTCGATGTCGTCGCAAAGGGCGAATTGTGTTAAAGAAGTCCGCGTGTGGCGCCAATTTTTCCAACTCGCTCCGTGGAACGATGCCATTTGGTTGGGGCATTCGCCCGTCCGTCTGCCCCAATGCGGGTATCTGGCCGGTCAGCTCATGATGCGCCTCCTGGAGCACGCACTGAGGCCGCGGCTTTGCGAGTTTCCGAAGGTTCTGGGCGATGGCCACGAGAAAATCTGGACCTTCCCGGCTTTGGTGGAGAGCGTTTAGCTCACTTCCCGGGCCTTTCGCTCGAACGCGATGGGGCTTTGGAAGCCGAGCGATGAATGCCGCCTGACGGGGTTATAGAACCCGTCGATGTATCTGGCGACGGCGTTTTCGGCCTGCTGGCGAGATTGCCAGGCGACCGGCCAGACCAGCTCGGACTTGATGGTCTTGAAGAACGTCTCGACCATCGAGTTGTCATGGCAGTTCCCGCGCCCGCTCATCGAGATCAGGATGCCGCGTTTGCGGAGCAGCGCCTGGTAGTCGACAGAGCAGTATTGCGATCCGCGGTCGGAATGATGGACCAGCCCCGGCGCGGGGTTGCGGGCCACCACCAGCAGGCGGCGGAGCTCTTCGACGGCGAGGGTCGCGCTCTAGGCGGTCGCCCATGGCCCAGCCGACGACGCGCCGGGAGAACAGGTCCAGCACGTCAGGCGAGTGGTGAGCCAGCCCTCCGCCCGTCCAGATGTGGGAGGTGTTCAGCCCTGCCTTCCTGTCCGGGCTTCGTCCGCCGTGTGAAGTCACTGCGCCAAAGAGATTGGGCGCGACCGGGTCGACGTGCATCTTCTGTCATCGGTACGCGCCCGACGCGCCAGCTCGGCGCGTCGAGCTGATTCTATCGCAGCATCAGCCGCGCCGTGCGGTGCCGCCCGATCTCATGGCCCTCGTCGACGAGATCGCGGTGCATGCGCGGTGCGGCGTAGTGCGCCGTTCGACAGCCGCTGTGAAGCGCCGCGTCCGGTATGCGCCAGATAAACCATGTCCTGCTGCTGGCGACGGCAGGCCGGGCGGTCCTGCAAGGCGAAGAAGCCGCTCTGGCTGACCCCGAGAACGTGAACCGCACCGGGTTTGCCGGAGGCTCCAATTCTTGAGTAGGATGGAGCATCATGAGCAAGACAACGAACAAGTATTCCCCAGGGGCGCGCGCAAGCGAAGTCAGGGGGCGGTGGGAACGGAGGTCCGTTCCGGTCAAATGCCGACGCTTTGTCTCGTGCGGGTTTCCGCTTGAATCCAAGGAAATTCAAGCGTTACGCTAAGGATCTCTGCCCCGCTTCCATCGAGGAACAGGCCGAAAAAACGTTTGGCGCGACGGAATGTCTTGACCATTTCCCATGGCTCCGGCCACACCGATCCGGACGGCTGGTGAGTTCTGCAAAACACTAAGCTGATACTCCCGCCACAGATCAACTGGTGCCGCCATCAATGCCGAGATGCTAGGCCTACGAAATACGCGCCGGTTGAGCTTTGTCCGCGTCTGTTGGCCAGTGTTGCGCAGCGTGGGGGGGCGGAGCGGGTTCTCCGAGTGCATCGGCAAGAACGCGGACCACATGCAGCGCGTCGCGCCCGGATCCGTCCACGATCTGCTTTCGGCAGCTCGTGCCATCCGCCACAATCAGGTCATCAGCCGAAACGGCACGCACCACCGGCAACAGTGACCGGCAGCGCCGCGCTATGGCCGCCACGGTAGTTCCCGCCCGGCCGTTCGCGCTTCTAATGCCATTCCGCGCGGCAAGCTCAGACCGGTGTTCTTCACGACAAGACCGGGCACCTGGGCCAAGAGGGTTTGGGCCGCGCTCAACCCGCCCAACGACTTCTTGGTGGCAATGCCCGTGAATATGGGCGGTCCTCGCCCCCGATCCGGACAGTCGGCAATGTCGGGCTGACGACCAGCCAAAATGTCGGCGGCCGGAGCACACCTCTTCGATGAGGAATGCGGCGTCGGCCAAGGGTTTGACTTCGTGTGCCGGGAGGAGAACGAGAAACTCGTCTCTCATGGTCAAAAGGCAGGACGGCTCAAGGCCTACTACACGTGCTCCGGCGGCCACGAACTGGCTGGCAGCTGCAGTCGAGCGGTTCCTCCGCGCCTCGGCGCGTGCACTTCGGACTCACATCCAGCCCATAGAAGACAGAAATGTCCGCCCGCAACACAGGTGGCGCCCACCTGTCGCTGCAACATGGTGAACGCGGTATCCTGCCGCATCGAGAACTTCTCTTCTGCAAGCCGCCGAGAGGTGTACTGGGCCTGGAAGTAGCGGTTGAACGTATCTGCAAACAGCACAAGATCCAGTCCGTCACCCCGCACGTTGGCGGGTGTCGAGGAACCGCCCTCCCGCCATGGCGATTGCCATTTCGGCAAGGGTCTGCGGGCTGACAAGCCGAGGGCTCGTTCACTCAGCCATGGCAGACCGGGCACCCGATCCCGCAGGTTTGCAAGCGCACGCAACCGCGATGCAAGCGGGGCGTAATGGGGCAAAGACTGCAAGGCGGTCGCGCGTGTCTGCGCCCGCGGCGCGGCTTCGGTACTGGTATTCGACCTTCGACCTTCATCTTGGCCATGTCCACGCCGGTCGGGCATTCGTGGCGGCACGCCTTGCACCCGACGCAAAGCGACATGGTCTGCTTCATCTCGGCGGATGTGAGGGCGTCCGGGCCGAGTTGACCGGAAATGGCCAGCCGCAACGTGTTCGCGCGCCCGCGGGTCAGGTGTTGTTCGTCGCGGGTGACGCGGTAGCTGGGACACATCGCGCCGCCCGCCAGTTTGCGGCAGGATGCCATTGCTGTTGGCTACGATCTCGACCGCACCGCCGAAACCGCCTTTTTCCGACCAATCCAATCCTGTCCGAACCGGCACCGACACGCGGTAGTCTGGCGCAAAGCGCATCAGGTCCGGGTCATCCATCTTGTAGGGGCGCACGATCTTGCCCGGGTTAAGGCGTGCGGCGGGGTCGAACTCGTCCTTCACTGTCTCGAACGCGCGGACAAGGGTCGCGCCAAACATCCGTTCGTGAAACTCCGAGCGCGAGATACCGTCACCATGTTCGCCCGAATGCGAGCCCTTGAAATGGCGGACGAGATCGCAGGCCTCCTTCGGCGATCGCGCGCATGGCGTGCAGGCCGCGCGGGTCCTTCAGGTTCAGGATGGGCCGCACATGAAGGCATCCGACGGATGCATGAGCGTACCAGGTTCCCCGCGTTTGATGGCGTTCGAAAAGATCGGTGATTGCGTCCGTGTAGTCCGCCAGATGTTCCAGAGGCACAGCGCAGTCCTCGATGAAGCTGACGGCCTTAGCGTCGCCGGCCCCGGACATCATGATATTCAGACAGGCTTCACGCATTTCCCAGATGTCGCGCTGAACCGCGACATCGGACACTTTCACCACGGCGTCGGGATGGCCGTGATCCGCCATGCAGGCGTCCAGGCGATCGAGCTCGGCACCCAAAGCGAGGGCATCCGGACCGGCGAATTCGACCAGAAGCAAGCAGTCGGGCCGCCCGCGCGTGATCTGACCGAGGATCTTGCGGAACAACGGGATGTCCGCGCCGAGCGTCAGCACGTTGTTGTCGACGAGTTCAACGGCCGTTGGCCCTAGCTCGACCAGGTGGCGCGTCACCTGCCACCGCGGTCCAGAGCGATGGGCCCATGCCTGAATCCCCATCACGCGGTGTTCAGGAAGCCGGGCCAGCTTCAGCGTCACCGCGCTGGACAAGACCAGAGTGCCCTCCGATCCGACCAAGAGACCGGCGTAATTCGGCTCGTCAGCGAGCAGTTCGTCAAGGTTGTAACCGCCAGCCCGCCGCTGGACCTTTGGAAACATAAGGTCGATCTCCGAACGCTGACGTTCGGCAAGCGAGCGCATCGAATGTGCGCAAGCTGATCGAGGAATTCTGGCAAGCGGCGCCACGATCGAAGGCAACGGGTGTGCCGTTGGACAACAGCCCCTCTATCCCGATCACATTGTCGACCATCTTGCCATACGCCAGCGAACGGGCACCGCAGGAGTTGTTCCCGGCCATGCCTCCGATCGTGCAGCGTGACGCGGTAGATGGTTCGACCGGAAAGAACAGGCCGTGCTCGCGCAGGCGCGTGTTCAGATGCTGGAGCACCGTACCAGGTTCGACCCCTGCGGTCCGCGCATCCGCGTCGACCGACAACACGTTGTTAAAGTGGCGACTGAAATCGACAACGATCCCCGGTCCGATGGGCTGCCCGTTTTGCGACGTACCGGCACCACGGGCAATCACCGGGACGGAATGGCGCGCGGCCACGTCGATCACGGCGGCAACGTCCTCGGCATCACGCGGAAAGCAATACAGCTGCCACATCTGATAGATCGATGCATCCGTCGCGTACCGGCCCCTCGTGAAGGCATCGCCCGCGGCCGGGCCTTTCATGGCGTCGTTCAGCGTCTCTGGGCAAGCGCGAATAGCATCTTTTCGACCCTGATACTGCCGGTGCCGCCGCTACGGTGGATCCAGCGCTGAGAGAGCGCGCTGAGTGTCGGACATCCGGGGGTTCCTCAATTTCAGTGAGGCAAGAAAGAATCGTTTTTCGTCATAATTGTATACACACTATGGTTGTCTGAGAAGTAAGGTCGCCCGGGACAGCGCACGTTGAACCACGCTGAACAGCAAACGGAGACAATTCGCATGTGATCTTCCAGCCGGACGCCAATTCTCCAGATCTGACCAACGAATTACACCGCTGCCATTGGCTGCCTTTGGCGAAGCCCACGATCGATCACCGCGGACCGGAATTGGCTGGGCCGCGTGAGGTGTCTCTGGTTGGTGAAAGAGGTCTTGCAACAGAGAATCGGTTGTCACGATCACCCGGCACTGGAACGGGGATGATGGGAAGTCGGCCTCGTGGGAATACGCTGTCGCCGGGCGACACTGTTCTGATGTACCAGTCCGGCTGGTTCGCGACACCGGCGCAACACGAGAAGCTGTTTCTGGCAGAGCGCTGAGGGTTGACCATGCCCGCGTTGACGCTGCCCGC
This sequence comes from Roseicyclus sp., assembly GCA_018401055.1. The sequence goes on from JAGYLB010000110.1 coordinate 144,730, forward strand.
ATCGAGGCGGTTCTGACCGAGGACAAGGCGCACCGGATCATACGTCTGTTAGTCCGCATAACGAGAGACTCGACGGGGGTAACATTGACATCGCCGCGCCGGTGGCGGCGATTGATGCCACCGGGCATCCGGCGCCTTTGATGGGTGGATGATCTCCGCCTTCGCCAGTCCATCGGGACTATCGCGGCGACGAATGGGGCGTGATCATTACGGTTGGCGGATCGCAGAAGGCCCATGCCCCGCTCTCCTGGCCTGCCGCACCAACGCGGTATCGCAAAAGGCGCGCCGCTGGAGTCCGCCCGATGCCCGATCCTGGGATTGGGGCCATTACGTTGACGCGGGCCAACGTGAACGCTTCTTCCCACAATGCCCGCGACCAACATGTTGCAGGCTCTGAAGGTCGCGCTCGACATGCTCCGGGAAGAGGGGCTGCCGAACGTATTCTCGCGCGCGCAAGCAGCCGTGAGCGAGACGCGAACTGCCGTGCGGCACTGGGGCTTCGAGACGCAATGCGCAGTCGATGCCGAGCATTCCGCCTCGCTCACCGCCGTTCGCCTGCCCGAAGGCCATTCGGCGGACGCCCTTCGCGCGCAGATCCTCGCCAACAGCAACATGCCTCTCGGCAATGGCCTCTGGCCAATTGGCCGACCGTGTGTTTCGCATCGGTCACCTCGGAGATTTCCACGACCTGATGGTCACCGGCACGCTCAGCGGTGTCGAGATGGGGCTAGCAGCGTGCGGAATCCCGCATCGCGCGGGCGGTGTGGATGCTGCAATGCGCAGCTTGGCGGGAAACAATGCGCCGGGCGGCATGATGAAGGGATCGGCGGCATGAAAATCGCGAAAGTCACGGCCAGCGTCCATACCTTCGAGACGGTGCTACCGATCGTCGGCAGAAGCTAAGCGGGCGACTCGGTGAGGGTCATCTGCGAAGTCGAGACGACAGAGGGACACGTGGGTATCGGAATGGCGTCGCGCTTTCTGCCTCACGCTGTAGCTTCCGCAGTGGTCAACCATCTGGGGCCGGCGGTGATCGGCATGGACCCGCGCGATCTCGAACGCATCCACGACCGCCTGCACAAGATCGTATCGGAACGTGGCCAGACGCTCGGCGTCAACATGCTGGCGCTGTCTTGCATCGACCTTGCGCTGTGGGACATCGCCGGCAAGGCGAGCGGACGGACGGTCGCACAGCTTCTCGGTGGGCACAGTGACCATACGGAGGCTTATTGCACCTTTGGGTTCGGCGCTTTCGACCGCGACCAACTTGTCGAAGTCGCCCGTGACCTGCAGGTCAAGGGCCATCGCCGGTTCAAGATGCTTGTCGGTGTGGCCAAGGGCGGCATCCGGGAGGATGCAGAGCGTGTCCAGCATGTTCGGGACGCGCTCGGCCCGGATACGGCGCTTGCGATCGATGCAAACGAAAGCCTGACCCTCGATGAGGCGATGCGGTTGTCCAAGATGGTGGAGGATTGCGACATCGCCTGGTTCGAGGACCCGGTATTGCGCAATGACCCAAGAGATCTTGGGCTTTTGCGCAAACGCACGACGATCCCGTTGTCCGCCGGTCAGATGGATGGCCATTCCGATCGGTTCCGCGCCTTCGTCGAGCACGACTCGATCGACATCTTCATGCCCAACAGCCTTTACAATGGCGGAATGACCGAGACCCGGCGCGTTGCGCATCTGGCTCAAATCTACAATCGTCCGCTCTCGGACGCCGGTGGCGGGGGCATATTCTGTCTCCATCATGTCGCGGGCTTCCGCAACGGAACGCTCAGCGAAAGTCATCTCGGCGTCGATCAGGTCGAACGCCAGATCTTCAAATCGATCCCCGAAGTCAGGGAGGGGCGCATCGCGGTACCGGATGCGCCTGGCTTCGGGGTGGAGCTCGACAGGGACGCGATGCGCGCAACCCTGAAGGCAAACTGATCAGGCGGCACTGCACGGCGCGAGAACAAAAACAATGTGCCGGAACGTTGAGACAAACCAAGGGAGAGAACATAAGATGACCATCTACAAGACTTTCGGAAAGCTTGGCGCCGCGTTTGTACTCGGCGCAGCAATGATAATGCCCGCCATCACCCAAGCGCAGACGCTCGAGCTGCGCATTTCGGGCGAAAACCCAATGACGGGTCTGGATCTCCAGATGGCCGAACGCTTTGCCCAGAACCTCCAGACGGCATTGGGTGATGGCTTCGCCTTCGAATTCTTTCATACGCAGGCGCTTGGCGATGAAACCGTCCACATGCAAATGATCCGCACCGGCCAGATTGATGTCTATCCAATGGGCTCGGACGCGGTGTCACTGGACAGAAGCTGGGCAATCTTTGACATGCCCTTCCTGTTCAGCGATCGCGAAACCGTCGCCCGGCTTCTCGACGGCGAGGTCGGTGAGATGCTGCGCGCCTCCATGCGGGAGTCGGCCGGGCTCGAAGTGCTGGCCTTTGGCGAGCTCGGGTTTCGCAACATCACGAACAATGTTCGCCCGATCGTCGTTCCCTCTGACCTTGAGGGCATCAGACTCCGCGTTCCCGGCAGCCAAGCTCGTATCCTCGCCTTCACCGCCTTCGGGGCTCAGCCGATCTCGATGAACATGGGTGAACTCTACCTCGGCCTGCAGCAGGGCACGGTCGACGGTCAGGAAAACCCTCTGATCACGATCAGAAACCGCTCCTTCTTCGAAGTGCAGGACTACATGTCTCTATCGCGCCATGTCTATTCGCCGGTGACGCTGGTAATGAACGGGGCCCGGTTCGACTCGCTCACAGATGAACAGCGCGCTGCGGTCATTGCAGCCGCGCAAGAGGCGGCAGAGTACACCCGCGGTCTCGGTGCACAGGCGGATGCGTCGCTCCTCGACGAGCTCGGGCAGAGCATGGAGATCAACGAGATCGATATCGAGGCTTTCCGGGCCGCTTCCGTTCCGATCTGGGAAGCGGTCGGCAATATGGCTGGAAGCGAATTCGCCGCCCAAGTCGTGGCTGCTGCCTCGAACTGATCCTGCGATGAATGCCGCACACAGCGAACACTCTTTCGCTGTGTGCGGCGTCATGTCCCCCGATATCAACTGAATGGACCATCCAATGCAGGACCGGCTACCGGAGGGCGGCGACCCCATCAGTGATGCCGAACTGGCGCGACAGGTGGACGAAGCGGCCCTGCGCGATCGAATTCCAGACCTCGACGCGGGCCGAAACCGCCTCGACCGGGCGATCAACGCTGTCGCCGAAGCGGCAGGCGTGGCTGTCCTGCTCACCATCGTGACGGTGGTCTTTCTGAATGCACTGGGCCGATACGCGCTGGGTTTCGTCTTCATTTGGGGGGACGAACTGGTCCTTTCGCTGCTGCCCTGGTTGGGCATGCTCGGCATGTTCCTGTCGATCCGCCGGCGGCAGATCATCCGCATAGACTTCTTTGCGCATCGCCTCGGGGCCAGGATGGAAACCGTCCTTGGGTTTGCGACACATCTCTTCTCGGCGGCCATCTTCGTTTGGCTGGCGATCGTGTCGCTGCAGTACCTTCAATTCTTCGGCGGGGATCAGATGATCTATGTCGGCCTGCAGAAGGGCTGGTTCATGGCGGCGATGGTCGTGGGCCCCGCAATCGCCGCCATCGCGTATCTCGGCTTGCTTGTCCAAGACTATCTCAAGCGCAACCGCTCTGACATCGCATGACCGCCGGTCTCAGACGCCACCCGAACCCCGGAGTGCCATCGTGATCATTGCCCTGCTGTCGATATCGATCCTGCTGGTGTTGCTGATCCTCGGCACTCCCATGGTCGCCGCCCTGTTGTTTGCGGTCGCTTTCAATTTTGTCATGAACGGTCAGTGGAGCATGATGGTGCCACAGACCATGGTCTCAGGTGTCAGTCAGTTCACCCTGATCGCCCTGCCGATGTTCGTTCTTGCCGGTACGATCATGAACGCCGGTGGCGTCTCCGGCCGTCTGTTCGATTTCGCGCGCGCTCTGGTGGGCTGGCTTCGTGGTGGGCTCGCGCAGGTCAACATCCTGACCAGCATGTTCTTTGGCGGGATGATCGGATCTTCCACCGCCGATCTTGCAGGATCGGGCTCCATCGTTATTCCGGCCATGAAGCGCGAGGGGTACTCCTCCGAAGTATCGGCTGCGATCAGTGCATCCTCGTCAGGATTGGCCCGCTGATCCCGCCGTCGTCGCCGATGATCCTGTATTCTGCCGTGACCGGCACGTCGCTTGGCGCACTGTTCATCGCGGGCCTCATTCCCGGCCTCATTCTGGGCGCGATATTCATGGTGCTGGTGTCCTACCTTGCCATTCGGCGCAAATGGCAGCGACACGGCAGCTTTTCCACAGCCGAGATCGTGCGAACGGGACGAAGGGGCATCCTTGCGTTCGGACTGCCTGCGATCATCGTGGGCGGCCTCGTGTTCGGGGTATTCACACCGTCCGAAAGCGGCGCGTTTGCCGTGGTGTACGCGATCATCCTGTCCATGTTCATCTTTCGCAGCCTCAGCCTGAAGGGCCTGTACCGCGTCTTCGTGGTCGCCTTGACCATGACGGGCGAGCTTTTGGTGATCGTCAGTCTGTCCTTCGCCCTCGGGTCCAGCCTGTCCAGCGCCCATGTCCCCCAAGCTCTCGCCGAACTGATCGATCTCTTCACCTTCGGCGACAACATGTTCATGCGACTGGCGCTCCTGATGCTGCTGGCCATTATCGCGGGGATGTTCCTCGACCCGCTGATACCGGTTCTGGTGCCCGTGATCTTGCCGACATTGATCCTTTATGATGTGGACCTATTGCACTTCGGCGTTCTGATGGTCATGGCCGTCGTCATCGGCCAGCTGACACCGCCCCTTGCGATCGCACTCATCATCACGTCCAGGATAGCGAACACCGACCAAATGCGGATCTTCGTAGCGAACCTGCCGTTCTTCGTGGCGATCTTGCTGTTCACGCTGGTGCTTTTGTTGTTTCCCCAAATCGCAACCTGGTTGCCATCGCAGATGCGCTGAGACGAGCGCCGCAGAAGGGCCTTTCCGCATGACCAACAGTTCGAGCTATCAAGCCAATGACGGTGCCGCGTATGAACGCTTCATCGGCCGCTGGAGCCGCAGGGTGGCGGACCGCATCGTGGAGAGTGTCACATTCGGTGGCGGTGGCGCTCTACTCGATGTGGGATGCGGGACAGGGAGCCTTTCCGCTGCCCTTTTGGCACGGCACCCCAACCGTCGGGTCGTGGGTATCGACGTCGCCGAACCCTACTTGGAATTCGCGCGCGCCCGCCCTGACCTGACCGGCGTCGAGTTGTTGAAGGGCGATGCTCAGGACATCGACTTTCCAGACAACACCTTTGATGGCGCGGGTGCCCTGATCGCTCTGAACTTCATGTCGGACCCGCTCAAGGCCGCGCAAGAGATGGCGCGCGTCGTGCGCCCCGGCGGAGTTCTCGTCGCGGCCGCTTGGGACTTCCGGGGCGGTCTCGTCTACCAGCGGCTCCTATGGGACACGGCGGCCGCGATCGACCCGGTGGCGTCAAAAACAAGGGACAAGATCTTTTCCAATCCGCTCGCCTTGCCCGATGGCATGGCCAATCTCTGGCGGTCGGCAGGTCTTGCCAAGGTGGAGCGTCAGTCGCTGACCGTGCGGATGGATTTTGCGAACTGGGATGACTACTGGCAGCCGCTGCTGGGCGGACAGGGGCCGGTCGGCGGATATGTGGCCGCGCTTGAACCCGATCTTCAGGCGCGGATCTGCGACGCGGTGCGGGCAGCGTTTCTATCGGGCGATGTCGATGGTCCACGGTCGTTGACGGCGACATCCTGGGTCGTGACGGGCGAGGTGCCGGCATGAGGGGGAATGAGGCCGCCGGGAAGCCGCTTTTCGAACGCATCGGGATGGATGTGGGCCGCTGCCTCGCGGTCGAGGATGCGATCCGCTGGGCTGCCGCCAACGACGTGCGTTTTCTCGATGTGCAGACCGATCTGGCACCCAATGCCATGGCCACGATGATGGCGCGCGCGCCCGCCATCCGCGATCTGTGCGAGCAAACCGGCGTGGTGCTGGGCCTGCATACCCTGTCCGCCGTGAACGTGGCCGAGGTTTCGCCTTTTGTGACAGAGGCCGTGGATTCCTATCTGCGCGCCTATGTGGACCTGGCCAAGGCGACGGGCGCGGGCTGGGTGATCGTGCATGCGGGCAACCATTTCACAGCCGATTACCAGATGCGGCGCGAGGCGGGGCTGGAGCGGCTCAAGCGCACGGTCGGCTATGCCGAAAGCCAGGACGTCCTCCTGCTTTTGGAGAACACCAACCGCGAGCCCCAGCATGCCGAGGTGAATTACCTGTGCACCACGCTCGAGGAATGTCTGTGGTATTTCGACAACCTTAGGTCCGAGCATCTGGGAATGGCGTTCACCGCCAATCACGCGCATCTCTATCCCGAAGGTGTTGCGGGCTTTGTGGAGGCGCTTGATTTCACCCGTTGCCGCGAAGTCCGCTTGGCCGATTGCCACGGCACATACGAAGAGCACTTGAACCCTGGGGAAGGCTCGATGGATTTCGCCGACATGTTCCGTCGGATCGAGGCCAAGGGCTTCACCGGCCATTACATGAACCAGTTCGGAAGCCTTGACGATATGCTGGAAGGGCGGCGCTATCTCGTGGATGTTGCCCGCCGGGTCGGCGTGGTCTGAACAGCGCTGTTTTCAGCAGCGACGCCGTCATGGCTGGCCTTGCTTGCGTCGAGCGACGCGATGAGAGTGGTAAAGCGCTCCCCCATCAAGGCCACATGGTCGCGCATTTCCGCCCCGGCGCCATCGGCATCCCCCGCCGCGATCGCATCTGCGATCCGCTGGTGTTCCTGGAGCGAGGCACGGATGCGATCGCGCGCGCGCAACTGCATGCGGCGGTAGGGTTTGAGCCGCTTTTGCAGGTTGGTCGCCTGCTCCATAAGGAATTCGTTCTGGCTGGCCTGCCGGATGCGCGCGTGAAACACCTCGTTGGTGTCGTAATATTCGTTGATGTCCTTTTCGGCTGCCGCCTTGAGGCACGCTTCATGCGCGGCCGTGATCTGCTCCAGCGCTTCGTCGGTTACGCGACGCGCGGCGAGACGCGCGCACATCGACTCAAGCTCAGCCATTACGTCGAACATTTCCATCAACTGCCGCGGACCGATCTCGACGACGACAGCTCCGCGACGAGGCCGGAACTCGACCAGGCCATTGGCGGCCAGTTGGAGCAAGGCTTCGCGGATCGGGGTTCTGGATACCCCAAAGCGATCCGCCAGCTGAGCCTCTTCCAGCCGCTTGCCTGGTCGCAACAGGCCCGTGAGGATCTCCTCTTCAAGTTCGTCGCGCAATTCATCTGATCGTTTCAAAGAACGAAACTCCAAGGACATCCAGCTCTCGGAGCGCATTCTATGTTGAACCGGGCACGGGTGCAAACCTCCTCTTGTGCGCAAAAATGCATAATTCTGCATACAAAAAATTTGATGTTGTGTGCAACGTATGTGATCATGCGAAGGCGGTGCTTGACATCTCGCCAGCAGATTTCGCCGGCCAACAACCCAAGAGACGAAAGGCAAATGAGAGCATCCAGCCTTTTTACCGATTTATTGTCCCGCGTCGCGGATGTCGGGCGGGCCTTGACGTCTACCGATGTGGCAACTGCCAGTCTCGTCGACCAATGTGCGGCACTCTTGGCGGGGCGCGGCGAAGCAACCGAGCTTGCCCTGGCGCGCCAGATCCTCGACAGTTTCGGGCAACTCGACATGGCCGGGAAACGCGCTTTCTTTAGCGATATCGTCCAGCGTTTTGGCGTCGATCAGACCGCGCTTGATCGCGCAATGGCGCAGTACGAGGCGGATCGCAGCGCGACCAACGCGCGGGCCCTTCACTTTGCCAGCGAGCCCCGTAGCCAAGAGCTCATCCGACGGCTGAACCGGGCGCCGGCGGCCACGCAAGACGTGGTCGCGATGCGCGACGCGCTGTTGACAGCGATCCGGTCCGATCCGTCTTTGCGTCCGCTCGATGCGGATTTCCAGCATCTGCTGAGTTCCTGGTTCAACCGCGGCTTCCTCGAACTACGCCGGATAGACTGGTCCACACCCGCCGAAACCCTCGAGCGCATCATCGGCTACGAGGCGGTGCATGCGATCAACGGCTGGGACGACCTGCGCGGCCGTGTGGCATCGCCCGACAGGCGGCTCTATGGATTTTTCCATCCTGCGATGCGGGCCGACCCCGTGATTTTCGTCGAAGTGGCGCTCGATCACGAGATCCCCGCAGCCATCGGCCCCTTGCTCGATGCGGGCCGCACGCCGCAGGACCCCGCGAAGATGACAACCGCGGTGTTCTACTCCATCTCGAACTGCCAGAACGGTCTGCGCGGGGTTTCCTTCGGCAACTTCCTGATCAAGCAGGTCGTCGAGGTTCTGCGCCACGAATTTCCGGCTTTGCGCACATTTGTCACCCTGTCGCCCTTGCCCGGTTTGCGGCGCTGGGTCGCCGGCGAACTCGCAAAGCCGCGCGCCGGCGTCCTGACCGAGGCGCAGATCGCGGCCGTCTCGGACCCCGCCGGGAAGGGCACCTTGAACGCCACGCCCCCGCCTGCCGATATCGCGCTGGAACTGGCCGCACGCTACCTCGTCCTTGCCCGGACCGAGACCGGACAGATCGTCGATCCCGTGGCGCGCTTTCACCTCGGCAACGGGGCGCGCCTCGAGCGCATCAACGTCGATGCCGACGCCTCCGTCCGCGGGCAGGAGCAGTCATGGGGGGTGATGGTCAACTATCTCTATGATCTTGGCACCATAGAACGAAACCACGAGGCCTTCGCCAACAAGGGCGAGCTGATCGCTGCGCCGGTCGTGCACAAGCTGGCGCGCAAGCAGTGACAGAAGGTGTGGCAATGTCAGGCAGCAACCAATTTTCGAAACCCTGCGCTTGGAGTTTCCAGGCCGCGTCGATGGAGCCCTTGACGAGCTTCCGTAGGGACAGAAACCAAACTAGGGTGCGCTGTTGCGCGACGCCGCAAACCTGGCGTTGATGCTGGCAGGCCTGAACGAGACCGACAAGAAAACCTCCAACTCTCATGACCGCGAAAAGCGGACTGGCACCGTGGGGATGCCGCTTGCGGGGGCGAGTGCCGCATCGTCCATCTTGCGATAGGCAGTGCTCTGACCCCCGAATACTGGACCGTTTGAAGCTGGAGTTTTCCGCACAATCTGCCCTTGGTCGTTACAGAAGCTGTCTAACCTGACGGCATCGCAGTACAATCGGTAGTGTTCGGCGGCAGATGGGCCGTGGTTCACCAAGCACCCACGTGCCATGCTATGGGACAAGTCAGACCCCGGTCGCATCCAGGCGATCACGGGTAGAGATCAACCATCTGAGGCGCGCACTGCCCTGCGCGTCTACGGGAGTGTTGTGCCAGAAAACTGGTAGCGGAGGTCCGTTCCGGTCAAATGCCGACACTCCAGATAGTTCACATAGTTGTTTGAGTTCAGAAGCCTGAAAGCCACTTCACGATCAAGGCCGAGATCGCCGAACGACTGGCGCGAGCACGCGGGCAGCCCGTCTATCGGCTCGCTGCATTTCCAAAAGATCTGGAACCAACTGGCGATCGCTCGGCCCGACATGTTCGACTTACCCTTTGCAGGTGCAGCGACGATTGTTCTGGACAGCGCCCGTCGTCGCACCGAACCTCGTTCCATCATCCTGCGGCATCCGCCTCAGACCAGCGGGTGCCATCCATCCTACAAGAGGGGGAGGAAGCCATGTGTGAAGTCTTTGCCGGACAGGACCCGCACCGCTACGCCCTGACGACGCGGCGGCTCAGGATCAATGGACAGAGCACCAGCATAAGGTTGGAGAACGCGTTCTGGGACATTCTCGATCAGATCTCGACCCATGACGGGCTGAGCACGCCCGCCTTCATCTCGCAGTTGCATTCCGAAGTGCTGATCTTGCGCGGCGAGCCGCCGAATTTCACCTCGCTGCTGCGCACGGCCTGCCTTGTGTTCATGGCCTCGGGCAATCGCCCGCAGGCGGCGCAACTGGCCGCGGAATAGCGAGGCGATCACCAGTGTGCCGGGTAGTATCCTGATACTACCCGCCGCCAGCTACATCCGAGTCACTTCTCTCGATCCCCAAGCAACGGACAGGAGGGCGCATTGGCCAAGGCAATCCACAGCATGATCCGCGTGCTGGACGAGGCGCGGTCGGTCGCCTTTTACCGCGAGGCCTTTGGCCTGACGGTGGCGGACCGGCTCGATTTTCCGGATTTCACGTTGGTCTATCTGGCGAACGCGGAAAGCACGTTCGAGCTGGAACTGACCATCAACAAGGGCCGGACCGACCCCTATGTCCTTGGTGACGGCTATGGCCATTTCGCGGTCTCCGTCGTGGATGCCGCCGCCGAACATGCGCGCTTCGAAACCGCAGGCCTCGCCCCGCGCAAGCTGGTGGATTTCGCCCCCGCGGGCGCGGTGATAGCGCGCTTCTTCTTCGTCACGCAGACCCGGACGGCTACCAGATCGAGGTACTGTAGAGAGGCGGCCGGTTCCAGTGACCGGCCAGAGGCAGTGCGGAGGCACCGCTGATTTTCAAGGGAGGAACTACCATGAGCAAGCCACAGACCACACGTGGTCTGACACGTCGCCAGCTTCTGGCACGCGCCAGCGCCGCAGGCGCCTTTGTCCTCGGGCGGGCTTCGTCGCCGCCCCGATGCGGCTTGGGCGATCGAAACTACCCATCTCGACCCCGAAACCTTCGCGACGCTGGTGCAGATGGCGCGCGACATCTACCCGCACGATCACGTCGCCGACGAATTTTACGTCGTGGCCGTGCGCGGCTACGACAGCGCCGAACAAGCCGAGGCGATCACCGCAGGCATTCAGGCGCTTGATGCCGCAGCCCGTGGCCGGGGTTTCCCGAGCTATCTGGGGACTGGATGGGAACGCGACCGCGTCGACATCCTGCGCAGCATGGAGGACGGCGCGTTCTTCCAGCAGATCCGCGGCGGTCTGGTGACCGGCCTCTACAACCAGAAGGCGGTATGGCCGCTCTTTGGCTATGAGGGCGAGAGCTTCAGCCAGGGTGGATACCTCTACCGTGGCTTCGACGACATCACCTGGCTGTGATCTGAAAGGGAGGACACACAATGGCAGCTCCATTCGACCTGAACGATGACAGCGTGGTCGTCATCATCGGCACCGGCGCGGGCGGCGGCGTGCTGGCCAACGAACTGGCCCAGCGTGGCGTCAGCGTCGTGGCCCTCGAAGCCGGCGGGCGCTATCTGCCCGAGGATTACCTGAACGACGAGTGGGACAGTTTCGGGCAGCTTGCCTGGACCGACCCGCGCACCACCTCGGGCGACTGGCGTGTCGCGCGGGATTTCTCGGGCCTGCCTGCCTGGATCGTGAAGGCCGTGGGCGGCACCACGACGCATTGGGCGGGTGCCTCGATCCGGTTCCAGCCACATGAGTGGAAGGCCGCGACGAGCTATGGAAGGGTGCAGGGTGCGAACCTGCTCGACTGGCCGATCGACGATGCCGAGATGGCGCCGTGGTACGAGCTGGCCGAAACCAAGCTGGGCGTGACCCGCACCGGCGGGCGCGAAGGCCTGCCCGGCAACAACAACTACAAGGTCTTCGAGGCGGGCGCCCGCGCCCTTGGCTACGAAGAGGTCCACACCGGCCGGATGGCGATCAACGCGGCCGATTTCGATGGCCGCCCGGCCTGCCAGCAGACGGGTTTCTGCTTTCAGGGCTGCAAATGGGGCGCCAAGTGGTCGGCGGCCTACACCGACATCCCGCGGGGCGAGGCGACCGGCAACCTCGAGGTGCGCGAGCACGCCCATGTCGCGCGCATCTTGCATGACGACAGCGGGCTGGTCACCGGGGTCGAGTATTTCGACCGCGACGGCAACCTTCAGTTCCAGCGTGCGCGCATCGTCAGCGTCGCGGGCAATTCCTTCGAAAGCCCGCGGCTGCTACTCAACTCGGCCTCGTCCATGTTCCCTGACGGCCTAGCCAATTCCTCGGGGCAGGTCGGGCGCAACTACATGCGCCACGTCACGGGTTCGGTTTATGGCGTGTTCGACCAGCCGGTGAAGATGTGGCGCGGCACCACCATGGCGGGCATCGTTCAGGACGAGTCGCGCCACGACCCGTCGCGCGGCTTCGTTGCGGGCTACGAGCTGGAGACACTGGCGCTCGGCCTGCCCTTCATGGCGGCCTTCCTCGATCCCGGCGGTTGGGGGCGCGAGTTCACCTCGGCGCTCGACAGCTACGAGAACATGGCCGGCATGTGGATCGTGGGCGAGGACATGCCGCAGGAAACCAACCGGGTGACGCTGAACCACGACGTCACCGACCGTTGGGGCCTGCCGGTGGCGAACGTGCATTTCGACGATCACCCCAACGACGTCGCGATGCGCAATCACGCCTATGCCCGCGGTCAGGCGATCTACGAGGCGGTGGGTGCGACCCGCACCTTCCCGACGCCGCCCTATCCATCGACGCACAACCTCGGTACCAACCGGATGTCGGAGCATGCGCGCGACGGGGTGGTGAACCGCTGGGGCCAGACCCACGACATTGCGAACCTCTTCGTCTCGGACGGCTCGGTCTTCACCACGGGTGCCGCAGAGAACCCGACGCTGACCATCGTGGCGCTGGCGATCCGGCAGGCCGACCACATTGCGAGGCAGATGTCGGCAGGCACTCTCTGAAAACCGACAATCCCGGGTTCCTGCAAGCCCCCGGAGCGATCATGACCGAAAGGGCCGCGTTCTCCGGGACGCGGCCTTTTTGCGGGCAAAGCGGGGGCTGCTGTTCCGTGACCGCCCGGACAAGCAATCCCGGCAGGCCGAACACTCCGAGTGCTCTGAGGCTCCGTGCCTTCGCTCAGGATGTCGAGATAGCGTCGATGGCTGCAGACCCGCCCGCGTTGGCGTCCGGTGATCTCCGTGACGATGCCAAGGCGCTCGAGGTCGGCCTCGGTGGCGGCATCTCCGAAGCAGATCACGTCGCGTCCCTCCCTGCCCGGCTTCCACCGCCACGTCGCCCCGGCCGCTCCAAGCGCGGCCAGCATCCCCAGAAGCTCGTTCGCCCCCACCTCGAGATCCTCGGGGCGTGAGAATACGTCGGGGTAATGGATCACGCCGCCCACGCTCGGGACGGTCACGACCACCGCCGGACAGGTGCGGCCCACGGGCACTCGCGTCATGGCCGCCGATTGTGTCGAGGCGGATGGTGCCAAACCCGCGCGCGGCTACCTCCTGTTCGGCGAGGCGCACGAGGCCCGGGTCGAAGACCCCGGCCGGGCGCCGGGCGATGGCGAGGACCTCGAAGTCGACCCGCGCCGCTGCGGCGCTTTCCGCGAGCAGCGCGTTCAGCTCGCGCTCGGCCTCCTCGAGAGTGGCGGATCGGGCGCGCGCAGCTCGGTAAACATCGTCGCGCGGTCGGGGATCATGTTGGGCGAGTCTCGGCCTCGACGACGAGCCGCCCGACGGACGTATAGCGTTCCCTGCCCCGCGCGTCCGACATGGCGCGCAGCCTGGTGATCACATGCGCCGCTCCAAGCCCAGCGTCGCGCCGCAGGGGCATCGCGGTTGGCCCGGTGTGGGCCCGTTCGCCCTTCATCGCTGCGCGGTACTTCACGGCGCCCCAGTAGCGCGCGAAGGGGCCGATGGTCAGCCCGGCCGTCTCGAGCGCGTCGTTGCCCTCGATGTGGAACTCCACCTAGGCATCCGCCCACGGGGCGGGATCGGTGCCGAGATAGCCGGTGCGCGCCAACTCGTCTCGGACGCTGCGCCCCTCGCCATCCCTGTGCAAGTGCGCATAATCGAGGTCAAGCTCGCCCGCATAGACTCCGCTTCCCAAGAGACCCGCGGACTCCCGAAAGATCCGAGGAGAGTCGGGGCTCAGGTCTCTGCTGATTCAGTCATGAATGTGCGGCGATGGCAGCAGCCGTGCACTCGAGCCGCGGCAGAAAGAAGAAGTTTCCAGTCTCTCGCGCCTATGAAGCTGCGATCTCCTTGAAAACGAGGGCGCCGGACTGGTCCTCCTCTACCCGCTTGCAGCGGCGGGACTCGCGGCGGTGACGGCGCTCCGCGAGAGCGGGCACATCGCCCGCGCGGTGGGCTTGCGCGATGTAGTCGGACGCGTCCTGCCTGTCGCCGTCTGCCAGCGCTCGGATAAAAGGCGACATCTTCGGCGAGGTGACTTTCCTCACGCGGATTCTCGTTCGACCGCGGCATGAAGGCACACTTTGCGCCCGAAAGGCGCCTGGCGGCACGGTTGAAGTCCTCCCCCATGGCCTCTTCCGAAGGCGCGGTGGACGGGCGGCACGGTGACCACATCCCGATCGCGCTGCCCTTCGCCATCAATGACAACTGGCTTGACGCCCTCACCGCACAGCTGTCGCCGATGTTGACGGAGATCACTTGGACCTCTAGCGCTCCAACGCTGCGTCCTCTCCGCACTCGGCTCGCGTTCCCGCGACAGAGATCCGTTTGGGAGCAACCCGCGCGCGGTCTTGTGGGAGGGACCTTGTGGCTTCGTCCGCGATGAAATCGAGCACTGCTCGGACACGGGCGGTTTGGCGAAGATCGTTGCGGGTCAGGAGCCAGACCGGCATGTCGACGCGGAATGAGTCTTCGAGCACCACGACCAGCTCCGGCTCATGGCGTCCAAGGTAGCAAGGCAGGCTGACCAGACCCGCCCCGGACCTAACGATTGCGACCTGCGCAAAGATGTTGTCCACCGCCGCGACGGTGCCTGCGCCCAATGCCACATCGCGCAAGAGCCGCGCCTGGGGCACGTGCTCAAGGCAGCCCGCGCTTTCGATGACCATGTGGCGCCCTAGGTCCTCAAGACGGCGTGGCGCACCATGCGCGGCAATGTAGCGCTGCGATCCGTAGAGGCAGAACGGGATCATCGCAATGCGGCGGCCGACGAGCGCGTCGTCGCGCGGTTCGCCCATGCGCAGGGCGATATCGGCATCGCCCGCAGCGACATCGCGCGCGAGCGTGGAGAGCTCCAACTCGACCCGGAGGAGGGGTGGCGCGCACGCAGGATCCCTAGCCGCGGCGCGAGCCAGGCCGCGCCGATACCCTCCGAAGCAGTGATTCGAACGCGCCCCGCAACCTCGACTTCGTCGCCAGCCACGTCGTCGGCTATGGCCTGCATGAGCCTCGTTACATCACTCGATTTTGCGTAGACACGGGTGCCCGCCTGGGTCAACTGGTAGCCAGATGTCAGCCGGTCGAAGAGGCGCGCACCCAGTCGCTGTTCAAGGTCGCGCACCCGCCGCGTCACAGTGGTCTGTGTCACACTCCAGCGTCTGGGCGGCCCGGCCCACGCTGCCCGCCGTCGCGACCGCATTAAAGAAGCGCAGATCGTCCCAGTCCATCGCCGATCCTCCGGCCAATCCCGCGCCAAGCCGAACAATCAGTGCGGCCTGCCGCGCCGTGATGCTCCCGTCGCGGGACGGCGGCTAGATCGACCACTGCCCGCTGCGGACCGTAATGACACAACTCGGCGCGCCACGTCCCAACGTGTCGGGACGTTCGCGCTCTTGTGAAGACGCGTCACCGCATCGCAGGTCGTTGTGTCGCCCGTACCCACTGGGCTGCAACACCACACGCACCCGCAAAGTGGACTGCTTTGTCCGCCGACGACGCCTCGACATCCAAACGATCGTCACGTGCCCAGTCTGGTTACAACGGAGACACAGGCGGAACGTCGCCGAAATTCGTTGGCGCCGCAGACACCAAAGCGCCCGCCGCCTGTGGGACGGGTAGCCGCTGCAGCGCGCAGCGGGCGGGCACTTCCATCACGGCCCGAACCGCAAGCCTGGGAGGATGGCGATCCGGGACCCGGTCGGGTGGCGCCTTACGCAGACGCGTGCGCTCAGGCTGCGCGGCGCAGACCAGCGACCGCAATAGCACCCAGACCGGCCTGAATCAGCGATGCAGCCGCCGGAAGTGGTTTCGGGGCGAGGGACTCGATGTCGTAAAGTGTCGCGGTGGCGTCAGACAGTGAACACCTTCGCCGCGAGTACGAAGGCGTGGCGCTGACACCAAAGACATCACGACGCCGGCGATCGTCTGGGGCGCCAGACCGAAATCTGGCACCGGATCCTGGCTTGCCTCCGAAAGATGTACACGGTGCTCGCTCGGACTGATCTGCACGAGTCCAAGGCCGCAGACCGATTTCGGGATGGAGGGCAGCAGTGCCCCCCGCCATTCTCGACGCCCCCACGGCACTCTTGGCGGGTATGCGACGTCGCGCACGAGGCGAACCAGCTTTGGCTTGGGAAAGAGTCGCATCAGCGAGGGGAGCTGCGCAGACGAGGCCCGATTGGTGTCGAAGATCGCCGGTTCGGGCCGGTCGGCGTTGTAACTGTCGAAAAGCCACCGATGCCGACCTTCCCTGCCGCTCCCGGCAGCGGATCGACATGCGGGAAGCCGTCTCGGGCGGCAAAACTCACCGCGTCGGGCGCTGGGGTCGTCGCAAATGTCAGGGGGGGGACACGAATTTTGAGGCTCGGCGCAAGCGCCGCAATCGCGTTTCCTCTCGGCATGAGAGCGGTTCCCGTCCGGACCGCGCCTGCCCCGGAGAGACCCGTGCTGACCGCACTCGTCACCGATCGCATCGCCGGTTCAAGCGGGAGCTCATCGCCCGCCTGACGGACCCAGTTCGGCGCCCGGCGCGGACCCGACCACCCTTGCGCCGGAAGCCTTCGGCGCCAACAGACCTGGAGATGGCCAATGCCGATCAGACCACTTCTTGCCGCAGCTTTCTTCGCCCTTTCGCCGTTCGCCGCCTCAGCGGCGACCGTCTCGCTCGATCTCGGCCGCTCAGTCGATCTTCTTCAGAACGTGCCCTTCCAGACGATCACCTTCGATCTGGTCCCCGTCGCCTTTGGTGGCGGGCTCGTAACGGTTTCCGCCTTCGGCACCAGACCGACCGGCTTTATCCCCCAGCGCCTGGTGGTGAGGGCGAATGGGGGTCTCTCCATTGACGGGGGGCTCAGCTCGCAGCCGGCCGGGGAAGAGGGGATCATCGACTCCCCCGAGTTCCTCCGCTTCGACTTCACAAGGCCGGTGACCGGCGTCACCGTCGGCGTGAACCTCGCCAACGGACCTCCCGGCGTGGGTGTCGGATCGCGCTCTGTGGAGGTCTTTTCGCCCGAGGGCGCGCTCATCGCCAACGTCATGCAGGACAGGCTTCAAACGTTCACCGCCGACGACTTTCTTGCCCCGGACACGCTGATCAGTGCGCTGATCCTGCGGTCGATCAGCGGCGGGTTCAGGGTCAACAGACTCGGGTTCACGCTGCAGCCCGTGCCCGAGGCCGAACCGGAGCTACCCGTCGCCGCGGTGCCGCTGCTCGGCTGCCGCGACGCTCCTCCTCGCTGCGCTCGCTTAGCCTAGGCTACCTCGCGCGCCGCCGGGTCTGAGGTCAGCACTTGCCGGGCAGATTCAGCGGTTTGAGCAAACGGAAGGGCCGGGTTCATCGACACCATCACGGAGCGAAGAAGAAGCAGGTACACGAAACATCAAGGGGTGCCGCTGACGAGCTGGTCAGGTGTATCACGCGGAGAAGCCGCAAGCATTACGCGGCCGAGGAGAGGATTCGTGTCGTGCTCGCGGACCTGCGGGGCGAGGAAGCACTTCCTTGCTCTGTCGACGCAAGGGCATTGCCGCGATCCCGAACGACAGCTGACCTCGGCCCTGAAGGGGTTGTTGACCTCCGCGCTACCGCGTGTGTCGTCGCTTCCGCCGACACTGCCAATCGTCAGCCTCGATGCTCGCCGCCGTTTCCGGACTGCGCGGCGAAAGAGCCGCTACCGGGGCCAATGGCCCCTTCGTGACCAAGGCCGATACTGTTGGGGTGGCCACCACCGTGCGATGTTTGATGGAACCGAACCCCATCGTAGTAGAAATAGCGGCGCTTGGCGGCGGAAAGGCAGTCGTCAATCCGCCGGAGTTTGGAGATAATCCTCGTCACACGGAGTACGGGCTGTCCATTGGCCGCCTGAGTTGGAACAAGACGACCACGCCGAGCCCGAGAGGGCGCGGCGGTCTCAAAGTTGTGGCGTTCGAGTGGTAGCGGAGGTCCGTTCCGGTCAAATGCCGACACTTCGGATGGCCCGAGCTTCAATAGGATAATACAGGTAATCTGGCGTTCGGCGGTTGGTACCTGCCCGATCGGAAATCAGTGGTCTTTGCGGGACTATCCTGAATTCTGTGCGCTGCCGTGGTAACTGCTCTGAGAAGAGACACACGTATGAGAATCGACAAAGACCTGCTGGACCGCTTGATGGAAGGCCGCTCGCCCGGCGACCTGTTTGGCAAGACCGGCATCTTGGCGGAACTAACCAAGGCGCTCGCGGAATGCGCGCTGAGCCCCACCTCAACCCAAGTTCCACTGACAGTGCCCGCTTGGCCTATCTCGAACCAGAAGTCCTGAAGCCGCTGACCTGTGGGCGCGAGGCGTTGGCCGTCTGCCTCCATGATCTATGCTTTATCGCCGTGGGCGAACCGTGCCAAAAGTGCCGCTGCTCACGTGTGCCTGTGGCGCAATGCGGCAGGTGCCGTGTGGGCGGGCGCAGGGCTCGGCTTACACGAGGCCGTCGACGAGCGTGTACTGCGCCGCGACAAAGGCGATGTAGCACAGCACCATCACCCAGCCCACCATGCGGCCGATCTGGTTGGCAAAGAGCAAGAACCCCGCGAACACGGCCGTGACCGCCACCGCCGCCGGAAGATCGAACACAGAAAAGCGAGGATTAATTACCAACGGCTTTACCGCCGCGCTCAGCGCCAGCACCGAGAGTATGTTGAAGATGTTCGAGCCGACAATGCCCCCCACGATCATCTCGGATTGGCCCTTGCGTGCGGCTGCCACGCAGGCGGTCAGTTCCGGCAGCGACGTGCCAAACGCGATCAGTGTCATGCCGATCACTGCCTCGGGCACACCCAGCGCCACGCCACCGGCAACCGCTCCCTGGACCAGGATCTCGGAGCCGACGACGAGCGTGGCGATACCAGCCAGCAGCATGATCCAGGGAGCCTGTACATCGCGATCGGCATCCTCGACGGCCTCGATGTCAAGCCTCGAGGCGCTATACTGGTAGAAAACATAGGCCACCAGTGCCGCCATCATCGCTGCCCCGGCCCAGCTCGGCAACAGCTCCGCCAGCACGGCAGAGGCCATCGCGGCGGTCGCGCCCAGCATCATCAGCGTATCCACGCGCACCTCACGCCGGTCGTATAGCACTGGGGCAATGATCGCGCTGACAGCGATCACCAGAAAGATGTTGGCGATGTTCGACCCGAGCACATTACCTACCGCGATGCCGGGAAACCCCGACAGGTTGGCGTTGACCGAGGTAAACAGCTCGGGCGCCGATGTGCCGAAGGCCACGATCGTGGCCGCGATAAACAGTTTCGACACCCCAGACCGCTCGGCCACGACCACGGCGTTGTTCACGGTCCAGTCGCCGCCCTTGACCAGCAGCCAGACTCCGAAGGCGATTGCGCCCATTGCGATGATGGCAAGCTGGTAGGTCTCGAGCGAATGCATGGATCGCTCCGATGGTGGCTTACGCGGGTCAGGGGCGCGCGCGGGCAGATGGGGTCGGATGTCACGGGATGCGATTGCCCGCGCCTATCGCCTCGATCTCAAAACTTGCAGCCACGATTTGCCTGCAGGACAAGGCGGCGGCGGCGGCGGCGGCGCTGCGCAGCGCGGGCTACCCTGCGCCGTTGCCCCCGTCGCTGTGGGCTTCGCCCCCACCCGCCGCCGCCTGCGCATGGCTGACATGATCGGCAGCACGATCGTCAAAACCACTGCACAGAGCAGCATCGCCGAGATCGGGCGTTCGACGAAGATCGACGGACTCCCGAAAGACAACAGCAACGCCTGTCGGAGCGAGGTTTCCATCAGCGACGCCAGCACTAGCGCCAGCACCAAGGGCGGGCGCGGCACGTCGAACTTGATCATCGCATATCCCAGCAGCCCGAAGGCCAGAGACATCCAGACTGTCGCCATGTCAAGAGTGGCCGCATAAGCGCCCACCAGCGAGATACCCAGGATCGCGGGCGCAAGGTAGATGTAGGGTATGCGCAGCAACGCGGCAAAGGCGGGCGCCATCGGCAGGTTCAGGATCAGCAGGAACACGTTGCCTACAAACATGCTGGCGATCAGACCCCAAACAAGCGCGCTTTCCTGGCTCATGAGCTGGGGCCCCGGACGGATGCCGTGCAAGATCAGCGCCGCCAACAGGATCGCCGTGGAGGCCGACCCCGGTATGCCCAGCGACAGCATCGGGATGGCAGCGCCGTGCGAGGCTGAGTTGTTGGCGGCCTCGGCGGCGGCCACGCCGTCGATGGCGCCCGTGCCGAACATCTCGGGGGTGGTGCTGAACTTGCGTTCCGTTAAGTAGGCCAGCAACGATGCGATTGATGCGCCCGCGCCCGGCATGATGCCTACGAACAGACCGATGAAGCCGCCGCGGATGATCGAGAAGCGGCATTTGCGCCAGTCATCCATCGTCAGCCACATATCGCGCAGACGGGTCTTGATCGGCTTGACCGACTCGATCCGCTCCAGCGATGCCAGCACCTCGGCGATCCCAAAAACCCCAATCACAACGGGGATAAAATCAATCCCTTTCAGTAGGATGGGCTGGTCAAAGCTGAGGCGCGGTGTGCCAGTCAGTGGATCGACCCCGATCAGCGCGATCATTAGCCCAATCAAGGCCGCAGCCAGCGACTTGATCGGCGATCCGCCAAGACTGCCGATTGCAAGAATGCCCAGCAGGGCAAGCAGGAAATATTCGGGCGCATTGAACCGCAACCCGAAGCTGGCCAGCGGCGGCGCTAGCAGCGCAACGGCCATCACTGCTCCGATGCCTGCGATGAACGAGCCAATGGCAGAGATCGCGAGTGCCGCACCGGCCCGCCCCTTGCGCGCCATCGCGTTCCCATCGACCGCCGTCATCACCCCCGACGCTTCGCCCGGCACCTTGATGAGCACCGAGGTCAGCGTGCCGCCATATTGTGCGCCGTACATGATACCAGCCAGCATCATGATGGCTGTGACCGGCTCCAGACCGAAGGTCAACGGCAACAGCAGCGCCATACCCGCCGATGGCCCAAGACCGGGCAAGGCGCCGACTACTTGGCCGATCAGCACGCCGATAAAGATAAACAACAGGTTGTGCGGCAAAAGCGCGGTCGAGAAACCGATGAGAAGCTGGTCAAGCATGAGGTGATCCTTGCCGATGTCAGGGTCAGATGCCGAAAGGCATGGGAAGCGGCACCGCGAGCCAACGGATGAAGACGACGTGGACCAACCCCGCGACAATCACCGCCGAGGAGACCGAAGGCACCAGCGGGCAGCGCAACACCACGAGAAGCATCGCCAGCATGAACACCGCTAGCATTGGGACGAACCCGATGAGGGGAATGCCCACCGCCAGCGCCACGAGGGCGGCGAAACTTGCGCCGACCCGAACCGCGCCCAGCGCATCGGGAAACTCGACCTCGACCGTCTCCAAGCCGCGCCACTGGGCCAAAAGCAGAAGCAGACCGATGATCGCGCCTGCCCCCGAAAGTGCCATCGGGAAAAAGCGCGCGCCCGGTGTGGGCCCGTCCCACAATCTCAGGCCAGTGGTGCTTCGGCGTAGATGCCTGCCGCAAGAACCAGGATGAAAAGGGCTGGAACAGCCTCGATGGGGCGCATGGTCGCGTCCTCCCTTTGGGCTTTGGGTCGGTTGGTCCGCGGGGCGCAGCGCCCGCGGACCGGCTGTTCATGGACCGCACAAGGGGCGGCCAAGGCATCCTGGCGCAGGTTTACTGGGCCAGACCGATGCGGGTCAGGACTTCGCGGAACGTGTCTTGCTCGGCCGCGAAATAGGCACCGGCTTCGTCCAGCGTGACCATGTCGCTGCGGTAGAGGTTTTCGGCCAGCCAGGCCTGGAATTGCTCGGTCGCGGCCGCCTGCTGGAACCTGTCGGCCCACCATGCGGCAACGGCCGGGTCGAGATCTGCCGGTGCGCCCACGCCCCAGAACTGGGTGTAGATCACGTCGACGCCTTGTTCGGTTGCGGTGGCGATACCGGACAGCGCATCCTCGGTGCGGCGCTCGGCCGAGAAGATGGCCAGCGGTTTGCCGGAGCCGCTGGCTATCAGTTCAAGCCCTTCGGACACGGTCGCGAAATGCAGTTCCACATTGCCGCCAAGGAATGTGGCACGGCCCGCGCTACCGCTTTCATGCGGAATGTAGGTCAGCGTGGTGCCCGTGGTGGATTCGATCAGGCCGGTCAGCACATGGTCGTTTCCGCCCGAGGCACCGCCCGCCACGCGTACGCGGCCCGGATTCTCGGTCGCAGCCGCCACGATATCGGCCAGCGAATTCAAATCGCTGTCAGGCGTCGTGAACAGCAGCAACTCGGATTGTACCAGCGCCGCGATCGGCGTGATTTGGTCGATGACCGAAGGCGTGCCCTGCACGATCGGAGTGGTGAACACTGGCGAGGCCAGCATCAGCAGAGTGTTTTCATCACCCGGCAGGCCCAACACGTGGTTGTAGGCGTTGGAATGCCCCCCGCCCGAACGGTTCTGCACCACGATCGGGTTCTCGACGATGCCCTGATCATTCATGATTTGCGCAAAGGTGCGCATGATGATGTCGGGCGAACCGCCGGCGCCGGAGCCAACGGTGAATTCGATGGGGCCGATGGGCGCGCGCATATCCTGCGCAAGAGTGGCTCCGGCAGACAGAGCGCCGCACAGGGCGGCGACGCAAAGGGTATGGGTCAGTCTCGGCATGTCAAATCCTCCCATGTCATGCGCAACTTTATTGCCCCCGCGACTCAGGTATCGAGGAGGGTCGGATCGAACAATTCCCTTGGGTCCACGAGACGCGGCGCGAGGAACTGTTCGAAGGAATGGCGGCACATGGCCGCGATTTCGGGCTGGGCACGCTGGAAACCGTAGGGCCAGTAGTCATGCCCCATTGCGGCGCGCGTCCGCTCCATGGAGGCATTGAGCCAGGGCAAGCTGAGGCGGTTGGCCGAACCAAGCCAGACCTCGCGCAGGCGGTCCATCGCAATGTCGCGCGCTTGGCTGAACGCATCGAAAAGGGCGCGTGCAAGCCAAGGGTGTGCCTCCGCCACGTCACGGCGCAGCGCGATCACATGCATGATCGGAAAGAACCCGGTGCGCCGGTGCCAATCCTGTTCCACGGTCTCGAAGTCTGGGAAAATACGCTCGATCCTCGGGTCGCCATCGGAAAAGGCGCGGGGCGGGTTGGGGCCAGCATCCCGTCGATCTCGCCCGCCAACAGCAGGTCCTGCAGCGTCTGCCCTTCGGCGACGGGCGTAATCCGCAGGTCCGGCGGTGGCGTCAGCGCCAGTCGCTCGTGACGCACGCCCTGGTCCAGCGCGCCGGTGCGCCAATGCACGGCGGTGGGCGTCACGCCGTAGTCGTCGGCCATGATCGCACGCATCCACAATGCTGCGGTCATCTGATATTCCGGCACGCCGATGGCGCGGCCCGCGAAATCCAGCAGGCGACGCGATGCCCGACCCCACCCGCCGGTAGAACCCGTTGTGGCGGAACGCGCGGCTGACGAAGGTCGGTATCGCAACATAGTTTGCTTGACCCCGCGCCACCTGAAGGATGTGGCTCGAGAGCGAGAGTTCGGTAACGTCGAAGCGGGCTTCCTGCACCGCGATCGGGAAAAGCTTGGTCGTGGGAAGGATATGCGGCTCGACGGTCACGCCCGGTATCGCCACGCGACCGTCCTGCACGGCCATCACCCGGTCATGGTCCCAGGTCGCGACCGACAGCGACAGCGGCGCGGTCATCCGCGGCACGCTCTAGTCGAGGTCGGGCCCGACAGTCACGCTGCATGCGGATGCTTTGCGTTATCTTCATCACCGTCGCCTCCCCCGTTTCCGTATATTGATCCGGATTGATCTTTGGCAAGCATGAATGTTTATCCACCGGCAGCGCACGCCGCATGGGTATAAGGCCTGCCGCCGATTTTGGGGCAAGGTGCAGATGGCGACAGCAAGTGTACAAGGTGAGCAGGCGCACTCTCGGCCCCCCGTCACATCCTGCACCGATGCAGGGCGCTTACGCAGGTTGAGGCCGGTCAGAGCCGCGTGACAGCCCCGCCCAGTGGGCAAGGGCGTGCTTCGGTGCCGAAGGGGTCAGGCCACGGTGACCGTCAGGCTGCCCACGCCCGCCACATGCCCTTCCATCACATCCCCGCGCACCACGGGACCGACACCAGCGGGCGTACCGGTCATAATGATGTCGCCTGGCTTCAGCTCAAAATAATCCGACAGGTAAGAGATCATCTCGGGGATCTTCCAGATCAACTGGTTCAGATCCCCCTCTTGACGCAAAATGCCGTTTACTCTCAATGTGATGCTTCCCGACGTCAGGGGTCCTGTCGTAGCCGCGGGCACGATCGGTCCCATCGGGGCCGAGTTCTCGAAGGCCTTTCCGACCTCCCAGGGCCGGCCCATCTTCTTGGCCTCACCCTGTAGGTCGCGGCGAGTCATGTCGATGCCAACGGCATAGCCCCACACGCACTCCAGCGCCTTGTCGGCCGGGATGTTCTTGCCGCCACGTGCAAGCGCCACCACCAGTTCAATCTCGTGGTGCACATCCGAGGTCTGGTCAGGATAGGGAAACGTGCCGGAAAAATCGAGGTTGTCAGGGTTTTTCTGGAAGAAGAAGGGCGGTTCGCGGTCAGGGTCATGCCCCATCTCAATTGCATGGGCTGCGTAGTTGCGGCCAATGCAGTAGATGCGCCGCACCGGAAATCGCTGCGCATGGCCCTCGATGGGGGCCGTCGCGACCTCGGGTGCCGGGATCACTGTCTTTGTCATTTCTTCCAGTCTCCAATCTTAACCAAGGCGGTCTTGACATATGCGCGTGCGCAAATCAATTGATATTGATCCGGATTGCGCCGCCGCATAAGCTTTTCGGATCAGTGACAAGGACGACACTAAGTGACCGAAGCAACCACGGGTAGACTTGGATGAAGCGCGCGCCAATGCGGCCCTCCATAAGGTCTCGGATGCCGCCGCTGTATCACAGCTCCGCGCGTTCATAATGGAGGGGGGCTTCGCACCCGGAGACCGCTTGCCGCCTGAGCGGCACCTTGGCCCGGAACTGGGCTTGCGCAGGTCATCGCTCCGTAAAGCACTAGAAATCCTTGTGGCCGACGGCGTATTGTGGCGCCATGTTGGCAAGGGCACATTTGTGGCCGACCTGACGGACAGCCCGCAGGTAGGTGGTCTCCAGGCGTTGGCCCGTGACATCAGCCCTGCCGATGCGATGCGGGCGCGCGCCGTTTTTGAGCCCGCCATGGCTCGTGAGGCGGCGCTGCATGCTTCTGCCGCCGAGATCGCGCACCTGCAGCTCATGGCCGAGCGTTCGCGGCGGTGCGCAAGCTGGCGCGAATACGAAGTGCTCGATGCTGACCTACATCGCGGGATCGCCCTTGCATCAGCCTCACCCACATTACTAGCCTTGTTTGACCAGCTAAATATGATCCGGCGGATGGTGTCTTTTGGCACGGTGCGGCGGGTAGGCGCGAAGCCGCCGGAAAACCATTCCAGCTTTGCAGAGCATGACACGATTCTTGACGCTATCGCTGCCCGCGATGCCGAGGCGTCGGAACTGGCGATGCGCCGGCATCTGTACTCAGTCGGTGGGCGATTGGAGCCCTGACGCCGCAAGGGGCGCACCGGCGCCGTGCGCGCTGTCATCCTGGAGGGAGCGACGGGAATGAGGATAAATCAGAGGGTTAGGCGACGGTGGGACAATTAGATCGCCCCTGATTTCCCATAGCTTTTTGCCCGAAAGTGTCCCACCGTCTTGTGAAGTGGGCTACCAAGAATCGATACCGGCCTTCACAGTGTTCGCTCCTCACGTGTTTGGGTCGATTGTCGCGTCAGACAAGACTTTGCCGGTGCCAACGCGCCGAAACTTAGGCTTTTCCGGTCTGAAGATTTCACGTTAGCTTGATGTCTTCTCTCACGTGATGCGCGTACGCTGACACGGCCCGGATAGGAAGAACTTCGTCGAGATTGGCAAGCGCTTCTTCACGTTCGACGATGACGTCCCCAGGCGTGGTGTAGCTTGCGGTGGCCATCAGGTTTCTCGGTAGGGTCAGGTTGCGACAACCAACCTGAACCGAGGGATGCCCCGATGACCAGACCCATCGATGGACCTCCGCGCGCTGAGTGGAGAAGAGCGCCGATGCTGACCTGCTGCGCGAGATGATCGGCTTCGCGGCCGAACGCTTAATGGAGCTGGAGGTTGCGCGCGCGGGACAGGCGCTGACTATGGCGGAGAAGAGCAGCGAAGGCGGCTGGCGCAGCGCAACGGCTACCGTGATCGGGATTGGGAGACCCGGGCGGGAAGCGTCGAGCGCGCGCATCCCGCGCGCTGCGCCGGCTCCTACTTCCCGTCCTTCACAGGGCCGCGGCGCTCGGTCGAGGAAGGGCCCTCACTGGCCGTGATCCAGGGGCTCATGTTCACGTGGCGTCATGTCTGAGCGCGCTCGATGGACGGACCCTCGTGCTGGGCGATGAGCGGCACCGGGATCTCGAAGAGCCGGGTCAGCCGATCTCTGCGAAGAGATCGACGACACGTGTCGAGTGCCTTCCTGACCCAGCTGATCGAGGGCGAATGGCTATCTCTGGATCAGATGCCACCTACCTCAAAGGTGCCGCCAGGGGCGGGCGGATCGCGTGTCTGTGGCCGTCACCCTTGCGGTCGGCGTCAACACCGATGGGCGTCAGTGGGGTCCTGGCGCATGGCGCTCAGCGCCTCCGAAGCCGAGCCGGTTCTGGACCGAGTTCCTCCGGGACCTCGTGCGGCGGGGTCTCTGGCGGGGTGAAAGCTGGTCATCAGCGACGCACGTCAGAAGGGATCAAGGCCGCGACGGCCCGCGTCCTGTCCACGAGTTGGCAGCGATGCCGGGTGCATTTCCAGCGCAATGCTCTCGCCCATGCCGGCAAGAACAGCCGCAGGGTGGTCTCGGCCTTCATCGCCACCGCCTTCGCACAGCCGGACCACACGGCAGCCAAGGCCCAGTGGCGCCTGGTGGCCGACCAGATGCGCGGCAAGCTCCCGAAGCTGGCCACACTCATGGATACCGCCGAAGAGGACGTGCTGGCCTATATGGCCTTCCCCCGCCAGCATCGAACCAAGCTGCACAGCACAAACCCGATCGAGCGCCTGAACGGCGAAATGAACCGCCCCGGGTTTACCGGAGAGTTTGTGGTTCAATGATTACGCTGCTTTTTCGTCAACGTTCAAGTTTGCGTAGAATGCCTCCTCTGCTTCGTTCGGTGTAATGTATCCGATGGCGCTGTGCAGGCGCGTTTTGTTATACCAGTCGACCCACTTGAGAGTTTCCCATTCGACTTGGCCGACCGATTTCCATGGACCGAGAAACTTGATGACCTCGGTCTTGAACAGGCCGATGATGCTTTCGGCCAGGGCGTTATCATAGGAATCTCCGACGCTGCCGACCGAGGTATCGATGCCGGCCTCTGCGAGCCGCTCAGTGTATCGGATCGACAGGTATTGGCTGCCACGATCGCTGTGGTGGATGAGCTTGTCCGCCTCGGACGGGGCGCGCTGGCAGATGGCCTGGTTCAAGGCATCGAGCACGAAACCGGTGGTCATCGAGGTCGAGACGCGCCAGCCGACGATTTTGCGGGCGAAGACGTCGATGACGAAGGCCACATAGACCATGCCCTGCCAGCTGGAGACATAGGTGAAGTCACTGACCCAGAGCTGGTTCGGCATAGCGGCCACGAAAGCCCGGTTCACCTTGTCGTCCGGGCAAGGTTGTGCCGTATCGGGGTTAGTGGTGATCACCGGTCTGCCCCGCACAACGCCTTGTAATCCCATGACCTGCATCAACCTCTCCACCGTGCAGCGAGCGATATCGTGCCCGCTGCGGCGTAACTGGTGCCAAACCTTGCGCGCGCCGTATCGGCCCCGACTGCCATCGAAGGCCTGCTTGATCGCAGCCATGTCCAGTTGATCCTGCTTAGCCCGATCCGATGCCAGGTCCGGATCACGCTCCACGGCCTTGAGGGCATAATACGTCGATGGTGCGATCCCCAGAACCCGGCAGATCGGCTCGACACCATGGACACGACGGTGATCGTCGATGAACACGATCATTTGCGAAACGGGCGGTCGAGCTCCGCCGCTGCGAAATATGCGCTGGCCTTCTTCAGGATCTCGTTGGCCTGGCGCAGTTCACGGACCTCACGCTCAAGTTCCTTGATCCGATCCTTCTCGGCAATTGTCAGCCCAGCCCGCTGCCCGGCATCGCGTTCGGCCTGCTGACACCAGACGCGCAGGCTGTCCGGTGAACAGCCAAGCTTCGGCGCAATTGCCTTATAGGCTGCCGTGTCGCTGGCATAGTCAGCACGGTTCTCTCTGAAAAGCCGAACACCACGTTCACGCAGTTCGGCCGGATAGGCGGGGGTATGTCGATTCTTTGTCATAGGGTTCATCCTTTGAGTGTTTTACTCTCCGGTAAACCCGGGGCGGTTCAAAATCAAGCGGCGCACCGATGTCGTCGGGATATTCCCGAACGAGGCATCGATCCGCCGCCTCGTCGGCGCAATCCTGATGGAGCAGACCGAGGAATGGACGGTCCAGCGCGCCAGATACATGACACTGGAAACGCTCGCGCCGGTCTGCGATGATCTCAACGTCAGCCTGCCTGCTGCTTAGACCGACTGACCAGTTCGGCCCGCCAGTGAGCGCGAGGCCCTCGGTGAGCTACACCACTTCCCGGGACGTCATCCGTTCGACTGTAGACATGGTCATGCACCTCCTTCGATTTCGGCCAGCAACTCTTGGAGTTCCGTGCCCATCTGCCCTTGGTCGGAACAGGTGCAGACTCACCTGCATGCATCGCAGTTCAATCGGCAGCGTTCGGCGGCAGATGGGCTGTGGTTCACCAAGCCCCCACTTGCCATACTACGGGACAAGTCCGACCCTGGTCGCACCCAGGCGATCGCGGGCCGAGATCGACCATCTAAGGCGCTCACTGCTCTGCGCGTCTACGGGAGTGTTGTGCCTGAAAACTGGTAGCGGAGGAGGGACTCGAACCCCCGACACGCGGATTATGATTCCGCTGCTCTAACCAACTGAGCTACTCCGCCGAAGCCGTCGCGGAGGTATGACAGGCGCACCTGTCCGTCAACCTCAAAATCATGGATCAACCGCGCGGCAGGCGGGCGGCGGTGACTTCTACCTCGACCTTGAACTCAGGGCGGGTGAAGCCCGACACAATCACCAGCGTCGAGGCCGGAAGACGCGCCATGCCGTCGCACCAGGCATCGCGAGCTGCCATGTAGGCGGACATTTCCGCTCGGTCGGTCACGAAGGCATTTATGCGGACGGTATCCGTCTTGTCGAACCCGGCCTCGGCCAGAATCGCGGCGCAGGCAGCAAAGCAAAGGTCTGCCTGCGCACGGACATCCGCAGGGATCCGCTCGTCGACCGAGATGCCCAGTTGTCCAGACGTGAAAACCCATTCCGCACCGGCCGGCACATGTGTGCCATGGGCATAAGCTGCGAAAGGCGGGCGAATCGTGGGCGGGACAAGAGCCGTCAATCCGGGGCGGTCAGGCATCGTCTTCTCCTCTGGCGGATGCCGACAGACAAGCGGCCGATGGCATCACTGTCCAGCAGATGCGCAGCGCCCATATGCTGCGCGCTTAAATTTCTTGCAAGCCCTACGAGATCGCCACAAATTGTGGCGCCGACGCAGGGCCGGCCATTGGCTTTCCAGCTAACCTCTTTCCACGTCGCAAGGCCCTCATAGGCTCGCGTCTGGTCCCAAACACCGCCACCTCATCGGGGAGATACCAAGGATGTTTCGTAGTTCGACACTTGCACTAGTCGCGGCGCTTGCCGGCGGCACGGCGGCCGCTCAGGATCTGACGCCGGTCACTTTCGGCACCAATTGGCTGGCGCAGGCCGAGACGTGGCGGGTTCTATCAGTCGGTCGCCGATGGCACCTATGCCGCATGCGGCCTTGACGTCACGATCGTGTCAGGCGGCCCGCAGGTGAACAACCGCGCGCTGCTTCTGGCCGACCGGATCCAGTTCCACATGGGCGGCGACTTGCTGCAGGCCTTCACCGCCGTGGAGGAGGATGTGCCCGTCGTGGCCGTCGCCGCGACCTTCCAGAAGCACCCGCAGGTGATCCTTGCGCATCCCGGCGTTGCCGACACCTGGGAAGAGCTGCGCGACCTGACGCTGCTGATCGGCGACAACGGCTTTGCCAGCTACTACCAGTGGATGATCGCGGCGCATGGCTTCACCGTCGAACAGCGCCAGCCCTACACGTTCAAACCGCGCCGCTTCGCGCCCATAGCGCAGGTCGGCATGCAAGGTTTCCTGTCGTCGGAGCCCTATCTGGTCGAGCGTGAGGGCGGCTTCACACCAAATGTTTTCCTGATCGCCGACGCAGGCTACGCCACCTACGCCACCACGATCGAAACGATGGCCGCCACGATCGAAAACAGCCCCGAAGTGGTGGAATGCTTTGTCGAGGGCTCGATCCTCGGCTGGTACAACTACCTCTACGGCGACAACGCGGCCGCCAACGCCCTGATCTTGGAGGCCAACCCCGACATGACCCAGGACAAGATCGATTATGCCATCGCCAAGATGATCGAATACGGCATCGTCGACAGCGGTGAGGCGCTGACTCTCGGCATCGGTGCAATGACTGAGGCAACCGTCGAAGGCTTTTATCGCTCCATGGTCGAGGCGGGCGTTGTCTCGGACGGGATCGACTGGCAGGCTGCATTCACGACCCAATTCGTGAATCAGGGACTCGGGATGGAATTGCGCCCGCAGTGATTTGACGCTGACACGGGCGGCCCGCCCATCTCGGCGGGCCGCATCTATCTTAGTACAGAAGGTGCCGCCATGGCCGTTCGCCTCAATGACATCAAGCCGCTGGGGCAACGCGCGCCGCTTTTGCGGCTCAACCATGTCGACAAGATCTTCAACGGCGATGTCGTGGCCCTGCGCGACATGACCCTGCAGGTCAATCAGGGCGATTTCATATCGCTTCTAGGTCCATCTGGTTGCGGCAAGTCCACCGCGCTGCGCCTGATTTCCGACCTGATGCACCCCACGCGCGGCCGCATCGAATGGGAAGGCGACCACGGCCGGGGCGATCTGGGCGTCGTGTTCCAGGAACCGACATTGATGCCATGGGCGACGGTGGCGCAAAATGTCTGGCTGCCGTTCCGACTGGCGGGAAAAAGCTACGCCGAG
>JAGYLB010000111.1 GCA_018401055.1 Roseicyclus sp.
GGACCTCTTCGACACCGCCCCGCCCGACAAGGGCCACCCGGTAAAGGGCGCGCCCGTTGGCCGACCGCCTGCGGCCTGCGCGGCTGGCCGATGTCATCGGGCAGGACCACCTGCTGGGGCCCGAGGGGGCGCTGCGGGTCATGCTCGACGCAGGCGCGCTCACCTCGCTGATCCTCTGGGGGCCGCCGGGCGTGGGCAAGACCACCATCGCGCGGCTTCTGGCGCAGGAAACCAGCCTGCATTTCGTCCAGATCAGCGCGATCTTCACCGGCGTGCCCGACCTGCGCAAAGTGTTCGAGGCGGCAAAACTGCGCCACGCCAACGGGCAAGGCACGTTGTTGTTCGTCGACGAGATCCACCGTTTCAACAAGGCGCAACAGGACGGCTTTCTGCCCCATATGGAGGACGGCACGATCCTTCTGGTCGGGGCCACGACCGAGAACCCCAGTTTCGAGCTGAACGCCGCGCTGATGTCGCGGGCGCAGGTTCTGGTGCTCAACCGCCTTGACGACGAGGCGCTGGAAAAGCTCATCGCCCATGCCGAACTGGAGTTGCACCACCCCCTGCCGCTCCGGCCCGAGGCGCGTGAGGCTTTGGTCAGCATGGCCGATGGCGACGGCCGCGCGCTGCTCAATCTGGTGGAACAGGTCGCGGCGTGGAAGGTCGAGGGCCAACTTGATGGTGATCAGCTTTCCGCCCGCCTGCAACGCCGCGCCGCGCAATACGACAAGTCGGGCGAGGGGCATTACAACCTGATCTCGGCGCTGCACAAATCCGTCCGCGGGTCCGATCCCGATGCCGCGCTCTATTGGTTCGCCCGGATGCTGGAGGGGGGCGAGGACCCCCGCTTCCTCGCCCGCCGCATCACCCGCATGGCGGTGGAGGACATCGGGCTGGCCGATCCCGGCGCGCAACGGCAATGCCTTGACGCGTGGCAGACTTACGAGCGGCTCGGTTCACCCGAGGGCGAACTGGCGCTGGCGCAAGCCGTGCTCTACCTGGCGCTCGCGCCGAAATCGAACGCCGCCTATGTCGCCTACAAGGCGGCTCGGGCCAGCGCGAAATCCACCGGGTCCGCGCCGCCGCCCAAGCACATCCTGAACGCCCCCACCAAGATGATGAAAGATCAAGGCTATGGCGCGGGCTATGCCTATGACCATGACGCGGAGGACGGGTTTTCGGGGCAGAACTACTTCCCCGACACCATGTCGCGCCCATCCTTCTACGCACCCGTCGAACGCGGCTACGAGCGGGATCTGAAAAAGCGGCTGGAGTGGTTCGAAGGGCTGCGCGCCAAGCGGAAAGGCTAGGCCGCCCATTGACTCCCAATCGCGCGCGACCCATCACGCGGCCCATGACAGCCATTCTTCAGGTCGCCCTCGGCGGCGCCATCGGCGCCGTGCTCCGATACCTCACAGGGATCGGCCTGATCCGGCTGTTCGGTCAGACGCCCATGCCCTTGGGCGTCTTGACGGTGAACATCCTCGGCTCGCTCGCCATGGGCCTGTTCATCACCGCCGCCGCGCAACGCGGGTTCACGTATCTCTCGCCGCTGATCGCAACCGGCATCCTCGGCGGCTTCACCACCTTCTCGGCCTTCTCGCTCGAGGCGGTCGCGCTTTACGAACGCGGCGCGCTCGGCCTCGCGGCCGTCTACGTCATCGCCAATGTCACCCTGTCCATTGCCGCGCTGTTTGCCGGCATGGCAATCGCGCGAGGCCTCGCATGAGCGGCGTCCAGACCCTGACCATCGGCAGCGGCGAGGGCGGCCAGCGCCTTGACCGCTGGTTCCGCCGCCAGTTTCCCCAGATCTCGCAAGGTCGCATCGAAAGATGTGCCGCAAGGGCGAGATCCGCATCGACGGTGCCCGCGCCAAGCCCGCCACAAGGGTGGAGGAGGGGCAGGCCGTCCGCATCCCGCCGCTGCCCGACACCGAGGCGCCCGAGGCTGCGGCGCCCAAGCAGCGCATCTCGGACGCCGACATCGCCATGATCCGCGCCGCCGTCCTCTACCGTGACGACCACATCATCGCGCTCAACAAGCCTGCCGGTCTGCCCTCGCAGGGCGGATCGGGCCATACCCGCCATGTCGACGGACTGGCCGAGGCGCTGACCTTCGGCGCGCCGGACAAGCCGCGCCTTGTCCACAGGCTCGACAAGGACACCTCGGGCGTCTTGATCCTTGCCCGCTCGCGCATCGCCGCGCAGGCCATGACCGAGGCTTTCCGCGCCAAATCCACCCGCAAGATCTACTGGGCCGCCGTCGCGGGCGTGCCCAGCCCCCGCATGGGCACGATCAAGACCGGCCTCGTGAAAGCCCCCGGCCATGGCGCGGGCGGCGAGGGCGAGAAGATGCTGGTCGTCCCCACCGACGCCATCGACAAGACCGACGGCGCGAAACGCGCGGTCACCGATTACGCCACCCTCTCCGCGCTTGGATCGCGCACCGCATGGCTCGCCATGGTCCCGGTCACGGGCCGCACCCACCAGCTGCGCGCGCATATGGCCGCCATCGGCCATCCCGTCATCGGTGATGGCAAATACGGCGGATCGGGGCAGGAAAACCTCGGCGACGGCTGGGGCGCGCAACTGGGCGGCGAGATCAGCCGCAAGCTGCACCTGCACGCCCGGTCGCTCACCATGACCCACCCGATCACCAAGGCCCGCCTGACCATTACCGCCCCCTTGCCCGAGCATATGCAAAGGACATGGGATCAGCTGGAATGGCGCGCCTCCGACGTGCCCGCCGACCCGTTCGAGGATGAGGCATGACCGATCTGCGTCTTGTCATCTTCGACGTCGATGGTACGCTGATCGACAGTCAGGCGCATATTCTGGCGGCGATGCAGGCGGCCTTTGACGCCAACGGCCTTCCGGCGCCCGTTCGGTCCGACACTCTGGCCATCGTCGGTCTGTCGCTGCCCGTTGCCATGGCCCGCCTTGTTCCCGACCACCCGGATCACCACGACCCGCTCGTCGCCGCCTACAAGGACGCCTTTGCAACCCTGCGCCTGTCGCCCGACGGCGCGGCCCTCTCGCCGCTCTTCCCCGGTGCGCGCGCAGCCCTCGACCGTCTGGCGACCGAGGACCACACGCTCATGGCCATCGCCACCGGCAAGTCGCGGCGTGGGATGGACCATATCCTCGACCTCCATGGTTTGCGCGGTCTGTTCCAATCGGTGCAAGTGGCCGACGATCACCCGTCGAAACCGCACCCCTCGATGATCCACGCCTGCCTGCGCGATACCGGCGTCGACCCGCGCCGCGCCGTGATTCTTGGCGACACCACCTACGACATCGAGATGGGCGTCGCCGCGGGCATCCATGCGCTGGGCGTCACCTGGGGTTACCACCCGTCCGAGGCGCTGACCCGTGCGGGCGCCACCGCGCTGATCGACCGGTTCGATGCCCTGCCCGCCGCCCTTGACGCGCTAGGGGTGCCCGCATGATCGGCGGATGGAAGGCCAAGCGCTTCTGGCAAGACGTGTCGGTCACCGAAGAGCCCAATGGCTTCGCCGTGATGCTCGACACCCGCCGCGTGCTGACACCCGGCAAGCAGCCCCTGATCGTGCCGACCCGCGCCATGGCCACGGCCGTTGCCGCCGAATGGGCCGCCCAGACGGGCGAGATCCAACCGCTCACCATGCCCGTCACCCGCGCCGCCAATTCCGCCATCGAACGCGTCCGCCCCCAGCGGGCCGAGGTCGCCGCAATGCTGGCCGCCTATGCCGAGACCGACCTGACCTGCCACCGCGCCGCCAGCCCGGCGGAACTGGTTGCCCGTCAGGCGCAGGCCTGGGACCCCGTGCTCGACTGGGCCGCGACGGCCCATGGCGCGCCGCTGATCCCCACCACAGGTGTCTTGCCCATCGAACAGCCGCCCGAAAGCCTGCGCGCGCTGGCCGATCATGTCGCGGCGTTGGATGAATTCCACCTCACGGCGCTGCATGATCTGGTCACGCTGTCCGGCTCGCTTCTGCTGGGGCTCGCCACCGCCGAGCGCCATCTTGATCCCGAAGCGGCCTGGGCCGTGTCGCGAATCGATGAGGAGTGGCAGATTGAGCACTGGGGCCGCGACGAGGATGCCGACGCCGCGATGGAGATCAAGCGCGCGCAGTTCTTGATGGCCGATACCTTCTGGACGATGTGCACCGCCGATTGAGGCGGGCGGCCCGGGCACATGGCCCGCGCAGGGAAAGAATCAGGTCCAACGCTGCGAAAATGGGCGTTTGGGGTGGCCGATTGACGGGGAACCTGCCCTGTTTCCCTTGACGTCTTAGCAGGCTTTGCACAGGTTGCCTTCGTTAAGGGGTACCGTATCGCCGTGAACGAAGGCCAAGCGCTTTCGTAAACAAAAATCAGATGCCGTCGGGCGGCCCTGCGGGAAGAGGTCAACATGATGAAACCGATGCTGTGCGGGGCTGTGGTTGCCGCAAGCCTCACGGCAGGTGTGGTGCAGGCACAATCCTTGCGCGATACGGTGCAGGACCGAGGCGTGCTGACTTGCGGGACCAACGAAAGCCTCGTTGGCTTTGCAGCGCGAAACGCCAATGGCGTCTGGAACGGCTTCGATGTTGCCATGTGCCGGGCGATCGCGGCCGCTGTTCTGGGCGATGCGCTGGCAATCGAGGTGGTTCCCCTCGCTCCCGAGGCAAGTCTTGTCGCGCTGGCCACGGGGGACGTGGATGTGCTTGTCCGCAAGACATGGGATTTCTCGAACGACGCAGGCATGGACGTCGATTTTGTCGGCGTCTACCACTACGACGGTCTTGGTCTGATGGTGCGTTCGTCCCTCGGGGTCGCGTCAACGACGGAATTGGAGGGCGCGACAGTCTGCGTGACGCCCGACACCGCGACGGATGCTAACCTGTCCGACTATTTCAGGGTCAACAACATCAGCTACCTTGATGTGCCGGTGACCGATGCCGCCGATGCACAGCGCCGCTATCTGGCCGGCGACTGCGAAGTGATCAGCGGCGCCATCTCAAGTCTTGCCGCGACCCGCGCGACCTTCGAGACGGCCAGCGAACATGTTATTTTGCCCGAGATCTTGTCGCGTGAGCCGCTCGGGCCCGCCGTCCGCTCGAATGACGCAGAATGGGCCGATATCGTGCGATGGACGCTGTTCGCCCTCATTGCAGCCGAGGAATACGGGGTGACATCGGTCAATGTCATGGAACTGGCTGCGGCCCCTACCAGCAACCGCGAGGTGAACCGCCTGCTCGGCACCGAGGGGGATTTCGGCGCCATGCTCGGCCTGCCCGCCGACTGGGCGGCCCGTGTCATTGCGGCTGTCGGCAACTACGGCGAGGTTTTCGAGGGCAGCATCGGCGAGGCCACGCCCGTCGGCCTTGCGCGCGGGCTGAATGCGCAGTGGATCGACGGCGGCTTGATCTACGCGCCGCCTTTCCGCTGAGCCGCGCGGCGCGCGCCGGCACGGCCGCTCCGCCCGTATTAGGGGCCCAAGCCCAAACGAGTGGTGTTTTTTTCGGCGAATCGTGACGGATCGCCGCAAAATTCGGCGTATGCCTTGGGTGCCGGGTTGCCGGATCGCAGTTTCGCGGTCAGTTTGTGACACATGCCGGGCAGTGTCCGGTGACGACCAGAAAGGAACGCTGTCATGGCCGACGCTCAGGCACATCTCGCCGAAACCCGCGATATCGACCGGTCGCAGATGACGGTCTCGGACGAGATCGCGATTTCGATCAGCAACATGAACAAGTGGTATGGCACCTTTCATGTGTTGCGCGACATCAACCTGACGGTGAACCGCGGCGAACGTATCGTGATCTGTGGCCCGTCCGGATCGGGCAAGTCCACCCTGATCCGCTGCATCAACGCGCTGGAGGAACATCAGAAGGGCCAGATCATCGTCGATGGCACGCGCTTGTCCAATGACATCAAGAATATCGACACGATCCGGTCCGAGGTCGGGATGGTGTTCCAGCACTTCAACCTGTTTCCGCATCTCACCATTCTCGAGAATTGCACGCTGGCCCCGATCTGGGTGCGCAAGATCCCCAAGCGCGAAGCCGAGGAAACCGCGATGTATTTCCTCGAAAAGGTCAAGATCCCCGAGCAGGCGCTGAAATATCCCGGCCAGCTGTCGGGCGGCCAGCAGCAGCGCGTCGCCATCGCGCGGTCCCTGTGCATGCGGCCCCGGATCATGCTGTTCGACGAGCCGACCTCTGCGCTCGACCCCGAGATGATCAAGGAAGTGCTCGACACCATGATCGCGCTGGCCGAGGAGGGCATGACCATGCTGGTGGTGACCCACGAGATGGGCTTCGCGCAGGCCGTGGCCAACCGTGTGATCTTCATGGATCAAGGCCAGATCGTCGAACAAAACGAGCCCAAGGCCTTTTTCAACAACCCCCAGAACGAGCGGACCAAACTGTTCCTCAGCCAGATCCTCGGGCATTGAGGCGGGTGTTTTGCGAGGCGGAAAACGCCGTCACAGGTCGCGCGGCACCACGAAATCGACCACGCGGCCCGACCACCAGTCGACTGCAGACCAATCGTCACCCTCAAACTCGGCCACCAGCGTGGCGCAGGTAGGGTAATCTATAAATCGGGGATGCGGTGCGGGCTCGGCCACGATGCGATGCGCGCATTCCCCGATGCCGGGGTTGTGGCCGATCAGCATGACCTTTTGAACGGATGCCCCTCTCAGGTGCTGCAAGATCTGCTGCGCCTCGGCGTGGTAGAGATCCGGCTCGACCGTCATCGGCACGGGACG
This sequence comes from Roseicyclus sp., assembly GCA_018401055.1. Next base: position 6,739 of record JAGYLB010000111.1, read on the forward strand.
CTCAAGGGTGGGGGCAAGCAGCTCCCATGTTTCTTGCGTCCGGCGGGCCGATGACACCAGCACCGCCTCGGGCACATGGCCGTGTGCCGCGAGCCACGCCCCGATCTTGGGTGCATCGCCTCGGCCCCGCGCGTTCAGCACCCTGTCGTGATCGGACAACAGAGGATCATCCCAGTCGGATTTGGCGTGCCGGGTCAGGATCAGGGTCAGCGTCATGGGTGAAAGCTCCGCATGTGGAACGCCGACTGCTCGGGGCGACGACCGTAGGTTTCGCTGACCGGGCAGGCCCTGCCGAACACGGCACCCCCGATCCAGACAATCCTGCCCCGCCTCGGTGTCGAGAAAGGCATGGCAGGCTGCAATGTCATACCCCGACCTGCCCAGCGCGCCAACAGGGCAGGCTGTCTCGCAGGGGCGCGCGCAAGAGAGGCAGGGGGAGGCGGCGGCGGCGGCAGGTCGATCCGGTCGCGCAGGGCCAGCGCGCGCCGCCACGACGCCATCAGCCCGGCCATATCATGAACCAGCAGCGTCACCGGGCTGACATGGGCACGCCCGGTCCGCTGTGCCCATCCGATGAAGGGTTGGAACGGCGGCCCGCCGAAGGGAAAAGGGCCCTGGCGCCGCAGGTCGCAAGCCAGCCTGCCGATCACCCGTCGCGACCAACGGTCAAGCGGGTCTGGCTTGCCGTCGGAAAATTCGGGCTTGGCGGTCACATGGTCCCAGAACCCCGGTTCGCGCGGGCCAAGCAGCAAAAGCGTCTGGCAACCGACCGGCGTGGCGTCATCTGGGTCGGGATAAAACCCGCCAAAGACCGCCAGATGATGGCAGGCGAGGCGGGCTTCGATCTCCTCGATGGTCATCCTGCCCGTCCTCGTTGTCGTGCACGCGCGGTGTACGGGCTGTGTACACCCTGTGACCGGCCCTCAGGCCCGGATCATCGACCCCGCGCCGTGTTCCGTGAACAGCTCCAGCAGCACCGCATTGGCCACCCGCCCGTCCACAATAGTGCAGGCCCTGACGCCCGCGCGGACCGCCTCGATCGCAGTTTCGGTCTTGGGAATCATGCCGCCCGCGATCACGCCCGTGCGTGTCATCTCCTCGACCTCGGCGGCCTTCAGCTCGGTCACCAGTTCGCCTTCGGCATTCTTCACACCCGCAACATTCGTCAGCAATAACAAGCGGTCGGCCTTCAGCGCCGCCGCGATGGCACCTGCGGCCGTGTCGCCGTTGATGTTGAAGGTCTCGCCGTTGCGCCCCATGCCGATGGGGGCGATGACCGGGATCATGTCATCCTCGAACAGGTTGTTGATCACCGCCGGGTCGACCTCGACCGGAATGCCGACGAAGCCGAATTTCGCATCCGCCGGTTCGCAGATCATCAAAGAGGCATCCTTGCCCGACAGGCCCACGGCTTTGCCGCCTTGCGCATTGATCGCCTGCACGATGCGCTGGTTCACCAGCCCCGACAGAACCATCTCGACCACCTCGACGGTGGCGGCATCGGTGACGCGCTTGCCGTCGATGAACTCGGACTTTATCCCGAGTTTGTCGAGCATTTCGTTGATCATCGGCCCGCCGCCATGCACGACGACCGGGTTCACACCGACCTGCCGCAGCAGCACGATGTCGCGCGCGAAGCTGTCCATGGTATCGTCATCGCCCATCGCGTTTCCGCCGAACTTGATGACGACAACCGCGTCGTTGAAGCGCTGCAGATAGGGCAGAGCCTCGCTCAGCGTGCGGGCAACGGCAAGGTGATCGCGGGTCATGTCTCTTTGCTTCATCTTTGGGCCCCGGGGTGGTGTTGCGCTTGAATAGGCGAGGCATGCGCCGGTGTGAAGCGGCGCCTTCGCATATTTGAGGAAAGATGAGGGCGCGGGGTCAGTCCAGCGTGGCGATGATGGCGCGCAGCGCCTCGATCCCGTCGCCCTTCTCCGAGGAGGTCAGGACCAGTTCGGGATAGGCCGCCGGGTGCTTGGCCAGCGCGCACGCGCACCTGCGACAGCGATCGTTTCGCGGTCGGTGCCGCGCAGCTTGTCGGACTTCGTCATCACCACCTGAAACGGAACCGCAGATTTGTCGAGCAGCGTCATGATCTCCTGATCGACCTCTTTTGCGCCATGGCGCGCGTCGATCAGCACGAAGGCGCGGCGCAGCGTGGCGCGCCCGGGAGATAGGATCGCAGCAGAGCACGCTGCCATTTCTCACCAACGGCCGATGGGGGCCTCGGCGTAGCCATAGCCGGGCAGGTCGACGAGGTAATGGCTTTCGCCCAAGGTGAAGAAGTTGATTTCTTGCGTGCGGCCCGGCGTGTTCGACGCCCGGGCCAGCGCCTTGCGCCCGGTCAGCGCATTGATCAGCGTGGATTTTCCCACGTTCGACCGGCCGGCGAAACAGACCTCGGGGCGGTCGGCGGGCGGCAGGCCGTCCATGGCCACGACACCTTTGATGGAACTCGCCCCGCCTGCGAACAGCTTGCGGCCAACCTCGGCGGTGATATCGTCGGGCTCTTCGGCCAGGGGAAAGGGCAGGGCAGCGTCATGCGACGGGCCACCTCGTCGCCGGCGGCAATCGGCCCGGCGCGGCGCACCGTGGCATAGACCGCCGAAACTCGGTGTGGCCCCAACCGTCCTCAAGGCGTGCAGAGCACGGCCGCGTCGCGGCTTGCCGGTCGTCGGGTTGGCTCTCGGTCGCGCGGCAGCGGATCCGATGCGGCTCGATCACCGCAGGAGCGCGGCATCCGCCGATCACGCAGGACTTGCCGACCAGATCGAACTCCTCCAACGGGGCCAGTCCGTCGAGCCAGAGGTTACCGCGAAACCGCCGCGGGTCGAGGGCTTGGCCGATCCGCTGCGACAGCGCGCGCTGAGCGAGGCGTGGTTCAGCACCGAGACCGAGGCGAAGGGCGCGTCACTCATGCCCGTGCCAGGGCGCCTTGACCAGCGCTGCAGGCCTGGGCCGGCCCTCGGGGTAGAATCGGGCGTCAGCCAGTCCAGAAAGCGGCGCGCCGCCCTCGGTTTCCGGGTGCAAGGCCAGATCGGGCGCGGTCGGGATGACACAGGATGGATCACCCTGTCGGTCCACCCTTGCGCGCGCACGGCCATCAGGCTGGACGGCTTTGCGCACCCGCGCAGGAAGTTGCGGCAAGACCATCCAGCCATCCGCGCCTCGCCCTCTCTTGCAGCACGGCCCAGCGCCGGTCAAGCGGCAGCGGCCGGTCGATGTGCAGGCCCACATGGTCCAGCGCTTCGGCCCCGATCCCCTTGATCGGATGCCGCCAGATCTGGGCCAGTTGCCAGCTCATTTGCCTTGGGGCTTCTTCCGCTGGAAGCTGCCGCGGATGTTGCCGAAGAGGTCCGGTTTGTACCCGTGCCGCCGCATGATGATGTATTGCTGCGCGAAGGTGATCGTGTTGTTGGCGATCCAGTAGACCAGAAGGCCACTGGCAAAACTGCCCAGCATGAACATGAAGACCCAAGGCAGCCAGGCGAAGATCGCCGCCTGTGTCGGGTCGGTCGGTTGCGGGTTAAGCTTTTGCTGAAGCCACATCGAGATGCCCAGCAAGATCGGCAGCACACCGATGAAGATCAGCGCGAGGATACTGGTGGGTTCCGGTGCGGCCCATGGCAGCAAGCCGAAGAGGTTGAAGATCGACGAGGGATCGGGCGTCGACAGGTCGTTGAGCCAGCCGAAGAAGGGTGCGTGGCGCAATTCCAGCGTGACGAAGATCACCTTGTAGAGCGAGAAGAAGATCGGGATCTGCAGCAGGATCGGCAGGCAACCCGAGGCGGGGTTCACCTTCTCCTTCTTGTAGAGCTCCATCATCTCCTGCTGCAGCTTCTGGCGGTCGTCGCCGGCGCGCTCCTTGATCTTCTCCATCTCCGGCTGAAGCTCTTTCATCTTGGCCATCGAGACATAGGATTTGTAGGCCAGCGGGAAGAGGGCTGCCTTGATGATCAGCGTCAGCGCGATGATCGCCCAGCCCATGTTGCCGATCAAGACGTTGAGCGTGTGCAGCAGCCAGAACATCGGCTTGGTCAGGAAGTAGAACCAGCCCCAGTCGATCGAGTCGATGAAGCGTTCGACGCCTGCGGCCTCGTAGTCTCGGATGGTTTCCCACTCCTTGGCGCCGGCGAAAAGCTGGGTCGTCACCTCGGCCGTCTGGCCCGGCGCGACATCCATCGCGGGGAGGCGCGCTTCGGTCTGGTAGATGTCGGCGGCCGCGACATATTTCGTGACGCTGGTAAAGGGCTGGTCGGCGCCCGGGATCAGCGTGGTCATCCAGTATTTGTCGGTAAATCCGATCCAGCCATTCGCCTCGACCGCGACCACCTCGGCGGCGGCGGCTTCGCGCGGCACGAAGTCGAGGTCGGGCAGGTCGTTGTAGCCGATCTCGTCCAGTTGACCGTCGACCTTGCGCACCACACCTTCGTGCAGGATGAAGAAATTCTGCAGGTCATCGGGCAGGCCATGTCGGGCGACGATGCCATAGGGGCCAGCCGTACGGTGGCTCCGCTGGTGTTCTCGACCGATTGGGTGACCGAGAACATGAAATTCGCGTCGATCTCGATGATGCGCCGGAAGATCAGGCCCGAGCCGTTGTCCCAGACCAGCGTGACGGGCGTTTCGGGCGTCAGAACCTCGCCGCTTTCGACCGACCATTCCGTGTTGGCGCCCGGCACATCCTCGAAGCCGAGGCTGGTGCTGCCCCCTGGCACCCAGCCGTAGAGGGCGTAATAGGGCTCGGCGCTGCCGACTGGGGACAGCAGGCGGACGATCGGGCTGTCCTCGTCGAGCGTCTCGAAATAACCACGCAGCGACAGGTCGTCGATGCGGCCCCCGATCAGCGAGATGGACCCCTCGACCTCGGGCGTGTCGATGCGCACGCGCGGTGCCTCGGGCGCGGCGGCGGTTGCCGCCTCGGCCTCGGGCAAGGCGGGGGTGCCATCCGTCGCGGCGGGTGGGAGGAGCGCGATATCGGTGCCGCCTTCCGCGGGTGCCTGCGCCGTGGGCGCCGTGGCATTGGGATCGGTGACCGGCTCGGGCGGCGGGAAGAGGACAAACCACACCAGGATGACCAGAAAGCTCAGCGCCGTGGCCAGGATCAGGTTTCTGTTCTGATCTTGCATGATTGTCAGCGTCCCGCGGTTGATATCCTCGCGGGTTCAACAGATCGGGGGGGCAAAGGTCAAGGGGCGTTTTCCGCGCGGGCATGTCGTGGGCCGGGTCACCCCGCGCGCCGACCGATCGCGGAGGGGCGGGCCAGCGTCTCGTTGTGGCGCGTGGCCCATGCGACCGTGTCCTCGAGCGGCATCGGATGGGCTATGTGGTAGCCCTGTAGATGGGTGCAGCCCATCTGCGCCAGAAGCGTCTGGACGGAAGCGTCTTCGACCCCTTCGGCAAGGGTCTGCACGCCCAGGTGCCGTGCCATGGACAGGATGGCGGCGACCATGGCCTGCTGACCGGGATCTTGATCAAGACCGAGGATGAAGGACCGGTCGATCTTGATCCGGGCCACGCCGAAGCGCCGGATCGCCGCCAGCGAGGCCTGGCCGATCCCGAAATCGTCGAGGTCGAGCGCGATGCCATGCGCGCCGATGGCGGCGATGGTGGCAAGGATGGTGTCGTCGTCACCCTGTGCCGCCACGGTCTCGAGAATTTCGACGGTCAGGCGTCCGGGGGCGATATCGAAACGGTCGACCTCCCATTTGAGGTGGTCGGCGAGGGCGGGGTTGCGCAGTTCGTCGGCCGAGAAGTTGACCGAAACCGAGGGTACGCGCAGCCCGGCCTTGTCCCACAGGCGCAGCGCATCCAGCGCGTGGAACAAGATCACTTGGCCCAGCGCGTCCATGCGCCCCGCGTCATCGACGGCCGGCAAGAATTCCCCGGGGGTCAGTACGCCCCGGTCCGGGTGGTGCCATCGCGCCAGCGCCTCGAACCCCGAGATCACGCGGGTGGCGGCATGGATTTGCGGTTGAAACCAAGGGCGTATTTCACCACCCTCCAGCGCGGCGGTGACCTCGCCGGCCAGATCTGCCCGTGCGTTGCGTTGGCGCAGCAGCGCCGGTGCAAAGGCGCGCACCGCATTGGGCCCGTTGCGCAGCGCCTCGGTCAGCGCGGCCTCGGCGGCAGTCAAGGTTGCCCCTGCGACATCGCCCGCCTCGCGCATCAGACCGACATGACCGACCGACGCCGTCATGCGGACAGCGGCACCGCCGATGCCGATGGGTTCGCTCAGCGCGGCGCGCAGGCGTGAGGTGATCGCCTCACGCGTGCCTAGACGAAGCGACGGAACCGGATGAAGCACGATGCCAAAGCGTGCATCGCCCAGCCGCGTCACCAGATCATCTTGCCTGAGCGCGGTGCAGATGCGTTCGCCACAGCGCTGGGCGACATCCTCTGCGGCCTCAATGCCCCAGCGTTCGCCAAGCCTGCCCCAATCGTCGATCTGGATCAGGATGCAGGCACTGTCCTGGCCGGGCGTTTGCGCGACACGATCCAGCATCGCCAGCAAAGCATCCTGCCCTGAAAGTCCGTTGCGCGGATGCGGCAGCGCTGCATAGCCCGTATCGGCCAAAGGCGCGCCGCTTGCGGCCAAGGCCAGCGCACGCAAGGCCAGCAGGGCGGGCAGGGCGAAGGCCGTGACCAGAACCAGATCCATCAGCCCGAGCCAAAGCGCCCCTAGGGCCGTCAGCGGAAACAGCGCCAGCACGTCGATCCGCGTCAACGCCCGACCTGTCGTCACCGCAAGGCGGTTGGCAAGGCTGCGATATCTCTCGGCCATGGGCTGCGCCTTTCGGATCATCCGGGGGGCGCTGGACCCGAGCGGTGTCTGCGCCGACGCGCATCGGATAGTCGGCCAAGACCTGACAGGCGCTTAACGTCGGAGGCTTCAGTCCTTCGAATTTTCCGCAGTTGCCGCCTGCGCCAGCCCGGCGAAATCGAACAGGTCGGTGTCCAGCAGATGCGAGGGCCGGGCCGTCATCAGCGCGGAGAAGATCTTGCCCCGGCGGCCCGGCGCGCGCGCCTCCCATTCGTCGAGCATACGCTTGATCACCTGTCGCTGCAGGCCGTCCTGGCTGCCGCACAGGTCGCAAGGGATGATCGGATAGCCCATGGCGCGCGAAAATGCCTCGCAATCGGCCTCGGACACATGCGCCAGCGGGCGGTGTACAAACAGGTCGCCCTCGTCGTTGAGCAGACGCGGCGGCATGGTCGCAAGCTTGCCGCCATGAAACAGGTTGAGGAAAAATGTCTCCAGAATGTCGTCGCGGTGATGGCCGAGGACGACGGCGGAACACCCCTCCTCCCGCGCGATGCGGTAGAGGTTGCCGCGCCGCAGCCGCGAGCACAGCGCGCAGATAGGTCCGGCCCTGCGGGACCTTGTCCATCACGATGGAATAGGTGTCGGCGTATTCGATGCGGTGCGGCACGCCCATCTCGGTCAGGAACTCGGGCAGGACGGTCGCAGGGAACCCCGGCTGCCCCTGATCGAGGTTGCACGCGAGGATGTCGACGGGCAGAAGCCCGCGCCATTGCAGTTCGGTCAGGGCCGCCAGCAGCGTATAACTGTCCTTGCCACCTGACAGACAAACGAGCCAGCGTTGCCGTGGCGCGGAGGGATCCCGGTCGACCATGCCGTAGCGGTCGATCGCTTCCCGGGTCTCGCGGATGATACGCTTGCGCAGCTTGCGGAACTCGGTGGTTTTCGGCGCACCATGGAACAGAGGGTGGATGTCGTCGCCCGCGTCTGCGGCGATGTCGTCACGGTCAAGCATGGGGCGTGTCCTTGTTGCGCGCGGCCTGGGTATGGGGCCGGGGCCGGGCAGGCGTCAAGCGGCGTGGGGGGAAACCCTACTTTGCGGATCAGCAGGCCTGAGTCATCCTCGGCCCGACCCTTCCCCGAGCCGAGGCCCGACCATGCCCCTTTTCGTCACTCGCCGCAGCTTCAACGCGTCAACCGGCCGGTTCACGCACAACCGTGCCAGCGTCACGCGGCATGTGGCCGTGCCTGACGCAACGTCGCCCGGTGGGGATCACATCGTGGATCAGGCCACCTGGCTCAGCCTCGTCAAGCAAGGGGCGCAGGCGGGCGAGATCTTGATTTTCATCCACGGCTTCAACACCGAACAGGCCGAGATGCTGGAGCGCCGCCGCAAGATCGAGCTGGGCCTTGCTGCTGTCGGCTGGACCGGATTGGTCATCGGGTTTGACTGGCCCAGCGACGGCACCGTTCTGGGCTATCTGAGCGACAGGGGCGATGCCAAGCACACCGCCCCTTATCTTGTGGTCGATGCCATCGGCCCGATCCTGAACCTGCGGCCGCAACCAAAGGTCCACCTTCTGTGCCATTCGATGGGCAGCTATCTGACTTTGCGGGGCTTTTCCGGCGTGGGTGACGGTGGCGCGCCGGGCACGGTGCCTTGGGGGGTGGATCAGGTCGCCTTTGTCGCCGCCGACGCCGACAAGCCATGGATGGAAAGCGGGGCCTGGGGCGCGCTGGTGATGGATTTGCGCTGCAAGCGGCTGACCAATTATTATTCCACCTTCGACCGCGTGCTGAGCCTGTCCGAGGGTATCGTGCACGGCCAGCAGCGTGCCGGGCGCAACGGGATGCCCGTGGCGATCCCTTCGCGATTTCATGACGTCTATTGCGGCGCGCAGTACGAGGCCAAGGTGCCGCCCTCGGGCAAGACGATGCGCGGCTCGCACACCTGGTATTTCGACGATCCGGGCTTCTATGCCGATCTGGCGCAGACGCTTGCGGGTGCCGATCCGGCGACGATGCCCACCCGGCGACCTGTGGCCGGGTCGTCCGACCTTGCGCTGTTGACCTGACACCGGCCTTGCCCGCCGCGCGCGTCGGGTTACGTGGCGTGATGACGCAACGCCTTGGGGGTCCTTCATGCGACTGATCGTGCTCCTTACCGCCACCCTGATGCTGGCGGCCTGCGGCGGGCGGCCATCTCTGGAGGATGCGCCGCTGAGCGAGGCGCAACTGCACCTCGAGGAGTTCTTCGAGGGCGATCTGATAGCCTATGGCCAGTTTCAGGATGTCTTCGGCACCGTCCGCCGCCGCTTTGTCGTCGAGATCGAAGGCACATGGGACGGCGAGACACTGCGGTTGGTCGAGGATTTCACCTATGAGGACGGATCGACCGAGCAACGCATCTGGACCTTGACCAAGACCGGACCGGACAGTTGGCAGGGCACGGCGCCGGGCGTGATCGGCATGGCCACTGGGCAAGAACGCGGCGATACGTTCAACTGGCAATACACCATCGACCTGCCCGTGCCGGGCGGCGAGACAATGCGCGTCAGCTTTGACGACTGGATGTGGCTCTTGTCCGAGGACAGGCTTTTGAACCGGGCCTACATGTTCCGGTACGGCGTGCGGATCGGCGAGGTCATCATCAGCTTCGAGCGGCTCTAGCGCCCCGGTCAGTCCGGCACATTGTCCACACCGGACCCGCCCCAGGGGTGACAGCGCCCGATACGCCGGGCGGCAAGCCACGCCCCTTTGAGCGCGCCGTGTTTTTCCAGCGCTTCCATTGCATAGGCCGAACAGGTCGGATGGTAGCGGCAGCCATGACCGACCCATGGGCTGAACACCAAGCGATAGAACCGCACCGGCAGCGACACGACATAGGCCATTGGCGTCATTTGTGCAGCATCCTCAGCGCCTTGGCCAGATCGGTCTTGAGTTGGTCAAAGGGCAGGTCGGCCGTGGCTTCGGCGCGGCCGACCAGAACGTAATCCCAACCCGCGCGCCCGTCCACGGGCAGGATGGCACGGGCGATCTCGCGCAGGCGACGCTTGGCGCGGTTGCGCGCAACGGCATTGCCGACCTTTTTGGAGCAGGTATAGCCGATGCGGATGGGGCTTGCCGCCTGTTCGTCATCGCCCCGCATCCTGCTCTGCAGCAAAAACCCCGGCATCGGCTGGCGACGGGCGCGGGCGGCGCGCAAGAAATCCGCGCGCTGCTTGAGGACCGAGAGCTTCACAACAGAAAAAGCCCCCGGCGAGTCATCGCCCGGCGGAGGCGTCTCAAGGGTCACAACCCCGGCCTGCGTCAGGCGCTGAGAGATTTCCGGCCGATCGCGCGACGCGCGTTCAGGATCTTGCGGCCGGCCTTGGTGGCCATGCGGGCACGGAACCCGTGGCGCCGCTTGCGCACGAGGTTCGAGGGCTGATAGGTCCGCTTCGACATCTGATTTCTCCGTCACTGGTTCGGGCCGGGTCGCTACACGAGCGCGCCTCATCGACCCAAGGGAATCCCCGATGAAGCCCGGGCAATACGGAATGCCGCGCAGCCTGTCAATGAAGAGCGGGGTACGCCCGGGCGATTTTCACCGCGCGCCAGAGCAGCGGCCATATCGGCGATCTGTTCGTTCAACAACACCCGCACACAGGCCAGTCGCAGCGCGGCGGTCAGCACGCCTTCTCCCGGTTGCCGGACCCCGTCGAAGCGTCCCGCGTGGATGAGGGCGCGCCCCGCAGGGCAGGTGCTGACCGGAAGGCGTTCCATGGGGCCACCTTCTGAAACATCCGCACCCAAAGGTTACGTTGTCGCGGCCGGATCGTCACGAAAACCCGCGTTCCCGTCACGCCCCATCAAGCCCCTGTGAACTTGTCGCCTTTGCCCTGTCGCATCGACGCGGGCTGACGCATTCACTGGACATCGCCAAAGGACAGTGCCCCCATGACCGACATCGTGCCCCAGACCCGCAAATCCCCCCTCGGCCGCAATTTGCCGCTGATCGCCATCGCCCTCGGCGCGTTGGTGGGCTGGTGGTATCTCGGCGACCGCATCAGTTTTCAAACGCTGGCCGACAACCGCGAGGCACTGATCGCCCTGCGCGACGCGCATTACCTTGCCGCCGTCATGGGGTTCATCGCGCTCTATGCGGTCATCGTGGCCTTTTCACTGCCGGGCGCCACCATCGCAACGCTGACGGGCGGGTTTCTCTTTGCCACCTTTCCGGGCGCGCTGTTCAACATCGCGGGTGCGACACTGGGCGCCACGGCCATCTTTCTGGCGGCGCGCAGCGGCATCGGCGCAGGCATGGCGGCGCGGCTGGAAGGGTCCGAGGGGCTGGTCAAGCGCATTAAGGACGGGATCGACGACAACCAGTGGTCGATGCTGTTCCTGATCCGTCTGGTGCCCGTGGTGCCCTTCTTCCTCGCCAATCTCATCCCGGCCTTTCTCGACGTGCCGCTGCGGCGCTTCGTGATCTCGACCTTCCTCGGCATCATGCCGGGCGCAGTGGTCTTCACCTCGGTGGGCGCGGGCCTGTCCGAGGTCTTCGCCCGCGGCGAGACGCCCGATCTTGGCATCATCTTCGAGCCGCAGATCCTGTTGCCGCTGCTGGGCCTCTCGGCGCTGGCGCTTCTGCCTGTCCTCCTCAAGCTGGTGCGCGGCCGTCCCGGCTGGACACCACCCGAAGGGGCCCTGACCATGTCGCGCATCAAGACCGATATCTGCATCATCGGCGCAGGCTCTGGCGGGCTGTCGGTCGCCGCCGGTGCCGTGCAGATGGGGGCGGATGTCGTCTTGATCGAAGCGCACAAGATGGGTGGCGATTGCCTGAACTACGGCTGTGTGCCCTCCAAGGCGTTGCTGGCCGCGGGTCACAAGGCCCATGCGACGGCGCAAGACGCCTTTGGCACCCAAGGCCACGCCAGTACCCCCGATTTCGCCGCCGCCAAGGACCATGTGCAGGCCACCATTGACCACATCGCCCCCGTTGACAGCCAGGAGCGGTTCGAAGGGCTAGGCGTACGGGTGATCCGCGAAAGGGCACGCTTCATCTCGGATACCGAGGTGCAGGCGGGCGATCAAATCATCACCGCGCGCCGATTCGTCATTGCCACCGGGTCGCGCCCCTTTGTGCCGCCGATCCCGGGGCTGGAGGCGACGCCGCATCACACCAACGAGACGATTTTTGACCTGCGCGAGCGGCCCGGGCATCTCATCATCATTGGCGGCGGCCCCATCGGAATGGAGATGGCGCAGGCGCATCGCCGCCTTGGCTGCCGCGTCACTGTGCTGGAGGGGCAAAAGGCGCTGGGCCGCGACGACCCCGAGGCCGCGGCCATCGTGCTCGATGCCTTGCGCCGCGATGGCATCGAAATCCTGGAGGGCGCTCAGGTCGCTTCCACTTCGGGCACCGAGGGCGCGATTGTGGTCCAAACTGTCGATGGGCGCGCGATCGAGGGAACGCATCTGCTGGTCGCGGTCGGCCGCCAAGTGAATGTCGACGGCCTCGATCTCGACAAGGCGCATGTGGCCCATGACCGGCGCGGCGTGACCGTCGACAGCGGCCTGCGCTCGACCAACAAGCGGGTTTATGCCGTCGGCGATGCGGCGGGCGGTCTGCAGTTCACCCATGTCGCGGGATACCATGCAGGCGTCATCATCCGCCCGATGCTGTTCGGCGTGCCCGCCAAGGCGCGCAAGGATCACATTCCGTGGGTCACCTACACCGATCCCGAACTGGCGCAGGTCGGCCTGACCGAGGCCGAGGCGCGTGCGAAGCATGGGGATCGGCTGTTCGTGGCCCGTGCCGATTTCGCCGATAACGACCGCGCCATTGCCACCGGGCAGGCGCATGGTTTCGCCAAGGTCATGGTGGTCAAAGGGCGGCCGGTAGGGGCAACGATCGTCGGGCCGCAGGCGGGCGAATTGATCCAGATCTGGGCGCTGGCCATTGCCAATCGGCTCAAAATGTCGGCCATCGCGGGCATGGTCGCGCCCTATCCGACACTGGGGGAGATTAACAAACGCGCCGCGGGGGCCTATTTCTCTCCCAAACTGTTTGAAAGCCCTATGGTCAAAAAGGTCGTGCGTCTGGTTCAGCGCTGGCTTTGAGGATCGGGGGCTGTCTGTCTCGGCAAGGGCGTAAACCGCGTGACCAATACCCTTTCAGGGCGCTTTTTGATCCTCACCGTCATCTTCGTGATGCTGGCGGAGATCTTGATCTTCCTGCCCTCCATCGCGCGCTTCCGCGAGGATTACCTGCTGGCGCGGCTGGAACGGGCGCAGATCGCCTCGCTCGCGCTGCTGGCGACGGACGGCATGATCTCGAGGAGCTCGAGGAAGAGCTGCTGCGCAATGCCGAGGTGCTGAACGTCGTGCTGCGCCGGGATGCGGTCCGCCAGCTGATCTTGTCGAGCGACGGGATGCCGCGCCATCGCCGCCAGTTTCGACCTGCGCGACCCGTCGGCCTTTGAGCTGATGCGCGACGCGCTAGGGCGCCTGGCTGAACCCGAGCCGCAGGTGATCCGCGTGATCGGCGAGCCGGTCCGCGAGGCCGGGCTTTTGATCGAGATCACCATGCCGACCGAGCCGCTGCGCATGGCGATGATCGACTACGGGCTCCGCATTCTCGTTCTCTCGGCGGTCATTTCGATCTTCACCGCCGTTTTGCTCTTCGTGGCGGTGCAACGCCTTATGGTGACGCCGATCCGAAGACTTGTCGGCTCGATGATGCGCTATGCCGAAGCACCTTCGGATGCCACCCGCATCATCCGCCCGCAGGGCCGGGTGCGCGAGTTGCGCAATGCCGAGGATGCGTTGCAATCGTTGCAGACCGACCTGACCGGCGCGTTGAAACAGCGCGAGCGTCTGGCGCAACTGGGCGAAGCGGTGGCCAAGATCAGCCATGACCTGCGCAACATGCTGTCGGTCGCCACGCTGGTGGCGGGACCGGCTGGAGAGTTTCGAGGACCCGACCGTGCGCCGCATCGCGCCGCGACTGGTCGGCTCGCTGAACCGTGCGATCAACCTTACCGAGGCGACGTTGGCCTTTGGCCGCGCCGAGGAACCCGCGCCCAAGCTGGACCGGGTGTTCTTGCGCCAGTTGGTCGAGGATGTGATCGAGAATGACAGGCTGGCCGCAGACAGTGCGCAGATCACCTATGCCTGTGAGGTTCCGGCCAGTGTCTCGGTCCGCGCGGACCCCGAACAATTGCACCGCGTGCTGTCTAATCTCGTGCGCAATGCCCGGCAGGCTATCGCCGCGACCGACAAGCCGGGCGAGATCCGCGTGACCGGCACGGATGGCCCCGAGGCCTGGATCATCGAGATCAGCGACACCGGGCCGGGGTTGCCGCAAAAGGCGATCGATCATCTGTTCCAGCCGTTCCATGGCGGGGCGCGCAAGGGCGGCAGCGGCCTTGGCCTGGCGATCTGCGCCGAACTGGTCCGCGGCCATGGCGGGCGGCTGGAACTGGCGCGCAGCGGGGCTGAGGGGACGTGCTTTCAGGTCATCCTGCCCGCCGGACTTGCGGCGTGAAGGATCGGGTTTTCCCCCTTGCAAGGCCGGTTCACCAGCGCTAAACCCCGCCCTCACGCACTGGTAGCTCAGTTGGATAGAGTACTTGACTACGAATCAAGGGGTCGGGGGTTCGAATCCTCCCCAGTGCGCCATCCACATATTTGATTGCTGAAAAATCAAACACTTAGACGCCACCGTCTGAAGTGATTGTGTAGCAAAATGTGTATCAAAATTTTCCTCTCTGAGGGTGCCAGCTCTTCGCCATAACTTGCTTGTCAAGTCCCTTCGTGATATCCGATAATTGAACTTATCGGATATAGACCCCATGTCAGATGGTTTTTTGCCCTCTCCCCCTACTCAACATTCGGAAGATCTCGAGGCCCAGCTTGCGAGCTATGCCGCGATGTCCCGCGGCGCTTTTGCGCAGAACACGCTGCGGGCGATCCGGTCGGACACAGAGATTTTCGCGACCTGGTGCGCAAGGAACGGAGAAAGCTTCGGTCCACCTGCCGCGCCTGAAACACTCGCCCGGTTCGTCGACGCGATGGGAGAGACCCGGAAACCGGCCACCGTGTCTCGCTATGTGGCCTCCATCGACCATCTGCACCGCGCGCTCGATCTGTCCGTGCCCGGAGCATCCAACACCGTGCGCCTAGCCTTGAAGCGGCTGCGCCGGGCCAGAGGGCACCCGGCAGGATCAGGCCAAGGCTCTGCGTTGGCCCACTATCCAAAAGGCGCTCGACCGCCTGGGCGATGACCTCATTGATCTGCGCGACGCGGCGCTGCTGTGCCTTGCCTACGACACCTTCGCCCGTGCCTCGGAGCTGGTCGCGATAAATGTCGGGGATCTGGAGCGCGACATCGACGGGGCGACCTGTTTCATCGCAAGGTCCAAAACTGATCAGGATGGCGAGGGCGATCACCGCTTTATCGCGTCGACGACCTATGACCGTATCATCGCCTGGACGAGGGCGGCGCGTCTGGACAGGGCAGACCCGCTGTTCATCCCGCTAGGTTTTGCCGCAAAGAATGAGCGGATCGGCACCCGTGACGTGTCCGAGATCTTTCGGCGGCGCTGCGGCGATGGTTACAGCGCCCACAGCACGCGGGTTGGAGCGGCGCAGGATGCGAAGGTGGCAGGGGCAAGCACGGGCGCCATCGCGCAGGCAGGGGGGTGGAAGTCGGAACAGATGGTTGGGCGGTATACCGCCAAGCTCCGCGCGCAGGAGAGTGCGGCAGCGATGCTGGCGCGGGCGCAGGGGCGATAGCATCAGCAAAACTTGGAACTGGGCAACCCGCCCAAGGCTTAGCGAGCAGCTCAGATTTGGGCTGAAACAACGGGACACTTGAAAAGCTCTCACTGCGCTGGCCGTACCCGTCCGAAAGATTGTTGCCTCAAATGTGCAACTTGGCCAAGGTGGCGGAGTTGCCACATTTTTTGGGTCAGATCACTTGCCGATGACGCAACATAAATCTAGGCCGGAGACCGCATGACAGAAACGTTCTTTGCCCAGCCCATTCTGAACTCCCCTTACGAATATCCCGGGCGGCATTGGGAACTTGACGCAGACGGCCAGCCGACAGCCAAGATCGTTGAGAAGCGCAGAAGGTCGGATCTCGTTACCCCGGTCCCCAAGCCGAAGAAGCGGAAGGCGTCACGGACGGATCAGTCGGAGTTGCTCCTCGCGGACAGCGAAGGGCTGTCGAGCTTGTCGCAGGAATACAATCCGACCCCCATCATCAACGAAATCCGCGGTTACGTTGACCAATGGCGATCTTTGTCGAACCCCAACGATTGGGGCGTGACACCGGAAACGGCGCGTCTTCTGCAGCATTGGCGCCATCACAAATTCGAAGGCATCCGCCCGTTCTTCTGTCAGGTCGAGGCCGTTGAGACGGCGATCTGGTTGACCGAGGTTGCTCCAAAGCTTGGGCCAAGAACCGCGAAGTTCTGGGAGCACATCAAAGGTGCGAACGCGCAGGCAAATCCGGAGTTGCTCCGTCTTGCGCTCAAGCTTGCGACTGGGGCCGGCAAGACGACTGTGATGGCGATGCTGATTGCATGGCAGACAGTCAACGCAGTGCGCCATCCGAACAGCAAGACCTTCTCGCGCGGTTTCCTGATTGTCGCGCCCGGCATCACGATCCGAGACCGGCTGCGCGTCCTGCTGCCGAACGATCCGGAAAGCTACTATCGCAATCGCGAAATCCTGCCGCCCGACATGCTGCCAGATATCGACCGGGCCAAGATCGTCATTACCAACTATCATGCTTTCAAGCTTCGCGAGCGATTGAGCCTTGCGAAGGGAACGCGCGACGCTCTGGCCGGTTGGCGGGGCGAGCAGATCGCGACCGTCGAGACCGAAGGTCAGATGCTTCAGCGGGTCATGCCCGAGTTGATGGGTATGAAGAGCATCGTCGTCCTGAACGACGAAGCCCATCACTGCTACCGCGAGAAGGTCGCTGATCCTGAAGGCGATACGCTTGACGACCTCAAGGGCGATGAAAAAGCGGAAGCCAAGGAAGCGAGCGAAGCCGCGCGGATGTGGATTTCCGGGCTGGAGGCCGTGAAGCGCAAGCTTGGCGTCTCGCTGGTTTACGACCTGTCCGCGACCCCCTTCTTCCTGCGTGGCTCGGGCTACATCGAGGGGACATTGTTCCCTTGGACGATGAGCGATTTCTCCCTTATGGACGCCATCGAATGCGGGATCGTGAAACTGCCGCGCGTGCCGATTGCCGACAACGTCCCCGGTGGCGACACACCCAAGTTCCGCAACCTGTGGGAGTATATTGGGAAGAAACTTCCAAAGAAGGGCCGCGGGGCGGGCAAGGTGCTCGACCCTCACAGCCTGCCCATCGAACTGCTCAACGCGGTCGATGCCCTATACGGCCACTACAAGAAGACCTTCGAGCTTTGGGATACCGAGGGCATCGGCGTGCCGCCCGTATTTATCGTGGTCTGCAACAACACCGCGACCTCGGAACTGGTCTACAAATACGTCTCCGGCTTTGACCGGCAGAACGACGACGGCACCACCACCCTGGAAAACGGCCGTCTCGACCTGTTCCGGAACTATGACGACTTTGGCAACCGTTTGCCTCGTCCGAACACGATCCTGATCGACAGTGCTCAGCTCGAAAGTGGCGAGGCGCTGGACAAGGATTTTGAGGCCGCCGCCGCCGATGAAATCGAACGTTTCCGGCGTGAGATCATTGAGCGGACGGGTGACGCCCAAGCCGGTGATAAGATCGAGGCAAGCACGCTTTTGCGCGAGGTGATGAACACCGTCGGCAAGAAGGGTAAGCTGGGTGAGCAGATCCGCTGCGTCGTCTCGGTCTCCATGCTGACCGAAGGCTGGGACGCCAACACTGTGACCCACATCCTAGGGGTTCGCGCCTTCGGCACGCAGCTCTTGTGCGAACAGGTAGTCGGCCGCGGCCTGCGGCGACAGTCCTACGACCTGAACGACGACGGCCTGTTCAACGTGGAATACGCCGACATCCTCGGCATTCCCTTCGACTTCGCGGCCAAGCCCACCATCTCGCCACCCCAACCGCCGCGTCAGACCGTCCGCGTTCATGCTGTGAAGCCCGAGCGTGATGCACTGGAAATCGTCTATCCGCGGGTCGAAGGCTACCGCGTCGAACTGCCCGATGAACGGCTCGACGCTAAATTCGGCCCAGATCACGTGCTGACGCTGACGCCCGATCTGGTCGGGCCCTCGAAAACCGAGAACCGGGGGATCATCGGCGAGGGTGTCACTCTCACCCTCGAACACCTCCAAGAGATGCGGCACTCGACGCTCGTCTACAACCTGACGCAACACCTGCTCTACGCGAAATACCGCGATCCCGGCGACCAGCCCCGGATGCACCTGTTCGGCCAGCTCAAGCGGATCGTGCGGCAGTGGCTCGACGCGGGCTGCCTCGAATGCAAGGGCGACACCTATCCCGGTCTCCTGATGTATAAGGAGCTAGCCGACATGGCTGCCGAACGCATCAAGGCGGCCATCACCGAGACATTGCAGGGCGACAGGCCAGTCAAGGCGATCCTCGACGCCTACAACCCCACCGGCACCACGGCGCATGTCAACTTCACCACTTCCAAGGAAACCCGCTGGGAAACCGATCCCCGCAAGAGCCACGTCAACTGGGCGATCTGCGACAGCGACTGGGAGATCGAGTTCTGCCGCGTGGTCGAGACGCACCCCAAGGTCCTGTCCTACGTCAAGAACCAGAACCTCGGGCTCGAGGTGCCATACCTGATGGGCTCCACCCCGCGGAAATACATCCCTGATTTCATCGTCCAGATCGATGACGGGCGGGATGACCCCTTGAACCTGATCGTCGAGATCAAGGGCTACCGGGGCGAGGATGCCAAGGAAAAGGCCAACACCATGCGCGCCTATTGGGTGCCCGGCGTGAACAACCTGGGCAAGTTCGGGCGCTGGCAGTTCGCGGAATTCACCGCCGTCTACGAGATGGAGAAAGAGTTTCGCGGACTGGTCGAAACCTTGGTGTCAGGAGGACAGGATGTCTGATTTTCATCCTTGCACCATGGCATTTATCCACATACATTATGTGCACATTCGCCCCTTGGCAGTATGCCCTCCCGTGATCCTGGGAACGGCAGAGCCCTTGGGGCTTTTTCTTTTCGCGGGGGCGCGCCCGTGAAAGCAGCGATACTCATCGACGGCGGCTACTTTCTCAAGCGCCTTGGAAGCGTCCGCCGTGACGTCGACACGCTCGATCCGGAGGCCGTAGACAAGGCTATCGGCCAATTGGTCGACAGCCACCTCAAGCAGCTCAACGAAATCGAAAAAGCAGGGCACGCCTACAGCCTGCTCTACCGTTGCTTCTTCTATGACGCCCTTCCCTACATGGAGAAAGGCCACCTACCTGTATCGGGCAGAGCCATAGATTACGCCAAATCGGATCAGGCCCGGTTCAGGCTTGCGCTGTTCGACAAGCTGCGCCGCCGCGCCAACTTCGCGGTTCGCCTGGGACAGGTGCGCAAGGAAAGATCCTGGGTCCTGTCGGAGGATGCACAAAAAGCCTTGCTTGACGGCACGCGGCAGCCTTCGGATCTGACAGATGCCGATTTCTACCCGGGCCTCCGGCAAAAGGCCGTCGACATGCGCATCGGCGTCGACATCGCATCCATCAGCCTCAAGCGTCAGGCCGATACCATCGTTCTTGTGGCAGGCGACAGCGATTTCGTGCCGGCCTCCAAGCTCGCACGGCGCGAAGGCGTCCGGATTATCCTCGATCCGATGTGGCGGTCGGTCGAGGCCTCTCTTTTTGAACACATCGACGGTTTGCGCAGCGGCTTTCCGAGGCCCAAGCCCAAGGAAAAGACAGCCGCGGCCACTTCTGCCCCCCAACCTTCAGACCAAGGGGAATAACCCATGGCCAAGAAACCCATCGAGGTCGAAACCCTCACCCACGACGCCACGCGCAAGAACATTCCGACCGCGGAATTCGAAAGCATCATGCGCGAGCAGGACAAGACGCCGATCCAGCTTGCCTACGCGCGCCGCAACCGCGATCTGGACCCGCAGCTGGTCTGGCGCGGCAAGGATGAGCAGGACTGGTCAGACCTGATCGTCGCGGCCCCGCCGCTCTATATCCAGGAAAAGGTCCATCCCAAGGCGATCATCGACGACCTCAAACGCGCCTCGCAAAAACGGGCCGAGGCGCGGGCGGCGGTCGAGGCGCCGATGATGGACCTGTTCGCCGATTTCAACGGCCTGCCCGATGCCGAGGCCGCGACCGAGTTCTACGCCCATGACCAGCACTGGTCGAACCGGATGATCTCGGGCGATAGCCTGTCGGTGATGGCGTCGCTGGCGGAACGCGAAGGGCTGCGCGGGCAGGTGCAGTGCATCTATTTCGACCCGCCCTATGGCATCAAGTTCAACTCGAACTTCCAGTGGTCCACCACATCGCGCGACGTCAAGGATGGGGCCAAGGACCACATCACCCGCGAGCCCGAACAGGTGCGCGCCTTTCGCGACACCTGGAAGGACGGCATCCATTCCTACCTGACCTACCTGCGCGACCGGCTGACCGTGGCGCGCGATCTGCTGAGCGAGAGCGGCAGCATCTTCGTGCAGATCGGTGACGAGAACGTCCACCGCGTGCGGGCGCTGATGGATGAGGTATTCGGGGACGAGAATTTCGTCTCACAAATTACCTTCACAAAGACTTCCGGTTTGGAGACAAGCGATGGCGTTTCGGGCGCCTTCGATTATCTATTGTGGTTCTGCAAACGCAGAGGAAGCCTAAAGTTCCGTCCTGTGGTTCGCGAACGAAGTCAGGCCTCGCAAGATCGTTTTAGCTCCGTCCAAATGATTGACGGTAGCTCCATTCCATTGGGAAGCGATGCTTACCAGGAAATGCAACGACGGGGCGAATGGTCGCGAGTATTCACTGACACAGACCTTACCAAGCCAGGGCCTGGTGCGAAGTATGATGTTTCCTTTTGGGGTCTTCTGATTAACTCAGGGGAACGTTGGTGGGGAACCCAACAACAAAGCATTGATCGCGTTGGCCGCGCGCATAGACTTTTTCTGACAGGGCGAAAGAAGCTCCGGTTCGTTCGCTGCGAAGACGACACCGGTGGCCAGGGAATTACGAACAACTGGAGTGATATTGGCGGATCGGTTCAAAGCAGATCAGACCCAAAGGTCTACGTGGTTCAGACTGGAACTGCTGTCGTTGCGCGCTGTATTCAAATGACCACCGACCCCGGCGACTTGGTGCTCGATCCCACCTGCGGCTCCGGCACCACCGCTTACGTTGCTGAACAATGGGGGCGGCGCTGGATCACCATCGACACCAGCCGCGTCGCCGTGGCGCTCGCCCGCTCCCGCCTGATGGGCGCGCGCTATCCCTATTACCTGCTGGCCGACAGCCCCGAGGGGCAGCCCAAGGAAGGCGAGCTGACCCGCACCCCGCCCAAGACCACCCCCACCCACGGCAGCCATGCGCCAAGGCTTCGTCTATGACCGCGTGCCGCATATCACGCTGAAATCCATCGCCAACAACGCCGAAATCGACGTGATCTGGGACCGGATGCAGCCCGCGGTCGAGGATGCGCTCAAAGCCCTCAACACCGAACTCCGCGGCTACCCCACCCCCTACAAGGTGGAAACCGGCGGCCGCGCGGGCAAGACCATCGACTTCACCGCCTCCGGTCAGGTCACGCTGCCCTCGGGCGAACACGCGCCTGCGAACGGCTTCATGGAATGGGAAATCCCGCGCGAGGCGCCGCAGGATTGGCCCGAGATGGCCAAGACCGCGCTCGCCCGCTTCTGGGAGGCGCGGATCGCCCGGCAACGGGAAATCGACGCCTCCATCGCCGCCAAGGCCGAGTTCGAATACCTGTATGACAAGCCCCATGCCGCGAGGGACAAGGTCCGTGTCGCCGGGCCTTTCACCGTCGAAAGCCTGTCGCCCCACCGCACGCTGGCTGTGGACTGGGACGACGAGCTGATCGACCTGCACGAGGCGGCGGAGGGCAAGCGCCAGAAGGAACGCGAGGGCACCGACGATTTCGCCCACATGATCCTTGAGAACCTCAAGGCCGCGGGCGTGCAGCAGGCGCACAAGGAGGACCGCATCGCCTTCACCAGCCTGTCCGGCTGGCCCGGCGACCACATCTGCGCCGAGGGCACGTTCATGGAGGGCGACACGGTGCGGCGCGCCGGCATCTTCATCGGGCCGGAGTTCGGCACCGTGTCGCGCCCCGACCTGGTGGCGGCGCGCGCGCGAGGCGGGCGATGCCGGCTTCGACGTGCTGATCTGCCTGCGCCTTCAACTACGACGCCCATTCCGCCGAGTTCGACAAGCTCGGCCGGGTGCCGCGTGCTGTAAGGCCGCGCATGAACCCCGACCTGCACATGGGCGGCGACCTGAAGGCGACGGGCGCGGGCAACCTGTTCGTGATCTTCGGCGAGCCAGACATCCGGATTTCCGATGTCGGGGAGGGCATGTTGCAGGTGCAGGTCTTTGGCGTCGACGTGTTCAAGCCGCAGACCGGCGAGGTGATTGTCGGAAGGCACCGACGGCATCGCGCTGTGGATGCTCGACACGGACTACGACGAGGAAAGCTTCTTCGTGCGTCACGCCTATTTCCTGGGCGCGAACGACCCCTACAAGGCGCTGAAGACGACGCTGAAGGCGGAGATCGACGAGGAAGCGTGGGAGACGCTGAACTCCGACGTGTCGCGGCCCTTTCCGAAGCCGAAATCGGGCCGGATCGCGGTGAAGGTGATCAACCACCTCGGGGACGAGGTGATGAAGGTGTTTGCGGTGGGGTGATGGGAAAGAAGGGGACCTATAATGGTGGCTCAACCATTGTGAAGGCGAGCCCTTGGCCCAGTGCAAGCCGTGTGCGGACCGATAGACAGATCGGACTGCTGGATGCTCAACGCGAAGCGGTGGAAAGCCAAAAGAAGGAAGCCGAAACCTTCGTGATCAGGGCCGGTGAGGAGGAAGCTCTCAAGGCGCTGGGAACAGGCACATCGCCCAGAGGCAAGAAGCGCTTCGTCCGCAAGGGTTCAGCAAAGAAGAAAAAGAAGGCTCGCCGCGGGAAAAGTGTCCTGAGAGAGATTATTTCGAACCGGTTGCCAAAGGGCTGTTGAGGTCAATGGAATTTCGGATCGCCGACACCTTCACCGACAGTCTCGCCCGCCTGACCGCTCAGGAACAGAAGGCCGCCAAGACCACGGCCTTCGACCTGCAGCTCGACCCGAGCGCGAACGGCTTGTCGTTTCACAAGCTTGATCGGGCGAAGGACAGCAATTTCTGGTCGGTCCGGGTCAACGCCGACATCCGGATCATCGTCCATCGCAGCGCGTCGAGCATCCTGCTGGTCTATGTCGACCACCACGACGATGCCTACAAATGGGCCGAACGGCGCAAGATCGAGCGCCACCCGACCACCGGCGCGATGCAGCTGGTCGAGGTGCGCGAGCTGGTGCAGGAGGTCGAGATCTACGGCGCCCCGCAGGCCGAGGCAGACCAGCCTGCAGCCCCAAAGCCCGCCGCGGTCTCTGCCCCCCTTTTCGCGAACCTGCGCAAGTTCGAGCTGATGGCCTTCGGCGTGCCCGCCGAATGGGTGGAGGACGTCCGCCGCGCGACCGAGGATACGCTGTTCGACGTGATCGGCCACCTGCCGCAAGAAGCGCAGGAGGCGCTGCTGAAGCTTGCCGTGGGCGAGAAGCCGGAACCGCCCGCGCCCCAGCCTGAGACCGCAGACCCCTTCGCTCATCCCGATGCACAACGTCGCTTCCGCGTGCTGACAAACGTGGAGGAATTGAAGCGAGCGCTGGACTACCCGTGGGACAAATGGGCAGTGTTTCTGCATCCTGCGCAGGAGGATCTGGTCAAGCGGACGTTCAACGGCCCCGCGCGCGTGTCCGGATCGGCCGGAACAGGAAAGACCATCGTCGCGCTCCATCGCGCCGTCCACCTTGCGCGCGAAAACCCGCAGTCGCGCGTGCTGTTGACCACCTTCTCGAAGCCGCTCGCCAACGCTTTACAGAGGAAGCTGAACAGCCTGACTCTCAAGCGAGCCGGTCATCGGCGCGAGGATCACGGTCAAGCCGATCTCTGCAGTGGGGTATGATCTCTACACCGAGAATTTCGGGCAACCGAACCTCGCGCCAGCGCCCCTTATCCGCAGCCTGCTGCAGGACGCCGCCCGGTTGGTGGAGGGGCATGGTTTCGCGCTGCAGTTCCTGCAGAACGAATGGGGCGACGTCGTCGATGCGTGGCACCTCAAGACCTGGGAGGAGTATCGTGATGTTTCCCGGCTTGGCCGCAGGACGCGGATCGGTGGGAAGCAACGCGAAGTGCTGTGGCAGATCTTCAGCCATGTCCGGCAACGCCTGAACGAGCGCAACGTTGTCACCTGGTCGGATGTTTTTGGCCGGATGGCAGATGTGCTGGCTTCAGAGCATCGCAGGCCCTTCGATTTCGCCGTGGTGGATGAGGCGCAAGACCTGAGCGTCTCCGAAAGCCGTTTCCTCGCGGCCATGGCTGGCGCCAACACCAATGGCCTGTTCTTTGCAGGCGATTTGGGCCAGCGCATCTTTCAGCAACCGTTCTCCTGGCGTGCGCTTGGCCTCGATGTTCGTGGTCGGTCCTTCACGTTGCGGATCAACTACCGCACCTCGCACCAGATCAGAGCGCAAGCGGATCGCCTGCTGCCCACGTCAGTCTCCGACATGGATGGTTTGAGCGATAGCCGTCGCGGGACGGTGTCCATCTTCGACGGACCAGCGCCTTCGAC
Source organism: Roseicyclus sp. (assembly GCA_018401055.1). The sequence continues at coordinate 31,318 of JAGYLB010000111.1, forward strand.
ATTGGTCTTTGACCGTGAGGAGGATGAAATCGCTGCGGTTGCGGATTGGATCAATGATCAGATTAAGCGGGGCGTCGACCTTGGGGAGATAGGCCTGTTCGTCCGTTCTGAGGCGCAGTTGAAGCGGGCCAGATCGGCCGTGAAAGCTGCTGGTCAAGAGGCCGTCGAACTGAGTGACAAGATCGAAACGGATGCGAACAGGATAGCCATCGCAACGATGCACTACGCCAAGGGCCTCGAATTCAAGAGCGTGGTTGTGATGGCATGCGATGAAGAAGTGGTTCCACTGCAGACCCGGATCGAAACAGTGACCGACGAAGCTGACCTGAAAGAGGTCTATGAAACCGAACGTCACCTTTTGTATGTTGCATGCACCCGTGCGAGGGATCGACTTCTTGTTACGGCCGTCGATCCGGCGTCGGAATTTCTGGATGATTTCGGCGGGTGACGCTTCTCAGCTTGGGGTGTCCGACTTGGCGGCATTGGGGCTCCCATCGAGCAAGATAGGAAGCTCGATCATCCACACGGCGCCAACAGAAACGAGGTTGATGCGTCTGCTCGCTGTCCTTCCGATTACCCACCTCTTGAAAAAGGTCTAACCGAATTCCGCGCCGGTCACGTCGCATCCCAAGGGTTGATCAATGCTACCCCGCAGCCGTCGAAATCGCTGACGTTGCGCGTTGCCACCGGCGCGCCCACAGCCTTGGCGATGGCGGCGATCTGGCAATCGGCCTCTGCAATCGGCCTGCCTGCGGCGCGGCGCGTGGCGGCGATCTGAGCGTAGGGGCGGGTGGCGGTGGTGTCGAAGGGAAGGATGCGGCCGTTGAAATCCTGCTCGATCATTGCGTCGATGGCCTGCTGCAGCCGGTTGCGGCGCTGACCCTCGGGCAGGTAGGCCACCCCGGCGCGCAGCTCCGCCTCGGTCACGGCTGAGATGTATAGATCGGTTGCCTCATGCTGGGCGAACCAGTCGAGCACAGCTTGTGAGGGCTCCGCGCGCATCAGTTCCGAGATGGCGTTGGTATCGAGCAGGATCATCGGTCAGTCGAGATCCGGGGCAGGGCGCATGGCGGTGCGAGCCGTGGGGTGCAGATCGACACCGCCGAGAGCCGCGAACCGTGCGTGGATCGATTGGCCAAGGTTCCGCGGGGCAGCGGGCCGGCCCACGACCTGGCGCAGAATATCGCGCGCTTCCTCCTCCATCGAGCGGCCATGTTCTGCGGCACGCACACGAAGGCGGCGTTTGATGTCATCGTCGAGGTTGCGAATTGTGATGCTGGCCATGGTGCCCTCCGCTTGTAGGGCCAAAGCTAGAGTTTGATTGCACTGCAATCAAGCGGTGTTGTGGCCTTCGTTGGGATGGTGACATGGCCGCGCGCTGCCACAGGTAATTCCGGGGCGATGGATGGGGGGGAGGGCTGATTTCGGCATGTTCTTGGATGCCAAGTGTATCGCCGACCCGGAAAGCCCAATCGGATGGGATGGTCGGTGCGAGCTGATGAAAACTTGGTCTCCGCGACTGTTTGTCGATGTTCGTTTTCCCCTAGAGCGGGGAAATAACCGAACCACTTTCCATCGCGGAATTCTCCCGATCCCAATATATTGCCCATAGGCGTGGTGCTGCCTCAAGGCCTCTGCAGACCGCCGTTGAACACGTCGACGATCACGCAGCCGCCCGCGACCGGTGTTCCCTTGCGGATGGTGAACGACCAGCCGCTGTCATCGACATCCGCAGCGAGCGCAAGGCCGTCGAGATGGGACTTCAACGAGGCGAGCAGATTGTCGAGGTCGCGGCGGCGTTGATCCGGCGGGTGGAAGACGATCTCGATGTGCGCGTTGGCTGAGATCTGGGCGCGAATGCGCTTTAACTCCGCCCATGCCTCCATTTTTGCTGTCTGGCGGGCGCTGGTGGCGATGCGGCGGTCCACTCGCGCGTTGGGGGATAACTCGCGGGCGGGCCAACCAAGGCGTATGGCGAAGCTGTGTGCCGCTGGCTGAGGCGGCTCCTGATGAGCGCGGGGACGCTGGTGCATCATGGGCTGCCTCCCTCAGCTTCTTTCCCACCGGGACCAAAATCGTGCGTGGTGAATACTGGCGATTGCCAATCAAACCAAGCATGTGGCGCGGTGAGGTTTTTCCCATATTGGATGGTAGATAAGGATGTCACCAAAACTGTGACGTGCCGCACCTCGCCAAAGACCGTTTCGTCACCAAAATTGTGACGGCCTGTCATTCTTTTGGTGACGCACCACATGTTAGACGTCACCATTATTGCGACGGGCCGTCACCATTTTGGTGACAGGCTTTTTCGCTTTCTTCCCGCTTGGATTGTGCACGGCTGCCTTTTGGACGGGGAAGTCCTCGCCTTCACGCCACTCGAGATAAAGCTTTCGTCCGACCGGCTTATTGGAGTTCGGCATAGGCAATTCGGTGAGTTCGAACGCAGGGCACTTCGCCGCGCCCCCAAGCCCTAGGTGTGCAGGTTCGCGGACTACAATGAACCCTTTCGCTTGAAGAGCGTGGAAGGCTCGGGCGGCAGTGTTGATACTCACGCCCATTTTTTCCGAAACCTGCCTTACGCTCAAGCGGATCTTGCCGTTGTTATTCGCCCTGGGTCCCCGCCATTCGAATTTCAACCACACATAAAGGATTTGAGCAGTTGTCGATAACGAACGCCAAGCTTTGGTTTCCATCATGGCTCGCATCATCTTCGTGAAGTGCTCAAACGATTGCTCGTTGTTCTTATCGCGTCCCATCAGCAACCTCCCCCCTTGGCCTCGAAGTGATCGGAAAGCCAGTGTTGCTTCACGCGGTTGTTGGTCTCCTGTTTGAGGCGGTGACAGCGAAACAAGCTGGCGCGCCGGAAAAAGCCGATCAGCGACGCGTGACGCGGAGGGGAGGTGATCAAAGCGACGCCTGGCCCGATCAGGCGAGACACCGCCCCCGTCGCGCCTGCCAGCGCGCCGGGGTTCATATTTGCCACCATGGGTTAGCCTGCCGAGGTTTCGCGGCTTTCCTGCCAAGCAGCGATCTCGTCCACCCGCCAGCCAACCGCGCGGAGACCAAGCTTCACTGGGCGAGGAAAAGTGGGATCGAAATAGCGGCTTTTGGGGTTCAGGCGTTCGTAAATGGCCGAACGGGAAAGCCCCGTCAGCTTCTCGACTTCGCGACGCCTTACGATACGGACAACCATATGCGTTTCCTCAATTTTTCTCCAAAGAACGCTTGCTTTGGGTTTCAGTTGAGGCAGACTGCGCGCGGGGGGACGTGTCGTTTTCCCAGCACAGGCCCCGTATCGTTGTTGGCGCAAGGATACGGGGCAACCTGAAACTCTGCCGGACTTTCCAGGCATCTGTAGACTTGCCTTGCAACAGCCCTCGCGCAAGAGATTTTTTTGCCAACTATCTGATTTGGCGTAATAAAAGGTGGAAGAATTGCCACCTTTTGGATGTAAAGAGGGGTGGGAAAATCACGTATTGCGTGGTGTTCTAGGTGGCAGTTCTGCCATTTTCTGACGCGCAAACTTTTTTCGACGGTGTCGCGCATTGAACAGCAGGGCCGCGTCGTCGTCGCCCTTTCGGTCGCCCCGTCACTATGTTCGAGTTTTCGAAACGTCTCGGGTCAGAGGTCGAAACGCCCTTGTTCTAAGCCGAGATCCCGTGGTCATCCGTCGCGTCACAGAGCGACGCTGGCGAGGATTTCGTGGAGCTGCTCGAGCCTCGCGCCCGCTCCGTAGCGCTCCCGATTGGCCAGCTTGTGCCCCATGAGGTCGCGCCGGATGCGCTCGTCCACGCCCGCGGCCAGCAGGCAATCCTCAAAGCTGTGGCGAAGGCCGTAGAGCGTGTGACCGGGGCTTTCACGCAGGCCGTTCTCCCGCAGGTATTTGTTCACGATGGCGGTGAGAGACGCGCTGTCGCGGTAGCGTGGGAAGCCGTCGCGGCATGTCTTGAACGCCTCTAGACTGACACCGACCACGGGGATCAGCCGCTCGGACTGGCGTGTCTTGAGCTTGCGGTAGCGCCCATTGATCGAGATGTGCGGGATGGTCGTGTCGAGCCGGATGTCCTCCTGCCTCAGTTCCGCCCCCTCGGAGGGGCGGTATCCCGTGTTGATCATGCCCAATAGTATGCCGCGCGCCTCGGTATTCAGACCATCTAGCGCGCCGGGAGCGAGCATCTTGTCGCGGATCCAGTCGTCGGAGAAGGGCAGGCGGGTGTTCTGTTCGGCATCCTTGAAGCGAACGCCTGCCGTTGAGAAAGACAGCCCCATACGGCGTACGGTGCTGACATGGCGCAGGACCGCAAAGGCAAGGGTCATCTGCTTGTTGGCGGTGGCGCGGTTCATCGCACCGGATCTGACCTGCGCCCAAAGAGCCTCTCGGAAATCAAGCATTTCGTCGGGGCCGAGTTCGGCCACGTCGACGTCGCCCACGGCCTCGATCAGCAGGCCGATCGCACGGGTGCGGGCATTGCGCCAGACACGTTCCTGATTTCGGGTCATGGCCTCGCTGCGATCCTTGGACACGTCGAAGAAGATTTCGAGGGCGCGCGATATGGTGATCTTCGCGGGGGGGACCAGGCCCAGCAGCGCAGGCGCGACGATGCGGTCGAAGCGCCCATCGCGCCCTGTCGCGGCCTCAACGCGGGAAAGCAGCTCCTCGAGCGGCCCTGTTGCGATTTCCTCGTTGGGTTTGTAACGGAAACCGTGCGCCTTGGCGATGCGCCGGGCGGCCTCCATCTGTTGGTCGGCGGCCGCTGTTTCCCCGAAAAGCCTAGCCTCCCATGCCTCGACCATTTCCGACCACGCACCGTCGGCACGGATGCGAGCTTGGCGTAAACTGTCGGTGTGTAGGCTAACCCAGACCGATGTGCGTTTCTCAACGCTTTTGAAGCGCCGTGGCACGCGGCGTCGGAGGTAATAGATGTCTCCGCGTAGGACTGGATCGGCTGTCATGGAGGCAACTCGTCCACTACGCGTGCGGCCTGCTCAAGCCTAAAAATGTGCAGCAGAATGTGTATCAGAAAATAGCCCTACGGTTGTAAAATCACGCAAGATTTCAAAATAAACAAGCATAAACAATATCTTAAAAGTCATTCTGTCCGAAAGTTTGGCGGATCCCCAGTGCGCCACCCTCCCAAATAAGCGTTGAAACCACCCGCGCTTGCGATCCGGCCCCGGTCCGTCGCCGTGAGTCCTATGTCCTGACGCATGAGGAGCCGACCTTGGTCGATGTCGCGGTCCAGACGGTTTTTTGCGTCCTGCAAGATCATTGCCCGCCACGCCCGCCTCGCCTGCAAGTGCCTGGTTTCATGTGTCAACTTTGCTTGCCACCTGCCTGTATTCTTGCGTTTTGAGCAATAAAAAAACATATTTCCGAAGGACCAGTCAGATCGAATAGTGTAAATCTGGGTTGACAGATGGCGCGGTATACTGTGGTCTTCCGTCAGGGAAGCGCGCGGGAAAAAGCCAGTTCCCCCGGTGTCGGGGCGGCTGCTCTTGCAGACGATGAAAGACGAATGACCGCCATGACCGATCAGCCGCAAATCCCCGCTCCCTTCCCTGACAACCGCCCCGGCCGCCCGTCCGACCTGTCGCGGCTGGCCCAAAGCGCCATGGCACGCCTCTGCGCCGAGATGCGCGCGCAACCCGGACGAACCGATGCGCACAAGGTGCTGGGCGACCCCTGTGTTGCGGCGCTGGCCTATGCGCTGTGCGACCAGGATGATCAGGCCGCGTCGGTTCTGGTCGAAGATCTGCTGGAGGCAGGTCTGTCCGTGGAAGAGGTGTGTCTCGACCACCTCGCGCCCGCCGCCCGCCGATTGGGCGAGTTGTGGGACACCGATCGCCTGCCCTTCAGCGAGGTGGCACTTGCTGGCGCCCGCATTCAGGCCATCGTGCGTCGAATGCCCGCCAGCCGGATGACACCGTCCTGCGCGCAAGGCAAGGGCGCGGTCTTTGCCGCCGTCCCGGGCGAGCAGCATACGCTGGGCGTGATGATGGCCGCCGATCTGTTCCGCCGCAACGGCTGGGATGTGAGCCTGATGGTGGGCCAGACCCATGACGAACTTGTCTCGCGCATCTCGCGCGATGACCGGCCGGTGATCGGGCTTTAGTTGTTCGGGCGATCATTCCTATCCCGCGCTCCGGCGATTGCTTGCGGCGCTGGCCCGCACGCGGCCCGACGCGCAGGTGCTTTTGTCGGGGCAGATCATCAAGGATACCTCCAAGCTCACCACGCTGCCCGCGCCGGTCACGCTGGTCGCCGATGTGGCCGAGGCAGAGGCCCAGATGATCCGGATCGAGGCGATGCTGGCCGCAAACCGCAAGGGTCAGTCGCAGCGCCGGTCCAATTCGGCGGCGTAGAAATCCTCCATCCGCTGGCCGGGTTCGGGCGCGAAACGGTCGAGTAACTCGGTCCCTGCGATTCTGTCTATGCGGAACATCCTGAAATCATGGCGCAATTCGCACCATGCCACCAATGTCCAGACCGTGCCCCAGAACCAAAGCCCCAGCGGGCGCAGGACGCGGGAAGTATTTGCCCCGGTCTCGTCGCGGTAGGCGATGCGGACCTCTGGCGGGCCTCGCAGGCGCGTTCCAGCGCGTCGATGGCCGCCCGCGTTGCGGCATCAAGCGGGCGCGCCGTGACCGACCGGATCGCCACCGCCTCGGCACGGGCGCGCAAGGGCGGGGGCAAGATCGCCGCAATCTTGTCGAGCGCGCGGTCGGCGCCTTGCGCCATGGCGGTGCCGCCGAAGGTCGAGACCATCCGCGCCCCCGCGATCAGGGCCACGATCTCGTCGGCGTCAAACATCAGCGGCGGAAGATCATAGCCCGGCCGCATCAGGTAGCCCATGCCCGCCGCGCCTTCGATGGGAAGGCCCGCGCCGATCAGATGGGCGATGTCGCGGTAGATCGTGCGCTCGGACACCTCCAGCGTTTCGGCCAATGCGGCGGCCGTGACCAGCCGCCCGGGGCGGAGCCTTCGACGATCATGAACAGGCGGTCGGCGCGGCGCATGAGATCACGCTACAGCGCCGCGCCCCGGCGACCAAGCCGCTCGGGGCGCGGGGCAGGGGTCACTAGGCCGCCATCTCGAACAGGCCGATGGAATTGCCGTCGGGATCCTGCGCGTAGCAAAATGTGCCCGGCGGGATCGTGATGTCGGGGCTCGCGACGCGCCCTCCCGCCGCGATCAACCGCGCCTTGGTGGCCGCAAGGCTGTCGGGCACGACAAGGTGGATCGTCGGGCCGTTCTCTGAAGGTTTTCCGGGATAGAGATGCCCCGACACACCCGCTCTACCCCGCTGTCGGGAAATCGACGATGGGATTGGGCTCCATCTGGGTGATCTTGAGCTCCATGTCGAAAACGGCGCCATAGAAGGCTATCGCGCGGTCGAGGTCGGTCACGGGGATCTCGAACCAGCAGGCGAAATGGGTGGGTTTGTAGGGCATCGGTCTGTCTCCGTCGGTCGGGGTTGCGATGCCTCGTCGCTAACAGACCCCTCCTGACAGCGTTCTGTCAGGAGTGTTCAGCGCTCAAAGGTCCCGTACCGGGATGAAGGGGAAGAACGTGCCGCCCGACCACAGGCCGAACCACTCCTCGCCGTCCACGCCATGGGCCTCGCCGATATCGACCAGCCGGTAGAAGCTCTTGCGGTCGATCAACGCCTCCAGCCCCGCGCGGACATGGACATAGGGGCTTGGCTCGCCGTTTGCGTCACGGATCACGCGGATGGGGTTTTCAGGCCCCGCCACCGTGCTGTCGCCCACGTTGGTGGTGAAAGTCACAACCTGTTCGGGGCCGCGCCCCTCGGCTGTCACGGTGAAATCTTGCGCCACGAAAGGCGCATCCTCGACCCTGATCCCGACCTTTTCGACGGGTGTGACGAGAAAATAGGCATCGCCCTCGCGCTTCAAGATCGTCGAGAACAGTCGCACCAGAGGTGCCCTGCCGATGGGGGTGCCCTCGTGGAACCATGTGCCGTCGCGGCGGATTTCCATGTCGATATCGCCGCAAAAGGGCGGGTTCCACAGGTGGACCGGCGGCAAGCCGCCTGCCTTGGAAGCTGCCTTGGTCGCCTGCAGCAACTGGTCGAGCGCGCCGCCGCCATTCCCCGTCACGATCTTTTGTGTGCCGTCTTGCTTTGCCATTTGTGGTCCGCGGAATAGGTCTGTTACCACTGACCTACATAACCATGATCCGGAGCATTGCCATGTCTGACCCCGAGGCCCTCGTTGCCGAGATCGAACAGCTTGGCGAAAAGCTTGCTCAGGCCAAGGCCTCCATCGCCAAGCGCATCATCGGTCAGGACGAGGTGGTGAACCTTGCGCTGTCGGCGATGCTGTCGGGGGGGCACGCGCTTTTGATGGGTCTGCCGGGGCTGGGCAAGACCCTGCTGGTCGACACGCTGTCGACCGTCATGGGGCTGTCGGCCAACCGCATCCAGTTCACGCCCGATCTGATGCCCGCCGATATCCTTGGCTCCGAAGTGCTGGAAACCGCGCAGGATGGCAGCCGCAGCTTCCGCTTCCTGCAAGGCCCGATTTTCTGCCAGCTTCTGATGGCCGATGAGATCAACCGCGCCAGCCCCCGCACGCAATCGGCGCTGTTGCAGGCGATGCAGGAACGAGAGGTGACGATTGCGGGCAATCACAAGCCCTTGCCGCGCCCGTTCCATGTGCTGGCGACGCAAAACCCGATCGAGCAAGAAGGCACCTATCCGCTTCCCGAAGCGCAGCTTGACCGCTTTTTGGTCAAGATCGACGTGGCCTACCCCGACCGCGACACGGAACGCGGCATCTTGCTGGCGACCACCGGCACGACCGAGGCCCGCGCGCACGCCGTCTTTACCCCCGAGGCGTTGATCGCGGCTCAAGGTGTGGTGCGGCGGATGCCGGTGGGCGAAAGCGTGGTGGAATTGATCCTCGATCTGGTCCGCGCCTGCCGCCCCGACAGCCCCGAGGCGCCCGAGATCGTGAAGAAAACCGTCGCATGGGGCCCCGGACCGCGCGCGGCACAGGCCTTGATGCTGACCGTCCGGGCGCGCGCGCTGCTTGATGGCCGTCTGGCGCCCTCGCCCGATGATGTGGCCGCATTGGCCCGCCCTGTCCTTGGCCACCGCATGGCGCTGAGCTTTGGGGCGCGCGCCGAGGGCGCGGTTTTGGAACAGGTGATCGACGAGGTGACGGCCCGCGTCACCCGGATCGGTCTGGCGGCTTGACCGACGCGGCGCTCCATACGCCTGACAGCCTGCGTTCCCGCTCCGAGGCGGTCGCCTCGACGCTGCCCGCGCTGATGGCCGATGCGCAGCATCTGGCCGCAACGGTTCTGCTCGGCGTGCACGGGCGCAAGCGTGCGGGCATGGGTGATGAATTCTGGCAATACCGGCCCGCGCAGGCGGGCGATGGCTACCGGCAGGTCGATTGGCGCAGGTCCGCCCGGTCGGACGGGCATTTCATCCGCCAGACCGAATGGCAGGCGGCGCAATCGGTGATGCTGGGGGTGGATGATGCCGCATCCATGACCTTTACCGGGCATCGCAACCGCCCCTCGAAACTGCGCCGCGCGCAGACGATTGCCATGGCTTTGGCGATTGTCGCGGTACGTGGGGCGAACGGGTGGGGCTGACCCATCTGCCGGAGCCGCCGCGCGGCGGCACGGCGCAGCTGATGCGCATGGCGCAGGCGCTGATGGATGGGCATGAGCCGGGCGATTACGGCGCACCGCAGCCGCAGATGATGCCGATGGGCAGCCGGGCGGTGTTCTTGTCGGATTTCTTCGGGGATATGGCGGCCATCGAAGCTGCGCTGGGCCGCGCCGCCGACCGCGAGGTCAGGGGCGCGCTTGTGCAGGTTCTCGACCCCGATGAAGAGGTGTTCCCCTACGACGGGCGCACGGTCTTTGAATCCATGACCGGCGCAATCCGGTTCGAAACCTTGAAGGCCAAAAGCCTGCGCGACGCCTATCTGGCGCGTCTTGCCGAGCGTAAGGCGCATCTGCAGGAACTGTGCCGCCGCACCGGCTGGCGCTACCACCTGCATCACACAAACCAACCGGCCGAACCGACACTGCTGTGGCTTTACCGGGCGCTGGAAAAGGTGCGCGGATGATCGGATCGCTCGCCTTCGCCACGCCGCTTTTGCTGACCGCGCTCATCGCCCTTCCGATCCTGTGGTGGATCTTGCGCGCCGTGCCGCCCGCCCCGATCCGGCGTCGGTTTCCGGGCGTGGCGCTGCTCTTGGGTCTCAAGGATGACGACAGCCAGACCGACAAGACGCCGTGGTGGCTGCTGCTTTTGCGCATCGCGGCCGTGGCGGCCGCCATCGTGGGGTTCGCAGGCCCCGTTCTGAACCCGGCCACCGTCCGCACGGGCGAGGGGCCGCTCTTGATCGTGATGGATGCCAGCTGGGCGTCGGCCTGCGACTGGTCGGCCAGGGCCGACCGCGTGGCCCTGCTGCTTGACGAGGCGTCGCGCGCAGGGCGGCCCGTAGCCCTTGTGGCGCTGACCGACCTGCCGCCGGGCGATCTGCCGTTGCAATCGGCCAATGCCTGGGCTGCGCCGCCTGCCCTCGCTTGCGCCCGCGCCTTATGCCCCCGACATGACCGCCGCCGCCGATTGGGCCGCGGCACTCGAGGGGCCGCTCGAAACCTGGTGGATGTGCCGACGGCCTTGACCATCCGGGCCGCGACGCCCTGACCGAAGCCTTGCGCGATCTGGGGCCCCTGTCGGTGTTCCAGGGCGACCGCGACGCGCTGCGCTGTGCGCCCGCCGTTCGAGGATGGAGTGGTGCGTGCCGCCCTGTCTCGGCTCGGCGACGATGTCGCCATGAGCTTTGACGTGGTAGCCCACGGCCTCGATCCCGCAGGCATCCCGCGCGATCTCGCCCGGTCCGAGGCAGTGTTCGAGGCGGGCACGGCACAGACGGAAGCCGTCTTTGACCTGCCTCCGGAACTCAGGAACCGCATCACGCGGTTCGAGGTCGCGGGCCTGCGCGGCGCGGGCACCGTGACGCTGACCGATGACGGGTTGCAGCGACGGCAGGTCGCCTTGATCGCGGGCGGGGCGAGCGATGAGCAACAGGCGCTGCTGTCGCCCTTGCACTACCTGCGGCAGGCGCTGGCCCCACCGCTGACCTGATCGAGGGCGCGCTGTCCGACATGCTGTTGGCCAGCCCCGATGTCATCATCCTCGCCGATATCGCGACACTCTCGCCCGAGGAGGATCAGGGCTGACCGAATGGGTCGAGCGTGGCGGCCTTCTGGTGCGCTTTTGCGGGCCCGCGTCTTGCGGCCTCCGACGTGGCGCGCGATGCGGCGGGGCCGCTGATGCCCGTCCGTCTGCGCGAGGGCGGGCGCAGCGTGGGCGGTGCCATGAGCTGGGGCGAGCCGAAACAGCTGCGCCCTTTTCCCGACACCTCGCCCTTCTTCGGGCTGGAGATCCCGCCCGACGTCACGATCAGTAGCCAGGTGCATGGGCCCAGCCCGACCCGGAACTGGCCGCGCGCACCATTGCGTCCCTGGACTGACGGCACGCCGCTGGTGACGCGCGCGGGCCATGGGCAGGGAACCGTGGTATTGTTCCATGTTACGGCGAATGCCGATTGGTCGACTTTGCCCCTGTCTGGTTTGTTCGTGCAGATGCTGGAGCGGCTGGCGATTTCCACACGCCCCGCCGCGGCTCCGAGGCCGCTGATCTGGAAGGCACGGTCTGGACCCCCGATCAGGTGCTGGACGGGTTCGGCACGCTGCGCGACGCGGGCACCCGCCCCGGCGTTCCGGGCGAGACATTGGCCGAGGCGCCGCTGTCGGGCGATCTGCTGCCGGGCCTCTATGCCTCCGACGATCGGCGGATCGCGCGCAATGTCGTGACGGCCGAGACGGTGCTGGCCCCTGCATCCTGGCCCGCAGCCGTTCCCGTCGAGGGGATGAACGTGATCGCCCCGACCGACCTGATGGCGGCATTCCTTACGGGCGCGCTGACATTGCTGCTGATCGACGCCATCGCCTCGCTATGGCTGGCTGGTCGCTTGTCTGGCCTCGCGCGCGGGGCGGCGGTTCTTGCGCTGGTCGTGACCTTGCCGCAAGGCGTGCAGTCGCAGGGCCTGTCGCCCGAGGATGAACGCGCGCTTCTCGCCACATCAGAGGTGACCTTGGCCTATGTGCTGACGGGCGACGCGCAAATCGACGAGACCTCCCGCGCGGGGCTTCAGGGCCTGTCGAACACGCTGTTCCAGCGCACATCCGTGGAACCTTCGCCCCCCATCGGGATCGATCTGGAACGCGATGAACTGGCGTTCTTTCCGATGCTTTACTGGCCTGTTACCCCCGACCAGACCTTGCCGTCCGCGGCGGCCTACCGGCGGCTCAACGATTACCTGCGCTCGGGCGGCATGATCGTGTTCGACACGCGCGACGCACATATCGGCGGCTTCGGCTCGGCACGCCTGACGGGCGGCGCCTGCAGCACGCTGGCCGCGCCGCTCGACATTCCGCCGCTCGAACCCGTGCCGCCCGACCACATCCTGACGCGCACCTTCTACCTGCTGCAAGATTTCCCCGGCCGCCACCTGTCCCGCGATGTCTGGCTGGAGGCATCTCCCCCCGATGCCGAGGACGGTGGAGGGGATGCCGTTCCGCAACCTCAACGACGGGGTCACGCCGGTGCTGATCGGCGGCAATGATTGGGCCGCCGCTTGGGCGCAGGACGATAGCGGGCGGCCGCTTTTGCCGGTGGGCCGCGGGGCCACGGGTGAGCGCCAGCGCGAGATCGCGCTGCGCTTCGGGGTCAACCTGGTGATGCATGTGCTGTCGGGCAATTACAAATCCGACCAGGTGCATGTGCCCGCGTTGTTGGACAGGTTGGGGCAGTAGCATGGCGCAGACGATTCTCTTCGATCCGCTTTTGCCGATGGCCCTGATCTGGGCGCTGGCCGCCGCTGCCGCGCTGGTCGTGGCGCTGGCGCTCTGGCGCGGGCTTTCGGGCTGGCCCTTCCGCTTGCTGGCGGCGGGGGCGCTGCTGGCGGCGCTGCTAAACCCCTGCTGCCAATCCGAGGACCGCGAGGCGATGACCGACATCGTTCTGGTCGTCACCGATGCTTCGGCCAGCCAGCGGATTTCCGACCGCCCCGACCAGACGGCAGAGGCGCTGGCCGCGCTGGAGGCCGAGATCGCGGATCTGGGGATGGAGATGCGGCTGTCGACCGTGGCGGATGCGCCCGACAACGCTGAACACGACGCTCTGTGATGGCGCACTTGAACCGGATGCTGGCCGAGGAACCGCGCGCGCGGATTGCCGGTGCCATCCTTGTCACCGACGGGCAATTGCACGATGCCCAGCTGGTCCCCGACATGCCCGCGCCGCTGCATGCGCTGATCACCGGGCGCGCGAGCGACTGGGATCGTCGCCTCGTCATCGAGACCGCGCCTGCCTTTGGCATCATCGGTGAAGAGCTGATGATGACGCTCCGCATCGAGGATCAGGGCGCCGTGCCCACGGGCCTGTCGGGCCGGGCCGAGATCGCCATCGCCATCGACGGTGGTCTGGCGCAGACCTATACCGTGCCCACCAACGAGACGCTGCAACTGCCGCTGACGCTGGAACATGCAGGCCAGAACGTGGTGCAATTCACCATTCCCGAGGCCGCGGGCGAATTGACCGACCGCAACAATGCCGCCGTCGTGCAGATCAACGGCGTCCGCGACCGGCTGTCGGGTGCTGCTGGTCTCGGGGCGAGCCGCATCCGGGCCAGCGCACATGGCGCAACCTGCTGAAATCCGACCCTTCGGTTGATCTGGTCCACTTTACCATCCTGCGCCCGCCGGATCGGCAGGACGGCGTGCCGGTGACTGAGTTGTCGCTGATCGCCTTTCCCACGCGCGAGCTGTTCATGGATTCGGTCGATGATTTCGACCTGATCATCTTTGACCGCTACCAGCGGCGCGGCATCTTGCCGATGCTCTATATCGACAACATCCGCCGCTATGTCGAAGACGGCGGCGCGCTGTTGCTGGCGGCGGGGCCGGATTATCGCCTGCGGCCGACCTGCTCTACCGCACCCCGCTGGCTGATATTCTTCCCGGCCGCCCGACCGCGCGCGTGATCGAGGCGCCATTTCTCCCCGAGATTTCAGATCTTGGCCAGCGCCATCCGGTGACGGCTGGACTTGACGCGACGCATGAGCCGCTGGAAGGCAGCGACCAACCCTGGGGCCGCTGGATGCGCCAGATCGAGGTGACGGCGCAGTCGGGGCAGACCGTAATGACCGGCAATGGCGGCGCGCCGCTGCTGATGCTGGATCGTGTGGGCCAGGGCCGTGTGGCGCTGCTGGCCTCCGATCAACCCTGGCTCTGGGATCGCGGCTACGAGGGCGGAGGCCCGCAACTGGAAATGCTGCGCAGGCTGGCGCATTGGATGATGGGCGAACCCGACCTTGAGGAAGAGGCGCTGGTGGCCGAGGCGGATGGCCAGACCATTCGCGTGACGCGCCGCACGCTGGCTGATGGGGTCGGCACGCTGACGTCGACCAGCCCCGGACGGAACCGAGACCGAGATCGTGCTGGAGGAAACCGCGCCCGGCCGCTTTACCGCCGAGATCGAGGGGACCGGAGCAGGGGCTTTACCGGCTGGCCGAGGGCGAGCTGGAGACCGTGATCGCCGCTTGGGCCCGGCCGCGCCACGCGAGTTCGAGGAGACGATCGCCAGCGGCGGACCGGCTGGCGCCGCTGACCGAGCCGCCGTGCGGCGCCGTGCTGCGGCTGGAGGACGGGATGCCCGACCTGCGCCGTGTGGTCGAGGGGCGCAACGCCGCGGGCCGCGGCTGGATCGGGCTGACGCATCGCGCGAGGCGTATCTGACCACGGATGTGACCGTGACGCCGTTGATTTCGGCCTGGCTGTTCTTGCTGTCTTGGCGGCGGGCCTGACGTTGGCGGGCTGGCTGCGCGAGGGGCGTCGGTAAACGACGGCATCGGTAGGGTGCGCCTTCAGGCGCACCTGCGGAATGGTGCGCCTGAAGGGGCACCCTACGCAAGCTGGTCAGCGTGGCAGATGGACCCGATCAGAGGTGCCTTGCGCCCAGCCTTCCACATTGGTGCGGGCGCGGATGACCACCTCGGTCACATCCTCGGCAATCGCCACGCCCGACAGTGACCGGGTAAAGGGCTGTTCCTCGACATGCGGATGTCCGGAGCGGGCGTTCGCCCAGGACCGTGCCTCGGGTGTCTCGACGCGCCAGCCATCGGCGTAATCCTCCCAGCGGTGTCGCCATGTGCCAGAGTGACATGGAAGGTCCAGCCGGAGCCACCCGCCACCGCCTCGACCGCGACGACGCGGGCGGGATCGGCCAGTGCCGGTTGTGCGATGGACAGGGCGAGGGCGGCGAGAGCGATGCGATGGGTCATGCCTGTCCATAGCCCATCGCGGGCACCTTGTGGGGTCACGCTGTGGTGAGGTCAAAAGGGCTTGAACACCACGATGATCAGGACCGCGATGGCGCCCAGCACACTGATCTCATTGAAGACGCGCAGCCAAAGGTCGCTTTCGGTGAAGACGCCGCGCTTTGCGCGCAGGACCAGACGCCCGGTCCAGCCGTAGTGGGCGGCCAGCAGCGCGACGACCCCGAGCTTGGTCCAGACCCAGAGCGGATAGCCCCAGAACCAACCGAGCCAGAGGCCGGTCAGAATGGCGATGACACCAAGACCCAGCGAAAAGCGGTAGATGCGGATGGTCAGGTCACCCGTCGGGCCGAATCCGCCCAGCCGCGCATATTCGCGTTTCCAGAAGATGATCGCGCGCGGCACCGCGAAGATGCCCGTCATCCAGCCCAGAACGGCCAGCAGATGCAGTACCTTGATCCAATCCATGCCCGCACTTGCCCAGCATTTCAGGGGCGCGGCAACGCGCGGAGTTGTCTCAGGGGGATTTTCATTGCCTAATGGTCAGATTGGTTATATTTATTTACCAATTCATCACAGAGGAGGACTGTGACATGGAGATGCCCACCCCCGACGCCGCGATTTTGTCGCGCAAAAGCAAGATCGTGGAGCGGTTGCGCGCGGCCCTGCCTCAGGCCGCGGTGATTCACGACGAGGCCGAGTTGCGCGCCTATGAATGCGACGCGCTGACCGCCTATCGCTGCCCGCCGCTGGCCGCGGTGCTGCCGCGATCGACCGCCGAGGTCGCCGCGGTGCTGCGGATCTGTCACGAGATAGGGGTGCCGGTGGTGCCGCGCGGGTCGGGCACATCGCTTGCCGGCGGGGCGCCTTGCCCACGGCCGACAGCGTGATCCTGGGCGTCGCGCGCCTGACCGACGTGCTGGAGACCGATTACGACAACCGCTTCATCCGCGTGCAGACCGGGCGCACCAACCTGAGCGTGACCGGCGCGGTCGAGGACAGATGGATTTCTTCTACGCGCCCGATCCCTCCAGCCAGCTTGCCTGCGCCATCGCGGGCAATATCGCGATGAATTCGGGCGGCGCGCATTGCCTGAAATACGGCGTGACCACCAACAACCTGCTGGGCGTGACGATGGTCAGCATGGCTGGCGAGGTGATGGAGATCGGCGGCGCGCATTTGGATGCGGGCGGGCTATGATCTGCTGGGGGTGATCTGCGGATCCGAGGGGCAGCTGGGCGTCGTAACCGAGGCGACCTTGCGCATCTTGCCGCAAGCCCGAGGGCGCGCGCCCCGTGCTGATGGGGTTCGACGGCAACGAGGTGGCGGGCGCCTGCGTGTCCGACATCATCAAGGCGGGCGTGCTGCCCGTGGCGATCGAGTTCATGGACCGCCCCTGCATCGAGGCGACCGAAGCCTTTGCCAAGGCGGGCTATCCGATGTGCGAGGCGCTGCTGATCGTCGAAGTCGAGGGCAGCCCCGCCGAGATCGACGAACAGCTTGGCCTGATCACCCAGATCGCGCGCCGCCACAACCCGGTGGAGCTGCGCGAGGCGCAATCGGAGGACGAGGCCAAGCGCATCTGGCTGGGCCGCAAATCGGCCTTTGGCGCGATGGGCCAGATCAACGATTACATGTGTCTCGACGGCACGATCCCGGTCTCGTCGCTGCCCTATGTGCTCAAGCGCATCGGCGAGATGTCGAAGGACTACGGGCTGGGCGTGGCCAATGTGTTCCACGCGGGCGACGGCAACATGCACCCGCTGATCCTGTTCGACGCCAACAAGCCCGGCGACCTGGAACTGTGCGAGGCCTTCGGCGCCGACATCCTGAAGCTCTGCGTCGAGGTGGGCGGCTGCCTGACCGGCGAGCACGGGGTGGGGATCGAAAAGCGCGATCTGATGACGACGCAATTCGCCCCCGCTGATCTGGAGGCGCAGATGCGTGTCAAGGACGTGTTCGATCCGGCGTGGTTGCTCAACCCGGCCAAGGTCTTTCCGCTCGCCGTATCGCGGGCGCGGCGCGAGAGGGGTGTCGCCGCCTGACGGCGTCGACCCGTGCGAGGGGGCTGTCTGTCCCTCGGTCGCCATTGTCACTGGACCAATGGCGTTCCAATGACGACCCCCGAGGATACTTTCGAAACAGAGAAGGAGCGGCCGGATGCTGAGCCCTGCGACCGAGAGCGGAGTTGAGCGAGATCGTGGCGGGGCCGCGGCACCTGCATGTGATCGGCGGCGGCACGCGGCCCGTCGGGCGGCCGGTGGCGGGCGAGGTCCTGTCGGTGGCCGGGATGGCGGGGATCGAGCTGTATGAGCCGGGCGCGCTGACCATCGTGGCCAAGGCCGGAACGTCGTTGGCCGAGGTGGAGGCGGCGCTGGCGCGTGACGGGCAGCGCCTGCCGTTCGAGCCGATGGATCACCGCGCGCTGCTCGGGACGAAAGGTGAGCCGACCATCGGTGGTGTCGTCGCTGCCAATGTCTCGGGTCCGCGCCGCATTCAGGCGGGGGCGGCGCGCGACAGCCTGATCGGGGTCCGCTTTGTCGATGGCAGTGGCAGCATCATCAAGAATGGCGGGCGGGTGATGAAGAACGTCACCGGCTATGATCTGGTGAAGCTGATGGCGGGAAGCTGGGGCACGCTGGGCGTTCTGACCGAGGTCGCCTTCAAGGTGCTGCCCGCGCCCGAGGCGGCGGCGGGCTTGAGCATCGCAGGCTTGAGCGAGTTGCAGGCGGTCGAGGCGATGGCTGTTGCACTGGGCTCTCCCTTTGAGGTGACAGGGGCGGCGCATCTGCCGGGCGAGGGGCGGACTTTGCTCAGGATCGAGGGGTTCGCGGCCAGCGTCGCCTATCGAGCCGGACGGCTGGCGGAGGTGATGGCGCCGCTTCGGCGCGGTCGCGGTGGACGCGCGATGCCGCGGCCGTGGCCGAGACATGGCAGCAGATCCGCGATGTGCAGGTCTTCGCCCAGCGCCCGGGCGATGTCTGGCGCATATCCGTCAAACCATCCGATGCGCCGGGGTGGCGGCGCTGACCGGGGGCGAGGTGATGTTCGACTGGGGCGGCGGGCTGATCTGGGCGCTCATGCCAGAGGGCACCGACCTGCGCGCGCGGCTCGGGGCCTTTGCGGGCCATGCGACGCTGGTGCGCGCTTCCGAGGAGACGCGGGCGCGCATCGCGCCTTTCCATCCGGAGCCTGCGCCGCTGGCGGCGCTGTCGGCCGGGCTTCGTGCGAAATTCGACCCGAGGGGCATTCTGAACCCCGGGCTGATGAGATCGTGAGGGTTTGATGATGATCGAAGTCTTTTCTGTCGCGCTGCCCTCGGCCGCGCTGTTCTGTTCCTTTGCACTGATGTCGGACCGCAAGCGCGGCGCCTTCCTCGCGCAGGGCGCGTTGGTGGTGGCGGTCGTGGCGATGTTCCTCGCCATCACCGCGAACGGCCCGTTGGCGGGGCTCGACCCGATCCGGCTTGCTGCCATCGCCACGGGCCTGATCGCCGCTGCAGTGGCGGGGATGCTCTACCACCTCTACCTCGGTCGCTTCGTCCGGGTCTGGGCGGCGCGGGGCGTCTTCACGGCGGTCTACCTCGGCCTCTCGGCCCTGTTCGGCTTGGTCTTCCTCTCCCTTTTCTGAAAGCGCGGACATGCAGACGACATTCACCCCCGAACAGCTGAAAGACCCCGCCACCGCGCGCTCGAACGAGGTGCTGCGCACCTGCGTGCATTGCGGCTTCTGCACAGCGACCTGTCCGACCTATCAGGTGTTGGGCGATGAGCTGGACAGCCCGCGGGGGCGGATCTACCTGATCAAGGACATGCTGGAAAAGGGTCGCCCGGCTGATGCCAAGACGGTTCAGCATATCGACCGCTGCCTGTCGTGCCTGGCTTGCATGACGACCTGCCCTTCGGGCGTGCATTACATGCACCTGGTCGACCATGCGCGCGAATACATCGAGCAGACCTACAAGCGCCCGCTCTTCGACCGCGTCCTGCGGTGGACGCTGGCGCGCATCTTGCCCTATCCGACGCGGTTCCGCATCGCACTGCTGGGGGCCAAGATCGGGCGGCCCTTCGCCTTCCTGATGCCCGACGCGCGGCTCAAGGCGATGCTGGCAATGGCGCCCAAAACCATCCCCCCTGTCAGCCGCAACGACGACCCGCAGGTGTTCCGGGCGCAAGGGACGCGCAAAATGCGCGTCGCCCTGATGACGGGCTGCGCGCAGCGCGCGCTCAACACCGACATCAACGACGCCACCATCCGGCTTCTCACGCGGCTGGGCTGCGACGTGGTGATCGCGGACGGGCAGGGGTGTTGCGGCGCGCTGACCCATCACATGGGCAAGACGGCGGAAAGCCATGCGACGGCGGCGAAAAACATCCGCGCCTGGACGCGCGAGATGCAGGGCGAGGGGCTCGATGCCATCGTCATCAACACCTCCGGTTGCGGCACCACGGTCAAGGATTACGGGCACATGTTCCGCGGCGAAGCGCTCGCTGCGGAGGCCGCGGCGGTGGCCGCCATCGCCCGCGACGTGTCCGAGGTGCTGATGCAGCTCGACCTGCCCGAGGCCGCGATGGGCCACCGCGTCGCCTATCACGCCGCCTGTTCGCTCCAGCATGGCCAGCAGATCAAGACCTACCCCAAGGACCTGCTCAAGCGTGCGGGCTTCAAGGTGGTCGAACCCGCCGACAGCCACCTGTGCTGCGGCTCGGCGGGGACCTACAACCTGATGCAGCCCGAGATTTCGGGCCAGCTCAAGACGCGCAAGGTCGAGACGTTGGAGGCCACGCGCCCCGACATCATCGCGGCAGGCAACATCGGCTGCATGATGCAGATCGGCTCGGGGACGGATGTTCCCATCGTCCACACGGTCGAATTGCTTGACTGGGCCACAGGTGGCCCTCGGCCGCCCGCGCTGGACGCCGAAGGCAAGCGCGCGGTCCCGGTGCCGATCCTGCGCTGAGGGGGGCGCCGCGAACGGAATGGGTGACATAATTCTGCCCTGAAGGGGTGGCATCGATACAGTCAATTGTAGTGATGTCCGGACCCCGATGCGCCGTCTTTCTGTTGCCCCTGCGATCCTTGCGCTGGCCGTCCTTGCCCTGCCCGTGAGCGGGCAGGACATGACCAGCGTGACCCGCCCCGAGGGGTCCGCCCCGCTGCGCGGGCTGCACACGGCTGATGATGCGCGCGATTGGGAAGCGGTTGGACGCCTGGATACGGGCATGTCCTTCTGCACCGCGACGCTGATCGCCCCCGATCTGGTCCTGACCGCGGCGCATTGCCTGTTCACCGAGGCGGGCGCGCGGATCGCAGACGGCGATCTGACCTTTTCCGCAGGACTGCGCCATGGAAGGGCCGAGGCGATCCGCGGTGTGGCGCAAAGCCAGGTTCCGCAGGGCTATGCGCGCCCCGTGGGACAGGCCGACATGCAGGCCATCGCACAGGATCTGGCGCTGTTGCGTCTCGACCGTCCGGTATCGGCAGCAACAGTGCGCCCGATCGCGGTGGGGGCGCAAGCGCCCCTGCTCAGCGCGGTGACGCTGGTGTCCTACGGCGCCGAGCGCGAGGCCTTCCCCTCGATCGAGGATGAATGCCGCGTGCTGTCGGGCTTTGACGCGGTGCAGGTGCTGTCATGCCATGTCGTGTCGGGCAGTTCCGGCGCGCCGGTGATGCGGATGGGCGCGGATGGGCCGCAGATCGTGGCCATCGTCTCGGGCCGGTCGGACATGGCCGAAGGGGATGTGACCGTCGCGGTCGTGGCCGCACCGCTGGTCGAGGCGCTGATTGCCGAACGCGCCGCCCCGGTCGCGCGGGGTCTGCAGGGCGGCAGCATCACCATCCGCCGTGTCGGCGAGGCTGGCACGACGCGCGAGGGGCTGGGCGCGCGCTTCCTGCGCCCCTGAGCCATCCACTGGGGATCTTGACAGGCGGGGCACGCTTCCCAGATCACAGCCGTGCTGGGGTGCCGAGGATCGGGCCCCGGCGCATCACCCAAGGACCGCGCCCGCGCAAGGGGTGGTCCGTCACCACAGTTGTCGCTCGATGGAGGATGACAGATGCGAACCTACGACCTTTCCCCGCTTTACCGCGCCAGTGTCGGTTTCGACCGCATGGCCGACCTGATCGACCGTGTGATGTCGCAAGACAGCGCCGCGCCGACCTATCCCCCCTACAACATCGAAAAGACTGCCGAAGGTGCCTATCGCATCTCGATCGCGGTCGCGGGCTTCACCGATGCCGAGCTGAGCATCGAGCAGCGCGAGCAGGAACTGGTGGTTGCTGCCCGCAAGACCCGCGACGAAGAGGCCCGGACCTACCTGCATCGCGGCATCGCCACGCGTGCATTTGAAAAGCGGTTCCAGCTGGCCGATCATGTGCGCGTCACGGGCGCGCTGCATGAAAACGGCATGCTGCACATCGATCTGGTGCGCGAAGTGCCCGAGGCGCTGAAGCCCCGCCAGATCGAGATCGCGCGCGCAGAGCCCAAGGTGATCGAAGGCGCGAGGGTCTGATCCCAAGCCCATGCAGTCTGGAAGGGCGGCCCTGTCGGGTCGCCCTTTCGTCACGGCACGCCGTGGCTACAGGGTCGGTGCCAGCCGCCGCAGCATCACCGGCACCTGCCAGCGGCGCCGCGACACACAGCACGACGACCGCGCCATAGCCCAGAAGGTCGGCAATCACCGCGCCAAGGCCGGGGGCCAGGGCAAAGGCGAAAAGCGACAGGCGCGCCACGGCCCCCGCGCTTTCGCCAAAGCCCGCCTCGCCCATCACCTCGCGGGTGACGACGGGGCGCAGGATCAGATCACGCCGTTGCCCACCCCTTGGGCCGCGGCAAGGACCAGCCAACGCGGGTAGGGCGGCGGCCGCGCCCAAAAACACGGCGGCCGCCGCCAGCATCACGAAGGCCCCGAGCACCACGCGCCGTGCCGCCACCCGCGCGCCCGCGACGATCAGCAAGATGCGCCCGGCCACCTGCAGCTAGCCCGATGGTCGAGGCGGCAAGGATCGCCAGCACCTCGGGCACGCCAAGTGCTGCCATCAGCGGCATCAGGTTGCTCAAGATGATCCCCACACCCAGCGCTGTCAGCGCGAAACCTCCCGCCAAGGGCCAGTAGCCGGGGCGGGCGCTGACGCGGGTGCGGGCGGTTCCGGCGGCGGTGGCAGCAGGCGTGCGGGCCTGCGCCTCGCGTTCCATCTTGTGCGCGGCATAGCTGGCGAGCGGCAGCACAAAGACCAGCAACCAGCGCCGCCAGCACCCAGACCGACGCGCGCCAGCCGCGCCGCCGCTGACCCAGGCGGTCAGCGGATAGGTGAGCGTGGAGGCAAAGCCCGCCGCCAGCGTGATCGCCGTGATTGCCGCCCGCGCCTGTGCCCCGCGTGCCCGTGTCACCACCGAGAAACAGGCGTCATAAAGCGTGAAGCCCATCATCAGGCCCATCCACGCCCAGACGGCGTAAAAGGCCCACAGCGTCTCCACCTGCGTCAGCGCCGCCAGCCCGGCCAACGCCCCTAGGGTTCCCAGCGCAAAGCCCCAAGGTGCCAGCCCCCGGTCGATCGCCCGCCCGACCCAAGGTGCAGCCAGCCCCTGCAAGGCCAGCGCAAGGCTGAACGCCCCCAGCGCCGCCGTGGCCGACCAGCCGAACTCGTCCTTCCATTCAAGGACCAGCGCGGGGAAACTGTAGAAGATCGAAGCCCAGATGACGGTCTCGGACACCATGAAGGCCAGCACCGGGCCATCGCGCCAGACGGGTGGCGGGGGTGTCATGATCTCAGAACCACTGCCCCGGCTCCATCAGGCCCAGTTCCATCAGTTGCAGCGACGACCAATGAAAGGGCGTCGATTTGTGCCAGCGGAAATCATGGATGTCGTGGCGTGAACCGGGATTGGTCCGCAGCGCCTTGGCGACGCGGAACGAACAGATCGTCGCCGTCAGCGAATGGTGCCACGGGCAGGCATAGGTGTTCATCTCTTCGTCGCTCAGCGTGTGATCCTCGCGCAGGCGCAGGCCGGGCTTGGCCTGAAACAGGCCGATCCGGTCGATCTTGCGCTTGGGCTTGGCGACATGTTCCTCGAACCGCCAGCGCAGGCCGCCGTAGAAATCAAGCTGCCGGTCCTTCGGGTTGCCATGCTCGTCCGGGCGGCCCTCGGCGTAATAGCCCGAGCTGTCCAGCATCGCGGTGTCCAGCGACACGGCATCGGGGTAGGTCCTCAGGTCGGGGGCGTAGAGGTCGATGACATAGGTCAGGACGGCGGCGCGCCGTTCTTCCGTCACCCATGTGACCATCTCGCCCACGCTGCGATCCTCGCAAAACGGGTAGAACAGGTACTCGCCGTTGTAGCAGTAATGCAGCCATTCGCCGGGCATGACGTCGATCAGGGCGTTCACGGCGGCCTGCGTCGCGCCGGGCGCCCGGCTGCGGGACCTGATCACATGCTGTTCGGACTTGGTGCCCTGCGGGGCGGGTGGCACGTTGAGATCGGGGGGGGCCAGCACGAAGACATGGCGAAACCCCAGCGACCGGACATGGTCGATGGTCGAGCCGACCTCGATCCGGTCCTCGGCCACGACCATGGCGGCGGGCCCCTTGCCGAAGCTGCCCGGGCGCTGCGCCGCGAATTGTTCCAGAGTATCGAAATCCATCGCGTCGGCCTTGCCGGTCCGTTTTCCCTGCCTCACGCGGCACATTGGCCCGGCACGGCGGCGAATTCAATCGCGCACGTCGGTTGAAGTGCAAGCCGCTGCGCTGTACATGCGGCGGACCACGCTTTCCTCAACCAGCGGACCGGGTGCGATGACCGAGGCGAAAAAGCTCTACGTCAAGACCTATGGCTGTCAGATGAACGTCTACGACAGTGAACGCATGGCCGAGACGCTGGGCGCGCAGGGCTATGTTCAGGTCGACACCGCCGAAGCGGCCGACATGATCTTGCTCAACACCTGCCACATCCGGGAAAAGGCGGTCGAGAAACTTTATTCCGACCTTGGGCGGCTGAAGCCCCTGCACGACGAAAAGCCCGACCTCAAGATCGGGGTGGCGGGCTGCGTGGCGCAGGCCGAGGGCGGAGAGATCATGCGCCGCATGCCCATCGTCGATCTGGTGGTCGGGCCGCAGACCTACCATCGCCTGCCCGCGATGATGGAGGCCTTGGGGCGCGGCGAAACCGCGCTCGATACCGAATTCCCCGAGGAGGACAAGTTCGCCCATCTGCCCAAGGGGCGTGGCACACACAAGGGGCCGACTGCCTTTCTAACCGTGCAGGAAGGCTGCGACAAATTCTGTTCCTTCTGCGTCGTGCCCTACACGCGCGGCGCCGAGGTCAGCCGCCCCGCCGACCGCCTGCTGCGCGAGGCGCAGGGTCTGGTCGAACGTGGTGTGCGCGAGATTACCCTTCTGGGCCAGAACGTGAACGCCTACCATGGCGCGGGAGGCGGCGGGACAGAATGGGGTCTGGCGCGTCTGGTGCGCGCGCTTGCGCGGATCGAGGGGCTGGACCGCCTCCGCTACACCACGTCCCATCCCAACGACATGGAAGATGATCTGATCGCCGCCCATGGCGATTGCGCCAAGCTGATGCCCTATCTGCATCTGCCGGTGCAATCGGGGTCCGACCGCATCCTCAAGGCGATGAACCGCAAGCACACCGCTGACAGTTATCTACGCGTGATCGACCGCCTGCGCGCGGCGCGGCCCGATCTGGTCTTGTCGGGCGATTTCATCGTGGGCTTCCCCGGCGAGACGGAGGCCGATTTTCAGGCCACGCTCGATCTGGTGCGGGCAGTGGGCTACGGCAGCGCCTACAGTTTCCAAGTATTCGCCCCGCCCCGGCACGCCCGCCGCCGAACGCGCACAGGTCGATGCCGCCGAGGCAGACGACCGCCTGCAGCGCTTGCAAGCGCTTATCTCCGAGCAGCAGCGTGCCACCCAGACCGCCATGGTTGGGCGGACCATTCAGGTGCTTTTCGAGAAACCGGGCCGGATGGCCGGGCAGATAACGGGGAAGTCGGACTATCTGCATGCTGTCCATGTCGACGGGCCCGAGACCCTTATCGGCCAAATCACCCCGGTCGAGATCGTCGGCACCAACACCAATTCTCTGGCTGGTCGGCTTGTCGCCCGGGGCTGACGGGCTCAGCTGCCCGGCGGTGTCCGGCGCAAGATGTCGGTCATCGTGGCGCTGCTAGCCACTGGCCGGCCTATGCTGCTTGCATCGCGACAGACCCGTTCGGCGATGGCATGCGCCTCGAGAAAGGTGTAGCCGACGCTGACGAGACTGTCGGTGAAGACCGGGTTCGGGCTGTCCCAGATCACCTCTTGCCACGGCCTGCGATAGCAGCTGACGGTGATTACATGGGTGGTGTGGCCGTGGTGGTGGTAGCGCTAGGTGTCCGCGTTGACCGTCAGCGCAGAGCCCGACAGAATCAGCGCCGCAAGGGCGACCCGTGGCAGACTTGATGAAACGCTCATTGGTTGTTCCTTCCCCCAACGGATTGTGAAAGCACATCCCGATGGCAGCCCGACCGCGCAAAACACGGTCACAGCACGTCGGCACCGGTCGGACGGTCAGTTTTCTTAACAAAAGGTTAAAGGGAGGGTGCTGTGTCGAGGCCCGCCACGCGACGGGCCGCTTCATCAGCCACGTTGCTGCAAAAAAGCGTCAGTTCAGACGCGCGTTGTTTCCAAATTGGCGACGCTGATCGAAAAATGCCTCTTCCCTTGGGAAGGCATGCTGCTATCGTGCCGAAATCAAAGATGTTTTCGTGCGGGCCTCTGCCAAGGCCTGATGACAGGGCGGGAACATCGGAAAACAATTGGGGGATGTGGATGTGATGACCAACTTGTCACGCATTGTGCTGCGCAGCTTGGGCGGTGCGGCGCTTTTTGCCTGCACGCTTGCGCTTGTGCCGGATGCGGCCATGGCACAGGACAGAACGACTGTCACGGGGCGGGTGCAACCGGGGATCTGGATCGATCCGGACGGCTGCATGCACTGGGTCGCGGATGGCGGTGTCGAAGGCTACATGGAAGGCCGGGTGAACCCCCATGACGGGATGCCGGTCTGCCTGAACGTGAACACCTGCGCCGTCACCAACAGCGACGTCCTGTTTCATACCGACAGCGCCCGCCTGACCCATTCAGGCCGCGCGCAGCTGGAACAGTTCTTCCGCTCGGCTATAGCGCCTTTGCCTACGCGATCTATGGACATACCGACAGCCGCGCCTCGGATGAGTACAACATGTCGCTCAGCCAGCGCCGCGCCGCATCCGTGGCGAACGTCGCCCGGTCCGTAGGCGCCCGCGTCGCGCGCGAGATCGGCTATGGCGAGCGCCGCCCTGTCGCCTCCAACGCCACGGCCGCCGGGATGCAGCAAAACCGCCGAGTCGAAATCGTGTGCTACCGGTGAGGGGGATGAGGGACATGAAAACACTATTCAAGGCCTCGGCCCTTCTCGGTTGCGCTGTTCTGGTGTCGGGCTGCGTCGAAGGCTTCGAGGGCACGCAGCGCCCCAGCGGCCCAGCTCCGATCGTCGCCATCGGCGAAGACCGGGGCCGCGACGCAGGGCGCAGCCTCAGCCAGCTTAAGCGGGCATCTACATTGACCCCGATGGCTGCCACATCTGGATGATCGACGACGGCCTCGAAGGCTACTGGTCGCGTCGTCGCGACCCGGTCTCGGGCCCGCCGGTCTGCACCCCCATCGCGCCGCCAAACTCCATTGTCGGAAATATCAGCGCCAATCCGGGCATCCCGGACCGGGTGCCGCGCATCCGCAACTGATCGTTGCTTGTAATGTCTCAAAGCGGGCGGTTCCCTCGGGGCCGCCCGTTTTCTGTTCTTTGCGACCACAGGATCAAGAAACTTTGGTGACAGCGGCCACAACCTGTTGCGTTGTGGGCGGGCTGTTGTCACAGTCTGTGTCAGGCGCAACTCCAAACCGGAGCGGGATTTGGCGATCACCACACTGGCGGCCCCGACAGATGGCACCCCGGTCGAGCTTTCGCTCGAGTTCCCTGACAACCGTCTCCTGATCGAACTCTGTGGTGAATTCGATCGCAACCTTGCCCAGATCGAACATCTTCTGTCCGTCCATGTCTTGCGGCGCGGCAACATGCTGGCGGTGCTGGGGGATGCACGTGTCGAAGCGGCGGAGGTCTTGAAAAAGCTCTATGCCCGGCTCGAGGCGGGGCGGGGGCTGGAACCCGGTGACATCGATGCCGCCGTTCGGCTGGGTGGCTCGAACGAGGACACCGGCGCGCGCGCGGGCGACCAGATCGAGATGTTCCAGCGCGGGCGGCTCGAAATCGGCACCCGCAAGAAAACCGTCGAACCCCGCACCGAGGCGCAGCAGGCCTATGTCCGTGCGCTCTACCGAGAACGAACTAGCCTTCGGCATCGGCCCCGCGGGCACCGGCAAGACCTATCTCGCCGTCGCGGTCGCCGTGAACCAGCTCATCAACGGCGGCGTCGACAAGATCATCCTGTCCCGTCCGGCGGTCGAAGCGGGCGAGCGTCTGGGCTTTCTGCCCGGCGACATGAAGGACAAGGTCGATCCCTACATGCAGCCGCTCTATGACGCGCTGAACGATTTCCTGCCCGGCAAGCAGCTGCAAAAGCTGATGGAGGAAAAGACCATCGAGATCGCGCCGCTGGCCTTCATGCGCGGCCGCACGCTCTCGGGCGCCTATGTCGTGCTGGACGAGGCGCAAAACACCACGACGATGCAGATGAAGATGTTTCTGACCCGCCTCGGGCGTGGCTCGCGCATGGTCATCACGGGCGACCGCAGCCAGGTCGATCTGCCGCGCGGCGTGACCAGCGGCCTCAGCGATGCTGAGCGCATCCTCAAGGACGTGAAGGGCATATCCTTCAACTACTTCACCTCCAAGGACGTCGTCCGCCACCCGATGGTCGCCCGCATCATCGAGGCCTATGACGCCGACGCGCCCCCGGGCTGACCCCTGACGATGACTGGCCGCCGCGCCTTTCTCGCCCTTGCGGGGCTTCGCTTGCGATGCCCCGTATCGTCCGGGCCCAACCCTTTCTGGATGCCGAGGTCGTGGTGATCGGCGCAGGCGCGGCAGGTATCGCCGCCGCGCGCCGCCTGACCGAATGGGAGTATGATGTCATCGTGCTCGAGGCGCGCGACCGCGTCGGCGGCCGGGCCTGGACCCATGCGGGCGCGCTTGGCCTGCCTTGGGATCGGGGGTGCGCAGTGGCTCCACAACGGACGTTCCAACCCGCTGGCCCGGCTTGCCACCGACGCAGGATCTGCGCTGACCGACAGCCAGTACGACACGCTCACCGCGCTTGATGGGAACACGCCGCTCGACGTGACGGCCGAAGCGCTGCTTGCCGCGCTCGACCGGTTGGACACCCGTATCGACGCCATTCGGCGCCCGGGTGCCACGCTGGCCGATCTCGCCGGTGCCGACCGGATGGACCGCGCCTCGGTCGCGCTGGCCGCGCTGTCGATGGGCGGCGACCCGCAGGCGGTTTCGTTGGCTGACGCGGCGATGCAAACGGCGGGCGAGGATCGGCTTGTCGCAGGCGGGCCCGGTGGGCTTTTGGCGCATCTGGCCGAGGGGCTGCCGCTGCATCTTGGCCATGCCGTCACCTCCATCGGCCTCAGCCCCGCCGACCATGTGGCGGTTTCGGGACGGTTCGGAACGCTGCGCGCGGGCGTCGTCGTCGTGACCTTGCCACCCGTGTTGCTGGCGTCCGGTGCCATCACGATAACCCCCGCCCTGCCACTTGGCCAAACAGGCCGCATGGGCGGCGCTGGGCGCGGCGGAGTTCGTCAAGGTCGGCCTGCGCCTGCCGCATGCCGTGCCGGACGCGGCGGAATTCGCCATCGATGTGCCGCGCCTTCTGTCGGGGCAGGGAGCGCTTTTGCATCTTGATCCGCGCGCCCCGCTTGCCGGTGTCATCTTCGCAGGAGCCTCGGCAGCCGATCTCGCGTCCAGCGGCCCGGCGGCCTTGGCCGAGGCCGCGCGCGACACGTTGCGCCACCACCTGCGGATCGAAGCATTGGCCACCGACAGCCATGATTGGTCTGCCGATCCCTTCAGCCTTGGCCCGTGGTCGCGCGTCACTCCCGGCGCCGATGATGCGCGCGCGGATTACGCCGAACCGTTCGAGGACCGCCTGTTTTTCGCCGGCGAGGCCGCACCCAGGCCGCTTGCCACGACACTGGGGGCGCGTGGCAATCGGGGCTGGCGGCCGCCGATGCGATCTGGGACGTGACCTGAGCGCCTGTCCATTGACGCGGCCCTCGTGGCGGTGCATGGCGCGCTCCATGGAGATCGACATCCTCATCGATGACGAAAGCTGGGACGAGGCAGCGCTGGAGACGGCGGCGCGCGCGGCCTTTGGCGCGACGTTTGAGGCGCTCGACCTCGAGCCTGCGGGGTTCTGCGTGTCGATCCTCGCCTGTGACGACGACCGCATTGCGGTGCTGAACGCCGAGTTTCGTGGCAAGCCCACGCCCACCAACGTGCTGTCATGGCCCTCGGAGGAGCGCGGCGCGCAAACGCCCGGCGCGATGCCCGATCTGCCCGAGGCCGACCCTGACGGTCCGCCCGAGGAATTGGGCGATATCGCGCTGGCCCATGGCGTCTTGACCCGCGAGGCGGCCGAGGCGGGCAAGCCGTTCGAGCATCATCTGACCCATCTTCTGGTCCACGGCCTGCTGCATCTGTTGGGTTTCGATCACATAACCGACCCCGATGCGGGTTTGATGGAGGGTCTTGAGACCCGCATCCTTGCAAGACTGGGCCAACCTGACCCATATTGACGCTGCGGGCCACGACGGGCGCGTGCAGTTTCGGAAAGGAGCCATGAGCTCGAACCCAGATCCCTCGTCTCCTGCAGCGCGTGGCGCGCAGGAAGAGGCAGATGATCCCGGACCGCAAAGGCAGGGATTTTTCGCAAGATTGTTTGGCAATGGCGACGAAGCCGAGACAAACGGCTCCGACACCGGCGAGCGCCCGCAAGAGGGTGGAGCCGCAGGTGTGATCCAGCCCCAGTTCGGCATGTCAAACCTGCGCCGGATGCGCGTCTATGACGTGGCCATCCCGCGTGCCGAGATCGAGGCCGTGTCCTGCGACGAAGACCTGCAGGGACTGGTCAAGGTGTTCCGCGACAGCGGCATGACCCGATTGCCGGTCTATGAGGGCACGCTCGACAGCCCGCTGGGGCTTGTGCACCTCAAGGATGTGGCGCTGCGTTTCGGCTTCAACGGCGTGGACGACAGCTTCTCGTTGCGCACCATGATGCGGCCGTTGCTCTATGTGCCGCCCTCGATGCCGATCGGCGTGCTGCTGACCAAGATGCAGACCGAACGCACCCATATGGCGCTGGTGATCGACGAATATGGCGGTGTCGACGGGCTGGTCACGATCGAGGACCTGATCGAACAGGTTATCGGCGAGATCGAGGACGAACACGACATCGAAGAGGCGCAACCCTGGACCCGTGAAAGCGAGACCCAGTGGCTGGCGCTGGCGCGCGCGCCCTTGGACGAGTTTCAGGCCGAACTGGGCATCGCCCTGTCCGAGGTGGATGACGAGGAAGAGGTCGACACGCTGGGCGGCCTCGTGTTCCTGCTCTCGGGCCGGGTGCCCGCGCGGGGCGAGGTCGTCCCCCATCCCTCGGGCGTGGAATTCGAGGTGATCGAGGCTGACCCGCGGCGGATCAAGCGGGTTGCGTGTGCCGGGTCCCGAAAGGGGTTGCCGGGTGATCCAGCAGTCCGGGGGCTTGCGGTCGGCTCCCGCCGTCCAGCCTTTGGCTCGCCGGTCTGAGCGGCGCCGTCGCGGCCCTTGGCCTTGCACCTTTCGGTCTGTGGCCTTTGGGTTGGGCGGGCTTTTCCGGTCTGTGTGTCGCCGTGGGTGGCGCCCCGACCGCAAGACGGGCGGCCTTGGCGGCCTGGATTGGGGGCACCGCCTATTTTGCCGTTGCGCTGCACTGGATCGCCGCGCCCTTCTTCGTGGATGCCGCGCGTCATGGCTGGATGGCGCCCTTTGCCGTCGTTCTGATGGCGGGGGTATGGCGCTGTTCTGGATGCTGGCGGGCTGGGGGCGGCACGGCTTGCAGGCACCTGCTGCGCGGCGCTGCGGATCTTGGTGTTCGGCGGTCTGATCGTGTTGGCCGAAGCACTGCGCGCCACGGTCCTGACCGGCTTTCCATGGGCGCATCCGGGTCACATCCTGATCGGCTCGCCTTTGCTGGGGCTTGCGGCCTTCATGGGGCCGCATGGACTGACGGCGGTGGTCATGGGCATCGCTGCGGCCTGTGCCGCGGCGCTGATCGCCCGCCCTCGGCTGGCTGCCGTGCCCGCAGCCCTGGCCTTGTTCGTCACCTTGTTGGCCATGGTCATGATACCGCCCTCAGAAGTGCCGGACCCCGATGCGCCGGTGGTCAGGCTGGTACAGCCCAATGCGCCGCAGCATCTCAAGTGGCGTCCCGACATGATCGATGTCTTTTTCGAGCGAGGGTTGGACCTGACAGCTAGACCGCCGCTGAATGATGGTCCCGCACCGGACCTCGTCGTCTGGCCCGAAACCGCCATGCCGGTTTTGCTGGAACGCTCTGACGCCGTGCGCGCCCGCATCGCCGGGGCGGCGGGGTCTGCGCAGGTTTTGGTCGGCGCGCAGCGCTTCGAGGGGTTTCGGGCGCGCAACACATCGGTATTGCTGACGCCGGAGGGTCTGATCGCGCAGGTCTACGACAAGCACCACCTCGTGCCCTTTGGCGAATACATGCCGGGCGGTGCCATGGCCGAGGCGCTGGGACTGCGCGGGATGGCCGAGGTTCTGGCGGGCGGTTATGGGCCCGGTCCCGGCCCCGCGCTGCTGGACATGGGGGGCGGCCTTGGCCGCGCCTTTCCGATGATCTGCTACGAGGCGATTTTTCCGGGCTACATCCGTCAGATCAACCGCCCCGACTGGATGGTGCACCTGACCAATGACGCGTGGTTCGGCAGCTTTTCCGGCCCTTATCAACATCTGGCCATCGCCCGGTTGCGGGCCGCCGAGCAGGGTCTGCCGGTGCTGCGCGCGGCCAATACCGGCGTCTCTGCCGTCATCGACGGGCGCGGGCGCGTGCTGGCCGCGCTGCCCTTGAACGAGGCTGGGTATCTTGACGCGCCGCTGCCGCCCGCACTGCCGCCTACGTTCTACGCCCGGACCGGTGATATGCCCGTGTTGCTGCTTGTTCTTTTTGCAACAGGGGGCGCGTTGCTGGGTGGCGCGGCGTTCCGGGGCATTGCGCAGGCGGCGGATAACGGCGTACGCGGCGCTATTACCCCACAACGGCTTCCTGGCGTGGGGACATGTAACAATGGAGCACTCTCACCC